>JAAFIM010000055.1 GCA_013297745.1 Chitinophagales bacterium | reverse complement strand
TCTCCCCCTTAATCCCGCAAGCCCCCCTCCCTTTTTAAGGGAGGGTCGGGGAGGGTTAAAACACCCCCAACAACACCCAATAAATCTCCCCCTTAATCCCACAAGTCTCCCTCCCTTTCAAAGGGAGGGTTGGGGAGGGTTAAAACCCCTACAACTATGAAATCTATACTACTCTACCTGCTCAAAATTCTGATATTAATAGCCATATTCTTATCCGTCCGCAAAATGGCTTCTATAGCCTATCCCTATTTACAATCTCCGTACCCTACCAATATAGATTTCTTACTCAACAAACAAGCTGAAGTCAAACTACAACATTGGTTGATTGCTTTTTACATACACATCACTACAGCAGTTATAGCTTTGACGGCTGGATTTATACAATTTTCTTCTACTATTATGTACCAATACCCCCGTTTGCATCGCTGGGTGGGCAAAATGTACGTGTTTGTAATCCTATTTTTAGCCGCGCCTACAGGTTTGTTAATGGGCTTTTACGGAGAGGGGGGCATACTTGCTCAAATTGCTTTCATTTGTCAAGCTTTGGCTTGGTGGGGGCTAACTTTTATGGCTTATCGCCAAATAAAGACAAAAGAACTCAACTCGCACGCAGCTTATATGATAAGGTCTTACGCTGTGGGCTTATCTGCTATAACTTTGCGCGGAACATCTTTTATTTTTGCCGTTATCAAAGACCATTACCAATGGGATTGCCCAGACGCGCCCGCCTTATTGTGTCATCCGACCTCTTATATTTTTATCGCTTGGACAAGTTGGATTATCAACTGGCTGCTTGCTGACGTGTTCATTTTTTTTGGTATAACCCGCTACTACAAAACCCCACAAACCCCATTCCTCAAGACATATTAACGCACCCGTAGGGGCAAACCTATGTGTTTGCCCTCACACATTGCGTATTTGCACCCCCACCACAATCACTACCAACGGGTTTTAACCCGTTGAAAAATAACCAATCCATTACAACAGACTTTAGTCTGTTGTCCCCAAATAAAAACACTATTTTATAATTCGCTATTTTATAACCCTTACATCAAAATTCAGAATAAAATTAATACAAACAATCACTACCAACGGGTTTTAACCCGTTAAAAAATAACCAATCCATTACAACAGACTTTAGTCTGTTGCCTCTCAATAAAAACACTATTTTATAATTCGCTATTTTATAACCCTTATATCAAAATTTATAATAAAATTAATATAAACAATCACTACCAATGGGTTTTAACCCGTTAAAAAATAACCAATCTCTTACAACAGACTTTAGTCTGTTGCCCAATAATAAAAACACTATTTTATAACCCTTATATCAAAATTCAGAATAAAATTAATACAAACAATCACTACCAACGGGTTTTAACCCGTTGAAAAATAACCAATCTCTTACAACAGACTTTAGTCTGTTGCCCAATAATAAAAACACTATTTTATAATTCGCTATTTTATAACCCTTATATCAAAATTTATAATAAAATTAATACAAACAATCACTACCAACGGGTTTTAACCCGTTAAAAAATAACCAATCCATTACAACAGACTTTAGTCTGTTGCCCAATAATAAAAACACTATTTTATAATTCGCTATTTTATAACCCTTATATTAAAATTCAGAATAAAATTAATACAAACAATCACTACCAACGGGTTTTAACCCGTTAAAAAATAACCAATTCATTACAACAGACTTTAGTCTGTTGCCCAAAACAAAAAACCTCTCAAGCCAACACTTGAGAGGTTTTTTTATACAACAATATCCGCCACCAACAACTAACCACCAATAACTATTTAACACAAGTCTCCCTCCCTTTTTAAGAAACGAAGTTGCGCGTAAGCGAAAGGGTCGGGGAGGGTTAACCCTTTTCTCTTTATTTCCAACCTTTTAACACAAGTCCCCCTCCCTCTTTGAGGGAGGGTCGGGGAGGGTTAAACCCCTTCTCTTTATTTCCAACCTTTTAACACAAGTCTCCCTCCCTTTTTAAGAAACGAAGTTGCGCGTAAGCGAAAGGGTCGGGGAGGGTTAAACCCACTACTTCTTCGCATACGCAAACCGCCCCAGCATTTCCCCCTTATGATAAGTATCCAATCCCGCCACAGCAGCCGTTTTCGCCCCTACCAAATCCAAATGCCCGTCTATGCTAACACAACCCGTTGGCACGACCACCAAAACAATTTCCCCAATAATCAATTTCGTACCATTCAATTCAATATCTACAGTTTGCAAATACTTAACCCCCATTTTAATATAGCTTTCTTTTACAAACGGAGCGGGAAAATCATTAACGTACTCTTCAGTCAAACCCACCGCATCAAATTCCGACACTTCCAAATCATAACGCGCCGAAGTCTGATGCGCTTTATCCACCCAATTAGTCGCCACGTGGTTAATCGTATAATAACCCGTTGAGGTCAGATTATTATAAGTATGGCGGCTCACATTTTCCGCAAAGGGGCGAGAAATCATTCCCACCAACGCGGGATTAGCTCCCAAATGCACTACCGAACTAAATATCGCCAAGTTACTACCTCCCAACCCCAATTCAGAAACCGTACCGATAACATTAGCACTTTTATACCCCGACAAATGGTTGATAAATTGTGTGCGGAAATCTTTGTCCATCGCAGCTATAGCCGCCGCATCGTAAACTGTTTTCATCGTTTTAATAAATTATTTTTTGTTTTAAATAAATTTATACAACAAGCTCGCTTTTATAAAGTTTAAAATAGTGATTAGTTGTTAGTGATTAGTGTTTAGTTGTTAGTGGATAGTTGTTAGTGGTTAGAAATACAAACGCTTTCTTTTAAGTTGCTTATTCAAAACAAAAAGCCCCCCAAGTATTATCTCGAGAGGCTTATTTTATACAAAGACATCTATTTCCTACAACTTACTCCCCACCACTCGCTTCCCACTCCTCACCAATCACTCCCCACTCCCCACTACTCACTTCCCACTCCTCACCACTATTTTATTTGCACCTCAAACTTTTCCCCATTCCACAACAAATTTATGCTGTGTTGCACACTTTCTGCCAGCAATCTTTCTGGAACAATCACAGACAACAAATCAGGTTTTTTGCTATCGGCTCGCAACATTAAAGGCTCTTTTTTATTAAATATCGTATTAGGCGGATTATCAAAAAACATCGCTTCGCTAATTATGGGCATTTCTACCCCCGCATCAGACCATATTTTACCGTCATATTCCCAAAATGATTGCCTAATCAATTTCGGGGTAGAAGATTCATCTTTTTTTATCGCTTGTTCGCAGATGAAAACCAACCATTTATTGGCATTATCATAAGCAAATACAGCTATTTCTGCCATATTGCGCTCTTCTTTGTCGTCATCTTCGTTTTGAACCACTTCTTTTATTAGCAAACAATGGTTATTGATTTCTACCATAAAAGGCATAGAAAAGCCCTTTGTCAGCAACTCTTGTTTTATGGTTTTATCCATACCCCTAAAACTTAGCGTTTGCCAATGTGTGGCTGGTATTTGACCAAAAACATTTTGCAACTGCTCACTACTCGTTTTATTTTTGTAAAAAAGAGTTTCGCTGCGTTTGTCGTTGTTTTGTGGTTTTACCAAACTGGTATCTGCCTCAATAGGCAAGTGGATAGGAGGCACAGGTTTATCGTTTTGGCAGGCATAAATCCCCAATACAAATACAAACGCCCCTATGGTTTTTTTGAATACGGCTAACGACATAATTAATTTTAGGTTTGGATATTTATAAAAATGGAGTTGTTTAGTATGATTTTTATCTTTTAATTTCTCTATGTTGTGCGGGAAAAACCGAAGAGGCAGCAAAGCTGCATCAAGCTGCGCGTAAGCGAAAGTCCCAGCACAAGTGATATTTAGGATTTTTTCGCGCTTTTGGGGCTACTTCGTAGAACCGCAAAGCGAACCCCCGCGCGTTTTATACTTTTATTGGTCAATACCAACGGGTTTTAACCCGTTGAAGGACAAAAAAACAATTGCAACAGACTTTAGTCTGTTGCTTAAAAGGCATAAACAGTTATTTTTCTTGATTGAAAATGTAAAAAAATTCTTACTAAACATCTCTAATAACAAAAACAAGTTTATTCGGTTTCTACCACAGCAGGGCGCATAATTAATATAGAAGGGCTATCATTTTTCCACTGTTCATAATCGTCGGGATTATTATCCCAATACTCAAACCCAACTATTATTAAATCATATTGTTTAATCAAAGCGGTTGCAAATAAAGTATTTTGAAGCAACAGATTGGGATTTTTTTGTATAAATGGATGTTTTTTACCCGATTTATTCAAGTTGTCCAAAACCCGAATAGCTATACTTATATTTTCTTGTATTTGTGCGGCTATATCCAACAAATAATTATCTTTTTCGGACATTACTAATATCAATACAGCTTTGATTTCCTCCAAACCTTTATCTATCAACACAGCGGCTGGGCAACTTTGCATCTCCAATACTTGGCGTATAATTCCCCCTGTAGCGTCTTGACTAAATATAGATTTGGCACTTCCCAATAACAACATTTGCGCTTGCTTTTCTGTGGCGGTTTGGCTGATTGTTGTGCTGATTTTATCCGATGCTTTATAAACAGTTTCTACTTTCAGGTTTAATTCTGCCGCTGTTTCCAGCAACGGTTCAAAACTCTCCCGCTCAAATTCTGCCGCTTGTTGTGGGCTCAAATCCGTCTGCGGGGTAAGGTGCAAAGCGGTTATTTTATACGGTTGGCGCGAGATTAAACGGGCTATTTTCAGCAAAGAAACCCCCATTTGTGGCAAACCAAAGGATAAAAATACCGCGTTATTGGCTGATGGTTTGGGTTTTGGGGCTGCTTTTTTGTACAAAAATTCTATCAAATCCAATAAAGGAACGGTCATAAAGGTTGTAGCCAACGCCATAATCACCATAATCGCGAACATTTGCGGGCTTAGTATCCCCAAATCGTAGCCTATATTTAGCACTATCAACTCCATTAATCCGCGTGTATTCATCAACACCCCCAATAATAGCGCATCTTTGCCCTTCATACCCAAAAACCGCGCCGACAAAGCCACCGCCATAGATTTACCCACAGAGGCAACCAAGACCACAAAACCCGCCCAAAGCCATAATTCTACACTATTCAATAAACCTATCTGCGTGCGCAAGCCCGTATAAGCAAAAAATAGCGGCAACAACAGCACAGAGCTAACATCTTCTATCTTTTGGGTCAATATCTCTTTGAAATCTGTGCGTTGGGGCATAATCACCCCAGCCAAAAACGCCCCAAATAGCGCGTGTATGCCCATTAGTTCGGTTATATAAGCGGAAGAAAATAGCAACAGAAAGAACATTCCCACCACCGCTTTGTTGATAACTTCCCGCGATACGTATATTTCGGCTACTCTTTTCAGGAACGGCTGCAATACTTTCAGCATAAACCACAGATACACCCCAAAACCTAAGAGGGTATAAACTGCACTGCTCAAACTGCCCGCTTTCACCCAAGCTATCAACGCCGCCAAGATACTCCACGCGGTTACATCGTCAGCCGCCGCGCAGGTTATAGTTATCATACCAAGGGCTGTTTTGTTCAAATTTCGCTCTTGTATAATCCTCGCCAGCACAGGAAAGGCGGTTATACTCATCGCTACCCCCAAAAACCAAGCAAAGTTGAGAAAATCCGCTCGCTCTCCCCCAAACTGTTCGTACATCAAAAAAGCCAATCCAACCCCAACCGCGTGCATAAACACTATGCTAAAATGGCTAACCATCAACGCTGTTTGGGCTTTATTCCGCAATACGCCCATATCTAATTCCATCCCGATAATGAACATAAACAGGATTAAGCCCAATTGACTTAGCATCTTGAGCGTGGTCATAGTATCTTTGCCGAATAGAAACGCAGAAAACTCGGGGAAATAATAACCTACCAAAGAGGGTCCCAAAATTATCCCCGCTATAATCTCCCCAATTACTGCTGGTTGTCCTATCAGCCGCATCAACCAACTTACCACCCGCACCGCCGCCAATATCGTCAATAGTTGCAGGATAAGAATACTCAAGGGCGATTTTACCGCTTCTGCCAACTGCATCACAAACGTTTCCCAACCGCTCGCAGAACTTGCCACTTTCTCTAATTTGGCTGGATGCAACTCTATACCTTGCCACACCGAAAAGGCTATAATCGCTCCCAATACAGATAATACACCGCCATACTTTAACCAAAAATGTTGTTTCATTCGCTTTTTTGGGGGTAAAAATAACTACTAAATTTCATTTCTAACGTTTTTCTACAAAAAAAATTTACCTTTGCCTGCTTTTTTGATTAAACTTTATTCAAAATGTATCAATCTATTCCTTTATTGTTCTTTTTTCTAACTTTTTGCCTGTTATCTATGGAGACTCAAGCTCAAAACAAAGAAACTTCTACGCTTATCAAAGTTCCCGAAAAGATAAATTCGGTTCAGCGTTCTATTAGTATTAACGGCAAAACCTTGTCTTATACGGTGTCTTCTGGTTATCTTTCCCTCAAAAGCGAGACTGGGGAAAATGAAGCGCATATCTTTTTCATCGCTTATACCCGCGACGGAATAACCGATAAATCCCGCCGCCCGCTAACCTTCTCTTTTAATGGTGGGCCTGGTTCTTCCTCTGTTTGGTTGCATCTGGGGGTGTTGGGGCCTCGTCGCGTGCTGATGACTGACGAGGGGGAATCCCTGCCGCCGCCGTTTCAGTTGGTAGATAATGAATATACTTGGTTGGACGAAACCGACCTTGTGTTTATAGACCCCGTAACTACTGGATTTAGTCGCGCTGCTGACGAAAAGGAGGCGAAAAAATATCACGGTTATACTGGAGATATGCAATCTGTGGCTGATTTTATCCGCCGCTACGTGTACGAAAACCAACGCTGGAATTCTCCCAAATATATCATCGGGGAAAGTTACGGCACAACCCGCGCGGCTGCTGTGTCTCAGCAGCTAATTGATGCTTATGGGCTTTACCTCAACGGGGTTATTTTGGTGTCTTGTGTCTTGGATTTTCAAACAATACGGTTTGAAGCGCATAATGACCTGCCGCATATTCTTTTTCTACCCACTTATGCCGCTACAGCTTACTATCACAAGCAGTTAAACCCCACCCAGCAAGGGCGCAAGTTAGCGGATTTCCTGCAAGAGGTGCGAGAGTTCGCTTCTAATCAATACACGGTCGCTTTGATGCGCGGCGATTTGCTATCTGATAAGGAAAAAACCGAAATAGCCGCCAAAATAGCCGATTATACGGGGCTTTCGCCCGAATATGTACTGCGCGCCAACTTACGCCTCAACATATTCCGCTTTACCAAAGAGCTGTTGAGAGATGCTTATAACGTCGTCGGTCGGTTTGATTCGCGGTACAAATACACGGATATGAACGCTAACGGCGAAACGGGCGAGTTTGACCCTAGCTATCAGGCTACTATTTTGGGTTGCTTTGGTACGGCTATCAACGATTATTTATCCCGCGAGCTAAACTTTAGCACCCATTTACCCTATAATATCCTTACGGGCAAAGTCCAGCCTTGGGATTATTCAGCCTTTACGGGTCGGGCAGTCAATACGGCAGAGAACTTGCGCAAAACAATGACGATGAACCCCACTATGAAACTGTGGGTTGCCAACGGTTATTATGACTTGGCTACGCCTTTCTTTGCTACCGAATACACAATTAACCATTTGGGGCTGTCGCCAGAACTGCGCAAAAACATTACGATGACTTATTACCCAGCAGGGCATATGATGTATTTGCAAAAATCTTCGCTTATAGAGATGAAAAAACACGCTCAAGAATTTTATAAAAAATAAACCCGCGCCTCGTTACTGCAACGGGGCTTTTTTTTTACCCATTTCAAACCCAATTTATACCATAATATAATGATTGCTAAACTGTATCAAATCTATTCGCAAACAAAACGGGTGTTTATAGACAGCCGCGAAGCTGCTCAAGGGGGCATATTTTTCGCTGTAGGGCAAACCAACGCGGAGGGCGTGCATAAAAGTTGCGCGTACGCTATCCAAGCGTTGAAAGAGGGCGCAGATTTTGCCGTTATCAACAGCGAGGAGGTTTATACCCAAAACCCAACGTATCAAAGCCGCCTGTTGCTAACCAATAACGGAGAACAAACCTTACAAATGTTAGCCGCTCACCACCGCCGCCAGCTAAAAATTCCCGTTGTGGCTATAGCTGGTTCTAATGGAAAAACCACCACTAAAGAGCTACTCGCCAAACTGTTGCCGCATCGTTACAACTGTTTTGTTACCCCCAAAAATTTAAACAATCATCTGGGCGTTCCCTTGTCTGTACTTCAAATCAACCCACAGCACGAAATAGCCGTTTTGGAAATAGGCGCAAATCATCTAAATGAAACTTTAGCCCTTTGTCAAATAGCCCGCCCCGATTACGGTTTGGTTACAAACAACGGCAAAGACCACTTGGGCGAGTACGGTTCTATAGAAAATATCCGCCGCGCCAACGCCGAATTGTACGAGTACTTAAAAACGCATCAAGGTATCGCTTTTGTGAATAAGGGCGACAGCGAATTGATGCAGCGTTCTGCTCAAGTGCCACAGCGCGAGTACTACGGCGCGGGCAGCCCATTTTATACAGAGTTGCTTACAGAGCCGTTTTTATCCTTTAATTTGTGCCATAATGGGCAAAAAACGTTAGTAACCAGTGCACTTTTTGGGGGGTATTGGGCAGAAACTTTATTAGGGGCTGCTTTTGTGGCGAATTATTTTGGCGTGCCGATTGATATTATAGCTCAAGAACTAAGCGATTATAAACCGCAAAATTTACGTGGCGAGACGAGAACGTGGCAAACTAACCGCTTATTGTTGGATTGTTACAACGCTAACCCAAGCAGTATGGGGGTTTTTCTGCAAGCTATTCAAACCCAAAAACCTATAACAGGGGAAAAATTAACCGTGCTAATTTTGGGCGAAATGTTAGAATTGGGCGTTTTTGCCCCGCAAGAGCATCAGCAGTTGGTAGATAGTATAAATTTTGACCTGTACGCGCACGTGTTTTTAATCGGGGCAGAATTTACCAAAATCACTTTACCCAATCAAGCCCAACTACAGCATTTATCCAACGCCGCCGAGCTAAAAACGATATTGCAACGGCTTAATTTACAAGGTTATAATATAATGGTAAAAGGCTCGCGTGGGAATAAATTAGAAACCGCTTTTGATATAAACGCCTAAAAGTTGTTTTTTGTTTATACGAATATAAAAAACTTGCGCGGTAATTATTTGGTAGCCATTTTAACCTCAAAACATAAGCGGGGAATTTCCCAGCTTATTATCCGATACCAAAACCTATACAAAAAAATTCCCAGCAGGTTGTTTGATACCAAAATTTAGAACAGGAATTTCCCGAAATAGGTTTTGCAATCAAAATATACAAAAAACAGAAGTTTTGAGCCTATTCCGCCCCAAAAAGTGAGTAAAAAAATTCCCCAGAGCTAATTCCAGCAGCAGAATTAACTCTGGGGGATTTTTTAGCTTATAACGAGCAGCAAAATTATCACAAAACAAAAGTTTTGTATAACCTATTTGGCTAAAAATAATAATTATAAAAAAAATTACCAACAGCAAGCGAATAAAATTTATCATAAAAATATTTTTATAAAAAAAACCAAAAAAGCAACCATTATAAAAAAAACGCGTATATTTGCGCCATTACTTTAACCATCAAAATTAAACAGTTATGAAAGACAGTTTGTGGTCAGCTTTGCGCAATCCGTTTGAAAACGTAACCCGCAACAGTTTTAAAACTATGAATTTAATCGCCACCGACCACCACGACAAGCTGAAGGCTGCGGCGGCACAAAATTCTGATTTATCGGCAATGTACGGTTTATACGAACCAACTTACATTCAATTTCAAGAGGCTTTTACCGCCACTACTACCAATTTGGGCAAGTACCGCGCCAGCACCAAAAGGGTAGAAACGATATTTGACGAAATAACCAGCAGCAAAATTCGCCATTGGGACGTTGCCATTCAATATCATTACCCAAGCGAAACGTGGGAATACACGGAATTGATGCCCAACGGCAAAGAACCTTTTCAAAAAGGCGGGTACGAAATGCGTATCAAAGAGCTTAAATCCCTTTCCGAGCGTATGGAAGACTACGCGCCGTTGAGAGCAACCCGCGCTGAAATTGACCAATATGTAGGCGACCTAATTGCTGCCCGTACTCGCCAACAGGGGTTGGAAATGCGCAAAAAACAGTTATCGGGAAAATTAGAAGATGCCCGCCGCGAGTTGTCTATAGCCTTGCACGGGGTATTGGCTTACTTGACGTTCTATTATAGAAACGATTTGGCTGTAGTGGAACAGTTTTACGAGTTGCAGTATCTGCGTTCAGAAGCAAAACCCTCTAAAGCGGGAGAAGAGGAAGACACCGCAAAAGACGACGAAAGCAATTTGGACGCAAATAACGCCGCTATAGATGAATTGGAAAATGATAGCAACGACGGGGAATAAAAAACTTTTTGTTTGAATAAGTTATTTTATCAAAACAAGAATAAAAAAAGCGTAGCGGGCTAACCACTGCGCTTTTGTTGTTACAAACGTTTAGTATTTATTAAATGCTTAAAAAAATAGCTCACAGATTTTACGGATTAAACAGATTTCCACAGAAGAGTTATGCCAATTTTTTTCACAGGTATAGTTTCAACCTCGTAAGTTATCAGGTTTAAATAAAAATTAAATCAGTGAATATCCGTTTAATCCGTAAAATCCGTGAGCCGTTTTAGCCTTGAGTAGTTTTATCATAATAAAAATTTTATCAAAAACACCAATACAAAAATATGTCCAATTACAACCAATTGCTAAAAACCGTGTGGCAAAATGAGCTATCAACGGATAATTTTGCTCAAAACGCGCTTAAAAACAAATCATTTATAGGAGAAAAAAGCTTGTTGGCTTGGCGAGAGATAGAAAAATATAAACGCGACGATGCCTTTTATATGGAGATATTAGACCAGTATAAAACCAATTATCTAACCTTTTTGCAAGCATTGGCGGGAGAAGAGTTGGAGTTTTCGCGCTTGGTGGGGTTGTTTTGGGAAAATTTATGCGAGCATAAGCTATTCAAACAGCAATTAGAGAAAAAAAAGGCTACTGTTATCAAAAACATTATCTATTACAAATATAATAACAACACGTTTAAGGAAGCAGAGCCATTAGTGGCAAAAATTATAGCCTATTTGCAAAATCCGAGTTATGAAATGCCCATTTTTTCCAATAATGCCGAGAAAAAGTTAGACAATCATTTTTTACCCGTTCAATTAGATATATTAGGGGAAAGTTTTGGGAAAAAATGCAAGCAAATAGCGGCAGAAATACCCATAAAAGGGAATAATTCGGCAAACAATTCCTATCTGTTGGCTATGCTATTTTTTACCGAAAGCGTAAAGAAAATATGGGCAAGTGCAGAAGAGCAGATTTTGGAACAAGCCGAAACCGCTGCAGAAGCAATCGTACCGTATCAAGCCAGCCGCCAGCGCAGCGAATACCCGTTAAATCAGATTTTATACGGGGTTGCAGGCACGGGCAAAACCTATCAAGCGAGGCAAATAGCAGCCGAAATCACCAGCCAAAACGGGGAAAATATAGAATTTATTACCTTTCACGCGGGGTATTATTACGAGGATTTTATAGAGGGTATAAAACCAAAAGTGGGTAAAAACGGATTGATTTATGAGGTACAAGATGGGGTGTTTAAACAAATTTGCGCCCGTGCAGCAGCCGACCACAATCACAATTACGTTTTAATCATAGACGAAATCAACCGCGCTAATTTATCTCAAGTATTTGGCGAGTTGATAAGTTTGATAGAACCTAACAAGCGAGGGGGAAACGCCGAAGCCTTAAGCGCAAAATTGCCCTATTCAAAACAAAATTTTGAAGTGCCGTCTAACCTCTACCTTATCGGAACAATGAACAGCAGCGATAAATCCATTACGGCTATTGATTGGGCTTTGCGTAGGCGGTTTTATTTTAAAGAAGTGTTGCCCCAAAGTAATCTATTAGATAATAAACTGATAGAAGGGGTTAATCTATCCAAATTATTGGAAACTATCAACGAGCGCGTGGCTATACAAATCGGTAATGAGGCGCAAATTGGACATAGTTACTTTTTGCAAATAGAAACATTCGCCCAACTCAACGAAGTAATGTGGCAGCAAATTATCCCTTTGCTAACAGAATTGCTGCTGGGAGAGGTTGAAAACATACAGCATATACTAACCCGTGATTTTGTGGAGGAAATAAACTATCCCCAATTAGGCCGCTCGCGCTGGCGGGTGAAAAAAATAAACCCCACTTTTCCCCAAGCGGCAGACTATCAGCAAATTTATGAAAACGATTAACCTATTTGAACAAGAGAAAAGCCCGATAAGTAGTTGGGGATTAAGCGCGGAAGAGTTGCAAACGCTGGTAGAATTTTCGGAAAAAGAACAAGAGCGATATTTTAGCGTAAGCCGTCGCCATTTAATCGCCAAAAACTATGTGGGGCGGGTACAAATAGGCGGAGTATGTTTGCAAATTCTACCCAAAAACGGGGAAAAAAACGACCTGCACATTCAGACAGGATTAACCCAAATGTTGTTATACACTCAAGTTTTGCCAAAGATAAAACCCCAAAAAATCTCAAGTCGCGTAGCATTGGGCAAGTTGTGGGAGTATTATATTTACCTGTTGGCGCAAGAAACGCAGCGATTGGCGAAAAAAGGTTTGTTGAAACAGTACGAACAACCCAACACTAACCAACCCCGTTGGGCAAATCGTATAGATTGGAGCAAACAAATTAATGTTAATGCTTGCCGCCCAACCTATTTTTACGGGCAAAGGTGGGAATTAAACTCTAATCACTTTTACAATCAAATTATTGCTAAAGCTATAGATACAGTTTGCCGCCAAAAATGGAGTAATACGGTACAAAAAGGGTTGAAAAACGCAGAAGCTGCAATTAGTCACGTAAAAATTCCCGCTCAAGTGTCGGAAAAG
Source organism: Chitinophagales bacterium (assembly GCA_013297745.1). Lineage (GTDB taxonomy): Bacteria > Bacteroidota > Bacteroidia > Chitinophagales > Saprospiraceae > JAAFIM01. Next base: position 13,060 of record JAAFIM010000055.1, on the reverse strand, counting down.
GAGTTTAATCAAATCGTTTTTAACCGCCATAACGCCGAATATAAGCTCATTTTGGAACTTTCCCGCTTTGTGCTGTTGAATTTAAGCCCGCAGATGTTGAGCGGAAACCATTTTGCGCTAAGTTTTTGGGTGGAAATGCCCAGCCTATTTGAGCGGTATATTAAGCGGCAGTTGCAAGAAAGTTGTATAAAAGCCAGTTGGCGGTTTGAGTACCAACAAAAATTATCTTTTTGGAAAAACCAATCCCAAAAGCCAGACTTCTATATAAAAAATACGCAAAAAAGTTATATTTTGGATGCAAAATGGAAAAACCCCCAATCGGCTACAGCCAACGGGGACGACCTAAGACAAATGTTTACCTACGGGGTATTGAGTGAAGCCAGCGAATTGCTGTTGATTTATCCCCAAGCGGGGGAAAATTATCAAATAATTGAAGATTTTTTCCAAAAAGCGACCCCAACTACAGAAGGGGAGAAAAAAATGCGTTTAAGGTTGATTTTCATACAGTTATGGGATGAAAAAGGCGAATTGAACCTAACGAATGGGGATAAGATGGTTGCAGAAATGAAAAAAAATTGATAAAAAATGCACTTTTTTGCAGCATTTTGACAAAAGAATGAAAAAAAGTTTTGAACTTTGCAACCGAATTGAGAAAGCGGCGTATAATCAACCCCGAAACACGCGCAGAAAAAAACGGTTGTAGAAAAAGTATAAACAAAAAGCGAATTTTTTTTATAAAAATGCAACCAAAACTTTCAAAGCGCGTAAAAGCAAGCATAAATTACATTCACACAACTTAATACAAACTCATTTTTAAACATTTCGTATGAAAGCAACTCCGCTAAAAACGAAGGACGATGTGCAAAAAGCATTCCTTCAGCTGCTTGAAACTTACAAACGCAGCAAAACGCAAATTCTAACCAAAGAAGAATTAGCCCGCGACGAACAAAACCGCAAATTGGTAGCCGAAGTAGCCAGCCACAGCCCACAAAGCATAGTGAAAGGTTTGGCAGATTTGCAATTGGAATTGGGTGTTTCTGTGGAAACATTGAGCAAAAGATTGCAGGCTGAGATTAAAACATTGGAAGATTTGCGCGCTGCTATTCAAGTACAGCAAGGCAATTTGCAAGAGACTTTAAATGCAAAAGAAGCAGCCAACGCTTTGCATATCCTCAAACAAGAGCAAGCGCAGCGTTTGCAACAGTTGGAAGAAGAGCAGAAAAAAGCATTGGAAAGATTGGAAACAGAAAGCACAGAACGCCGTGCGGCTTGGGAAAAAGCACAAGGCGAGTATGACCAATCAGAAGCGGATTATAAAGCTAATTTGGAAAAAAACCGCCAAAAAGAATCAGAAGATTATGCGTATGCGTTGAACCGTAAACAGCAATTGGAGCAAGACGATTATGACAACCGCAAAAAGTTATTGTTGCGCGGTTTGGAAGAAAGTCAAAAAACCAAAGATGCAGCTTGGGGTGAGCGCGAAACTGTGTTGAGCAGCCAACAAGCGGATTTGGATAAATACCGCCAAAAAGTGGATAATTTGGATAAAGAAATTGAGGAAAAATCCAACAGCGCGCGCGGTAAAGCGATTAAACAAGCGGGCAAAGAATGCGACGAAGCGTTTGCATTATTGGAGCGCGAAGTAGCTGGTAAGCAAAAAGTTGCTGAATTGCAAGCTCAAAACTTGGATACAGCAGCTGCCCAACAAAAAGCTGAAATTGAAAAATTGTCTGCCGAGTTGAAAGAAGCTTTGGCACAAGTACAACAACTTTCACTCAAAGCGTTGGAATCCAACAAAAAATAATCTTTAATCACACAAATTCCTTTCCATCATAAATCATGGCAAAACCAACTATCAAAGATACGAAAGAGGTAATTCTCAAAGCGTATAATGACCTTTTTAAAGAAAATCAACAACTCAAAAGTCAAATTGCTGACTTGGAAGAACAAGTAGGCGGCGATGACTACGAAGACGACGACTATAGCGATGCAGCGGGAAGCGACAGTTTCGATACAGTGGCTAGCATCATCAGCAACCTAACCAGCGTACAGCAAAGCATAGCGCAATCATTGAGCAATCTTTCCGCTGAACAGGTGGTAGAAGCTGAAAAATTGCAAAAAGTAGCTCAACAAATCGCTGACGAAAAAGCGCAGGTAAAAACCCTTTACAGTATAGATATTAACGAAAATACTTTTGAAGAAACCGCTCAATCTTATGAAGAGCAAAAAACTTCTTTTGAAGATACTTTCGCCGACAAGAAAAAATCATACAGCGAAGAGTTGCTTAACAAACATATGTCTTGGAACAAAGAACAGGACGAATACAACCGCAAAATTGCTGAGCGCAATAAAGAAGCCCAAACCAGCCGCAAACGCGAACAAGATGAGTTTGACTACACTTTGAAACAAACCCGCGCTGCTCAAGATGATGCTTACAACCAAAAACGCAAAGCTTTGGCTGACGAATTGGTAGAGTTGAAAGCTAACAAAGAAAAATCTTGGGCTGAAAAAGAAAAAGCTATCGCTGACCGTGAAAATGAATTTGCAGAATACAAACGCAAATACGAAGCGGCTGACGCTGAACTACAAAAAGAGGTCAAAAAGGCAGAAGCCGAAGGCCGCGCTGTGGTAGAACGCGAGCATAAAGTAAAATTGGCACTTTACAATGCAGATACTGACGCCAACCAAAAAGCTTTGGATTTGCGCATCAGCACCCAAAAAGAAGTGATTAAAAATCAAGACGAACAGGTTAAAAAATTGTCTGTTCAGTTGGAAAACGCCCTCAAACAAGCTCAATCGTTGGCACTCAAAGCATTGGAAGGTACAGCAAATGCCGAATCTTTCTCTGCTATCCGCGAAATTGCAGTTGAGCAAGCCAAAAGCTCCAACAAATCTAAATAAGAAAGTTGTTTTTCATAGCTTAATAAAAGTGGTTAAATATAATTACGAAGCCTCATCTGGGAAGATGGGGCTTTTTTTATGGGAAAAAATTTGTGGCTTTGAATGAAAAATATATCGTGTTGTACTAAATTTAAAACAGGATTAGCATAGTATGCTACTAATTTCTTGTGTTTTTAAATTTTTTCTAATTAAAAAAGGCAACTTTTAGCGTTTTTTTTTTTTACATTAAAAAATTGTATTTTTTTTATAAAAAAATTTCTGTCTTTGAATAAAGTGTTTTATGTTTGCAGCGCGAAATAGCAATTAATTTTAAATTAAAAGTAAAAAAATGGCATTCAATCCCAAAGGAGGGCTAAAAACCTTCACAGCGGCTGATGTTTCCAAAAAAGACATCACTAATTTGGCAAAAAAGGCGACCAGTCCAGAAACAGCCTTACCTTTTTTTATTAAAGCAGACCACAAATTTCCTGACGGGAAAGAAGGTGCTTTGTTTTTATTCGGCAAACTTAACAAAGTAAAGGCTGATATTAGAGACCTTAAAGGCGCGAACGAATTGCACGGCGTAGCCTATATCACATTGGACGAAGCGGGCAAAACTGTGCTTAATCTCTTGCCAAGCAAAGGCAAATTGACGACCAAAGAAACAGTACTAAAAAACGCTATTAAAGCAGCTTTCACCAGCACCCACGCAGGTTATAAAATCGGCGCAGTGATTAGCGAAAAAGAAGCTGATAAATTGGCAGAAGCGGCAGAAGCGATGGAAGATGTAGCTGATGAGGTGGAAACTAAACCCGCTCCCGAAACTACAGAAACCAAAGAAAAAGCCGCGCCAGCTATTTCCGAACAGGATAAAGCTACTGTTCAAGAAGCGTTAAAATCGCTAAAAATAGCCCACGATTTTTTATATCCTAACACCAAAAAAGCCTAATCCATTATGTCTTTCAAAACCAAACAAGAGGCTTTTGCCGCTATGCAAGCCGCTCTCGCTACCATTCAAAAAATCAAGGCCCCACTACCCAAACCTTATCAAGATTTGGTGGATAAATGTATCAAAGTGGTTGCTGCCAATACGAAAACTGCAGATGCAACTGCTAAAAAATCTGCGCCCATTTCTGCTGATATAACTAATACTGAAGATAAGGCGCAAGAAAATGATGATACTTGCTTTGTGTATGAAAAACTTACTTGGAAATTGAATATAGAAGGGATTGTCCCAGATTATATTAAATATAAAGTAAGTAGCGAAATTACTGAAAAAGTATTGATTAAACTTGGCGATGAAGAGCCTAAAATATGGAAAAAATCATTACCTCACAATTCGCTTACTTACAAGAGTGACGGCAGCAACACAGGTTATATTGAGGCTGAGATTGGGGGAAAAGATAAAAAAGGTGTTTATTATTCTTATTCGGAAAAATTTGAAATTCCCAATGCTGATAAATGTTATGATTTAACGGTGGAAGCTCGTTGGTTTGGCGATGGGGAAAAGGAGTTTCCTATTTTAGTAAATGGGTTAGCGTTCGGTTCTGGCGGCACTCCTGACTATTGGGATATTAGAATTTTGGAAAAAATCCAAGATGAAACAGGAGCAGACTTATCTGCGCCTAGTACGGGTAGTTCTAAATTTATAAATGGAAATCGCAGCACAAACGTAGTAGAGCGATATGAGGATGGTGTTGCACAAGCAAAAAAAGAAGCATTTAGTATTTTTAGTAAATTAAAACGCAACCCTGCTACGGGTCAAATTATCCAAAAAATTCAAATGTACACTCATAGTAAGGGAAGTGCTTTTGGAGATGGGTATCTAGACGAACTGAAACGTCAAGCTCAAATATATCATAAACAATACGACAATATTTTTTATGATATTGACCATTTAATTGATATTACCGTTGATATGGACGCACATCAATCTTGGGGGATTCGTAAAGAAGAAGACAATCACCCAAATATCGCAATTGCACATGGAAATGGTATTGCAGATTCGAATCAAAGGGGAGATATTATTGGATTTGACCGTACCACACCTGTAGGTTATGAAGGTCAACTTGATTCGCATGGTAACGGTTCTTTTACAGAAGAATTAGATATGATTCTTGACCAGCATAATAAAAACGAATTTTCCAAAAATCCTGATAAATACGAGGGGTTTGAAGACTTGTTTGACGAAAACGATAAACAAACAGGACGGCTAACGGAGATTAATAAACCAACTAATAAAAAGAAATAATGGCAGATTTTTTTGGAGGCTGGAGCTTTGTGTTAGTATTAGGCTCTCCTTTTTGGGTTTTGGTATTGGTTACCATTTTTCCGATTAGAGAAAGTAACCCTGTAGGCTATACAATGGGCTGGTATAACCTATTGGGCTTTTTTATTTACAGTTTTTTTATTGTATTGTTCGCATACATACTTGAAAGTGCACCTGGAAATGGGGGAATAGGCTTTGCTGCGCTATTTAGTGTCGTACCAATTAGCTTAGTTCATTTATTGTTTTTTTGGCTATGGCTATTTTGGCATCACCGTAACATAAAGCAAAAGAAATCTGCATAACGAAAAAAGCCCTTGCTTCGCGCTTGGGGCTTTTTTTTGCAAACACTTTAAAACTGAGTATTTATGAAAAAATACCTTTGTATTTTTATTCTTTTTTGTTTTTACGCTTGCCACGAATGTACCTGCCCGACTGTGTATTCAGAAAATTACACAGCAGCACGCTGGCAACAAATAAGAATAGGAATGGATACAAATGAAGTAAAGTATATATTAGGCGAACCAATTTTTAAAAATGAGGTTAGCCAACATCCTGACTATGCACGATGGTATCGTGGTTTGTTTTATTCGTGGGATTACTCTAACGATTCTATTGGTGGAGAGATATTTCCCTGCGAGTGTTGGAAAACCAAAAAGTTGTATTTTGATTCTGCTTGGGTTGTTAAAAAAATTCGCGATGCTATAACGTACGATTAGATTTCCTGCCCTTTGCCTCTGCGCTTGGGGCTTTTTTATATCTCAAATTTTATTTTTATTTTAAAAATTTGGTAACTCAAAAAAATGACTTACCTTGCAGCTGAAAATATAATTTTTTATTTTACACCAATTAAATAGCTACAAAAAAGGCATTTAATCCCAAAGGAGGGCTAAAAACCTTCACAGCGGCTGATGTTTCCAAAAAAGACATCACTAATTTGGCAAAAAAGGCGACCAGTCCAGAAACAGCCTTACCTTTTTTTATTAAAGCAGACCACAAATTTCCAAACGGGAAAGAAGGTGCTTTGTTCCTATTCGGCAAACTCAACAAAGTAAAAGCTGAAATTAAAGAACTTAAAGGTGCGAACGAATTGCACGGCGTGGCTTACATTACGTTGGACGAAGCGGGCAAAACTGTGCTTAATCTCTTGCCAAGTAAAGGCAAATTGATAAATAGTGCTACAGGGTTGAAAAACGCTATCAAAGCAGCTTTCACCACTACCCACGCAGGTTATAAAATCGGCGCCGTGATTAGCGAAAAAGAAGCTGATAAATTGGCAGAAGCAGCAGAAGCGATGGAAGATGTAGCTGATGAGGTGGAAACTAAACCCGCTCCCGAAACTACAGAAACCAAAGAAAAAGCCGCGCCAGCTATTTCCGAACAGGATAAAGCCGCTGTCCAAGAAGCGTTAAAATCGCTAAAAGCTGCCCACGATTTTTTATATCCTAACGCTAAAAAAGCCTAATCCATTATGTCTTTCAAAACCAAACAAGAGGCTTTCGCTGCTATGCAAGCCGCTCTCGCTACCATTCAAAAAATCAAGGCACCGCTACCCAAACCTTTCCAAGATTTGGTGGATAAATGTATCAAAGTGGTGGCTGCGAATACTAAAACTGCAGATGCAACTGCTAAAAAAGCTGCCCCAGACTTGGGCGATAAAGACCCGCAAGGTGCTGGTATTGATGCGCTTATAGAGAAATCTTCCTTGCCTAAATCTGTAAAAGATACTCTATTAGAAAAATACAACAATCTTTCTGATGAAGAGACAACAATTTTTTCTAATTTTTTGTCTAAATTGGAAAAATTTTATTCAGACCACAAAAATAATAAAGCCTATTTTGAAGCCCAAAAAACTACAATTGAAGGCTTGATGATTGCATTAATCAAAAAAGATGGAGCTACGCTGGTTTTACCCACTATTCCATTTGTAAATGACCCTACTATTGGCGTGGAATATAAAAAAGTATCTATAAAATTTAAGGAAAAATACACAACGACGAAATCTAAAATAATTGGTAAAATTGGCAAATGTGAAATTCAAATATCATCAGTTTTTGTAGAGGGAAGTATTACTTTTGCTTTTGACAAAAATATCTATTTGCAATATAAAAAGGAAATAGACTTTGCTTTTGCTCCTGATATTGTGGCGAATTTTTTTAAATTTTCAAATACAGATAATTATGGTATTAACAACAAACAGCTTGCCAATGCTATATCAATTGGAGCAACTCAATTGGAATGGGAGTGGAGGTACGGCAAAATAGTTTTTAAAATAGAAGGACCTAAGTTGTCTTCTTTTGAGAATATTAAAAATAAGGATAATATTTTGATTGAAAACTGGAGATTAAGCCCTATCGGGGTTGCATTTATAGCTGAACTCAATCTTAAAAATATTATTTTTAATATATTTGCTGCTAGTTTTCCTGGTGTAAAAGATATAGAGTCAACTTTTCATTCAGCAAAATGCGCTGGTGCTTTAGAATGTAAATTAGAAACTGAGTTGATTTGTGATATTCTTGATATTGGTCAAGATAGTGCCAAAGAAGACAAAAAAAAGGTGAAAGAAATCAAGAAAGAATCTGAAATTCTATCAGGTAAAGCGGAAAAATTGGAAATAGAATCAGACCGCATTAAAAAATTGGAAGCGCAAGTTAAATTACAAAAACAAAAGCTTAGAAAATCGGATAAGGTTGTAATGGAAAAACTTTCCGAAGAAATCCAAGAACATACTAAGAATATGGTTACTATTGCTGAGTCTATTGGCAATAAAGAGCAAAAAGAAATAGCTGAAGGAATAATTAAAAACGGTGGTAAAGCGCTTCTTAAAAAAGCATCTTTAAAGTTGTTTTTAAAATTTATTCCGGTGGTCAATGTTATTTCTACTATCTATGACGTTGTAGAATTAACTATGGCTTTAGCTAGCTATTTTAGGGGTGAAGCTTGCGATACTTGCCCTGATACAGAATTGCCTTTCTATATTACACCTCTTGATTCTATTGATGATAACGTCCCACCACACTTAAGAAACTAAGCAAATGGGTAGAAATATAACGTGCAAAAAAACTACAGATGGCAATAAAATAATCTTTTACAGCCAAAAATTTAGTAGTCTTTGGCAATATTACAAGGTATTAGGTACTCAACGATTTATATTTTTTTTAGTTTTATTATCTTTTTCTGTGATCATAATGGGAATGATAAAAGAACAAAGTATTAGCGGCGGATTTATAGGAGTAGTATTTATTTTACTTATTTGCTTTATGGGTTTGATACACAATAGAGAAAAAAACTATTTTTTTGAACTGAGTGCCAATAAGAAAGAAATTAGTTTTTATGCTTATCGTCAGCAATGGTCATATAAAGTGGCAGCTATTGAAAAAATTATAAAAGGAGATGAAGTGTTAGATTTATCCTTATTTGCTATCTTTTTTGTGGTCAGAATAGAAGGCGAAAGCAAAACTATAGAAGTATTTGATTGTAACAATAAATTTTTACAGGTATATGATGTAGTACAAATTTTAAAAGAAATCTGTGCTTACACAGGACTTAAATTTGAAACAGAATCAGGACGTTCTTTGTTGCCATAATATCAGCCCCTTGCCTCTGCGCTTGGGGCTTTTTTATATCTCAAATCTTATTTTTATTTTAAAAATTTGTGGAGTATCAAAAATTGCTATATCTTGCGCGCTGAAAACTTTTAATTATGCGGAATTATTTATTTTTATTTATTATTCTTTGTTTTTATGCTTGCCACGAATGTACTTGCCCGACAGAATATACAACTAATTACACAGAAGCACGCTGGCGACAGATAGAAATAGGAATGGATAGTAATCAAGTTATGCATATACTTGGAGAACCTATGCTTCGTGATAGTTTGTTTTATGACTTTCACAAAAAAAAAGTAGGAGGGTTTAAAAACTTTTGGCGATATTCCAACGATTCTATTGGTGGAGAGATTTTTCCTTGTGAGTGTTGGAAAAGCAGAAAGATATTTTTTGATTCTTTATGGCGAGTTGGTTTTATAGACACTAGCATTGTTTATGATTAGATTTTTTGCCCCTTGCCTCTGCGCTTGGGGCTTTTTTATATCTCAAATCTTATTTTTATTCTAAAAATTTGGTAACTCAAAAAAATGACTTACCTTGCAGCTGAAAAGTGTAATAAAGCGGTAGAAAACGATAAACCAACTAATAAAAATAAATAATGGCAGATTTTTTTGGAGGCTGGAGCTTTGTGCTAACATTAGGCTCTCCTTTTTGGGTTTTGGTATTGGTTACCATTTTTCCGATTAGAGAAAGTAACCCTGTAGGCTATACAATGGGCTGGTACAACCTATTGGGCTTTTTTATTTACAGTTTTTTTATTGTATTGTTCGCATACATACTTGAAAGTGCACCTGGAAATGGGGGAATAGGCTTTGCTGCGCTATTTAGTGTCGTACCAATTAGCTTAGTTCATTTATTGTTTTTTTGGCTTTGGCTATTTTGGCAGCACCGTAACCTAAAGAAAAAGAAATCTGCATAAAAAAAAGCCCTTGCTTCTCGCTTGGTTTTTTTTATATCTCAAATCTTATTTCTATGGGAAAAATTTGTGTAGTATAAAAAATTGTTTTAGCTTGCGCGCTGAAAAGTATGTTAAAACAATATCTTTCTTCGTTTTACAAATTAACTTAATATGATAGAATGCAATAAAGTGGTAGAAAATGATAGATTAGTTTTCTACAGTAAACGATTTACAACAGTTTTGGAATACACTAAAACATCGAAAACGACTTTTAATATAATCCCTTTATGTTTGTTGTTGGGAAGTATAATTTACTTTTCTTATCTATTTTTTTTTGAGTTGACAAACACTAACAGAGAAGATTTTTTCCGCAAAGAAAAGGAAGTTATATTCGGTAATTTTATGAGTTTGTTTTTATTGCTGTTTTTAATATTTGCATTTTTTTTTTAATTAAATTGCAAATTAATGCCAAAAACTATTTTTTTGAACTGAGTGTCAATAAGAAAGAAATTAGTTTTTATTCTTATCGCCAGCAATGGTCATACAAAGTGGCAACTATTGAAAAAATTATAAAAGGAGATGAGTTTCCAGACACAAACCTATTCCCTATTTTTTTCGTAGTTAGAATAGAAGGCGAAAGCAAAACTATAGAAGTATTTGATTGTAATAATAAATTTTTACAGTTATATGACGGAGTACAAATTTTAAAAGAAATCTGTGCTTACACAGGACTTAAATTTGAAACAGAATCAGGACGTTCTTTGTTGCCATAATATCACCCCTTTGCCTCTGCGCTTGGGGCTTTTTTATATCCCTAATCTTATTTTTGTCTAAAAAATTTGTGTGGTATAAAAAAATGCTATATCTTGCGCTGAAAAGTATAATAAAAAAACGTCCCACCACACTTAATAAACTAATTGAATATGGACAAAATAGCGTGCAAAAAAACTACAGATGGCAATAAAATAATCTTTTATAGCCAAAAATTTAGTAGTCTTTGGCAATATTACAAGCTAACAGCTACCCATGGATACACATTATTTTTGATGTTATTCGTTTTTTTTGCTATAATTTCATTTATAATGGAAACGATAAAAGGACAAAATATGAATGGATTGATATTCATACCAATTTGTATTTTCCTTGGAATAGCTTGGTTGATACCAAGCTATCGCGTCAAAAATTTTTTTTTTGAACTGAGTGTCAATAAGAAAGAAATTAGTTTTTATTCTTATCGCCAGCAATGGTCATATAAAGTGGCAACGATTGAAAAAATTATAAAAGGATATCAAGAACTAGATACGCCTTCATTTCCTATTTTTTTCGTAGTTAGAATAGAAGGTGAAAGCAAAACTATAGAAGTATTTGATAACAGTGATACTTTTTTACAGGTATATGACGGAGTACAAATTTTAAAAGAAATTTGTGCTTACACAGGACTTAAATTTGAAACAGAATCAGGACGCTCTTTGTTGCCATAATATCAGCCCCTTGCCTCTGCGCTTGGGGCTTTTTTCTTTTTTATGAACTTTTTCAGCTTTTTTTTGGTTGTAGGGGCTTTAATTCACCAAAAAGGCATATATTTGCCCACCAAAAAAATTTAAAAACATTTTTTTATGAGGAAACAAGCCATTAACGCCATCCCCGCGCATTTGTACAATCAATTGGGCTGGGATTTTCTAATCTCCGAAGAAATAGGCGAGTACATTATCGACGAGTTGATATTGGTAACAGAAGCGGAAAGAGACGCTTATTATCACGCCGCCAACGAATTGTACGATATGTTTTGCGAGGCAGCAGAACACGTTATCCAAAACAATCTATTCGATAAATTGGACATTCCCAAAAACTTGATAGAGTTGATAAAAATGACTTGGGAAGACGACCGCAATTTTCACCTGTTCGGACGTTTTGATTTTGCGGGCGGTTTGGACGGTTTGCCGATAAAATTGATGGAATTTAACGCCGATACGCCCAGTTCTTTGCCCGAAACGGCGATTATACAATGGGCGCAAGCCAAAGCCAACAATTTGGACGAAAGTCGCCAATTTAATTTCGTTTATGATAGCTTGATAGATAATTTTACCCGCTTGCGGGACGAAAATGCCGATTTGATGCCGCGTTTGTTGGTTTCTACTATGTCGGACGCGCCCGAAGACGATGCCAACGTGAGCGTTATTTGCGAAGCGGCGCGTGAAGCAGGTTTTGAGGTGTTTTTCAACTATGTAGAAGATGCAACTTTTTCCGCCACTGACGGTATTTTTGCCAAAGTAGAAGATGGTTACGAACGCTGCGATTTTTGGTTTAAACTCGTGCCTTGGGAATACATAGGCGAAGAAGAGCCTGAGTTGGCGGATTTGCTCACCCAAATTGTGAAAAAACGGTTGGCTGTAGTCATCAACCCCGCTTATACTTTACTGTTTCAAAGCAAAGGGATTTTAAAATATCTTTGGGATTTATACCCAGCTCATCCTTTGCTGTTGCCCACATTTTTTGATAAGCCACAGCATACTTTAGGTTTTGTCAAAAAGGCAATGTTGGGAAGAGAAGGCGCGAATGTATCAATTCACAACGGCAAAGGCGAACCTGAAGAGGCGACTACAGGCGAGTATGAGCATCAAAAAGTTGTTTATCAAAATTTAGCCAAATTAAACCACGACGATTTCCCTTATTATTATCAAGCGGGGGTTTTCTTTGCTTGGGAAGGTTGTGGTTTGGGTTTCCGCCGCAACGCAAGCAAAATTATAGACAATGCAGCCCATTTTTTGGGACATTATGTTTCCAACGAAGAGGTGAAAAAATCTAGGCTCAAATTTTGGTAAAAAATACTTTTTTTGAATAATTATACAATAAATCGGTAACAAAATCCGTTTTCTGCGTATAAAGAATAAACATTTTTTTATTTAAAAATTATCTGCTATAATGCGCACTATTTTAACCATTTCAGTTTTATTTGTAGCTCTTTTCGCTACCAGTTGCAACCAAGCTCCAGTAGCTGCCAGCGAAGACAATGCTAGCCCAACAACTAATTCAACCCAGCGTGCGGGTGAAGCTATCAAAACTACCACAGACAAACGCAGTAGCTTATCCAAAAATTGGAAAAAAGGGGCAGATGCTTACCTCTATCTGAATGTAGAAGGTACTTTTGAGGGTTTGTTGGATGCTATGGTTGTCTCTACAGGCACTTGGGAATTGGACGAAGAAAATAATGTCCTTAGCTTGATTAAAGATAAAAATACAGAGGGCAAAGTGAGCGATGCGGTGGTTAAATTCACCGTGTTAGAAAATACAGATGCTAAATTGAAGCTCAAAGATGCCAATGATAAAGAGTGGGAATTTGCTGCTCAATAAAAGTTGATTTTCCAAAAAATAAAAAAAGCGAATGGGTAATGTCCTATTCGCTTTTTT
>JAAFIM010000054.1 GCA_013297745.1 Chitinophagales bacterium | reverse complement strand
TTTTTTGATATTTGATAGGGGAGACAAATTAGCTTTTTGTGTCGCATTGGCGCTAAGTCTCTTCTTGTGATTATAGAATTTGTCCATAAAATTTTAAATAAAAAAATATTGTAAAGTTTCTATTTAGCCAAAAAAGCGTACTTTTGCGGGCTTGTTTTTTTGCAAAAAGCCTATCGTGAATGAATTAAGCAAAAAATACTTGTATCATAATTTATATTATGTTAAATAATGGCGAAAATAAAAAATATCTTATTAAAAAAAACACAAAAATGCAATTAACTCATAATCAACAGATTGAATTGATAAAAAAATTTTATGAAAGTTTTGGCAGCAATCAAATTGAGCCGATGCTAGCTTGTTATCATTCTGAAGCTACGTTTGAAGACCCAGCTTTTGGCAAATTAAACACAGCGCAAACTTTGGCTATGTGGCGGATGTTATTGGAGCGTTCAGGCGGCAATATCAAAATCCAAATTAGCGAAACCAAAGCCGACGACAACAACGGAGAAACTGTTTGGGTGGCTGAATATGTATTCGCACAAACCAAACGCAAAGTGGTTAACAAGATAAAAGCCCGCTTTGAGTTCAAAGACGGGCTAATTTATAAACATATTGATAATTTCGATTTGTGGGCTTGGTCTCGGCAAGCGTTGGGTTTGCCCGCTTATTTATTGGGCTGGACTGGCTTTTTTAAGGAAAAAATTCGCCAAAATTGCAGTAAATTATTGGCAAAATATATGTATAAATAGGCTTATTACAGTTTTTGTATAACTGGGCTAATTTTATTGATAGCATCTTGACCCAAAATTTCCACCAGCGCCAAATAAGTTGCGGGCATTTGCAGTTGCATTTTTTCTGGATAGCTAAAAAACAATTCCACAGCAAGCGGAAAAAGTTCTAATTTGTCTAAAGCTGTATATTTTTGGATAAAATCGGGAGAAAAGCCGCGCAAAATAAACAATTGCTGGGTAAATAACTCCTTGTCGCTTATTTTTAAATGCTCCTCTCCTATCTCTTCTCGTGTAGCCCAAGCCTTAGCAAAAACATATAATGCTGAATTGTAAAATTCTTGCGGACGCTGAAACCCTTTCACCAACATATTGACAGACAATAATATACAATCAAAAACCTCATCTTCATAAAATTCCAAAGCGTGTTGTTGATGGTTCAAATCTGGGCTGATAAAGGTTTGTGGGTACAAAACAATCATACCCAACTTAGGGTAAAACTCTTTTTGAAAACTTAACCCAAAAGTAAATTGTATAGCCGCCGCACCAACCAGCAATTGAATATCCCCTGGCAATTGTTCTGCGCCTCTCATCTGAAACTGTTTTTGCAAACGGAATATATACAGCCGTTTTTCAAACTCTAATTTGTGCGCTGGGCTCAAATGGGCATAATAAGGGAAAAACTTAAATAAAATATCCCTCTCGACCTTAGCCAAACGGGGCGGAAATCGCTCATACCACCATTCGTTCAATCCTCGCCGTATCACAAAAGTGCCAATAAGTATAGCCAAAGGTATAACCCCCAACCATTTATAATCGTCCGATATCCAATCAGGGCTAAAAATTGTCAATAGTACAAATCCTACAGTCACTATAGCCACAGGTAAAATGATTAGGGCTGCAAACATTTTTATAAAATTTTTCTTGTGTGTTGAATAAAAGATAAAAAACGACGCAAAGGTATATTTTTTATCAATAAAATTTATTTTAATAGCTTAAAGCAAAAAAAAGACTATATTTGCAGCCAATTTTTAACCTTTGTTTATTCACATACCTTTTTAATATACCATTCATCAATTATGTCAACCATTCAACTTCAACGTCTATTTGATTTGCCTTATTATCAATTAGAAAAATTTCCACAGGCTCAAAGCTTAGCTGCCAAACACATCAAAGGACACTTTTATAGTTATTCTACTCAAGAACTGGTCAACTTGGTCAATAAAGTAAGTTTAGGTTTATTGCAAATTGGGTTGAAAAAAGGGGATAAAATTGCTACCATAACCTACAACAACCGCCCCGAATGGAATGTGTTGGATTTGGGTATGCAACAGATTGGGGTTGTCAATGTGCCTGTTTATCCCACCATTAGCGCCAAAGATTATGCTTATATTTTTAATGAATCACAGGTAAAATATTGCTTTTTGGGACACGGCGATTTATTGGAAAAGGTGAAAACAGCCCAAACCCAACTGCCCAATTTAAAAGCTATTTTTAGCTTTGATAAAGTAGATAATCAAACCGATGCGAACGGCACTGAGGTAGCTTTTTGGGAACATATTTTCGCTGAAGGCGATTTGACCCAAGTTAATCAAATCAAAGACAACATCAAAGGGTCAGATTTGGCTACTATTATTTACACCTCTGGTACCACAGGCAATCCCAAAGGGGTTATGCTTTCGCACGATAATTTGTTGACGAATATCCGCGACGTTTATTCTATTATACCTATACAAGCGGGAGAAATTGGGCTTAGCTTTTTACCCATTTGTCATATTTTTGAACGAACGGTAACCTATGCTTATATGTCAAAAGGGATAAATATCATCTATCCGCCCAGCATAGAAACTTTGTCGGAAAGTTTGCAAGAGTTTCGCCCTCATTTTTTCACCACCGTTCCCCGCTTATTGGAAAAAGTGTACGAAAAAGTACTTACCAACGTGCGCAAAGAAGGCGGGCTAAAACTCAAAATTTTTAATTGGGCTGAAAGCTTAACGGCTGATTTTGAGTTTGACAAAGAATATGGTTTTTTTGACAGCTTCAAGCGCAAAACTGCCGATAAATTAGTTTTTTCTAAAATACGGGCGCGTTTGGGGGGAAGATTACGCGGGATTGTAACCGGTGCAGCCGCTTGTCCTAGAAAAATTGCCCAATTTTTTTCCGCTATAGGTATTCCTATCTGTGAGGGATATGGACTAACCGAAACCAGCCCAGCTATCGCCATCAACCACTTCCAACCCTTTTCGGCTATGTTGGGCACTGTAGGCCCATTGTTGGCGAGTGTTCAGGTAAAAATAGACAACTCCGATGGCAATTACAAAGAAAATGAGGGCGAAATTTTGGTAAAAGGGGGCAATGTAATGTTGGGTTATTATCAACAACCCGAAAAAACCGCAGAGGTTTTTGATGCTGATGGTTGGTTCAAAACGGGCGATATTGGCAAATTGGTCAAAAACAAAAAAGGGGTAAATTTCCTTCAGATTACTGACCGCAAAAAAGAATTGCTCAAAACCTCTGGGGGCAAATATGTAGCGCCTGCTCCAATAGAAACGCTGCTCAAATCCGATTTTATGCTAGAACAAGCGATGGTCGTGGGCGACAATCAAAAATTTGTCTCTGCTATCATCACCCCTTCTTTTGATGTGCTCCAAAATTGGGCTAAAGAAAATAATATAAGCGGCGATAAACAAGCATTAATTCAGCATCCCAAAGTATTGGCTTATTTTCAGGCTTGGATTGACAAAATAAACCCAGAATTTGGACACGTTGAACAGATTAAAAAATTTGTGTTGGTGGCGGATACTTGGGCGGTAGAATCGGGCGAATTAACCCCAACTATGAAACTAAAAAGACGGGTTATTTTGGAAAAGTACAAAACTCAAATTGAACAATTATATAAATAATTGTGTAAATAATTATATAAACATAAGCACTTTGCTAAAACAAATTATGCGCATTTGGCTGCTTTCTTTCAGCGTATTCTTTTTTATAGGGCTTACTTTATCCGCTTGTCGCAAAAAAACTTCAAATATACCTTTGTCTGCGCTGTCTGGCACTTGGATAAGAAACGAGGCTGGCAATCAGCAATATGGCGGGATGAAATTACGGGTTCAATCCGATTTTGCTATTATTGATTCAGGGGTTGTGGGCTCTTTTCAAATTGGACAACGCAAATGGAGGAATATCAGCCCACTGCGCGATAGTACGTTTAGTTATGACGAATTGGGTAGCGATGGGTTGTACTACGCTGCCCAATTTAGGGTGCGCTTTGATAGCATTTTGCGCATTTTTCCCGTCGTCAATTTTGATGCGGATGGACAGTTACAAATTTGGGAAAAACAATAACCTTTTTTAACCTTTTTATGTTCTTGTATAAATTTGGGTATAAATTTTTAACCTTTTTTTACGGGTTAGGGTTGAAAATCGCCAGCTTGTTTTCTCATAAAGCCAAACTTTGGGCGCAAGGTCGCCACAATTGGCGCGCAAAACTCTCTCAAGGGCTAAACGCTGCCAACCATAACTCAAAACCTATCATTTGGTTACACGCTGCTTCTTTGGGCGAGTACGAACAGGGAAAAATGTTGCTGCAAAAGTATAAAAGCGAAAATAGCGGCTACTTTATCCTGGTTAGTTTTTTCAGCCCTTCGGGGTATGAGATTATCAGCCGCCAACAGCGCACCAACGGGCAACATTTAATCGATTATTGCTGTTATTTGCCCTTGGATACGGCTAAAAATGCCCGCGATTTTATCCAAATAGTAAATCCCGCGCTGATTATTTGGGTTAAATACGAATTTTGGTACAATTATCTGCACACAGCAGCCGAGAAAAAAATCCCTATCTATCTTATCGGGGTTATCTTCTCCCCTTTGCATATTATTTTCTCCCTTTGGGGGAAATTGACTTGGCAGATGATGAATTTTTTCACCCAAATTTTTACCCAAGATTTGGAAAGTGCAAAAGTTGTATCCAATTTTTTACAAAAACAGCCCAAAGATGGTTTTTACCAACAGCATAATTTTTACGCTAAAATCCACCCAGCAGGCGACACGCGAATAGATAGTATTGCCCAAAATAACCAACAACGGCAGCATTTGCCCATAATCGAAAATTTTATCGGGGTTAATCAATCAACAAAATCGCCCGTTTTTATCGTCGGTAGCAGCCACGGGGAGGATTTGCCCCATTTGGCGCGCATTTTGCCCCATCTTTGGGATAAAGGTTGGAAAATTATCCTCGTGCCGCACGAAATAGACCCCAAATCTATAGAAAAAACGGTCGCTTTTCTAAAAAGTTTAAACAGCTCTCCCCTTTTATACTCTTCTTTAGAAAATTCGCTTCCTGCCACCCACCACCCACCACTCACTTCACATCATTCACTAATTATAGATAAAATAGGTTTGTTGAAATACGCTTATCAATACGCAGATTTTGCCTATATCGGGGGCGGTTTTAGCGGAGGCGTGCATAATGTGTTGGAAGCGGCAGTTTTTGGTTTACCTACAGCTTTTGGGGGCGCGTTGCACAAATTTATAGAGTTAAAACAGCTATTGGGGTTAAACGCAGCCTTTCATTTGCAACCCAAAAGCGAAAATATGCCCAGCGACTGGTTAGCTTTTATCCAAAATAGCCAACAAACAGCGCAAAAAAATCAAATCAAACAAACATTAGCCCACTTTTTCGCACAACATCAAGGCGCAACTGACAAGATTTATAATTTAATCAATGAAAAAGAATAAAACAACCCTCATCTATTCCACCGACCCAGATTATTTGGACAAAATCAACTTGGAAGCTGCTGAAGGCGAGAAAAAGGAAACTTTAGCCCCAGCTTTGCAACCGCTCAAGCTCAAAATAGACCGCAGCCAGCGAAAGGGTAAAGAAGTGGTGTTGATTAGCGGATTTATCGGCAAAGAAAGTGATTTAATAGAATTATCCAAAGCGATAAAAACCAAAGCGGGCGTGGGTGGTTCGGTCAAAGAGGGCGAAATTCTCATCCAAGGTAATTTATTAGAAAAAGTATTAGAAATTTTATCCCAACTCGGCTACACCAAAGCCAAAAAAAGCTAATTTTATCCCGCAAAAGGCTTAGTTTATGCGCCTTTTTCTCTCAAAAGTCAATGTATGAATAAAGCAAAAAGTTTGCTCGTTTATATCGGATTGGATTATCTAACTGCCGCCCTTGCTTGGGGGGCTTTTTTCGTTTTTAGAAAATTATACTTAGAACCTTTCCCCTTTTCTTGGCAAGCTACTCTCCACAATCAACAGTTTTTGCTCGGTATGTTATTGGTGCCGCTATTTTGGGTACTTTTACACGCTTTGTTTGATAGTTATAAAAACGTTTATAAAATGTCTCGGCTCACAGAGTTGGCGCGCACGCTTGCTGTGGGTTTATTGGGGGCAATTTTATTATTTTTTGCGCTGATATTGGACGATTCCCAGTTTTATCGGGACGGGTACAAAGATTATTACCGCGCTGCTATGGGTTTGTTGCTAACCCATTTGCCTTTGTTCGTAACGGTGCGGATGTTGTTCTTATCTTGGGCTGCGCGTCAGGTCAGAAAGGGCAAAATTTTCTTTCGTACGCTAATTATCGGCAGTGGGGAAAAAGCCAAACATTTGATAGAAACTTTATTAGAAAAAAATCAATCACGAGGCTATTATCGCTTTGTGGGTTTTGTAGATTTGCAACAAACGCCCCCTTATCCCCTATCCGAAAAGCTAAGATATTTGGGAACTTACCAACAACTGCCCCAGATATTAAAAAATGAGCAGGTTGAGGAGGTTATACTCGCCCTTTCGGACAAAGATTATCCTTATATCAACGATATTCTAAAACATTTGCACCAACAGCATATACTGATTAAAGTGTTGCCCAGTATGTACGATATTTTGTTGGGGCGGGTCAAAATCAACCAAATATATGGCGCGCCACTTATGGAAATTGCCACTCAGTTGATACCCACTTGGTTCAAAATACTAAAACGCGCCATAGATATTGGCGTTTCGGCTACTTTTCTACTCGTATTTTCCCCCCTTTATCTGTTTATTGCGTATAAAGTCAAACGTTCTTCTGAAGGGGATATTTTCTACAGCCAAGAGCGGGTGGGTTTGAACGGGAAACCGTTTCTTATCCATAAATTCCGCTCTATGCGCCCCGATGCCGAAGCCAACGGCAAACCTTTGCTCTCTTCCGACGACGATGACCGCGCTACAGCGTGGGGAAAGACAATGCGCAAGTACAGATTGGATGAATTGCCCCAATTTTGGAACGTTTTGCGCGGGGATATGTCCCTTGTGGGGCCAAGACCTGAACGTTTATACTATTTAGAAAAAATTGCTGAATATGCGCCCCACGTTTGGCAGCTACAAAAGGTAAAGCCTGGGATAACTTCGTGGGGACAGGTACAATTTGGTTACGCTTCCAACGTAGAGGAGATGATTGAGCGGTTAAAGTTTGATTTGTTGTATATTGAAAATATATCTCTGTCTTTAGATATAAAAATTATCCTGCATACTTTTTTAGTCGTTTTTGGTGGTCGCGGCAAATAAAATTATCGCCCCGTTTATAAAAAAAAGCCCGTTCTTTACGCTAAGAACGGGCTTTTTTATTTTAATTTATGAAATGATTTACTAACAAACTTTTTGTGTAAGCAACAGACTAAAGTCTGTTGTAATTGTTGTTTATTCAACGGGTTTTAACCCGTTGGTATTGATTTATAAAATAAATATAAAAAAACGCGCGGGGCTTTAGCCCCAAAAGCGCGAAAAAACTATCAAACTCAATTGTGCTGGGACTTTAGTCCCGCACAACACAGAGAAATTAAAATATAAAAAAGTAACAAGAATAAAAATGCAGCGCGTAGCGCAAATTTTCACCCAGCCAGCTATTTTTTAAATCACTATTACGTTGCTAACCGATATTAGCGAATTAGCCGCGCTTACCAATTTAGAGTTTTTAAACATCAGAAGTTGCCCAAAAATCACCAAAGAACAGTTGCAAATTATCAAAAAAGATAATAAAAAATTGTATATTGAGGGGGCTTATGAGTATGACAGGTATAAAGATAAGTAAAAAAAACCCATTCCACAACAGGAACGGGCTTTTTTTTATACAAACATTTAAAACAAAAAAAGTTTCCCAAGCCGAAGCCCAAGAAACTTTTTAATACTAACAACTAATTATTAAGTTTTTTAATTTTTTCTTATAAACCCCGTGTTTTACACGGGGCAATTGCCGTTCAACCCCGTTGGGGTTGGCAATTTTAAACCCCAACGGGGTTTAATAATAGTAGCCCCGCGTTGCTACGCGGGGACGACGGAAAAAATCAATTCTTTTTGTCATTAATAATTAATAATTAATCACTATTATTGCGCTACTGCTACAGTATAAACCCCTGAACGGTCAATTTCTTCATCGTTTTTGATAATAGTAAAATAATATTCGCGGCGTTCTGCGGCTGCATTATTAAAATTAGGGCGGCGGTCTTCAAAAGTATTGGTCAAAATTTGCCGTAATAGGCTAAATTCTGTCTCATTAGCGCGGCGGCTGTAGATAGCGACCATTAACGTTTTAGATTTTTTAAATTTAAGGGTTACTTTCTGCACTTCGGCGGTAATACTTACGTCCAATGTGCGCGCCGAACTACTTTTAGGCGTTTTAACGCTTACTACAGTTTCAATATTAAGCAATTCGCCTACAGCTTTGGTGTAATTAGCGTGTGATTTCCAATGTTTGATAGCCTGATGCAATAAAGGCATTTGTTCCTCGCGGTATTCGTCCCGCTCGCTATGAGTATTTTCTAATTCGCGCTCTTTTTGGCTAACGCTGTCAATATGAGCTAAAAATTTTCTAAATTTTGCGTCCCAATCGGCAGTTTCTTGCGGCGAAATACTCAATAAATTGGCTAAAGAGGGAAAATTGGTTTGCAAAGAAAGATACCATTCGCGGCGTTCGCTTTCTTTGGCAGGAAAATAACTTGGCATAAGAATAAAGGTTTTTTTGTGATTAAAAAAAATTGATTTGGTTGATAAACGGGGACAAATCCTGTGCCACAAATTATCAACAATGCAAAATTAAACCCTTTTTTTGAAACTTGCAAATTATTTTTGCGTTTTTTCCCGTTTTTTTGTAAAAATTATCAAAATTTTGTAAAAATCGTTACTTTTGCAACGAAAATTGCAGTTTATGCAGCAAAAATCGTAATTTCTGTAGCAAAAATTATAATTTTTATCAAAAATCGTAATTTCTGCAGCGAAAATCGTAATTTCTGCAGCGAAAATCGTAATTTCTGTAGCAAAAATTATAATTTTTATCAAAAATCAAAACTTCTGTAGCAAAAATCGTAATTTCTGCAGCGAAAATCGTAATTTCTGCAGCGAAAATCGTAATTTCTGCAGCGAAAATCGTAATTTCTGCAGCGAAAATCGTAATTTCTATAAAAACAATAAAATAATTGCAATTTTATGCAGAATCGTTGAAATAAAAAAAACCTCTCAAGCATTCAACTTGAGAGGTTTTTTTATATATTAGCTATTAACTGCTAACAATTAACCATTAATAATTAACCATTAACCACTAATAAACTATTTGTAGCAGGGAAAGCAATTTTTAAATCTCTAATGATTTCAATACAAGTAGCTTTGTCCCCAATAGCGACGGTGGCGGAAATTCTATCCATAATTTGGGTTACAAACTGCGCCGCTTCTGCCGTTTTTAGCCCCTCTTGGCGCAAGAAAGCAAAAACGCGCTCTTTGCCCGCTCTGGCTTTATTGACTTGGGATAATAAACTGACAAAATACTGCTCTAATTGGCGGAGTGTGGTCAAATTGTCGCTGGCGTAGCTGTATAAATAGTTGGTAACGTGTTGCATAACCGTATGGCGCGGGTGTTGGCTCAATTTGAGCAAGTATTCGCTTCCATTCTCTGGTTTGAAATAGCGATTGACCAACTGAGTGCCATATTGTTGCACATCTTCGCGCGTATGGTCGCAGATACTGATTAAAAGTTCTGGAGTCCATTCGGTTTCTGTGAAGTTTTGGCTAAAATACGCTTTGGCAAACTCGCGGGTATCGTCCCATTGGCTATCCAACAGGCGCAACGCATCTGTAGCTTCATAACGCATCCGCGCCACGCTATTTTCAAAAATTTTGTAGCACAGTTTGCGCACATCTATAGTTTCGTGCGAACCCAAACGCACTATTGAGCGAACCGACATCGTTTCTGGCGCGATATAACGCGATAATAACAGCGCGGCCAACTCGTGCGATTTAGAAAATTCCACATTTAGCAACCTAAATATCAACTCTCTATTCACGACTTTCAAATAATCGCTTAATTCTATCCGCAAATGGTTGGATATCCAAGCGTGCGCCCCCTCCCACGCTTCTTTTTTGAGCATATAAGGGATTAATTGGTTGCAAATCTCTTCCCCTGCGGTGGAGTCAGCAGCCAATAATGCATTGAGTAGTTTTTTCCCCTCAAGACGGTTGCTATCGACAGTACCCACGAATATAGACAACAAAAAGGGGATATTTTCGCGCAAAGCGGCTGTAGAAAAAGAGTTAAGGATAACAAAACCCGCTTTGCGTAGCTGTTCTTGGCTGTTGTAGCATAAGAAAGTAACCAATTCGCGCGGCAATTTTTCCGCAGGGACTTGATTTATCTTCAAAAGGTTTAATCCCAGCGTATGAACTACAGGCAATGGATGATTTAATAAATCGGTGATGATATTTAAACTAATCTCTTTCAGTTCGTCCGCCAATTTTTCGGTAAAGGCTTCAGAAATAAACGGCAACTTGCTATTATTGCGCCCGTCGTGTTGGGTTTGACCCAAAAAGAAAGAGATAATTTTGCCAATAAAAGCGCGTTTTTGGTCTTTGTTCCAATTTTCTACCGCCCCTTTAAACAGTTTGAACCCGAACTCATACGCGTTATAATTATAATGTGTAAGCAGGATGAAAACATTATCGGTTGAACTCATTAGCTTATTTTGGGACAAACGCAAACATTCAAGCGCATACTGCTGCACTTCAGACACAGAAGAGGAAAGCAATTGTAGCAAAAAGTCAATTTCAAACTCTGTGGGGTCAAATTTGCTCTTGATTAAATCTAAAGAGAACTTAACCACCAATTGTAGCGGCGATTGCAGCAATTTTAGCAGGGTTGGTTTATCAAAACGGGACAAAATTTCCTGATAATTAACTTGAGCTTGCAAACCGCGTATAGCAAATTCGGCAACTGAGCTATTTTTTGCCCCAATCAACAAGGTAACAAAAGCGTTAGGCAATTTATCCCACAATTCGGGGTGTTTTTCCTCCCTTTTGGGGTGGATTTTGCTCATATCGGCTTTGCGTGGGTCGTATTGATTTATACAGATAGTTTCCGCAAAAGGTTCTTGGCTACGGACTTGGTAACGGTCGCTATTGGCGTACAAAATTTTATTAAAAATAAAATGTTTTTCGTCCGAATAAGGCGAATAGGTGAATAAAATTTTAGACTCCCAACGCCCATTTTGCGGATTGCGCTCATAAGTACTTTTGTCGTAAACATACCCTTTTTGGGATTCTGTATAAGCCAATAAAAACGCGGTAGCGGATTTGACATAAGCCACATCGCCTTTTGCGCCCAAAGCGAACAAATTTTTATCAAAATCTTTGACCAATTTATTGCGGGTTTGGGAAGAGAAAGCAAATCTTGACTCTGGTTTGGACAATTCGTGCCGCACGCTTACCTTTCTGTAGTTGAGATAAGCAAATTTGCCCCTAAAATTGCCATAGTTTAGGGTAAATTTACCCCCCAACAAGCCCAATGCTTGAGCATCGTGTTGGTGAGCCGCTATTTTGTACACATAACGCAACTGTTTGAACTGATTGGGTTTGGTTTCGGCCTTTTCCAACCACTGCGCGAGTACTTTTTTGATAGCAACATCGCTAAAACTGTAGAAATATAAATTTTCTATAAAACTAAATATAGTATGCCCGCCCCGATTGAAATAATCATTCAACAGATTGGATAAAGCGGGGGGATTATTGAGCGCATTTTTTATTGCATCGGGCAAAAGGTCGCGCATATAGGCAAAAAACTGCTGTTTTTCTTCAGCATTAGCCAGCATTAAGTAACTACTTTTGGCGATACGGCGCACCATATCCGATACTTCTATCTCATAATTGTCTATAAAGTTCCAAAGTACCTCTTTGGCTTTGGTAGCCTGTTCTGTATCCGCCGCACAATAGCCCAAAGCCCATAAAATGCAGTAATTGTATAATTCTACCTCTTTGGACAAGCCCTTTCCGAAAAGACCCAAGAGATGCGGAGCAGCTTCTTTAAGATTTAATTCGCCCGCGCGCCAAATAGCGCGTTTGATATTCCAACGTTTTTGGCGTTGTTTGGGGGGATTGCTCACGCCGAGTTCCAAATGCCATAAAATAGCGTTTTTTCTATCGGTTTCGTCATCGCCAGTGCGGTTAAATTCGCTAACGGCTTTGGCTTCGCCCCCAGCGGTAACATCTTGGTAGCCTTTGGCGGTTTTTTCTTTGATAAGTTTATCAAAAAGTTCTTGGGCTTTGGTTAAATCTACAGGAGCTACGGTTTTTGTCCCCTCAGTAAGATTTGCGCCCCGTTTGCCATAGCGAAAATTAACAATGTATTGGTTTGCGCCCACTTCGCAAATATCGGCTTCATAGACTTTATCCGAATTGCCCTCGCGAAAGTGTAATTTGGTTTGTTTGATGAGTTTCATTCTTTTATAATTGGCTTTTTATGGTATAATGGCTTATCTAATCAATTGAGCCGCTAATGTACGGCTTTTTTGTAGCGAAGGTTATGTTTTTGGCGAAAAAAGGGAAATTTTTGTTGTTTTTTTTAAAATTATGGTATTTTTATAAAAATAGAAAAGCGCAAAGGTAAAAAACCTCTGCGCTTTTTTGTTAGATATGGGTTATAAAATAACAGATTAGCTTAAAGCGACCTGCATTCTATCCTTGTATAAAATTTCTGTAGCTATAGAGTATAAAGCCAACAATTTTTGTGCGGCGGTCAGACCCCCCATTTGTTTTTCGGCTTCATTTAGCGCGTCGTTGAACTCATCAAAGCCCCATTTGTCGGATTTGAACAAAATTCCTTTCTTTTCTTGCTGGATATTTTGTACCAAGTGCTGAAGTTCTGTAGTTTCAAAATTAAAGGGGCTAAAATTATTCCGTTGTAGTTCGCGCAGCCATTCTTTGAACGCTTGGGTAAAATAGCTAAAATTGTTCTGGTAAAAATCGCTATTTAATAAGCTGGTTTCTAACTTTGCGCTGCCTACGCTGGGATTGCCTTTGGTGTGGGGGCAATTGCTGTCTTTCATATTGTACTCCAATCTATTTTCAATGTGATAAATGGAATAAAATAACTGTATTAAATGTTTAGCCACAGCTTGTTTGCTCTTAGCTCCCAAAACGGGGAAACTCACATCGGCATTGCTGGCTATTTCGTTGATACCAAACTCTTTAAACTTGGGGGCAATTTTTATATTCTCCTTGGCTAAACTCATAAAATCTACTATAGCCAACGCGCCCGCTACCTCCACAAAATGCGCATCGTTTTTTTGCGCAGCTTGCCCCTCGTGGTTGTCAAAATCTTTGCTGATTTGGTCGCCGATATAATACATAGCATCCACATCTTGCAAAGAACTATTGTAATAAGCCAAAGCAGATTTAGTTTTTGCTATAAACGTATCTTTATTGATTGCGCTGGCATCATTGCGCGCCACGCCGAAATAAGGCAGCACAGAAAGCGCACCGAGCGGGATTTGTTCCAAAACGGCTTTTTTACCGATAAATTTTTCGTCTGGTTGGCGTATATTTTTCACCAATAGCGGGAAACCCGCCGCGCCCGTTCCCCCAAAGATAGAACTCACGATAAAAATTCTATCCTCGGCGGTTATGGTAGAAACCAACTGGTTGAAATCGGCAGAGTCTGTGAGCGTATTCAATACAATACTACCCATATGCGGATTGCCTTTGAAACCTACGGTTAAATCGCTGTTGAGATTTTTTTCCTCGTGGTAAAATAGCTGCATAAAGGATTTGGTAGCTGGCTCCAAGCTATTGTATTGGATAAAATCGCGGAAAGTTTTGCCGTGCGAATCCCCCAAACCTGTTATATTCATTTTGAAAGGGTTGCCTACAGCTCCAGCTTCGCGCAAAGTGCCGAGCGAGCGAATTTTAGATTTAAAAAAGTGGCTTTTATCGCTGGCTGTGCTATTTTGTACGGATTGGTAAAAATTAAGCAGGCGAATGGTGCGCTCTACGTCCCCATTGTCTTGGTCTGGGTCTATAATTATGGGAATAATCTCGTGTGCGTTGATTTCTACCCCAGAAGCGAGCAGCATTAGCAGCGATTTGAGCACGCGCGAGCCTGTACCGCCCACACAAAATAAAAATAATCTGTTCATTGGTTGGAATTGGAGGATTTTGGGACGTTAGGATTTTAGGACGTTAGGATTGGAGGATTTTGGGACATTAGGATTGGAGGAGTTTAGGACGTTAGGATTGGAGGATTTTGGGACATTAGGATTGGAGGAGTTTAGGACGTTAGGATTGGAGGAGTTTGGGACGTTAGGATTTTAGGAGTTTATACCAACAAAAAATCTTAACTTCCTCACATCCTAACTTCCTCACATCCTAACTTCCTCACATCCTAACTTCCTAACATCCTAACTTCCTAACATCCTAAAATCTTAACTTCCTCATATCCTAACTTCCTAACATCCTAAAATCCTAACTTTAAAATGGACTACGCACTAAATTGGTGGTAAAACGTTTGAAAATAAGCGAAAGGATAAAATATAAAACCACCGCCCAAAGTGCAACCACAAAACCTAAGTATAAATAACCCGTAGCAGGATGGTCTACGCCCGCTTTGTAAAGTGCGTTTTTGGCTAAGAAGAAAGTTTGGGCTAAATTAACCACAAAAACTCCAAGCAGCATTAATAGCCAATAAATAACACCCATAAATTTGGATTTATCCATCAAAAAGTAGAAAATAACCGCGAATAAAATGCTGGAAATGAGCATAATTATCCCTATTGTGCCAAAAACGTTATTGGCTTCTAAATCTGGAGTCATCGTTTCCGATTTAAACAATAAACAAAGCCAAGCTTGAAAAAAACTGTTCATAAATAGAAAAAAATTTAATTATGGTGATTGATGAGAAAGGTAGCAATATTTTTTTTGTAGCAAGATATAAAGTAGAAAAGTAGCAGGATAAAATCGTGATACTTGATACCAATAATCTTACTACAAAAATACAAAAACACTATTTATTCAATTTGAAACCAAAGTTGGCGTAAATAAGCTGCTCTTGGGAGGGATTAAACCCATTTTCTACCCCAGCGATTAGATTTTTCAACCCAAAACTTTTGTTTAAAATTGCTTTGATATTGCTATCGTCGTCCGTGTGTAAGTTATTAACCCAATCGGGCGTTTTTTGCAACAATTGTAGGTTGAAATCTGCACTTGCCGTTTTAATAATTAGCGAGGGGATATTTATCACGAAAACGTGCGTAGCCTCACACAAAAAACGTCTGTCGTTAGCCTGTATTTTGGCGTTGGAAACGGGAGTTATGGAAACAATCTGCGCGTTGAGGTCGCTTTTTAGCTGATAGTTGGCTGTATTGGTCAAATAGTCGGCAGGAACGGGAATTTCGGATAAATTCACCGCCAAAGAGAGTTGAAATTCGCGCGAACCTTGCACACCTTCGACATTTATTAGCTCGGTTACAGCCCCTTTTCCCGCTTTTCGGGTAAAGCTACCCTTTTTCTCCGATGTGGGCAAAATGCTTACATAAGGTTGGATATTAGCGGGTTGTTGGTATAAATTAGCCAATTCAAACCCTTTTAAGGTGCTAACATTATACTCGGTAGTGAATGTTTGTAATAATTGGTTATGCCCACAAATCCAGATATAATAAGGTCGTTGTTCGCCTTTGAGTTGAGTTTTTTTATCGTTGAGGTCGTAATAAGTCCCATTAAATTGAGATTTTAACCTCAAAACCAACAAGCCCCAGCCCTGATTTTTGAGCTTATTGACTGAATTTTTTATCTTATTCTCCAAATTTTGCAACTCGTCCGTTGGTTTTTTCCCCCGCACATCATACACAAAATCGGAGGCTAAAAATGCTGATTTTCCCGTTTTAAGCGCGTTATTAATCATCGTTTCTAGCATCAAATCCAACTGCGAAGCGTCCGTTTTGCCATATTTTTTAGCTTCTGTGCTGTTGAGCGATTCTATAAACACTTTAAAATCTTTATCTATAGGATAACTTTTATCGTTGATAAAGAAAAAGTTGGTTTTCAACCCTTTATCTTTCATCCTAAAAGGCAAATCCATCAGCACGGATTTAAACTCGGTTTGTCCCTCCAAATAGCCGAACATACTCGCAGAATTTTCCACGTAAATATCCATTTCCATTTCAGATGAAGTCTTTTTAGTTTGTGTGGCAATTTGCATACAATCGTTTGAGTTGTTGGTATTGCCGCTATCGCCCCCACAAGCCGCTAAAAAAGCTAAAAAAGGGGTAAAAAATAGTCGTTTGAGATTGTTTTTGTGCATATAATCGGTTAAAAATTAGATAAATTTAAAAGAAATCAAAAATTAGGTTTACGACTTGGCGGCAAAGATATAGAAAAATTTATATTTATCACTCAAAGATGAATTTATTTATTTTTTTCCACATAGCAACTTATCATTTGTTCAGGTTTGGCACTATCCCCCACAAAAAAATGATTAGCGCGCATATCCAACACGGCAGCGATTTGATGATTGCTTTCCAAAAGCCAAATTTTAGCCTTGTCGGTGGATTTTACTCCAGCATCTTTTAGAAAATCGCCAACTTTTTTCCCCTTTCCGCCCATTCCTTCAGGGCAAAAGCGGTCGCCAGGCTGCGGGTGGCGGATAATAAGGGGGAAAATTAACTTTTCTGCGGATAAAATTAACCCTTTTGGTTGTGTGCTGCTCTCCTTTTCTCTTTGAGTTGGGTTAAATTCTATTTTTAGCTGTTCTTTATCGGATAAAACGAGGGGGAAATCATCCCATTTATTCGCAATGAAATAGTTTTTTTGTTCGCTTTGCTCCTGTAGTTTCTTTTCTACCAATAATTTTGTTTTTTCTTTTCGGATTTGGTGCGAATGACTACGCCAAACTGCACCTATTTGGGTGTTTTGGTTCGCCATTTCTGCCGTTTGTTGAGGGTTAAAACCCAAATTTTGCAACCATTCGTATAATAATGTAGCTGGTGCGGGCGCAGTTGCTAAAATTTCCAAATTTACACCAAAAAACTCCCCGTTTTTATCCAAAAAATCGTGATGGAATAGATTATTTTTTTTAGGTTCTAATTGCTCTAAAAGGCTTATATTTAGTACATTTTTATCGTTTCTATTCGGTATGAATAGGGTTTTTTCCGCCCAGTAATCAACCCCCCAAGTATAAAGCTGTTCTACCTGTTTAAATCTTTGTATATTTTCGCCAAAAGTGGGTTCAAAGCTGGGGTATATTTGGACAAAATTGGGGATTATATGATGTCGGATAAAATTGCGGCTGTATTTATCGCTGGCGTTGCTGCTGTCTTCTACAAATGATATATTTTTTCCCACTGCATAAGCTCTAATTTGCGCTTGAGTAGCGAATAAAAGGGGGCGTATGATATAATTTTGCTTGGGCAAAATCCCGTGTAAGCCGCGAATACCGCAACCTTTGCCCAAATTTAGCAAAACGGTTTCTATACTATCGTTCAAATGGTGGGCTGTAGCTACAATTTGGTAGTTTTTTTCTGTTCTAATCTGCTCAAAATAACCATAGCGCAGGGCGCGCGCTGCTTCTTGTACGCTTAATTTATGAATTTGGGCATATTTAGCCGTTTCAAACCTGGCAAGGTGTAATTCTAACCCGTAATTAACCGCCAATTGTTCGCAAAAAAGCTGGTCGCGGGTAGATTCTTCCCTCCGCAGTTGGAAATTGCAATGCGCCAAGCCCACCTTTGCCCCCAACTGTAGCAAAAGATTAAGCAGCACGCAAGAATCGCGCCCACCGCTCAAAGCTAATAAAATTTTATCCGTTTTGGGTTCAAAGAGGTTTTCTTGTTGGATAAATTGCTGTAGAAGTTTTAGCATAAAAATATAAAATTTATAAAAAATAAAAGCAACACACATTAAAAAATGCGCATTGCTTTGTATAGTT
Source organism: Chitinophagales bacterium (assembly GCA_013297745.1). Lineage (GTDB taxonomy): Bacteria > Bacteroidota > Bacteroidia > Chitinophagales > Saprospiraceae > JAAFIM01. The sequence continues at coordinate 8,226 of JAAFIM010000054.1, read as the reverse complement.
GCTACTCTTCTTTTTCCTTTTTAGCATTGGTTAGCCTTTTATTATGTTCAGCTTCAATACCATTTTGGCTCGAGTATAGAACCGAATGTAACTCATTAACTATTTTTTTAAATAGTTCTATTGCCTCTGTGATACAACTGGGTATATCCTCAATCATTAAATTATCAACGAAGCTATTCAAATCTCTATCAATTTTTATTTTACCGTTAAAGTCATTTGCTGTCTTCTGCGCTTCTTTAATTTTGGCGGGTTCTTTCAGATGCTGGCGTTCTATTTGTTCTCTAAATAAAGCATTGATTTTGCCATCATTATGAGTAATTATATTCCGCACAGCAGAATAAAAAGCCACATTTACAAAAGATTGGTAATGCTTAAAAATATCAGAATGAAGTTTGAATGTAGTATCAAATTTTAGTAATACAACACAAAGGCTATTTCCTGCCATAAAATTTTTAACCTTACTTTCTTTAAAATACCTTTTAAAGTCAAGCAGAGTTATTCCTGCATTTTCTTCAGTACTTTCAAACACAAGAGAAAAATTAATATTTATATCAGTACCAGTGGGCGCTAAAAATCCAATATAATTTTCGTAAATCACCCCAACAATATCAGCAAGATATTCTTCAAAAACTCTACACACATCAGTAAAAGTTTTTTCGTTAAAAAATTGTTCTAACGTTTTGCCCGTGTTGGATAAACTATCAACTTTTCGTTTCCAAGTTTCTGCTTCGGCTGTTTCCCCCATCTGTATAATTTCATTCCCAAGCGCTTGGATACCGCGTATAGCCTCTACTTGCCCTATTTTTTGTTCGAAAATTTGCTTTTTTTCAGCTAATTGTAATTTTACAATTTCAAAAGTAGTCAGCATAGCAAAAGCTAAATGGTTTGAGTTTGGGAAATGGGTTTTGTAATCAAATCTAAACGAGCTAATAAATCATCAGCGAAAGACTTAAATTGACTTTGCGATTTTTTTAATTCTGCCGTTGCACTATTAATTCCGTCTTGATTGATTTCAGATTCTGGTAAATCTTTCAATGATTTTCCATATTTCTTAAAATTAGGGACTTCCCACATAGGCAATTTTAACACTTGAGCGTACGAAACACGTGTGTTAAAAGAATACATAACCGCAGTTCCTCCAATGGGTTCAGCTATTTTTTCACCATTTATTGGTTTAGCAATTTCGCTTTTTTTAATAACATCTGGAAAAGAAATAGCTAAATTATAGTGACTCATAGACATATTCCATTTATTTGTTTCTCCACTATACTTACGCGCGTTAAAAATAGTGTATCCCAAGCATTCGGCAAATTCATTATTCCCTAATTTATTCCCTTTAAATTTATTGTCATATAACCACTGTAAAGTATCAAAATCTTGTTTCCATTCTTTCAACGCATTTGCTATATTTTTAATACCGTACAAAGAAAATATATCTGGATTGCAGGGTATTAAAAAACAATCTGCCGTGGAGATAATATTTTTGTTTAAAACTCCTAAGCTGGGCGAAACATCAATTAATACATAATCATAACCATTTTGTTGGCTATACTGCTCATAGATTTTTCTGATTTGGTTAAATGTACCAATGCTGCTAGGAGTAGCAGAAAATAAACCTGATTGGGTATTGGCTAAAGCTGTTTCATATTTATGAAGTGTTAATCTGCTTGGCAATAAAAAAAGATTTTTATTGTGGGTAAAACTAACAGGCGGTGGCAATTGATTCGGGCTAATATCCTCCCAATTAGCCACTCCTTCTTCTCTCGGTTTTAGCAAAAAATGTATACTTCTTGGCGAGTGTATTAAAGACTGAAATGTTTCCATATCCGCTTTGCGCGTCTCGTCAAACTTCTCAATATAAGGATTTTCGGCTTCCCAAATATTCTGTAATTCTTCAGCGTTCATAGCATAAATACTGAGATTACATTGAGGGTCTAAATCTATCATCAGTACTTTTTTACCCAATCCGCCGTCTTCTATTGGTTGAGCTAATATATTCGCAAATGGTAAGCTAAAGTTGTTTTACCAACACCACCTTTATTGTTGAAAAATACTATTGATTGCATAATTTGAACTGATTTTAAATTTTATTGAATAATTTTTGCAAAGATAGGTTTTTTCTAGTAAAAAAAGTTTTTTTCATAAAAAAAGAGTAAAAAAAAGCCCATTTCAAAAGAAATGAGCTTATGATTGGTAAGATTTGACTATTTGAAATAGCGGAAATCGTGATTATTTTCTATTTTTAGCAAAGATTCGTAAATCATACGGATAACATTCTCCACATCGGATTTAGCCGCCATTTCTACCGTCGTGTGCATATACTTGAGCGGCAGAGAAATCAACACGGAGGGAACACCCCCGTTGGAATAGGCGAAAGCGTCCGTATCTGTCCCCGTAAAGCGGGAAAGGGCGTTCAATTGGTAGGGAATTTCTTTCTCTTGGGCAGCATCCATCACCAATTTTAGCAGATTGTTGTGAACAGCGGGCGCATAACACAATTTAGGCCCACGACCAGATTTAATATCGCCATAGATTTCCTTTTTGGTCAAAGGCGTGTACAAATCGTGGCAAACGTCGGTAACTATAGCCACGTTCGGTTTGATAGATTGGGCTACCATCTCTGCGCCGCGCAAACCAACCTCTTCTTGTACCGCGTTGACGATGTATAAAGCGTAGGGAAGTTTGACGTTATTTTCTTTCAACAAGCGGGCTACTTCAGCGATACAGAAACCACCGATGCGGTTGTCCAAGGCGCGCCCGCAATAGTAACGGTCGTTCATCACCTCCAATTCGTCGGGATACACCACCAACGAGCCCACATTGATACCCATTTTCAACACCTCGTCTTTGCTTTCTGCGCCGATGTCTATGAATATATTCTCTGTGGTTGGGCTTAGGTTGGCGTCTGCACCTTGGCGCAAGTGGATAGCAGGCCAGCCGAAAACGCCGCGCACTACGCCCTTGCTACCGAATATATTCACCCGTTTAGAGGGGGCGATAACGTGGTCAGAGCCGCCATTGCGCACGACTTTGAGATAACCATCAGGGGTAATATAGCTCACAAACCAAGCAATTTCGTCCGCGTGGGCTTCAATCACCACTTTGTAAGGTGCTTCGGGGTTGATAATACCATAAACAGAACCGTAATTATCCACGCGGTATTCGTCGATATAAGGTTTTAAATACTCCAACCAAATTTTTTGCCCCTCGGATTCAAACCCAGTGGGGGAAAAATTGTTAAGATAACGGTGTAAAAACCGCTCCGATTGTTCGGTTATAATTGCCATTGTTATGATTAAAAAATTTTATATGGATGATTTTAACTCAAATAACGGCGCAAAAGTAGCTTTTTTTTCTAATTGGCTGCATTTTTTTTCAATTTTTTGTGATAATAGCGGTTAAATTTTCTAATTTTATCCACATTTAACCAATCTGTACCCGCTTGCCAATGCCAATACCAAACCCGCCGATTGTCGGGCATAGCCCAAAAACGGATTTGGCGATTATCTTGGTGGGCTTTATCCGCCAACAATTTTGCTTTTGTTTTATCCGCTTCCGAAATGGGGCGAAATTTCCCCCTGTTTTTAAAATGCGACCTGTAACTGCTGCTCACTCGCGGGCACAAATCTTGGGTATAAACAGCATCGCCTATATTCCCAAAACCGCCATCTAAAAATAGATATTGGATGCTATCATTTTTTACCGTTTCGTAAGGTTTTGCCCCTGATAATAAAATGTCTATTTTTCGGTAAAACAGCTCTCCCGTTTTTGAATTTCTATGCGTAATCAACTCCCGATAAGGGGCAATTATCTCAGATAATAATTGATAGGTTTCATTCGGGCGGTTTTTAACATCTATCATCAGCGTAAGCCTTTGGTTGCTGTCTTGATAAAATTGCCCGTATTCGGCTAGCCACTTATCTATTCGGCGAAAATATAAACTTTCTAATCGCGGTTTCCAGCCTAAAAATAGGGGTATATGCGAAACAATCAACTCAGCTTTTGCCTTTTTTCCATCTTTTTGCGATTTTTCTCGGTAAAAAATATCAATTTCTACAGAAATAAACCCGTGGCTAAGTGCTGAGTATAAAGCTGGGCGCATTTTTTCATAATCGTTGTGGGCGTGGCTGCGGGGTATGGCTTCTGCCAAAGGAAATCGCTGCTGAAATATAGATTGCGCCCCTACTTTATCAGCACATATAAAAAAATGGGAAAAAAATAGCAAAAAGATTATTTTATACATTTTAGTTTTTTTTTGAACAATTTATTTTTAATAATTATTTGGTTAATACAAATTCATTGATTAGTTTTGCGCCAAAATATACTATTTTTAATCTTTATCTATTCAACGCTTACAATTTTAAAAATATTCTCCACACTTTAATTTATTCGTATGCACACAAAATTCCTGTTTTGTTTTAGCCTCTGTTGGCTATTTTGGCAACCAGCAGTCAGGGCTACTCAGCCTGTACCACCTAATCCCCAACAACTTAGCGAAATTAACCAAAAATCGGGTGCTATGTTTTGGGAAAACAAAGGACAAGTACAAACCTTTGATAATCAGCCCCAACCGCAGGTAAAATATGCTTACCAAAGCGGCGGACTAAGCATTTTTATGCTAGAAAAGGGTTTGGCTTATCAATTCCAAAAAACACATTATCCTGAAGGCTTTATCTCCAACGATAAATACCTCAAACAGGCAGAAAGGGAAGAAAATGAAAAATTGCGGGAGAAAATTCGCATAGAAACTTTCCGTATGGATATGGAATTGGTCGGCGCCAACCCCTCCCCTCGCATTAGCCACGAAGGGCAAAGTCAAGACTACATAAATTACTACAATAAAAACGCGCTGAATGTTTTCGGGTATGAAAAACTAACCTACCACGACATTTACCCGCATATAGATTGGGTTGTTTATACCAAAAAAGATGGAAGTATAAAATATGATTTTGTCGTGCATCCACAGGGCGATGCCAGCCAGATAAAAATGCGCTTTTTGCACCAAGAAAAGATAGAACTAAACGCAGACGGCAGTTTCAGCTTACACAATAGCTTGGGCAAAGTCAGTGAACAAAGTCCTATATCATTCCAAGACGGTAAAGAAATCGCGACACAATTCATTTTGGATAAAAACACCATAAGTTTCGCCATAGCCAATCACGATAAGAACCAAACGTTGGTGATTGACCCTAGTTTGGCTTGGAGTACGTATTATGGGGGGGCGGATGGCGATGTTGGTAACTCCTGTGTTATGGATGCTTCAAATAATGTTTACTTAGCGGGTGCAACTAATTCATCAACAAATATAGCCTCTGGGGGGCATCAAAATACCTATGGAGGAGTAGGAAGTAATGATGCTTTTTTGGTGAAATTTTCGAGCGCAGGAGTAAGATTGTGGGCTACTTATTACGGGGGAAATGGAAATGAGACTAGTGCTAGCGTGGCTGTTGATGCATCTAACAATATATACTTAACTGGAGCAACTAATTCAGCAACTAACATAGCTGCTGGAGGGCATCAGAACACTCTTGGGGCAGGAGCGTTGAGTAATGCCTTTTTAGTAAAATTTAATAGTGCAGGGACACGCCAATGGGCTACTTATTATGGTGGTGATATTGACGACGCAGGCTTTTCTTGTGCTGTAGACAATTCTACTAATGATGTATATTTAGCTGGCTGGACAGCTTCCACCATTAATATAGCAAGTGGAGGACATCAAAATACTATAGGAGGAGGATATGACGGTTTTGTAGTAAAATTTAATGGTACAGGGGTACGCCAATGGGGTTCATACTATGGCGGAAGTGGCGATGAAGCAATAAATAGTTTGTTCGTTTTATCAAACCAACTATACATAGCTGGGTCAACAACATCAACTTCAGCAATCGCAAGCGGCGGCGCACACCAAAATACATTTGGAGGGGGAACAGAGGACGGATTTGTAGCAACTTTTGATGCTGCCGCGGGGTTAAGAGTCAGAGCTACTTATTATGGAGGAACAAGTAATGATGTGCTAACAGGGGTTGTAGCGGATGCGGCAGGTAATGTCTACATAACAGGCATAACTTCAAGCGATGGTACGGCTATTGCTACTGCGGGTAGTCATCAGCCTAATAATAATGGTTTTGCTTGCCCTGGTTCTTGCAACAACGAAGCATTTCTAGCAAAATTTAACAGCACAGGGGTTCGACAATGGGGAACTTTTTATGGTGGTTCCGGTAATGATGAAGGTCATCATTGCGTATTAGCATCCAACGGCGATATTTATATAGGCGGCTGGGCTGCAAGTGGCGGAGCTATCAGTTTTAATGGTTTTCAAAATACTATTAATGGTACTTTTGATGCTTTCGTTGCTCGATTTACTCCCACAGGCACACGCGTAATGGGTACTTACTATGGTGGTGCTGGTAACGAGTTTTCGCAAGGATTTGCTGTAGCTTCAAATGGTGATATATACATAGCCGGCGAAACTAGGACAACAACAGGGATAGGTTTCGGTGGACACCAAAACGTGTATGGCGGAAATTTTAATGACGCTTTCCTAGCCAAAATAACAGAAGCTACAATGACCATACCTTCAACTATTACGGCTTCTGATACTGTAGTGTGTAGTGGGGCAGCTGTACAACTAAGCCTTTCACCTTTGCCAGCTTATCCATCATTTAGCTGGAGCACAGGGGAAGCTGCATCTATCATCAATGTCAATCCTGTCGCTACAACCACCTACACGGTGAGTGTTTATTCGGGACCTGCATTGGTAACCACACTCAACCGCACGATTACTGTAACCAATGCGATTACTTTGACTAGCAATATCAGCTCTTTCTGCACTGCAACAGATACAGCGCGGATTACTGCGACAGTTGGGAGCGTATGTAGCACTTGCGGCTATACGGTGCGTAATGGCTCAGGGACTATAGTAGGTTCGGGCAATTCCCTCCCAGCGGTAGTTACCAGCACCACCCCCAGCTTGTTTTATGCACAAATAAATAATTGCCCAGCTATAAGCAACGTTATTTCGATAGCACCTAATAACATCAACCCTAGTATTACTCCCGCCCCCGACACTGTACTATGCGGGAGTGGAGACACAAGCACGTTGGTAGCATCGGGCAATTGCAGCAGTTGCAGTTATGTGTGGAGAAGGAACGGAACGGTAATAGGGGGGCAGACGAGCAATAGCTTGCGCGTGGGGCAAAACGGGACGTACCAAGTGTCGATAACTGACGGGGGAACAGGCTGTTCAGCAACCACACAGCGGGTAGTGAACGCCACCAACACGCGGATAGCAACATTTAGCATACCGAGTACTATAGGGATAAGCGGGTCTAGTCAGGATTTATCGACGATGATAACGTTCAGCCCAGCGCCACCAAGCCCAGTGGGTGCATTTGGGGGTAATGGGGTTAGTGGTAATAACTTCTCTCCTGCTTTAGCTGGGGTGGGAACGCATTTTATCACGTACAGTTACACAGAGAACGGCTGCGTATTCAGTGCTACAGACACGATACAGGTGGTATCCAACAGCAGCGCTGCAACATTTACCAACATCAACGCGGATGGTGCTGATAGTATATTCGCTAATTCTGAGGCTTGTATAGGGGATACCTTGGTGGTAACGGTGAGCAATTACTTATTCAACCCCTTGCAGATAGAGTTTAGCAACGGAATGGGTGGATTTTTGACCGCACAGAACGTATTCAATAGCAACGTGGCTATAGACGGCAACAACAGATTTAACGGAACGTTTATGACTATAGTACCAGGCGCGGGTAAAACGGGGACGATGCGGTTGCGCAACGGTGCAACTATAGCCAATTTGGGTGCTATAGTGGTAAATAATCCCGACGTGAGCGTGGTTGGTTTACCCAATCCAGCTTGTAGCAACGGCAACTACAGCCTAACAGGCATACCTAGTGGGGGGGTATTTTCGGCTTTATACAGCCCGTACACAACCACAACCCCAAGTTTGATAAGCGGAACGAACTTTTTAGCCGATATGGTAACTGGATATAGCGGTGGTAGTATGCCTGTTCGGTTGAGATACACCTACACCCCCCGTTATGGCAACGGTTCTGGGGGTGCGTGTCCGATAATAGTAAGAGATAGCAACACGGTGGTGTACGATGTTCGGATAAATTCGGTAACATTTTTCAACATAAGCAACTCAGAAACGAATACAAGAATAGATAGTTTATTGAATGTATTCAGCCCAGCGAGCAGTCA
>JAAFIM010000052.1 GCA_013297745.1 Chitinophagales bacterium | reverse complement strand
GGGGGAAACACCTTTTCCCATTCCGAACAGAGCAGTAAAGTCCCGCAGCGCCGATGGTACTAGAATTATCTGGGAGAGTAGGTTACCGCCAACCTCATATAAAGCCTATCGCAAGATAGGCTTTTTTTATTTTATTAATTTTGCTCTAAAAATGCGTAATTTTATCCCAATTTTACTTTTTGGACTGTTTTTATTCTTTTTTCTATCCCGTTGCGCTAATCCGCGCCCTCTAGTGGGGGGAAAAAAAGATGAAACGCCTCCTCGTTTGGATTCTACTCGTTATTCTACTCCCAATAAATCGCTAAATTTTAAAGAGAAAGAAATTATTCTAACTTTTGATGAATGGATACAACTCGAGCAAAGTAAAATTTTAATCTCTCCTCCTATGCAACAAAAACCAGAGTTTAAAATTAAATATAAAAGTTTAGTTGTAAAATTTAAAGATACTTTGCGAGCCAATACCACTTATACCATTAATTTAAGTGACGGGATTAAAGATTATACCGAAAATAATGCGGTTAAAAATATGAAATTTGTATTTTCAACAGGCGATTTTCTAGATTCTTTGCAGATAAAAGGGCAAATTATAGACGCTTTGACCTCGCAACCAAAAAATAATATATTGATAATGTTGTATAATTCCCTACAAGATTCTGTGCCTTGCTTGCAAAAACCTTTGTATTTAGCGCGCACGGATGAACAGGGTATGTTTTTAATAGAAAATATCAAGTCAGATAGTTTTAAAATTTTTGCGCTTTTAGACAAAAATAATAATTTATTGTTTGACCAATCCAACGAAGAAATAGCTTTTGTACCCAATAATTTTTACTTGAGTGATAGCAGCCAGCCTACATTCAAAATGCGACTTTTTTTGCCTAATGTAGATATAAAAATTCAAAACGCTAAATTTATACATCAAAATTGTATAAAAGTTGCTTTCAATCAAATCCCAAAACAAACTGTTGATATTCAGGCTGTTAATGATAGTATAAAAATTCTAAAAATAGAACAAAATACAGATTCTGCGCTCGTTTTTATCCAACATCAGGCTAAAAATGGGGATAAATTACCTTTTATTATTAAGTACAGCAACCAAAGTAAAATAGATACATTCAACTTAGTTTTCTCTAGCAGCTTGGACGCTTTGCCCCCCATAAAATTTGTAGATTTTGTCAAAAATAAATCTAATAAAACCAGCAAAAATCCAGAACCCAAACAAAATCCAAATACTTCTCATACGCTTAGTTTTAATTTGCCGCTTATAGGATGGGATACTAGTCTCATTTTTTTGTATCAAGACAGTTCCAAAACTAAACAAATATATACTTTACAAAAATTGTCTGAAAGGAGTTTTACTCTAAGCAGTAGTTGGCAATCTATTGATTATCAACTGGTTATTTTACCCAATGCGTTAAAAAATTGTTATCAACAAACCAATAAAGATACTATTTTTAAAAAAATATCAGTTGCCAAACCAGAAGATTATGGCAATTTGAAGTTGAAAATAATTAATTTAGACAGCAGCAAATCTGAAAATTATATTTTACAGGTGATTAGAGATAAGACTGAAATTATATTTGACAAAAAGTTTAATTCCCAAAATAAAAGTACTTTTGAAATGAATTTTACCAATTTAGAAACGGGAGCTTATTTTATGCGCATAGTTACCGACAATAACTTCAATGGAATTTGGGATACGGGCGATTATTGGCAAAAAATTCAACCCGAACCCGTTTTCAACAGCAACAACGTTTCCATACGTGCCAATTGGGATAATGAGCTTCAAATTGATTTTAATCCGCCCGCCAAAGGCAAAAAACAAAAATAAAATATGCGAAAATTATTGTTTTTCCTCTTTTTATGTGGTGTTAATTTGGTTTTTGCACAAAAAAAGAATGACACTGGGTTTATTATCAACATCAACGGAGATACGGTAAAAGGACGTTTCAAGTTGGGAATGCCCGCAACCAATTCGCTCAAAATTTTGTTTCAGTCCGAAACCGAAACCGAAATGCGCCCTTATGTGCCTTTTTCGCTCAAAAAATGGAAATTGGATTATGAAGAACATTATAACGAGTCCAAATACTTTAGCTATAAAGATGGCGGACAAACTTATGGCGTATTTATGAAGCAGCTCATAAAAGGGGAAGTGTCTTATTATCAATACTTTAACCCCACCACTGAAATGGGCGTGAATGAATTTTACTTGGAAAAAGGGGGAAAATTAACTTTGATAAAAACGGGAAAATTTCATACCCAATTGAGCGAGTACTTCAAAGATGCGCCCGAATTGTCGGAAAAAATACGCTTAAAAAAGTTTAAGAAATCTCAAACTGCTCAAATTGTGCAAGAATACAACCAATGGGTTGAATCACAATGGAAATAAATTGCTAAATTTTTGTTAAAAAATATCCAAGTTCTGCTTTTTTTTGCGAATTTGCGGCGTTTTTTCCCAACCTTCTCAAATTTGTTATGAATTTAATCATTGATTATCCCCTTTGGTTTGTGGTTTTATGCGCACTTGTTGGCGTTGCCTATGCTATGGGGCTGTATTGGCGCGACCGTAGCTTTGCCGAAAACTCCACCCGCTATAATCGCATTTTGTCGATTTTTCGCTGGGCTACTGTTACGATTATCTGTTTGTTATTGTTAGACCCGCTGATGCGTAGTACTTCTACAGAGCGAAAACAGCCTATAGTGGTGTTGGCACAAGACAACTCCGAATCTATACTTTCTGCATTTTCCAAAGAGCAAAAAGAACGCTATCAAGCTGATTTTCAAGCACTTGAAAAAAAATTGAAAGAAAAATATGAGCTAAAAACTTATTCCTTTGGGGATAAATTTAGAGAAAATATAGATTTTTCCTATTCGGATAAAATAACCAACATTTCTACCGTTTTTGAGGAGCTTTACGATTTATACAGCAATCAAAACCTAACAACTGTTATTATCGCCTCCGACGGCATTTATAACCAAGGAAATAATCCTGTTTATTCGGCTGCGCGCTTGAATGTGCCTGTATTTGCTGTAGCTTTGGGGGACACAGTAGCGAAAAAAGATTTGGTTTTGAAAAAGGTTTATAACAACCAAATCGCTTATTTAGGCGACAAATTCACCATACAAGCCGATGTGGCTGCTATCAATTGCGGCGGAAGCCCAAGCAAATTGCAGGTCAAAAAAGGCGGGGCGGTTTTATACGAAAAAATGCTAAATGTGGATAAAAATGATTTTTTTATCACCCAAGAGATTATTTTGGAAGCCAAACAAAGCGGTATACAAAAATTCACGGTAGAAGTTAGCCCTATTTCGGGCGAAACCACCACAGCCAACAATAGCAAAGACATTTATATTGAAGTATTGGACGCAAGACAGAAAATTTTATTGCTCGCAGAGTCGCCCCACCCAGATTTGGGGATGATGAAAAGGGTAATTGCTGCCAATCAAAACTACCAAGTGGAGATAAAATACCCAGAAGAGCTGAAAGAGAGCGTAGCTAAATATGATTTGGTGGTTTTGCACCAATTGCCAAGTGTTAGAAATAGCATCAGCCAAGTGTTGGGAGAACTTAATAATTCAAAAATTCCCCATTTTTATGTTGTAGGAACGCAAACCAATCTCATCACATTCAACCAAAGTCAGTCTTTGCTCACTATCAACGGGCGCGGCGACCAGATTAATTATGTGGAAGGTTTATTAAATCCCAACTTTTCTACCTTTACTTTGGATAAAAAAGTGGGTGAAAATGTGTTTAAATTACCCCCGCTTATTGCCCCTTTTGGTGATTTTAACGCCAACGCCAAAGCTACAGTTTTGCTCACCCAAAAAATTGGTTCTATTGATACTAAATATCCGCTTTGGGTTTTTGGGGAAGAAAAAGGTACAAAAAAAGCTGTTTTAGCTGCCGAAGGGATTTGGAAATGGCGTATGGCTGACTTTGCCCAACACCAAAATTTTGATATTTTTGACGAATTATTCAATAAAGTTATCGTTTTTTTATCCGCCAAAGAAGACAAACGCAAATTCCGCGCCTTTGCTAGCAACAGTATTTACCGCGAAAATGAAGCGGTGATGATAGATGCAGAATTGTACAACGCCAACTATGAACGAATTAACGAACCCGAAGCGCGGGTGGAAATTACCGACCAAAATGGTAAAAAATTCCCTTTTATTTTTAATAAAACAACTGATGCCTACAGCCTAAAAGCGGGTATTTTCCCCGCAGGTGATTATAAATTTGAGGCAAAAACCAACTATAGCGGCGAATCTTTAGTTGCTGCTGGCGCGTTTAGCATCCAATCTATACAATTAGAAAGTTTTGAAACCACAGCCGACCACCAACTTTTGCGCAATTTGTCCGCTCAAAACGGGGGAACTTTGGTTTATCCCAACGATTTGGCAAAACTATCAGAAATGATTGAAAATAAAGGATTTGCAAAGCCCATTTTATACGATACGGTCAAAACACGCTCCTTAATCCACGAAAAATGGATATTCTTTTTGCTGTTGTTGTTGTTGTCTGTGGAATGGTTTTTGCGCCGTTATTGGGGCAGTTACTAACATTTTGATAAAAATATATACGCCTGTTGAGTTTCTCGCTTAACAGGTTTTTTTATTCAACAAAAAGAACTATCTTTGTATAAAATTTTAGAAATATGAAATACCCTTTTATAATTTTTTGCCTTTTTCTGTGAAGCTGTTTAGTAAGAAATTTTTTACATTTTCAATCAAGAAAAATAACAGTTTATGTCTTTTAAGCAACAGACTAAAGTCTGTTGTAATCGTTTTTTGTTCTTCAACGGGTTAAAACCCGTTGGTATTGATTGATAAAACTATAAAACGCGCGGGGCTTTAGCCCCAAAAGCGCGAAAAAATCCTAAATCTCAATTGTGCTGGGACTTTCGCTTACGCGCAGCTTGATGCAGCTTTGCTGCCTCTTCGGTTTTTCCCGCACAACACAGAGAAATTAAAAGATAAAAAAATCATACTAACCAACTTCTGTTTTATACTGCAATTGGCTACAACCTCGCAAAACGCCAGAACAAGTAGCCTTACTTTTTAGTAAAGCTGCAGCTGCTGCGAATCTTGATGAAGCGGCTCTTTATTGTGATTCCGCAACTCAAAATATGATTAAAACGTATTTTTTTATAAATTTAGCTAATTAAAACATTTTATGTTTAATGACGACAATCAATAAACCCAATAGCCATTTGGGCTGGGAAAGGGTACAAACGCCCACAGAAATTATCTTTCGCGCTACCAAAAATCAACAAACTTGGCAAAAAACAAAGCCTTTAGCCTATTCGGGTACGTGGGTAGCACTCGCTGTTCAGGGCTTAATTTTTATCATTTCTTTGTTGATAGCGGTTAATATCGCATCTTTTTATTTTGCTGTATTTGTGGTAATAGCTTTCAATTTGGGTTTAGGTTTAACCAATTTTTTAGTTTGGAAACCATATTTTGATAACTACTTTTTTGAGTTGGTTATTGATAAAAAAGAAATTAGCTTTTTTTCTAATAATAATCAATGGAATTGGACTTGCCAAGTCGCAGACATTAAAGAGGTGCTTTTTTTGTTTGTTATTTGTATGATTTATGCCAAAGATGAACGAGTGTTTCTTTTTGATAAAAATTTTTGCAAAACGTATGAAGTAGAGCCTATACTGTTGGATTTGCAAGACTATTGCGGAATTGTGGTAAAATCCTCCTTAGGGCAGTTTAATGAAAAAATAACGCATTCCGAAACCTCTAATTCCATAAATAACGATGAAGAATAAATTATATTTTGTGCTGCTCGCATTGAGCACATTGCTTATTTTTAGTTGCCATTGGCTAAAAAAACAACCCAAAACGCCTGAAGAAGTAGCTGTTGCATTTTCGCAAGCATTAGGAAGTCTAGATTTTGATTCAGCATTCCATTATTGTGATTCATCAACCGCGCGCCTGTTGGAAATGATGTCTAGTCTGGTTTCAGGTATGCCCCAAAATACAAGGGAAGAAAATCGCAAAAAAGCGAAATTACTACAGACTGCTACCTGTTCAATTAATGGAGATATAGCCACTTGCCAAGTCTGCTGTGATGAAAAAGGGGTTAATATCCCAGAACCTGTAACTTTACGCCTCCAAGAAGACGGAAAATGGCTAGTCTTTATTGATAAAGGCAATGCGCCAGGCGATGATGCAGCAGCAGAAGAAGAATAAAATAACCTTAAAAAACTTTAATTTATGCAAAATTCTAAACGTGGTTTTTTCTTTTTACTCATCTGTGGTTTTTTATTCACCAACTGCAATTGGCTAAAAAAACAACCCAAAACGCCTGAAGAAGTTACACTAAAATTTGTTAGGGCTTTGGAGGTATTGGATATAGATTTGGCCGCTTCTTATTGCGATAGCGCCACTAATGTACTATTTGAGGGTTTTAAAAACAGTTTGGCGGCTATGCCTGTAGAAACAAGGGAAGAAACCGCAGCAAAAATGAAATTAATCCAGCAATCAACTTGTGAAATTACCAATAATACAGCTTCTTGTGTTCTTTGTTGTGTTGAAAATAATCAAAATGTGCCTGAACGTTTATTTTTGCGTTTGATTGATAATAAATGGCAAATATCTTTAATCCCCAATGACAATAATGGACGTATGGAAGATGCGTCGCCGCCTGCCGAAGTCGAAGTGAACGAAGAACCTCCAGCAGTGGAGTAGCTTACCGCTAAGTATTGGAAAGAAATTATTTATTATTAACGAACTAAATGTTTATACAGATGAAGTTTTTATCTATCCCAATTTTATTTATACTTCTTTCTACTATTTTGTGGCAATGCCAACGCAAACACAATAAGGTGAATTTTAGCAAACCCGAATCGGTAGCTGTAGCTTTTGTACGGGCTGGTTCTGCCTTAGATTTTATGGAAGCTGCTCAATATGTAGAGGAAGACCTAAAAGAAGTTTTTGAAGCTGCCCAATCTATGGCTGCTGATATTCCTGCTGAGGAAAAAGAAAAAGCAAAAAAAAATAGCCGATTGGCTAAAAAAGCAGATTGTGTGGTTAAAGGCAATTTGGCGGAATGTATTATTTGTTGTGATGCTGAAGGCAATAAAAGCCCCCAAGCTATACAACTCAAAAAAATAGAAGGACGTTGGCTGGTGTATATGAATAAAGAAGATAGAGACCCCCAACCCAATTATTAATTTTATTTTCTATTAAATCCAGTTTTGCCTTAATTCGTAATCACTTGATTATCAATTATTTTACTAACTATTTATGTAGTTTTAAAAAAAAATGTAGTTTTTTTTGATTTTTTTTAACAAAAAATTTGCAGATAAGAAAAATAGCTGTACCTTTGTATTTACAAACTCCAAGTATTGGCTGTAGGCTATTTTTTATTAAGGAATAAACCATCCAATCATCAATTTTTACACCAACACCATGACAAGTTATTTTAAGTATTTAGTTTATCTAACACTATTTGTGCAAAATATAACTGCGCAAAGTCTTAGCCCTTACCAAATCAAATCTCTTACTTTTTCTAATGATATTCCTGTGAAAACCGTAACTGGAACAACAAACAATATCGTGATGGAAGTGAAAGTATCAATCAGCAAGGAAATGGCCTCAGACGCTAATTTTGTTTTTGAAGAATTTTATTCAGCAGGAAGGTACAAACTCACAGGCGCACAAGTTGGTAATGAATTATTTATCAGCGCGCCCGCCGCTTATGAAGCCATCACTATCAATGGCAAAGAATTTTTGGAAGATATATCTATCCAAGTTCAGTTGCCCGAAGGCGCGGCAGCAACTACAATTTATGCTAGAAATCAAGCCAATTATGGCTCACAAACAGCAACCACTGCTAGTGTAACCAGAAGACCAGGGCTAAAACGTCTAGTGCCTCCCAAAACACCAAATACGCAAGTGGCTATGACCGACCAGTCTTTCCTTAGCCAAACTATTAGCATTGTTTATACAATAAATGGCAAACAATATAAACCCGAAGAAGAACCTATTTTAGATATAGTAAAATCAACGGATATGCCTATGCCAGAAAACAATAAACAAAGCCCTGCAAAAAATAAAGCGCTCGAAACTTCACCTGCCAATACAGACAAGAAAAAGCAACGTTAGTGTTAAAAGCGAATAACTTGCTGTACCCAATTTCAAAGCCAAACTTTTACTTAGTTCCCTTTATAAAGCCCAAAAATTGCTTTTTATAAAATGAAAGGTATTCAATATATTAATGATAATTCAGGCAATCCAATAAAAGTTGTAGTAGATTTACAGCTCTATGGAAAAGAATTTGCACTTTTTTTGCAACAATTATCAGCAAAATACGAAAACACTAATAGTAATGCCTCTAATTCTGTTTTTGGTGGCAATACCCAAACTCGTCCTGCTGGGGATGTGGTAAATCCAGTCAATAACAATAATTCTAAAGTAAGTAGTTTAATCAAAACAGCTCAAACCTTTATAGGCACGCCTTACCGCACAGGCGGTACTACCGCTAGCGGCATGGATTGTTCAGGCTTTATACAAACAGTTTTTAATGCAATTGGTATCAAATTACCCCGCGTGTCTCGCGACCAAAGCACAGTAGGGCAGTCGGTTAGCCAAAGTGCGCTACAAATAGGCGACTTATTGTTTTTTGCTACAAGTACTCCCAATGTTATCAATCACGTAGCAGTAGTTTCCAACACCTCAAATGGTAAGGTTAGATTTCTGCATGCTTCTTCAAGCCGAGGCGTTATGGAAGCAGATTTGGCACTTGATTATTATCAAAAAGCTTATATCTCTGCCCGTCGCGTGCTATAAACAATCGTAATTATTGCAAACATTTCATAATTTTTCAAATTTTTTTTTTACAACAATATCAATTTTTTTAACATGAACTTTTTAAAATCGCTCACTCTAGGTGCAGCTTCTTTGGTTATTTTTTCTCAGTGTGGCGGTGGTGTAGATTTTAGCAAACCTGAATCAGTAGCAGTAGCTTTCTCCAAAGCAGCAGCTTCAGCTGATTTCGCTACAGCTAAAAAATATGCTGACGAAGGCACAGGTAAACTTTTAGACATGGTTCAAGGTATGTCTAGCAGTATGCCAGAAGATAAGAAAAAAGAAGGCAAAGAAAATGCAAAACTAATGAAATCAGCTAAATGTACAGTTGATGGCGATAAAGCTAAATGCACAATTTGCTGCGATAAAGATGGAAAAGATAGCCCAGAGGCTGTAGATTTAGCTAAAAAAGATGGCAAATGGTTAGTTTCTATCGATAAAGGCGCTAAAGAAAATGGTCCTAAAGGTACTCCTGATAGTACTCCAGCACCTGCAGGTGACTCTACCACTACTCCAGCGGTTGATACAACCAAAAAATAATTTTGGTTTGTCGTTTGGCACTCAACACAAAGCAGCAAGCGAGCTATATAGCTTGTTTGCTGCTTTTTTTTCTAAAAAAATAAGTTTTATTTATATTTTTAACCATAAATCTCAAAAAATGACCACATTCAAATCCCTATTCATTCTTATTCTAGCGGCTTTTTTGTTTGTACAATGCAAAAGCAGCAAGGTGAATATGAAAAAACCAGAAGATGTTAGCCTTGCTTTTTTGCGTGCTTTTTCTACTTTGGAGTTTGGAAAAGCTAAACAATATGCTACCCCAGAAACACAACAATTGATGAATATGGTAGAAAGTATGATGGCTGGCATAGGCGAAGATGAAAAGAAAAAACTTAAAGCTGAGTCACAACAATTGGTCAAAGCGATGAAAACCGCCAAATGTACAATAAATGGTGATATGGCAAGTTGCATAGTTTGCTGCGGACCTGATGGTTCAGAAAACCCAGAAGCCACTCAATTGAAAAAAATAGATGGTAAGTGGTTTGTTCACATGGACAAAAATGCCATGGGCGGAGATGAAGAATAAGCATTTCTAAATATGGATTTAAACCAAATCTCTTGTTTTACGTTATAAAAAAAGCCCTCCGATTGGAAGGCTTTTTTTTATGATAAATTTTTAAAAATATGGATATTAAACTGCTAAAAAGACAAGACATAGAAACAGCCAAATGGAATGGTTGTGTGCATTATTCAGCCAATAGCCGCGTTTATGCTTATAGCTGGTACTTGGATAATGTCGCTGACGATTGGTGGGGCTTAATAGAAGGCGATTATGAATCAGTTATGCCTTTGGTTTGGAATGATAAAATGTTGAAAACCAAACAAATATATCAACCGTTTCTAACCCAACAACTTGGCTTATTTTCTATCAATGTGTGCTCTAAGGCTCGTATTTCGGCTTTTTTAAATGCCATACCTAGCGAATTTCGCTTTGTGGATATGCAACTTAATTTTTTAAACACAGATATTGCTGAATATGACGCTTGGAAAATAGAACAAAGACCAAATTATATTTTAGACTTAAAACGTCCTTACGAGCAAGTAGCAGAAGGTTATTCGCAAAATCTGCGCCGCATACTCAAAAAAATAGAACCTGGTAGTTTGTATGCCACCACCGATTTGACCCCAGAGCGATTTATAGAAGTCGCCCGTCAAGCGCATCAAAATCAAAAACTTAATTTGCCTGAGCTATTTTATCACACAGCAATTAGAATTATTTATAATTGTTTGCATAGAGGACAAGGCTCAATTTTTGCTGTTTATGATGCCCAAAAACAATTGTGTGCAGCTAGTTTTATCATTTTGGATGGTATGCGCTTGCTCAATCTTATCAATTTTAGCACAGCACAAGGACACAGCCTCAATGCTATGCACTTTTTGTTTGACGCCATTATTCAAAATAATTCAAATAAACTCAAGTTATTTGATTTTGAAGGTTCTACTATAGAAGGTGTCGCTCGTTTCTATCAAAGTTTTGGGGCTATCAATCAACCATATTTGCGTTTGAAAGCGAATAAATTGCCTTGGTATTTGCGATTTTTAAAAAAATAAATTAGCCTAATATCTCTACTTTATCCAAAATTAGATAAAATCCTTTGTACGGCGCTGCTTCTATCTTGCGCAAACTGCCATATAAACGCAAGTCTTTGCCCGCTTCCAAACCCTCGCGGCTGTCTTTGGGGTAATACACCACAATTTGCCCCAAATTTTGCCCCTCTTTCGCATCCAAGTAATCGTGGCTCATCATAAAAGAGGGCATAGCCATAACGTGCTGCATCGGAATACGCGACTTGCGCCCGTCTATATAGACATTTGTTTCGAGTAGCTCATCCACTTTCTCGCTGTCGTAAAGGCTCTTAT
The DNA here is from genome assembly GCA_013297745.1 of Chitinophagales bacterium. Taxonomy (GTDB): domain Bacteria; phylum Bacteroidota; class Bacteroidia; order Chitinophagales; family Saprospiraceae; genus JAAFIM01. Next base: position 15,313 of record JAAFIM010000052.1, on the reverse strand, counting down.
ATTCATTATTTTCTGCCATTTTGATAAAAAGTTTGAAATGTAAATTTTGTAAAATAACAAAACCCCCAACAAGATAGCACTTATTGGAGTTTTGTATGTGTTCTGGACATTTTTTATACTAAAAAATCCTATTTCAGTTTATCGCGTACCTCATCAGATACAGTGAGGCGGTGACGACCTTTGGCACGGCGTTTAGCCAATACGCGACGTCCGTTTTTGGTAGACATACGCTCGCGGAAACCGTGCGTGTTTTTGCGCTTGCGTTTGGAGGGTTGGTAAGTGCGTTTCATTTTCTTACGATTAGCTGTTTATAAATGCTGTTGATAATTTTTTTTAAAGCGGCTGCAAAGGTAAATCATTTTTTAATAAAAAAAATATTTTGCTGAAAAAAAATGAAAAAAATACAAAAAAAATAAAAAATCACATTTAATACCTTATCTTTGCACGTTTTTATAAATACAAAAAAAATTAAACACTTATTCAAAAACTACTAAAATTTCCTTTTTAAATGAAGCAGTTAATGTTTTTTTGGTTGCTATTGCCCGCTATGCTATGCGCACAAGGCAATTACACCAGCCCGCCAAAAACAGGCGACCCCGTTTTGGACGATGCCAACCACACCAAAGCCAAAACCGAATGGATTAAAAATAATCCCGAAGCTTACCGCGCTATGGGCGGCAATCCAGACGAAGTGTTGAAAGCTAATCAACCCGAACCCGTAAAAGAACAAAGAACTTTGCCCGCTTTTGCAGCTCAAAAAACTTATGCGCTGGTTGATGTGCGCGCTATAGCCGCTGAAGGTTGGCAGGTGAGCGAAAATGAATTGGCGAAAGAAACCCAATTGATGCAACAAAAATACCCTTATCAAGTCTCAAAAATTCAATTTGGTCAAGACGATGCTTTGCGTTGGTTGCCTACTGGCGAAGTAGATTTGCGTGGTAAAGAGATTAAAATGCAAAATAACGCTATTAACTGGTTTTTTGAAAAAAGATGCGAAACTTGTAATGATAAAATTTTCTACCTCCAATTGCTTAAAAATCAAGGTAGCGATTTAGTCTATAAAATGCAAAGTGATGACGCAGGTTCAAAATTTGATTATCAATTTACTTATCAACTCATCCCCTAATCACATTTTACGATTATAAATATGAATTTAAAAATACCAAAATTATTGTTGGCAACAACCTTGGCTTTTTGTGTAAATAATGTTTATGCACAATTGGCCAACGTATCTTATCAAGCCCGCGTAGCCAACGTAACGAGTTATTGCTCGGGTAGCTCGCCTTGTTTTGAAGGTAGCCCAACACAAGAATATACAACTTACGTAACTTCTTACGACAACGTTAATGGTGCAGGTACTGGCACAGGCTGCCAAACCTTAGATGTAGGTTGTGATGGTGGTTATGCTATCAATTTCAATCTACAAAGCCGTATAAATAATTCAGATTTATTATTTGGGGTATTGGACGCTTGGGAAGACGACTGTGGCACACGTTGTGCTTTCAATACTGGTGTATTTCTTTGTGGTTCTGATGATTGCCGCTACCAGCCTACCAATAGCTATAATTTTCGTGCACAATCCTTGCCTTCTAATGGCACTTTTACTGCCGGACCTACTTGGGGGTCAAGAGATGCTAATGGCCACACTTATGCTATGTCTTGCTCTTGGCGTTATACAGGCACTACCAACCTAATCACGCCTACTTGCGTAACTCAAACTTCTAACTATTCTGCTGGTAGTGTGCGCTCTTGGTCTGTGAATTTAACCGCTGGTGTTTCTTATAATTTTAACACTTGCGCGAGTTCAACTAGCCACGATTCTCGCATTCGCATTTATTCTTCTGACGGTTTTACTGAAGTGGCCACCGACGACGATGGTTGTGGTGGGGTTTTGTCCAATTTGGATTTCATCCCTGCAACTACAGGCACTTATTATGTGGAAGTATCCCAATTTACTAGAGCGAATGGATTAGCAGCAGCGGGAACTTTATCCTATCGTATCAATCCGCCCACCACTTCCACCAATGGGGGAAATCTTATTGCTTGTCAAAATGCTGCTTCTGCTAGCTTAAATGGTTCTACACCCACAATTGGTACAGGCACTTGGACTGCATCTAGTGGTACGATTTCTTTTAGCAACGTAAATACTACTACCGCTACCGCTACAGGCACTACGCCTGGCACTTATACGCTAACTTGGACAATCAACAACGGTGGTTGTGTATCTGCTAGCACTTTGCAACTAACTATTAATTCGCTTTCTACCGCTCCAACCAGCATTTTAGGTACTTCTACCATTTGCGCGGGAGGAAATACTGTTCTCACCGTTTCTGGTGGTTCTGCTGGTACGGGTGCTGTTGCTCAATGGTTTTCTGGCTCTTGCGGCGGCACAGCTGTAGGCACGGGCAATTCTATTACCGTTTCTCCAGCGAGCACGACTACTTATTTTGTTCGTTACGGGGGAATTTGTAACACTACCACTTGCGCATCGCAGGTAGTTACTGTCAATACTCTTTCTACTGCTCCAACAAGTGCGACTGCCACACCAACTGCAGTTTGTGCTGGTTCTGCCTCTACGCTTAATGTGGTTGGGGGAACGCTTGGAACGGGTGCAACTTATCGCTGGTATAGCGGTTCTTGTGGTGGCGCAGCCGTTGGTACGGGCACAAGTTTGGCTGTTAGCCCAGCCACTACTACCAATTATTTTGTAAGATTAGAAGGGGTTTGTAATACCACCACTTGCGCTTCGGCAACTTTGACTGTAAATCCTATCCCTGCTGCTCCTGCTGCCACCAATGCGAATGTATGCGTTGGCGACCCGCAAATTTTAACCGCTTCAGGTTCAGGTACAATCCGTTGGTATAACGTTTCTTCTGGTGGTGCGGTTATTGCTACAGGCAATACTTTTGATGCGGGCAATCCGTCTCCGCTACCAATAGGCTCTTATACCTATTATGTTACAGAATTTAACGGTACTTGCGAATCTTCGCCACGTGCGGCTGTTTTATTAACTGTATCTGCCGCACCAGCCGCACCAACAGCCAACGGCATTTCTGTTTGTCCCAATGCTTCAGCTACTTTATCTGCATCTGGTTCTGGCGCAGGTTTTAATTGGTACAACAGTGCTGTAGCAAGTTCACCACTCGCAACAGGCCCCATTTTTGTAACTCCAGCTTTATCCGCCAATACTTCTTATTGGGTGGCTGCTACCAATGCCTTAGGTTGCGCAGGAGCCCGCACACAAGTGGATGTGGCTATACTAAACGTTCCAACTCCTACAGCAGCGCCAGTTGCAATTTGCCCCAATACTTCAGCTTCTTTGACAGCTACAGCTGCAAGTGCAACAGGTTATCGTTGGTATGCTAATTCTGATAGAACAGGATTTTTATTCGCTGGTACAAACTTCAACACACCATTGTTAGCCGCTACTACCACTTATTATGTAAGTGCTTTGTATGCAAATGGTTGCGAAAGTTTATTAACGCCAGTAACTGTAACCGTAAACGCTGCTCCAACGCCTCCACTTGCTAATGGTTTAAGCTCTTGCGATAATATAAATACAATCTTAACCGCTGTTGGCTCTGGCGGAACGCTCTCTTGGTTTGCTGTACCTACAGCAGGCACTATATTGGGAACAGGCACAAGCTATAACGCTGGTATTTTAGCAGCAAATAGTTATACTTTTTACGTAGAAGAAAGCAATGGTATTTGTAATTCAAACAGAACGGCAGTTTTAGTTGATGTTTATAACAGCCCAGCCGCAATAACTACCACAAATACAACAGTTTGCGCAAATAATAGCGCGGTTTTAACCGCAACGGGCGCAGGGGTTCGTTGGTATGCAGATGCAGCTTTGACCAACCAAATCGGTTCAGGGAACAGCTTCACCACGCCAATTTTAACCACAACAACCAGTTATTTTGCAGCAGTTGTGAATGGAAACGGTTGTATCAGCCCAGCAGCTACGGCCACAGCTACAGTTAATCCAACTCCAGCCACTCCAACGGCTACAGGTGCAGCAATTTGCGCAGGCAATACGGCTACAGTTACAGCAGTTGGCGCGGGTGGAACTTTGAATTGGTTTAGCGATGCAACTGCCACCAGCCAAATTGGCACAGGCGCAAGTTTCACCAGCCCAATTTTGACCAATAACGCCACTTATTTTGTAAGAGAAACGAGCGCGGCAGGTTGCAACAGCGCGACAGCAGCAGCCACAATCACAGTAAACGCATTGCCAAGCGCACCAACAGCCAACGCCACTTCAGTATGCGAGAGTAACGCGTTGGTATTCAACGGGTTTGGAGCGGGCGGAACTTTGTCTTGGTTTGCAAACGCTACAGGCGGCGCAGCTTTGGCCACAGGCGCAACTTATTCGGTTACGCCAACAGCGGGCAATTATATGTTCTATGTTTCAGAAAATAACGGTACTTGTAATTCAAACAGAACAGCGGTAACAGGAACAGTTTTCGCCAATCCAGCAGCTATAACTACTACAAATACAACAGTTTGCGCAAATAACAGCGCGGTTTTGACCGCAACGGGCGCAGGGGTTCGTTGGTATGCAGATGCAGCTTTGACCAACCAAATCGGTTCAGGGAATAGCTTCACCACGCCAATTTTAACCACAACAACCAGTTATTTTGCAGCAGTTGTGAACGGAAACGGTTGTATCAGCCCAGCAGCTACAGCGACCGCTACAGTAAACCCAACTCCAGCCACTCCAACAGCTACAGGCGCAGCAATTTGTGCAGGCAGCACAGCTACAGTTACGGCAGTCGGCGCAGGTGGAACATTGAATTGGTTTAGTGATGCAACCGCCACCAGCCAAATCGGCACGGGTGCAAGTTTCACCAGCCCCATTTTAACCAACAACGCCACTTATTTTGTAAGAGAAACGAGCGCAGCGGGTTGCAACAGCGCGACAGCAGCAGCTACAGTTACAGTAAACGCTTTGCCAAGTGCGCCCACAGCCAACGCCACTTCAGTATGTGAAGGTAACGCGTTGATATTCAACGGGTTTGGAGCGGGTGGAACTTTGTCTTGGTTTGCAAACGCTACAGGCGGAGCAGCTTTGACCACAGGCGCAACTTATTCGGTTACACCTACAGCGGGCAATTATACGTTCTATGTTTCAGAAAATAACGGCACTTGTAATTCAAACAGAACAGCGGTAACAGGAACAGTTTTCGCCAATCCAGCAGCAATAACTACCACAAATACAACAGTTTGCGCAAATAACAGCGCGGTTTTAACCGCAACGGGTGCAGGGGTTCGTTGGTATGCGGATGCAGCTTTGACCAACCAAATCGGTTCAGGAAATAGCTTTACCACGCCAATTTTAACCACAACAACTAGCTATTTTGCGGCAGTTGTGAATGGAAACGGTTGTATCAGCCCAGCAGCTACAGCCACAGCTACAGTAAACCCAACACCAGCCACTCCAACGGCTACAGGTGCAGCAATTTGCGCAGGCAACACAGCTACAGTTACAGCAGTTGGCGCGGGTGGAACTTTGAATTGGTTTAGCGATGCAACCGCCACCAGCCAAATTGGCGCGGGCGCAAGTTTCACCAGCCCAATTTTGACCAATAACGCCACTTATTTTGTAAGAGAAACGAGCGCAGCAGGTTGCAACAGCGCGACAGCAGCAGCAACAATCACAGTAAACGCATTGCCAAGCGCGCCCACAGCCAACGCCACTTCAGTATGCGAGGGCAACGCGTTGGTATTCAACGGATTCGGCGCGGGCGGAACTTTGTCTTGGTTTGCAAACGCTACAGGCGGAGCAGCTTTAGCCACAGGCGCAACTTATTCAGTTACACCAACAGTGGGCAATTATACGTTCTATGTTTCAGAGAATAACGGCACTTGTAATTCAAATAGAACAGCAGTAACAGGAACAGTTTTTGCCAATCCAGCCGCAATAACTACCACAAATACAACAGTTTGCGCAAATAATAGCGCGGTTTTGACTGCAACAGGCGCAGGGGTTCGTTGGTATGCAGATGCAGCTTTGACCAATCAAATCGGTTCAGGGAACAGCTTCACCACGCCAATTTTAACCACGACAACCAGCTATTTTGCAGCAGTTGTGAACGGAAACGGTTGTATCAGCCCAGCAGCTACAGCCACAGCTACAGTAAACCCAACTCCAGCCACTCCAACGGCTACAGGTGCAGCAATTTGCGCAGGCAGCACAGCTACAGTTACAGCAGTTGGCGCGGGTGGTACATTGAATTGGTTTAGCGATGCAACCGCCACTAACCAAATCGGCACAGGCGCAAATTTCACCAGCCCAATTTTGACCAATAACGCCACTTATTTTGTAAGAGAAACGAGCGCAGCAGGTTGCAATAGCGCGACAGCATCAGCTACAATTACAGTAAACGCTTTGCCAAGCGCACCAACAGCCAACGCAACTTCAGTATGCGAGGGTAACGCGTTGATATTCAACGGGTTTGGAGCGGGCGGAACTTTGTCTTGGTATTTAAACTCAACCACAAGCGTGGTAACTGCAACAGGAAATTCCTATAATGCGGGCACATTGGCAGCAGGCAATTATACTTTCTTCGTTTCAGAAACTGTAAATGGTTGCGCTTCGGCAAGAGTACCAGCCTTTGGAACGGTTAATCCCACTCCAGTTGCGCCAGTTATTGTTAGCAACAGCCCCATTTGCGAGGGCGAGGATTTAATTTTACAAAGCCCAACTACTATCACGGGAGCGGTTTATACTTGGACGAATGTAACCCCATTCTCACAAACAGGACAAACGATTATTATACCAGAAGCTACGGCAGCACAAGGCGGCAATTATAACTTGAGAGTATCGCTCAATGGTTGTAATTCTCCTGTAGTTTCTACCAACGTTGTGGTTAATGCTGCACCAACTTTGACGGGTGCGATTGGCAATAACAGTCCATTGTGCGAAACAGAAAATCTAACTTTGACTGCGCCGAGTGTAGCCAATGCTAGTTTTGCTTGGTCAGGTCCCAACGGATTTACCACTACAGGCGCAAGTGTGGTTATCAACAACGTTTCAGAAAACGACCAACAGGGTTTATTCACAGTTATCGCTACAGATAATACTACAGGTTGCGAGTCTAATCCACTTTCTACTTTAGTACAAATCAACGCCTTGCCCAATGCTGCTTTTGCTTCAAGCAATAGCCCTCTTTGCGCGGGTTCTACGCTTGAGTTGATGACCCAACAGGTATTTGGTGCAAATTATGCTTGGTCTGGTCCCAATGGATTTAGCTCTACGGATAGAAATCCTTTAGTTCCAAATGTAGATTCTACCTATGCGGGAACTTACAACGTGGCGGTTTCTATCGGCAACTGCGCGGTAACACTTTCTACCAACGCTGTAGTAAATGCTGCACCTGCAACCACTATTATAGCGGATACTTCAGTTAGACAAGGGGAGGTTTTACAATTATTTGCAACGGGAGGCACTTTATTCCAATGGTCGCCAGCTACTTATTTGAGCGATGCCAACTCGCCAACGCCATTATTTATCGGCGCGCCGCAAGGAACTTATGATTATTCGGTGTTTATTACCAACGCATTAGGTTGTGTTTTGGAGAAAAAGGTTAATATAGAAGTGTTGCCAAGTTTGCAGCCCAAATTTGTGGATTTATTCACCCCCAACAATGACGGTGTTAATGATACTTGGGAGATAGGTTTCTTACAAAATTTTGCGCCTTATACTTTGGTGGTTTATTCTCGCGGAGGGTTGGAAGTGTTGAGAACGGAGAATTATGCCAACGATTGGAACGGAACGCAAAACGGACGCGAATTGCCCGACGGTACTTATTGGTATGTGTTGCGCACTCAAGACCGCGAATTTAGTGGTGCTGTAACCCTCAAACGCTAAACTTTTTCCTTTTATGAATAAAAAAGCCAACTTGTTGGGTATTTTTCAACACTTTATCAAGTTGGCTTTTTATTTTAAAATACGACAATTATGCAAAATAAATTTATAAAACACCTAGCTTTTTCTCTATTGGCGGCAGCAGGGACAAACGCGCAAGCGCAGCAGTTGCCTGTTATCAACCAATACATTTATAACCCTTATTTGTACAATCCAGCGCGCACAGGGCAAAATGATTATGGCACATTAAACGTCAATTTCAAACGCCAATGGACGAACATAGCCAATTCGCCCGTTACGGGAATGTTGAGCGCGGAAACTCCAGTCAAAAATACCCGCTTGGGTGTTGGGGGGCTTTTGTACAGCGATAGAACCCACATTATCAACAAAATAGGCGGTTTGGCAACTTGCGCTTATCACGTTCCGTTCAGCAAAGATTACAAACATGGGCTTTCTATGGGGATTTCTTTGGGGGTTATCAACCAAAGATTTGCTTTTGCCGATGCTACAGTTTCCAACCCCAGCGACCCGCAATTGGCAGGTTCTAATGCTACAGGTACAGCTTTTGACTTTAGTTCAGGGTTGGATTATCAATGGAAAAACTTGCACGTGGGGATTTCTATGCTTCAGGGTTTGAACAATCCGTTGAAATATGTAGAAAACAACGACAGCAGCGCAATTCGCTACATCAACACCCGCCATTGGTTGTTTTCGGGCAGTTATTTGTTCAATTTGAATAAAGATTTTGACCTACAGCCTACAGTTTTGGTGCGGCATATACAAGGTATTCCTTTCCAAATAGAGGGTAGTGTTTTAGCCAATTGGCGCAAATTTGTTTACTTGGGCTTAGGTTATCGCTCGAGCAATAACACAGTGGCCACTTCAGCATTGATGAGTACTTTGGGCGTAGATATAAAAGAGCAAATTTTCTTCGGTTACAGTTTTGAGTTTGGAATAGATGCGCAAATGAACGCTAATCTTGGCACTCAACACGAGTTTATGGTTCGGTTCAAATTCGGTAGAAATAGAGGCGACGATGAAAAAACCAAAGCGATGGAAACCGCTATAGCTGATATGAAAGCGCAGCAGTTGCTCACCGAAAAGCAATTGGCAGAAACTCGCACCCGCGTGGATAGTTTGAACCAGCAACAAATCAACACCACCAACGAACTGAATACCGTTAAAGAACAAACGAACAAAAATACCAGCGAAATTAGCAAAATGCAGGCAGATTTAGCCGCGCAAAAAGCCATTAACCAGAAAACGCAAGAACAATTAGACCGCCACGAGCGCGAATTGGAAGAAATCCGCAAAAAAATTGGGGAAAAAAGCCCAGAGTTTAAAAAAATGGGTGAAGTAGATTTCCAAAATGGTTCTTCAGTATTGGATAAGGTTAATCAATCCCGTTTGGATGCCTTAATTCCTACCTTCCAAAAAGATACCAAAGTTGACATTTACGTATACGGACACGCTTCTACCAGCGGGGATAAAAATGTAAATCAAAAGCTTTCTATGGATAGAGCTGTCATTGTACGCAACTATTTAGTTATGAAAGGAATTAAAGGCGACCGAATAGAAATTCTACCTTTTGGTGCGAATAGTACTGCCAAAGGCGATGGCAAAGACAATCCAAACGACCGCCGTGCTGAGATTTTTGTAAAATAATTCTTTTATTTTTGAGGTTATAAAGCCTAATTGTTTTACGCAATTAGGTTTTTTTCGTATTTTTGCGGCGCGTATTTCGCTTTTTATTGCTATGATTGAAAAATTTGAAAATCTCTCTATTGAAGCGCGTTTTGTGTACAGTATTTGCTGTTTTGAATCTGCCATAGAACACTTCAATTTGCAACATTTAGAATGGAGTTTAATTCTAGATAAACTCTGGGACTTTATATCTTGCGAATATATAGATGTATGGAGCTTTGAAGTCTTAGATTATATGTTTATGGAAGAAGAAATGAATTTGCCCACAGCCCCATTCTACAAAGTTTATAAAAAACTTCCAGTGCCACCCCATCAGGGGAACTATTTCAATTATCTAAATGATGTGGATATTTTCAATAGATTATCCAAACTATACTATCACAGCAACCTCATAATCTTGGATTTGTTAGCGTTAGTTTATGAAGTTGTTGGTGAAGAAATTGCTATTGCGGGAAGTTATAGAGAAGATAATTCCCCACTTTCACTTAAACATTTAAAATATATTTTTGATTTTATGGAAAAACATAGCATTCCTCATCCAAAAAATATAAATTGGGAATGTTTATGCACCCATACGGTAAAGGATAGTTATCACTATCTAAGACCACATAAAGAAAAAATACCCTCCTCTATATTGCGTAGGGAAAATATCTATAGATAAGTGTTCGCAAATGTTTATACTTATCTTGTAAATTTTGCTTTATTTATTTTTCAAAACATTAAAATTTATACAATGAGAAAATTTTTATCCATTCTTGCACTTTTGTTATCTGTGCAAATGGCACAAGCTCAATGCTCTACAGCGGTAGCAGGGCGTTTGTCAGGCAGTATGCAACCTATAGGAATAGCCGATAATGGCACTGTTCCTGCGCCCGTATTCACAACCAATCCGAGCGGTTTGCCCAATACTGAGTTTTTGATTACTAACCCAGATGAAGATGCAACAGACGGCGGCGGCGCGGCTATTGTTTACGTGGATACAGACGGAACTTTCCCCGTTATGGATTTGGGATTAGGCAGTTGCGGACGTTTTGCAGTTACGCCTGTGTCTTACGACATTCATCAAATAAGAAGATTAGTTCAAGCGATTTTGAATGATAATTTTAACCCAGCAGTAACCTGCTGCCAACTTGTTGATAACTTTGCGTCTGGTTTTTGCGGGGCTCTTAATGCTGCTGGTATCAATGACAGTACAGATATTAATAACATTTCCGATTTTTTTACGGTGGTAGCCGCCATAGCGGGGCCTGGTTCTACTATTTCTATAGGTGGCGCTCAAGCCACATTGGATTTATTGAATGGTTCTTTGGGACTAATAGGACCTTGTGCTGGTGGTGTTACAGAAATTTGCTTTGTAGCCGATACTACAGGCCAAGACCGTTATATGATAATGGGGCCTGCTGCCAATGGGTTAAATATCAACCCCGCCAACGCGCTAATCGTGGGTAGTAGCGGTACACAACAATTTACAGCCGATTTTATGCCAATGGGTGCTTGCCCTCAACCGCTTTCTTGGTCTATCGTGGGCAGTTCTGCCAATGTAAGTATAGATGCGATAACAGGTTTGGCTACAGCTACAGGTTACGACACGGTACAAATTGCGGTTATTTCTTTCCAAGATACGATGTTGAGAGATACAGCCACTTTAATCGTGCGCGCCCAACAGGTAGGGGTAGAAAATATCAACGCTGCTTCTTTCCAAATGCGCGCTCAACCCAATCCTTTCGCTGATGTGTTGCAGTTGAACATTGACAATAAATTGTCAGCCAATACAGCCAACGTTCAAATCGTGGATATTGCGGGTAAAATCGTTTTCAGCCAAATTATCCAATTACAGCAAGGCAACCACAATTACCAACTCGCCACCAATCAAATTCCTAACGGTTTTTATACGCTGCGGTTGATTAGCGAAGAGGGGCAAGCTGTCCAAAAAATTATCAAACAATAATTTCCAAACCTTTAAAATTTTTTTGTATGAAAAAATTAATTCTTTCCGCCGCTTTTGCTGTGTTTGCTGTGATGGCTTTTGCACAATCTAATGCCGATAAAAAACAAAAAGAAGATGTTGCTAAACTGTTTAAAACTGATGCTAAAGATATTAGTTTTACTAGTGATGCTATGATTTTTCACCCTGATTATGTAGCTCCCAAAAAGTCAAAAAGAAAAGATAAAAATGCTCTGCAAAGCGGCGCAATAACCTCTTCTTATACAATGGCTGACGGTTCTACTATGCAATGGCTTTTATTGTACAACAAAACCACTAAACAAGCTGAGGGCGTGGCGTTAGACAACAGCCTGACAAGTTCAGACCAATTTGTTGCTCAACCACTTCCCACCAATTTTTGGGAAAAAGCACAACAATCTCTGACCAAAGGGGATGAAGCCAATCAAAAATTGAGCATTGAGGCTTTATTGAAACAAGTTTATAAATAGTTGATAATTAGCTGTTTATGAAAAATAAAAAGGACTTACCGAATTTGGTAAGCCCTTTTTTTATGCCCAAAAATTAGAAATTACTAAGTGCGCGCTTGCGTTTTTGGCTGTCGCGATAACAAATGACGAGATAAAACCAAGCTAAACCGTGCGGAATAATCGTGATAAACAAAATGCTTAGTTCTCCAAAAAAATTGCCATTGCTGACCGTAACCAATAAAAGGATTAAAATACTGATACCGCTGATAATCAAATATATAGCGCGTAATTTGTCCTTTAGCATAGACCAAACCACCAATGCCGAAATAAACTGCCAAATGCCCAACAAAACTTGCACCCCGCCAGCCCATAGCACACCCAACAAACCGTCCCAACCTTGAGAATAAGTAATTTGTACAAAAGCTAGATATTGGCTTATAATCAGCACCAAGAAAAAAATCCATTCAAAAGATACAATCGCAGGCGGCAGGTCTTTGGGCGGTTGTCTATCCAAATCCTCGTCTAAAACAAAATCGTCGTCTCGCATAAATAAAAAAATTAAAAAAGTTTTGTAAAAGAGAATTATAAGATTGCAAATTTAGGCTAATGAAAGCCTGTAGGTGCAGCTTCTTTTTTACGCGTTTGACTATCGCGGTAGCAAATGATGAGATAAAACCAGCTTAAAATTTGTGGAATTATTAACCAACCCCAAATCACCATTATTATAAAAGCTGGGATTTTTCCAAAAATCAACAAACCAACTACAGATAAAACAGTCGCGCTTATGTGGATAAAACGGGGCTTATCTTTTAGGCTTGCCCACACCAATATAGAAGATAATGTTTGCCAGCCACTTAATAAAATTTGTAAGACGATGACAAAAAACCATAAGAAATTGACTAAACCAACAGCAGAATAAATCCATATAATAGCCAAAAAAAAGTATTGTATGGACATTAGCACAGCGAAAAAAATCCATTCAAACGATACAATAGCAGGCGCGAGCTTAATTTTAATCGGTGTTTCTCCGTCGTCTAATACGAAAAAATCTTTGTTCATAAGGTAAATATATTAATAAAATTGATAAAATATGGATAAATTAGCGCAGTTTTTTTCTGAAAAAGCAAATATAAATATAAACCAAACTCATCCCTTGCCACAAAACCATTAAGAAAATAAAGAAAAAAGGTAGCTTAAAATTAATCAAATCTAAACTGGATAACACCAACAAAATGCAAACAAACCCACAAAACATCAGATGATAAGTGCGCCATTCTTCACGCCTAAAGCTCATTTGCCACAGAAAAGAACCCAATAATTGCCAAACAGAACATACAATAATCGCAAATATCATCCATATTTCGCCCATCAACCCCACACCTTGTTCGGCGTAAGAAAACCAATAACCTAAATAAATGCTCAAAAATAGCACCGTAAATAAAGTTCCTTCTATAGAAAAAGCGGCTTCAAACGGCTTAGGTTGTCTATTGGGTTCTAAATCTTCATCTAAAATTTCAGGATTCATAAAAAAATTATAATTTATTTTTTCAACACTTTGCGCGACCAAATGATGCTGTCAAGCCGTTTTTTCATATTTAATAAGGTATAAAAAGGAGAATCTATGACCGAAGAATTAGCCAACCAATCGGGGATATTGCCGCCAGCATCTGCCAAACATTGTTGTATAATTTCGGTTTTGCCATTGCCCAAATCGGTAAAACGCCACTCGCCCTGTAGTTTTTGGATGCGCACGTTGCCGCTTACTTTGGGCGTATGGTTGGGGGCTGCGCTCATTTTGACCACAATTTGCTGTTTGCTGGGATAAGTGAAAACTTTTTTGGTTACGTTGTCTCTATCCGACACAGGCCAAGGCGCATCCACCACCGAGTAGCTAAAGAGTTCGTTTTGGCTGCTGCCTTCCAAATCGCGGGTGTCGAGAGTGTTGTGCATCCATTCTTTGCGCCCTTTGGCATCGCGCAAAACTGCTTCAGCATCAGCTATAGAGCAATTTACTTCCACTACAGCTTTAAATTCTTTGATTCCCCAACCCGCTACATAACGGGTATAAACCTTAACCCCTTCGCTGTTTTTTTCCAATTTCCAATCGCTTTGTGCTGTAGAATGAGCCAAAAAACAGAATAATACAAAAATTACAGAACTGATTTTCATACAAATAAATTTTAGAAATAATGAAATTGCTTGTTAAAAAAGAGCCCAAAAATAATAAAATAATGCATATAAATAGCTAAAAATCAAGTTTTTTTATAAAAATAATAAAAATAATAAAAAAAACAAACAAAAAATTGTAAAAAAATTTGGTAGATAAAACAAATTGTTGTATCTTTGTGCCGTAAAATACTATTCAAACACATTCTTTCACCAAAAAAATATACAGCAATGAGTGTAAGTACCGAACGCCAGCAACTCAACGAACGCTTCAAACGTGTTTTCAACCAATTGCAAGAACAGGGGGAAATTAGCCGAAATGGAGGTAAAAAAGGTTTGTCGCTCACCGCTATCGCCAAAGAAATTTTAGGCAAAAAAACAGGTCACGTTATCACCGATTATTTGTCTGACAAACGTACCATCAAGTACGAAGAAGCCAAAAAATTCTGCTCTCTTTTTAATGTTAATCCTCAATATCTGATAGATAACGAGGGCGAACCGTTTCAAAGTCATTTGGTTAGTACTTCCGAACTTGCTCCTGCTATAGCTTACCGCAACCAAATTTTATATACCACAGCCCAAGCTTTTGCCTCAAGTGCCGAAGAAATGCAAACTAAAAATGACTGCGAATATTTTCAAATCCCAGGCTTACAAGGCGAATTTATAGCTTTTTCGGTAAGTGGCAATTCTATGCAACCAACTTTGCAAGATGGCGATATTATTATTTGTCGCGAACTACACAAAGGCGATACGCTCAAAGACAACGATATTTATACAGTCTGCGCCAATAACGCCATAATGGTAAAACGTGTGCAGCAAATTTGGGATAAAAGCCGCCGCCAAGTCCAAAAACTTAAGTTGATTTCTGACAATTATTTAGAATATGACCCGCGTTTTTTGGATAGGCAAGAGGTTACTAAACTCTGGAAAGTAGAGCGTAAAATTACCACTTTATAACTTAAAAATTTAATAGAAGGAGAGTAGTTAAGCTGCTTTCCTTCTATTTTTTTATTTTTTTATTGCCAATAACTCATATAATTTATTTTTTTAGCTTATTTTTGCGGTGGTTTATTTTAATCTCTAATTTTTTAAATCCCTCAAATTATGCTATTCGCTTCCCCAAAGTTGTGTTTAATCGCTTTTTTGGTTCTCAACCTAACC
>JAAFIM010000053.1 GCA_013297745.1 Chitinophagales bacterium | reverse complement strand
AAAGGCTTCTTTTGCTGAAGTCCAAGCTTTTAAATTAAACCTGTAATTACTCAATAATGCAGGAATAAGCACCCTTTTTTTGACTTGTAATTTTTTTTCTAATTTTTATACTGCGAAAGGTCAGTTAATTATTTAAAGTTAATGTTGTATTATAAACAAAAAACCAAGCTAAAGGTTTGCCCTTAGCTTGGTTTTTATAATTTATGGATTAAGCAGCAGGTTTGTCATCAAACACTTGGAAGCTTACTGTAGTAGAAACTTCAGGATGAACGTGAACTTTTGCTGTATAAGTACCCAACATTTTTACCTCATCAGATAATTCGATATTGTGGCGGTCAATTTCTATCCCCAATTCAGCCTTGATAGCTTGGCTAATTTGCATACTGGTTACAGAACCAAAAATTTTGCCGCTTGTACCTGCTTTGGCAGCGATTTTGACTGTAGCTGCGGCAATTTTGCCAGCCACTTCTTTGGCTTCTTCCAACAATTTGGCAGCACGCTCTTTTTGTTGGTTGATTTTTTGTTGGAGAATGTTGCGATTTCTTTCGCTGGCTTCCAAAGCCATACCTTGTGGAATTAGGAAATTACGCGCAAAGCCAGGTTTTACCTTAACTATAGCATTGGCCAATCCTAATTTATTCACGTTTTTTAATAGAATGATTTCCATTATATATTTAAGCCTTTAGGCGTATTTGAACGTTAAAAAAATAGATGAGATAGCTTACTTCAAACAGTCAGCCAAATAAGGCAATAAGCCCATATAGCGAGCGCGTTTTACGGCTATAGCCACTTTGCGCTGATATTTCATAGAGTTGCCGGTGATGCGGCGAGGCAATAATTTGCCTTGTTCGTTGATAAAACTCATCAAAAAGTCGGTATCTTTAAAATCGATATATTTGATACCAAAACGGCGGAAACGGCAGTATTTTTTTACTTTTTGCCCAATTTTGGGGTTATTGAGAAATTTTATATCTTCTTTTGTTGCCATGATTTGCGAACAGAATTTTTTTTGTTATGAATTTTTTGTGAATGATACCTAAAAAGCTTAGTGACTATGCGTTGTCGTCAGCTTCGTCTTCAGCTTGTTTTTTAGCCGCTGCTGCTGCTTCTCTTTCTTCGCGTTTTTTCTTACCGATTAAACCTGCGCGTTTGTCTTGAGCATATTTAATAGCGTGTTTGTCAAAAGCGAGAGTTACATCGCGCATAACGCGCTCATCACGACGGAAAGCCAATTCTAATTTTGCGATTAGGGCATAATTAGTTGTGGTATACTCAACCGAGTAGTATACGCCTGCTGTGCGTTTGTTGATAGCGTAAGCAAGTTGCTTAACACCTATCTCATCAATATGTACTATTTCGCAACCTTCATTTTTAAGGAAGTCAAAATACATATTGGCTGTCGATTTGATTTCATCACCTGACAGCGTGGGGTCGATGATGAAAGTGGTTTCGTATTGTCTCATTACGATTCAAAAAATTGTTTATAAAAATATATTAAAGAGTTTTGTTTTTGCTTTTATTTCAAAGCGGCTGCAAAGGTAAGGGCTTTTTTCTTATTTGCAAATTTTTTGCAAAAAAAATCATTTTTTTTATCATTTTTTTTCAATCAACGGCTTATTTTGTTCCAAAGGGTAAAAAAAAGGGGGTTAGCATCGCGCCAACCACCCTTCCAATTAAAGTTAAACTATGGAATCAAAATTTGAAATTATTTGGCAATAATCAACTTTTGGGTTGATATTTTCCCCCGTTGCTGCACGCTTACAAAATAACAAGCTGCTGGCAAATGGGACATATTAATGGGTAAAATAAGCTGCGGACTGCTCAATTCTTGTTGCCATAAGGTTCTACCCAATACATCGTATAAGCGGATTTGGTATTCCCCAACAATCGCTGATTGCAAAATTAGGTTAAATTCGCCCGCGCTTGGGTTGGGTTGGATAACAAATTCGATATTATTCCCGCTTTCGGTTATATTGGTGATAGAACCCAGCTGAAAACTGTCTATTGCTGTACAACCGCTCGCGTCGCTGACGCTAACAATGTACAAACCAGAACCTATCCCCACCAGAACAGAGCCAGTCGCGCCCGTATTCCAAACATAACTGAAAGGGGCTGTGCCATTACTTGCCGTTGCGGATAAAGAGCCGTCTTGGGTCTGTGGATTAGTGGGCAGCGTTACGCTAAAATTAATATCAATGGGGGATGCAGTGGGTACAGTATCGCGCACGGTGGTAACACAGTTGCCGTTTCTAACCTCTAATTGGTAGATACCACCCGCTATTCCGCTCAAATTTTGGGTGGTGCTTCCATTCGACCATAGGAAGGTATAATTGCCCGCTGGGCTAATTGTCGCGGAAATATCTGCCAAAGTATTGCAAGTGGGATTGGTATGGGTTAATACCACAAGCGGGGGAGTAGCTATAGAGATATTGGTGGTAGAAACCGCAGCGCAGTTGTTGCCGTCGGTAACGCTTAGGCTATACTGACCAGAATTTAACCCTGAGATGGTTGTTCCACTTTGCCCGTTAGACCAATTAAATTGATAACCTGAACCACTTCCGCCTGATACTATAGCTGCTATCGCGCCCGTGTTGGGAACGCAGTTGAGTTGGGTACTAATCAAATTTAGCACAATTTGGCTGGGGCTGTTGATAGTAACCGTTCTTGTGGCTACACAACCGCCTGCGGAACTCACCGTTATTGTAGAAACACCTCCAGGCAACGCTGACGCGGACGAAGTAGCTTCTCCATTAGACCATAAATAGCTGATATTGTTCGCACCAGCAGCCGATATAAACGCTGCGCCGTTGGCAACGCCAAAACAGCTCGCATTTTGCACCACTACAGGGTTGGTTACTGCCAAAGAGTTGCTCAAACCTACAGTTGCCGCCCGCACTACACTACAGCCGTTTGCATCCGTAGCGATTATGGGATAAACTCCCGCGTTCAAACCGCTTGCTGTGCTGCTTTGTTGCCCATTTGACCAGTTGAAGGTGTATGGGTTAGTTCCACCCGTTAGGCTAATGGTTGCGCGCCCGTCTGTGCCGTTGCAACTTGCGTTGGTGGTGCTAATCACCGAAATAATCGGTGCGGGGTTGTTTATAACCAAATTATTAACTGTTGCCGTACAATTATTTGCATCTGTAACGGTTAAAATGTACGTATTGGGGCATAAACCGCTCACGTTTTGGGTAGTGCGGCCGTTGTTCCAAGTGTATCTGATTTGTCCGTTGGCATTAGTTAACCCGATTTGAATAGCACCATCGCAGGTATTGGTACAACTTGCTTGAGTTATTGTGTTGGTTACCACAATCCCGCAAACACAACCGTTTGGAATGGCTACAGTATAAATCAATCTACATCCATTATTATCAGTGATAGTAACCAGATGCGCGCCTGAAGTTAGCCCTGTTGATACTTGCGCACTTTGTCCATTATCCCAAAGATAGCTATAAGGAGCAGTACCACCAGCCACAACAGCGTTTGCGCTTCCCCCTATGCTACAAGAGGTGGGGCTAATCGCAGCAGTAGCGACCAATTGGCTTGGATTATTCAGAA
Organism: Chitinophagales bacterium; assembly: GCA_013297745.1. Lineage (GTDB taxonomy): Bacteria > Bacteroidota > Bacteroidia > Chitinophagales > Saprospiraceae > JAAFIM01. The sequence goes on along the minus strand of JAAFIM010000053.1, from coordinate 22,986 downwards.
TAAAAGGAGAAGATGAAACACTACAGCTATTAGCATCGGTAACAATTACACTATAATTGCCCCCTGTGAGTGCTGATATGTTTTGGCTCGTGCGAGAATTTGACCAAGCAAAAGTGTAGCCTGCTGTTCCGCCAGTTGCTGTGATGGATATATTTCCATCGTTTCCATTTGCACAACAACTTGGATTGGTTACAGAACCAGTTATGGTTATAGCAGCGGGTTGGGTGATAGTGTTGTTAGCAGTTGCCACACAACCATTCACGTCTGTAACCGTTACGGTATAAACTCCAGCGCAAAGGTTGGCTACTGTTTGCCCGCTTCTGCCGTTAGACCAGTTGTAAGAGGCGATATTCCCACTAAAACCACTTGGTATTGCGAATGCAAACCCGTTGCAAACTCCGTTACAATTTGGATTTCCTACCGTTACGGATACACTTTGCGTGCCTGTACAAGATACGGGGGTAACTGTGCAACCATTTGCAACTGTAGCAGTTCTGGAAACAGAACAACCGTTAGCATCAGTGATAATTACATTATAAGTATTTGGCGCAAGCCCGCTTATATTCGCGGTTGTGTTTGAATTTGACCAAGCGAAAGTATAAGTTGGCGTTCCCCCCGAAACTGTAGAAACTATGCTGCCCGTATTTGGGGTGCAATTAGTTGCACTTGCGGACAAAGCCGCGACTATAGCAGTCGGTTGGGTTATGGTAATGGAACGGGTTGCAGTACAAGCGTTTGCATCAGTTGCGGTAACAGAATAAACTCCAGCGCAAAGATTGTTAACAGTTTGCCCAGTTGCGCCATTTGACCAAATATAACTTACTACGCCAATCACACCAGCAGGCGAAACAGCAGCTAAACCCGTGCAAGAAGCGTTACAAAGTACGTTGTTTTGGGTGGAGGTTAAAGTTATAGAACAAGGCGTAACCGTGCAGCCATTCGCAACTGTAGCAGTTCTAGAAACAGAACAACCGTTGGCATCGGTTATAATTACACTATAAATGTTCGGCGCAAGCCCTGAAATGTTGGAAGTTGTGTTTGAATTTGACCAAGCAAAAGTATAAGTTGGCGTTCCCCCCGAAACTGTAGAAACTATGCTGCCCGTATTTGGGGTGCAATTTGTAGCAGTTGCGGACAAAGCTGCGACTATAGCTGTAGGTTGAGTTATGGTAATGGAACGAGTTGCAGCGCAAGCGTTGGCATCAGTTGCGGTAACGGAATAAACTCCAGCGCAAAGATTGTTAACAGTTTGCCCAGTTGCGCCATTTGACCAAATATAACTTACTACGCCAATCGCACCAGCAGGCGAAACAGCAGCCACACCTGTGCAAACTCCATTACAAAGTACGTTGTTTTGGGTTGAGGTTAAAGTTATAGAACAAGGCGTAACCGTGCAACCATTCGCAACTGTAGCAGTTCTAGAAACAGAACAACCGTTGGCATCGGTGATAATTACACTATAAATGTTCGGCGCAAGCCCTGAAATGTTGGAAGTTGTGTTTGAATTTGACCAAGCAAAAGTATAAGTTGGCGTTCCCCCCGAAACTGTAGAAACTATGCTGCCCGTGTTGGGCGTGCAATTTGTTGCAGTTGCTGCCAAAGCCGCGACTATAGCTGTAGGTTGAGTTATGGTAATGGAACGGGTTGCAGTGCAAGCGTTGGCATCAGTTGCGGTAACGGAATAAACTCCAGCGCAAAGATTGTTAACAGTTTGCCCAGTTGCGCCATTTAACCAAATATAACTTACTACGCCAATCGCACCAGCAGGCGAAACAGCCGCCGCACCTATGCAAACCCCATTACAAAGTACGTTAGTTTGGGTGGAGGTTAAAGTTATAGAACAAGGCGTAACCGTGCAACCATTCACAACTGTAGCAGTTCTAGAAACAGAACAACCGTTGGCATCGGTGATAATTACACTATAAATGTTCGGCGCAAGCCCGCTTATATTCGCGGTTGTGTTTGAATTTGACCAAGCGAAAGTATAAGTTGGCGTTCCCCCCGAAACTGTAGAAACTATGCTGCCCGTATTTGGGGTGCAATTTGTAGCAGTTGCTGCCAAAGCCGCGACTATAGCTGTCGGTTGGGTTATGGTAACGGAACGGGTTGCAGCACAAGCATTGGCATCAGTTGCGGTAACGGAATAAACTCCAGCGCAAAGATTGTTAACAGTTTGCCCAGTCGCGCCATTTGACCAAACATAAGAAACCGCGCCAATCGCGCCAGCAGGCGCAGCAGCAGCTAAACCCGTGCAAGAAGCGTTACAAAGTACGTTGTTTTGGGTGGAGGTTAAAGTTATAGAACAGGCGACAGGCGCAACGCAGATTCGCAATCCCCAACTGTTTAAACTTCCCCCATCCACATCAGCACTATCCAAGACCCGCAATGTCCAAACACCTGTAGGGTTTTGACCGTTGAAAGCGGCTAATAGACTCGCAGGGATGAAAGTTCCCCCTGTGTTGGGCGGGCAGGGAATTACCCCAGAACCTGCTGCATCGTCAAAATTAAGATTAAAATTGGTTGTATTGGTGCAAGTATTACCAACCAATCTAACACTTGTTGCGCTGGGACTGCTCACACTAATGCGTAAATCGCCAAAATACGAGTGAGTTCCAGCCAGATTAATCACATCAACATCCACAATATTACCTCCCAAACTGGGTATAGTCATAGTAGAAAGGGTGGTATTAATCCCTGTTGGGGAAATTGTGCGGGGTACATTAGTGGCATTGAATATAGAACAGCTGATATTGCTGGTTGTAAAGCTAAAAATGGGGCTAAAACTACCCGCGCCGCAAGCATTTACCGCGCGTACTCGCCAAAAATGGGCTGTATTGGTAGCTAAAGCTGTGCTGGGTATGAAAGTGGTGGTGGTTAGCCCTGACGCACTGCTTACAATATTCCCGAAAATGGCATCTGTAGCGATTTGTATATCGTAAGTAATCCCCACCCCCGCAACAGTAGTCCAAGTAAAAGTGGGGGTTGTGGCGATGTTGGTAGCTCCGTTAGCGGGTGTTGTTAGGGTAGGGGATGTGGGTGCGGGGTTTGTTACAACTAAAGACGCGTTGATAATCTTAGTTCCTGTACTCCCTGCGCCCTGTATGTTGAAATTATACGTGTTGGGGCTTACGCTACCCGTTCCCGAAATGGTTAAAATTGCTGTTCCTGCTGGGGTTACCGTTGCGGGGCTAAAAGTTGCAGTCAAACCCGCAGCCAAACCCGTTGTAGATAAGGTTACGGAGTTACTAAATCCGCCTATTGAACCCACCGAAACGGTATAAGTAGCCGTATTTGGCGGGCAAACGCTAGCTGACGGTGGATTTACAGAAAGGGTATAATCTGAAGTGGCCGCTGTTATGCTGAAATTATTGTTAGAAATATCAAAAAAGATATTATTTGAACATACTATTTGCACTCTTGCGGTGCTGGTATTGATGCTGGGGGCTAGTATTACCGCCGTGCCATTGTTGGGAACACCTGTAGCTAATACCGTTGGATAGGTTAATCCACCATCTGTAGAAAGGCGTATGTCCACATTGGGGCAACTTACTGGTGCGGCTGTGGTGTTGGCTACGTTCCAAGTTATGGTTTGGTTGGCCGCTCCCGCCCAAGTTATACCCGTTAAGCTGGGGCTAGTAACGGAAAAAGGGCCTGCGGCTGATGCAAATGTTACCGATATATTATCTCTGTGGGTTGTACAGCCCCCGCCAGTAGCATTATCTCTTACTATTATTCTAAAATTCATAGTTCGCGCTACGTTGGGCAATACCTCCCAAGTGGGGGTTATATTCGCAGCCAAATCGGCTAATCTTGGAAAATATCTAATAGGGTTGGTGCTTGGAGCAAAAACTCTAAAATTAGGACCTGATGTAGCTGTAGCAACAGGGGCTTGTGTGCTAATCTGATTGTTCATTTGTTCCCAAGAATAAGTAAGCGTGTTGGCGTCTGGGTCTGTAGCTGTACTGCTTAAAAAAAATGGGGTGCTAATAGGCACATTGAAATTAACAGCAGCACTGGGGCTGGTAATCACAGGCGCGGTATTGGGCAAAGTAGCCGTAACAGGGCAAGTATGCCCCGCGCTGGTGATAAATGTACCCATTTCTTGCAAAGATGCACCGTGGTAATTATCGTGTACTTGGTTTTGAACGTCAGGGGCGCAAATGCCAGCATAAGACATAATCGTAGAACCACTTCCCGTCTCGTAGGCTGTGGCTGTGTTCCTGTTCCCAGAGCAAGAATTGTTGAAGGTGTGGTTTGCACCAAACTGATGTCCCATTTCGTGCGCTACATAATCCACATCAAAAGCATCACCTACAGGCGCAGCACTACCAGTTACCCCGCGGGCTTTGCTGGGACCCACACAAACTGAGGCCAAGCTAGCCAATCCTCCGCTATTGGTACCAAAAACGTGTCCAATATCGTAATTAGCTGAACCTATAACCGTGGTGGTGTTGGTTTGGTTCTCATTTATCATAGTACCTGTAGTACCATTAGTGTAAGGGTCAGTAGCGGCGTTGGTATATATCAATAGGTTGTTGTTGGCGATTATATTCAATCTAATAGCTAATTCTCGCTCCAAAATCGCATTGACGCGGTTCATTGTCGTAACTTGTGCGGCTTGTGCCAAAGCTACCGTTCCCCCGTGGAAAGTGGTGTATTCGCCCGTAGCGGATAAAGCTAATCTATAAGTGCGATGGCGGCAGTCTCCAAACCGCCAGCCAGGGTTGGGATTTCTACCCCGATTTTCGTTAATATCTCCGGCGTTTTGAAAATAACAGTTAAACTCTTTCGGAACTAAAGGCACAAAATCTTTTCGGTGATAAACCAAATAATCGTTTCTATTCCCGCTAAAATTGTACGGGTCTATATAAACGGTGCTAAAATTGGGGCTTAAAATTATCGCGTGAAAACCCTGCGGGGTAACATCAAACCGCACAAAAGTGGCTTCATCATCCATAGCCACACCAGCGTAAGTTTCTATATCGGGAAATTTTTGCGCCAATCCCGCTTCCATTATCGGCGATTCCAATATCCTAAACCGCATCATTTCCCCGCTTGGCATAGGCAAATCCAGATAAGTGCTGCTTATTCGGCTTGTGGGGCTTGTTTCCAAAGGTGCAGCCGCCAAAACCTGCTCTAAGGCATCCCAGTTGAGGCGAACCGTTCGCGCATTGCTCGCGCTAATGTACCGCTGCCCTGTTGTGGGAATGTCTTTCTCGGCTATGTTTTGCCAAGGTTTTTCCTGCGCTTGCAGACAGGTTGCCAGCAAAAAAAAGGTGAAAAATAATGGGTTGAGTTGCCGCATAATGTAAAATTTAGCGATGAAAGAAAAAAGTTAATGTAATAGAAACGTAAATCGTGGTGTTGTTTTATCAAAAACGAATCTGTGCCAACATTTGCCAGCAGTGGTTTGAAAAATCTATAAAATTTGCGTTATATTGGAACTGCGGCGAATAATGGTTTCCAAACGCAATTGGGCGAAACAAACAGAGCCTAACCAGTTGGCAGCAGTATAGATTTTATCCGCCTGTAGAAATTCATTTATCCACAAAAGATAATTTTTTTCATGTATCCAAAGGCTTCGCGCGCTAACCCGCCAATCTAAAACGAGATAATTTTCACCATCCAAATTGTTGAAATGAACCGAAAAGCCGTGGCTGGCTTGCGTGGGCTGGTGGATTAAATCAAAAAATCCCCCGTGTGGGCTTTGTTGGTATTGGTCGGCGATAAACTCCAAACTCCAACCTTCTTCGCTACTGGAGTGAAAATCTTCATCTTGTTGGGGCAAATGTAAACTATATTGGTGAATTTTGTCGCTATAATCGGGAATTTTGGCCAAATTATGGAAAAAATAATCAGTAAAGGTTTGATTGTTAAACCGTTCTGGGCTAAAAACGAATAAATGTTGCGCGAATGAAGCCATTTGTATTTGCTTGAAAATGGGGTTTAATACACTTCAAAAAACATATTTTCGGACAAATGAGCGATAAAATTTTTATCCGCAACTTCAATTTCCACTACACAATGGGGAAAATCCACACGGTCAAAAAAAGCCCTTTTATGCGCAAAATCTGCATCGTGCGCGTCTGAATAAATATCATCGGGCAAATGCTCCAAGTATAAATACTTCAAATATTCCCACTCGTTTAGGCAGGTGGCAGATTGGTAAAAATTGCGCGCGTGGGCAGCCAACCATTCAAAATCGTATAAATTTTTATGCTCAATCCGTTTTCTAAAAGCGGGAAAGTTGAATTTTTGAAAATTGCCCCTTGCATCGTAAAAATACGCCCCAAAAGCCAACAAGCGCAAGATATAGTTGTGGTTTTGAACGTCAAAACCGTCTTTAATATCAAAATAATTGACCTGTAAGGTAATTTTAGCCCCAGCGATTTTTTTTACCAAAATTTTATAACAAGGGGACATCATAATGCCGTATTTTTTGAAATTTGGTTAAAACCCGAATAAATTAAAAACTGTGCAAATCTGCCCAAATTTCTTTCAAAATAGCGGCGGGAACATCATCGGCTTCTATCCTTTGCAAGAGCTCGTAATCCTCCGTGTTGAAATCGGCGTGCTGGCAGTAGTCGTCGTATTGTTCCTCAAAATAAGCTTTATATTGCTCAAAACTGCGATGGGCGTCAGGATACGCTTTTATTGTGGCTGCGTATTTAGTTTCTATAGTTTTTTCTTTAAAAATTTTCTTATCAAATTTTAAAAAATCTACAGCTTCTATGCTTGTTTCTTCGTTGTCGGGCGGTACGCAACAACTTTCGGACAAAACTAAGCAAACTTTTATCCCCTTGCTCCAAAAGGTTTTGGAGAGCATATAAAACAAATCGGATTCTTCCAAATCGTATTTCCAACCCGCTTTGGTCAAGCCGTAAAAATAGTCGTCTGCCAAAATCTCTTTGCTCGCCAAACTTTCAAAATCTATGGGGGGAAGTTTCACTTTTTTAGGTTTGGGTTGTATGTTTTGAAACTCTACCTCAACGGATAGGCTGTCTTCTTGCCGGGCGATGTTATAATTGATTAAAATCTGCTGGATTACAGCGTCTAATTTTTTCAACTCTTTTTCGTCAAAAGTTACCGTGTTTAGGTACAAAGTAGTGGGTAGAGAAAGGTCAAAAATACCTTCTGAATCGCGATTCCATTCGCAGGTTCTAATCACCTTGGGCGCAACTTTTTCCTGTAAAGATTTCCAAATGGGGGCTTGTAGCTCGTAAATTAACCCTTGAATTGCATTTGGGTCTGCATTTGTGGCAGCGATTTGCTCGGCTGGGCAGTATTTTTCCAACGCTTTCATCACAGTTGCTATTTCGTCAGCAGTGGCTGGTCGCGGTGCGTATATTTTCAGCTGGTCTTTTAAAACGCGCAAATGGGTGTAGTTGTCCGCATCTTCCCCTTTTACCGCTATAGCGGGCTGGCGTATGGATTTATTGTACAAATAGTTATTTCTGGCTGTAGAAAATTGGCTCATACTTAGCTTTTCCAATAATAGAAACTCACTAAGCACTTCTACCACAAAATACGGGTTGAAATCTTCCTCTTGATAATCTTTAAAATGTTTTTTATCAAAACGCAAAACAACCTTTCCCGCCTCTTTGGAGAGAATTTCGCCCTGATACTCGCGGATAAAATGTTCTATTTTCATATAAAAAATGGAGGTTATTGGGTAAGAAATGGTTAGCAAAAACTAATTTTTTGCATCCCAAAGGGGTAAACTAATCTCAAACTGAACCTTAAACGGGTCGTTGCGGGCTATATTATCTCTCAACAAAAGCCCCCCGTCGTGATTGTCTATAATCTGATAGATTAAAAACCCCCCAATGCCAGAATGTCCCGTGTTGCCCGCATAATTGCCATAAGAGATAAAATCATCAAAACTAAACTCTTGGGGGAAAGGTCGCCCGTCGTTTTCGTACTCAATAATCGCCTCTTGCCCGTCTGCGGATTGGCTCACTTGAAACCTAACCGTATATTTGCGCCCTTGTACAAAACCGTGTCTTTTGGCGTTTTCTATCAGATTGATAAAAGCCGTACTCAACTGCTGCTGGTCTATATTGGCGACCAAAGGCAATTCGCGCCCTTCTGCATCTTTTTCTATTTCTATCTCCACCGAAAATAACGTTTCTTGCGCGTATAATGCTGCTAGCTGCTCCAAAAAAGTTTTAATCAGCATAGGCTGCAAGTTCAAACGGCTTTTGTCCGCTTTGATGATATTGCCTGTATTGTCAATAGTGCCAACTGTATGCCGCAATAAATTTTCTATCCTGATTAAAATTTCCCCTAAAGTTTCCACATTGCCAGCCTCTTCACCCTCAAAAAGGGGAAAAAGGGGTTCTGTAAGGCTGATAGTTTCGCCATATTGGGCTTTATCGCATATAAAATCTTTCAAGTTTTTAAACTCCGTGAGTATAGCGGGCAGTCTATTGCCCAATTCGTGTTGGAGTGAGGAGATAATTTTATACTGCTCAGACTGGGCTTTTTGTTTGCCCAAATTGAGCCTATGGCGTAAATTTTCTACCTTGCGCTCTTCCTCTTTGAGTAGCAATATCTTGGTGCTTTGTATCAGTTTGTTTTGCTCTTCAGGGCTGAGTATTACGATTTGTAGGTGGGCAAATTCTCGCTCGCTCAAGCTGCTATCGGGATGGTCGCTTTTGTATAAATGTAGTTGCTCGGCAAATAAATCGGAAAAAAGTTGTAACAAAATATATTCGATATTTTCTGTCGAAGTGGGGGATAATTCTAGCACAATAATATCTTTATCCACAACTATAGCTTCTTGTTGATATTCAAAATAGCCTAATCTCAACCTTTTGCTATCTGTATTGACCAAAATAGCCGATTTGTTCAACAATCGCCCCTCATAGTTGGTATCGTTAAAAAAATGCATTTTGCTGATTTCCAGATGACAATCGCTGAATGTGTAGGGCAAATCTTGCGCGCTGATATACCGCAAATGTCTGTTGCTGACCTCTTCTTTGAGCACCCAAACCAAAGCTCGCTCTGCCCCCAATAATTCGTGAATGGGTTTCAACTGTTGGGTAGCAGACAATTCTTTTAGTTTTTTGATAAAAGGGGACGCGTACTGTTTGGGGTTAAGGTTGTACTGGTGTTCGCTGATTTGTTGGTTGCTAACCCAAGCGATATGCCCTTGCCAAAATTCGCTATCTTCTGCCCGCCCATTCAACAATAAGTCGGCTATAGTATGCAAATTTTCATTGCTGATGGTTTTGTACAGTTTGCTTTTCTGTTGGGTTTCGATGGCTGAAGCGTTGACAAACAAAACGGATTGTTCGTATTCTTCTCGCTTTTTTTTGTTGATAACCAACACCGCTACTGGGCTGTTGCTGTTGGGCAGTATGGAAGCGGGCAAAGCTATAACGGCTTCTATATAGTTTTTGCGGATTAAAAATTCTCTCAACTTTCTATCCGTTCTATGTTTGTAGGTCATTTGGAGGGGAAACAATAGCACTGCGCGCCCACTTTCGTTGAGTTGGTATAATAATCTTTGCACAATCAAACTATTGCTGTCCATTTCCGAAAGGTTGTTCCAATCAAAGGGGCTAACGATATAATCTACTTGTTTTAAGTGCTCAGTGGGTACTTGTTCCATAAATAAGCAGTTGGCTATGCCTATATCTGCTGGTGCGAGTTCGTAAGGGGTTTCTAACAAACTGTTTTGGTTGAAAATATGACTTTCATAAATGCCATTCATCCAAAGATTCATTTGCGCCAAAGCCCACGTGCGGGTATCTGTTTCTTGCCCTGTAAGTTGCAATCGGCTGACGGCTCTGTTGAGGGCAACTAAAAAGCCCCCTTGGCCTACTGAAGGGCTGTAAACAACCTCCCCTCGTTGGGGATTACACAATAAAATCAATAATTTATGCAAAAAACTGGGCGTGTTGGCTTCGTTGTTGTGTTTTTCGGCTCTCCAGCTCGCTTGATAAAGGCTGGAAGAGAAAAAATTGCCAAAAGTCGCCACTGAAAATCGCCGCGTGCCAAAATCAAAGTCTTGCAAAACCTGAATAACCGCCCAAAACTCGCTGATATTGTTGTATAAAGAACGTTGTAGCGGCTCAAAAATAACCGCTAAGGCTTTATCTTGTTTGGATAAGTCCTCCAGAGTTTCCTCAAAAGTCTGCAATAGTTCGTTAGGATTGGGCAAAGTATCGTGCGCTTGGCGGGCAATTTTATCCAATTGTGGCTCTGTTAGGCTGATAAAGGTAATTTTTCGCTCGCTTATCAACGCCAACAATCGCTTATAGAAAAGTAGAGATAGCAATATATGGTTGGCGTGGTAAATATCCCATTCTTCTCTCAACATTTCCAGCACAGAAGAGCTAAGACTTTCTAATTTTTGCTCTAATTCATTCTCCGCCATTATTCAAAACATTTGATATTGAGTGCTGTAGATTGGGCTTTGTTGCTAAAATTACCTGCTCTGTCTTTTATAATAAAACTATAAGTGCTTTGCTGGTAAGTATTGGCTATAGGGCTGCAAGCTATGGGTATATCTGGATTGATGCAACAAATTTGGGCTACATCAATTTCTATTTCTCCTGCTATAGCATCAGCTACCCCTTGTTTGGGTATTTCGGGTATGGTATAAGGTATGGTGTCGTTCCTCCTGTTGTCAATAATAAAACAGTTGACTACTCCATTTTCATTGCTGCCCAAATCCCCATCGCCGTCGGTAAAAGAGATGACAAAACTGCAAATTCCTGTAGCTTGTTGTACCGTATCCGATGAAAAACGGACAAAACTTATCTCTGGTACATTATCGTAAGTGGGCGGTTTGGCACAAGCAGAGAATAACAAAATAAGGGCTGATATAGCTAAGCTGATTTTTAGCATATAATTATGATTTGATTTTTATAATAAAATAAGGTTTTTTGAAGAAAAATTAGCGGCTACAATCCAATTCTATCAATTCGCTTTGTATAGTATTACTCCAGTTGCCTGCTCGGTCGCGCATTTGTAGCGAGTAGTATAGCGAATCTAAACCTACGTTGCCATTGGGATAACAAGAACTACTATCTGCGTATACACAACAACGGGAATATATAACCAAAGTGATAGTGCCTTCCTGACATTTTTTTTTGTCGGATTGCAAATGTTGGGGGATTTGATAGGTCGCTACCAAACTGTTATCTCGGCTGTCGCGGACAAAAATAGCATCTTCGCTGTCATTACCCAAATCGCCGTCGCCGTCAATAAAACTAAATTCTAATATCATAGAATCTTGTTTGTTTTGGGGCATAAAATTTTTGCTAACGCCCACATATTTAATCTCGGGTTCGTTGGCGGGTTTTTTGCTACAGCCTATAGCTGATGACATTAAGCCTATCCATAACATCAATAAATAAAAGCGCATAATTATTTTTTTTAAAAGTTTAATCGCACAAAGATAGCTATTTTTATCAAAAATGGTTTTATTTATATCCTAAAATTGGCTTTTTTTTTGCAAAATAAAAAAATTGCCGCACTTTTGCGGGGCGAATAATTATCTTTTGTTTTTGAATCTTAAATCTATGCAACTCTCTATATTATTAAAATCAATAAAACATCAACTATTTGCCAATTATTCTGTGGATGAAGTCAATCATTTGACAGCAGATAGTAGACAAATAAATCCCAACACTTTATTTTTTGCTATCAAAGGCAGCCAAGCCGACGGGCATAAATTTATCCCCAATGCCATAGAAAAAGGCGCGGTAGCCATAGTTTGCGAACAATATCTACCCGAATGGGGCGAACAATATCCGCACGTTTTATTCATACAGGTGGCAGATACAGCCAAGGCTATGGGGTTGATAGCAAGCCATTTTTACGATAATCCCTCCAAAAGTATGAAAGTAGTAGGGGTTACGGGTACGAATGGTAAAACTACAGTAAGTAGTTTGTTGTATAAATTATTTACCAGCTTAGGTTATTATTGTGGGTTGATTTCTACCGTTGAATATATCATTGGGCACAAAAGTTATGTATCCACGCACACAACCCCCGACGCTTTGCGTTTGCAATCGCTCTTGGGACAAATGCGGGACGAAGGTTGCGAATATGTATTTATGGAGGTGAGTTCGCACGCGGCTCATCAACAACGCATAGCTGGTTTGCATTTCGCTGGGGCTATTTTTACCAATCTTAGCCACGACCACTTAGATTATCACGGTACTTTTCAAAATTATATCCAAGCCAAAAAATTATTCTTTGATAATCTACCCAAAACTGCCTTCGCGCTGGTGAATTTGGACGATAAAAGGGGAGAAGTGATGTTGCAAAATTGTAAAGCGGCTCATTATCGTTATTCTTTGCAGACTTTGTGCGAGTTTAAAGCCAAATTGATTGCCAACAATATCTTTGGGCTGCAATTAGAGTTGGATGATACCGAATTTTACTCGCCTTTGATTGGAGATTTCAACGCTTACAACTTATTGGCTGTATATGCAGCGGCCAGACTGCTAAAAGCGGATAAAAATGAAGTCTTAACCCATTTATCTAAGCTCCAACCTGTAGCAGGACGCTTTGATTTGGTCAGAAATGCAGATAATACCGTTTTAGGTATAGTTGATTATGCACATACGCCCGATGCTTTAGAAAAGGTACTGCGCACTATACATAAAATCGCTCAACAATCGGATATTATCACCATCGTTGGCTGCGGAGGAGATAGGGATAAAACCAAGCGGCCGATAATGGCAAAAATAGCTTATGACTATAGCGGCTGTTTGATTCTCACTTCAGATAACCCTCGCACAGAAAAACCTGAAGATATTTTGGCAGATATGGAAAAAGGCTTATTTGCTATGGATAAATCCCGTTATTTAATCATCAGTGATAGGGCAGAAGCGATTAAAAAAGCTTGCGAATTGGCACATAAAGATACGGTTATCCTCTTGGCGGGCAAAGGACACGAAACTTATCAAGAAATTAACGGACTGCGCCACGATTTTGACGACAAAAAAATCCTAACTGCCTTTTTGAATTAGTTTTTAATTGTTAATTATCAATTGTTAGTTGTTAATGATTAGCGGCAAGCGGTTAATGTATAGTTATGGGTGATTTTGATAAAAAATAAGCTTATTGTTTTCTATCACTAATATAATTTTCAGCAATTACTCAAAACTAATCACCAACCATTAACAACTAACAATTAATAATTCGCCATCAACAATTCATCATTAAAAACTAATAACTTACCACTAACCATTAATAATTCACCATTAATACTTAACCATTTACGATGTTATATCATTTATTTACATACTTGGACAAAGAATACAACTTACCCGGGGCGGGTTTGTTCCAATTCCTTACTTTTCGGGCAGGTTTGGCCGTACTTATCTCTTTTTTAATCGCTTTGGTGTTTGGCAAAAAAATTATCCGTTGGATAGAAACGCGCCAAATGATAGAAAAACAAAGAGTTTTAGGCTTGCCGAATGAAAACGATGCCAACCGAAAAAAAGTACCCACTATGGGCGGAATTATTATACATTTAGCCATTTTAGTCCCTTGTCTGTTGCTGGCCGACTTGAGAAATGTATATATACAGCTTTTAATTTTATCTACTATAATGATGGGCGCAGTAGGCTTTCTGGACGATTATTTAAAGCTAACTAAAGGTAAAGATGGGCTGGCGGGAAGATATAAGATTATGGGGCAAGTATTATTGGGCATTATCGTCGGTTTGGTTATGTTTATGAGTGATAAAGTGGTCGTTCGCGTAAGCAAAGATTATGTAGAAAAGTATAAATACGAGGTGGTAGATACGGTACAGGTAGAACATAACGGAAAACAAAAATGGGCTGAAGAAATGTACTATGTCAAAACGTCTATCACCAACGTACCTTTTTTTAAAGGCAATGAGTTTGATTATGCCAAAGTGCTTAGTTTTTTGGGGGATAATGCGCAAAAATTTGCTTGGATTGTTTTTATCCCGTTCTTTATTTTTATCATTACGGCTGTATCCAACGCCGCCAACCTCACCGACGGTATAGACGGCTTGGCTGCGGGTACATCTGCCATCATTGGGGCTGCTTTAGGCTTGTTGGCTTATGTATCTGGCAACACTATTTTGGCCGATTATCTCAACATTTTGTATATCCCCTATACTGGCGAGGTTATGGTCTTTACCGCCTGCTTTTGGGCTGCTTGCATCGGTTTTTTGTGGTATAATACCCACCCCGCGCAAATATATATGGGAGATACGGGAAGTTTAGCGTTGGGCAGCATTATCGCCGTGTTGGCTATCATTATCAGGAAAGAATTGCTTATTCCGCTATTATGTGCCGTGTTTTTGGTAGAAACGCTATCTGTTGTTATCCAAACTACAGTGTTTAAATACAGAAAAAGAAAATATGGGTTGGAATACGCGCAAAAAAATCGCGTCTTTTTGATGACCCCCATACATCACCACTTTCAAAAATTAGGTTATCACGATGCCAAAATAGTTAGCCGTTTTTGGATAGTAGGGATAATGTTAGCTATAATTACGGTGATGACGCTCAAACTTAGATAAGTTTTATATAAAAAACCCTGTTTTTGCAAAAAAATAGGGTTTTTTTAACTTGTTAATTTACCTTTTGCAGTTAAAAAATTTGGTAGATTTAAAAAAATAATAGGATGCGCTCAATAGCGTGGGGTTTCATACCCCACGCGCAAAAATAGTAAAAAATATTATAATTTTCTATTTTTTTATGGAAAATTTATCAGCGCGCGGGGTATAAAACCCACGCTATTAAGCACGTATAGGAAAATTTAACTGCAAAAAGCCAATTGTAAAAAAATGAAAAATATACTGCAAAGGTTAGTTTTAAAAATATATATTTGCAGATGCCAACCAATTGTTTCAAAAAAAAACAACTCACTTGCACGTGCAAATGAATTGTTTCAAAAAAAAACTATCCATTGACACTCGCAAGTAAGCAGTTTCAAAAAAAAACTATCCATTTGCACTTGCAAGTAAGCAGTTTCAAAAAAAAACTATCCATTTGCACGCGCAAGTAAGCAGTTTCAAAAAAAAACTATTGTATGACTAAATCATTTCAATAAAAAAATCCCTTTTCTAATCAAAGAAAAGAGATTTGCAACATAATAAAAAAACAGCAGTTTATATTTTTCCCAAAGTGGATAAAGCACTTACGATTTCTGTATTTTGACGGTCGGACTCTATCAATCCATCTTTTAAGCGAATGATGCGATGCGCGTGTTGGGCTATATCGGGTTCGTGTGTTACCAAAATTACGGTATTGCCCTGTCTGTGTATTTCTTCAAACAATCCCATAATTTCTATAGAAGTTTTACTATCCAAATTCCCTGTGGGTTCGTCCGCCAAGATGATAGAGGGCGAATTGACCAAAGCGCGCGCGACAGCGACCCGTTGGCGTTGGCCACCAGACAATTCATTCGGGCGATGGTCAAGTCTATCTCCCAAACCCACAGATTCCAACACTTTTTGGGCTTGTGCTTGTCGTTTTGATTTAGAAAATCCTGCATAGACCAAAGGCAAAGCGACATTATCCAAAGCAGTCAAGCGAGGGATAAGATTAAAAGTTTGAAACACAAATCCAATCTCTTTATTGCGTATTTCCGCCAATTCTGCGTCTATCATCGCGCCAACGGACTGATTATTGAGCATATAAACCCCCGCAGAGGGCGTATCGAGACAACCCAACATATTCATCAAGGTGGATTTGCCCGAACCAGAAGGCCCCATTAAAGCGACATATTCGTTTTTTTGGATAGTAATAGACACCCCGCGCAAGGCATTGACCACTTGGTCGCCCATCAAATAGGTTTTACTTATGTTTTGAATATCAATAACTGGCTGCATATAGTTGGTAGTGATTAGTTGTTAATTGTTAATGGTTAATTATTGGTAATAAACGGTTAATAATAGATTGTAGGGGGGGATTTGTATAAATTTTTTTTGCTTTTTTTGTATAAAAATGCTTTTATGGATATTTTTTATTGAACCTGTTTAGGTTTTACCTCCCACGCGGTAATAAACAGCAATAAATTTTTAATAAAACACATCTTTTTTTTATTATATTTTGTGCGTGGGGTGTAAAACCCCACGCTATTGAGTGCGCACACAATTTTTTTATAGGCACTTTTAATTACTAAACAACTTTATTAAAAAACGGTTGATAATTTAATCAGTTGATAAGAAGAAGCGTACTTTTTTTTAAAATTTAATAAAAAAACTAAAAAAATGCAACTAATCAACAATAGCCACACGTTAATAATTAACAATTACCCATTAATAATTAACAATTACCCACTATTTATAACCAATTTTGTACATTTTTTAGATAATCAAGCGTTTTGGCTTCTGGGCTATCGGCTGCGGGTTGATAATCATAAATCCAAGTTGCTTGTGGGGGCATACTCATCAATATGGACTCTGTTCGCCCGTTGGTTTGCAACCCAAAATGCGTGCCTCTATCCCAAACTAAATTAAACTCAACGTAGCGCGAACGTCGCAAACTTTGCCAATGCAAGTGCGTATCGTCAAAAGGCAAATGGCGAGTAGCTTCTATTTGGGTGCGATAAGCGGGAACAAAAGTCTGTCCAATTTGTTTTACGAACGCCCACAGTTGATTTTTATCCAATCCTGTAGTTTTATCATTTAAGCGGTCAAAAAATATGCCCCCTACACCGCGAGATTCTTGACGGTGGGACAAATAGAAGTATTTATCCGCCCAAGTCTTGAATTGCGGGTAAAAATCGGCATTATGGGCATCGCAAGCCTCTTTTAGCTGTTGATGAAAGCGAATGGCTAAAGTAGCATCTACATAGTGCGGGCTTAAGTCTATTCCTCCGCCAAACCACCACGTCCCGTCCGACAATTCAAAATATCTAACGTTCATATGTATAATCGGCGAAAGCGGATGGCGAGGATGCAAAACAATAGATACGCCCGTAGCCAAAAAGTTCAATTCTTCTGGGGCTATGTTGGTTTCTATTTGCAAAGTTTTTATCATTTTTTCCCCTGCCTGACCTGTAACGGCAGAAAAGGCTACCCCACCTTTTTCTATAGTTTGTCCGTTGATAACGCGGGTACAACCGCCACCACCTTCGGCACGCAGCCAATTATCAGTACCAAACGATGCGCTACCGTCCAAATCTTCTAATCCAGTACAAATATCGGTTTGAAGTTGTTTGAACCAATCCTGAATAAGAGTTGAATTTATCATAATCATTTAAATTATATTGAGAAAATATGTTTTCCGAGTTAATTTTTTTAGCTGTAACCACCCCTTTATATATATTATTGATAGGGGGGGAAATTTTGTGCAGTTATTGGCACGAAAAAGGTTTTTATACCACTAAAGATACGCTAACCAATATATATTTAACCAGTTTGAATATGGGCTTGGATATATTGATGCGTGGGGTGGTATTGTTTATATTGTGTTATTTCAACGGGCTTAATCCGACCGATTGGGGCGAAAGCTGGCCGATTTTGTACTGGGGGGCTTTATTTGTGGCTGAAGATTTGGCGTTTTACTGTTTGCACAGAGTAGACCATTCGTCGCGATTTTTCTGGGCGGTGCACGTTACCCATCATTCTTCCGAGCATTTTAATCTGACCACAGGATTTAGGAGTTCGGTTTTTCAGCCTTTGTACCGAGTGGTTTATTTTATCCCATTGGCTTTATTTTTTGCCCCATTGGATATATTATTAATGTATTCTATCACGCAAGTGTATGGCATTTTGGTACATACGCAATGGGTGGGTAAAATGGGTTTTTTGGAACATATTTTAATCACCCCCTCACATCACCGCGTACATCACGCTTCCAATGTGTTGTATTTGGATAAAAATTTGGGTATGTGTTTATTGATTTGGGATAAGTTATTTGGCACTTTCCAAGCCGAGCTTCCGCAAGAACCTGTACGGTATGGTTTGCATAAAAACCTAATCCATAGAGATGCTATCAATATCGTTTTTCACGAGTGGAAATCTATGTATAAAGACACAAAAAAGAGTGAAAAATGGGCGGATAAAATGGCTTATGTATTCGCGCCCCCGGGTTGGAGCCACGACGGAAGTACACAAACGGCGGCTGAATTGCGGCGGCAATTGCACAAAGATACAGGTTGGGAAGCTAAGGCTTAAATCCCTAAATGAAGTTTTAACCCTGTGCTGGCTTGTTTTACGCGCTCTTCTGGGTTGCCCGAAACGATACAAAAGGGGCGATGATATTGTTCCAAATAACTTTTATATAAAAAAAACAGCTGTTGGCGTTGTGCAGCGTTGGGGGTTTCGCGCAAAGGGTCAGCTTGCCAATTATCCAAATTATCGCATAAAATATAAAAATGATAAGGAGCTAATCCCCAAATTTGGTTGATATAATCGCTTGCTTGACCGAATTTATACTCCGCCCAAATTTTGCAAACCAAAGCTTCCGTATCGCAAAAAAGCGGTTGATTTTTAGCCGCGTTTTGTTCATATTGCAGTTGTAATCGGAGGATATTATCAATATCTAAGAGTTGGTAATCGCGCTGTAGAGTAGGCAAATAATCGCGCGCTGCTTCTGGTACAAAAACACCTGAATATTTTGCGGATAAGGCTTGGGCTAAGGTGGTTTTGCCCGAACATTCTGCGCCCACAAAGGCTATTTTTGGCTGTTTTAGCATATTTTATAATTTTTTTTTCAAAAAAGGTTTATAAATTAAAAACTCTATTTAACTTTGTGCCGCAAATATAGCCTTTTATCAAATTCAAACCCCTTAATGGACATTTTTTCGCGCAAAAATCCTTTTTTTATCCCCGCTATGGCAGTTGCAGGGTTAATTATGCTTTTGCTTTGGCTTTTGGCCATATTAGGTTTGCATCAATTGAATGATGGGGCTTTGGTGGGGGCTTTGTATGAAAAAATTCCTTTTACGGTAGAGTTGAAACCAGAAACTAAAGCTGCTGAAGGATTGGATTTGCAAAAAACAATAGCTGGGCAAGAAGCGGTGAAACCGCAAACGGTGTTGTTTTTGGATAAAAATGAGGCTTTGATGCGGTTGAAAAGGGATTTAAGTTTGAGTGCGTTGGATAGTGGCGATGTGTTGAGCGAAAATCCTTTGCCTGATGTGATACAATTTAAGCTAAAAGCCAGCTTTTTTCACCAGAAAGAAGAGTTGATAAATTTTATCCAACAACAGCCTATTGTGCGCAAAGTTTGGCAAGCTGAAGAAGTGAATGCTCAATTGCCCACAGAACTAAAACAAACCGTTAATTGGTTTTCCCCCAACAAATGGGCTTGGTGGGCTTTGTATATGTTGGTATTGGTGGCGGCGGCGGTGGCTTACGGTTTGTTGCTTTTATATTTTTGTGAAAAAGATAGGGATAAATTATCCACAATAAATTTATACACTACCATACAAAATTATATTTTGCAAACCTATCAACCCGTGCTGATAAAAATTTCTTTATTGGCAGCTTTTGGATTATTGTTGTTGATGTTGGCTACCCAATTGGGGCAAGTAGAGTCTTTTTTTGAAATTAATCAACCCTATAGTTATGCAGTTTTATACCTTTCTTTGCTAATGGCTAGCCCTTTAGCTGCTTGGTTGGCTGTACGTGGGCTTATTTATGTGAAAATAAACAGAAAAAAAGTATAAATTATCTAAATATATGAGTTCGGAAGAAAAAAAAATCCCCACTACTGCCAAGTTGAATTTTGGTAAAAAAGAAGAATGGGATGAAACCGCAAAGACTACAGCCAGCCAAAAGGAGATGCTTTTTGATATGAGCAATCTTATGTGGATAGCCATAGGTTTGTTGATGGTTGTGTTTGGGTTTGTATTGATGTCGGGCGGGCAAATGCCTAATCCTGACACTTTTGACGAGGCTATTATTTATAGCCCGAGACGAATCACTTTCGCGCCTATTGTGATTATAGGGGGATTGTTGGTGGTTGTGTACGCAATTTTTAAGAAAAGCGCAAAATAATAACAAACGGAAACATACTTTTGTTGTTTATATAAAAAAAGCCTTCCTGCGGGAAAGGCTTTTTTTTACCGTTATTTTATGCCAATAAAAAAACCAACCTACTATAGCAGTAAGTTGGTTTTGAATTATAATCAATAGTCGTTATCCGCTGTGGGAGCTACTACTTGTGTGTGAAGAGCTGCTTGAATTTTTTAAATAACCACTGCGCCCATCAGGTACGCTGTTGCGGCGGCTGTAGTCATCGCTGTCATTGTCATTGTTAGCGGGGGAATAATCATCGTCGCTGCTGTTGTGGTTGCTTCTATGCGTTTGGGTTGGAGTATTGTTTTTTTTCTGGCTGGTATTGCTGGCGGTTTTGTTGCTATTAGAACTATTGGCAGTTTTATTGCTGCTGGTCGCTTTGTTGCTGTTAGGTTTTGCGGTGTTGGCAACTTTATTACCATTTACATTATTGGTAATTGTGACTTTGCGGTTATCGGGATTGCTGTTGGTTTTATTATCATTGTGAGGGCGATAATTATAGGTGTTGCGGGTATTGGGCGGATAATTTTGTTGATTCAAAAAATACTGCCTTGGGGGAGAGTTGTAAACGTTGGGATTTGGGGGCAGTTGTTTGCTTTTTCCCAAATAATAACCTATTGTTCCCCCCACAATCACATAACCTAAACTATGTACAGAATGATTATAATTTTTTTGGAATGTATAATTTCTATCCAGTAAATTATTGCTGGTGGTATGCAAAGTTGTATCTTTAGCGGCATCCCAATCTGGTTGTTGGATTAGGTCTAGTGCCTCTTCTAATGTCAAAATTTGTTTGGTTCTATCCAAATAAATAACGATAATTCTGCTGTCCAAAGGGTTGGGGCAAGGCTCTTCTTTTTGAATTTCAAACTGGTTAGAGGCAATTTCTACTATAGTGGTAATTAGCCCTTGATTGAGTTGGTTGTTAGAAATAGCATTCTCTATAAATTGATTTTTGCTGTACTGTCCCCAAGCGGGGCTGTTGAGCGCAAGAAATGCGCTGACGGTCATAAACAGGAAAGAGCTTTGTTTTGCCCACCTATGCGCATCAGATTTGCGGTTTTTCATTATTATTATTAGAGTTGTGGGATTGAAAACATATTAACCACCATAAGAGCTACGCCCGCTTGAGCTTCCAGAGCTTCTGCCCCCAAAAAAGCCGCTTCTACCTGAAGGTACGCTTTTGTAAGAGGTTACGGTTCTGGTGCTGGTGGTGGCTGTGGAGCGGAGCGAACTGTATGCGTTTTGGTTAGAACTGCTGGCGCTGCTGCCACTGTAGCGGTAAGAACTTCCGCCGCTGCTGCCACTACCGCTTGAGTATTGGTTGTTCATATATTGCTGTTGCGGGTAGCGATACACGTTGGGATTGGGGGGCATAGCCAAACTTTTGCCGATAAAATACCCCATCATTCCCCCCATCAACACATAACCCAAAGTGTGCATAGTTGGCGAATAGCCGTTTTGATAGATTTGGGTTTTGGTTTTCTTGCTGGTATCGCGAGAAGCTGTGTGTAATGCTGTATCTCTTGCTGCTAAGCTGTCTTGGGCGGTTACCATTGCTTTAACCTGTTCGGTGGTGAATGTATCCACTTTGCCGTCCAATTTTTTGACAATAACGCGGGTGTCAGCTTTGCTGGGTACTGTTTTTTCCTCCTGAATTTCATACTGATTAGGGGCGATTTCTTTCACCACAGTGATAACCCCTTGGGTGAGTTCGGTGGTTTTAATCGTATCCACGACGGCTACAGTTTCGTACTCGTCGCCCCCGCAAGAGGTTTGTAAAGCTAATAAAACGCCTACTGTGGTGAATAAAGAAGCCGTTTTGGCAAAATTTCTCCATAACGGATAGCCCGACTTGGGCTGCGACTGGTTACTTTCCATCTGTTTTGGTTGGTTGGTTTGGTAAGATGATAAATAATAAAATCAAATTAAGTGATTGAGCGGATATAACCGCGCAAAAATACAAAAAGTTTCTAATTATAAAAAAATATAGCGGAAAATTTTTTACTTATCTTTTCATTTTTGTTGATATATGCAGGCTATAGACCTTGTAGCGGTTTCTTATTTGAACACAAAACCCTTTTTGGAGGGCTTGTACACTTATTTTCCGCAAGATGCCCCCGCGCAAGGGTATCAATTGAATATCTCTTTGGATACGCCCGCCCGTTGTGCGCAAAAATTAGCATCAGGCGAGGCGCGCATCGGGTTAATTCCTACCGCTCAAATCCCTTTTGTCAATAACGCCACCATTATCAGCGATTTTTGCATAGGAGCTACCGAGCGGGTCAAAACGGTGTGTTTGTACTCCAAACAGCCTTTGGAAAGGATAAAAACTATCCATTTGGATTATCAATCGCGCACTTCAGCCCAACTTTTGCAGCTATTGGCGCGTTATCATTGGCAAATAAATCCCCAATTTATGCCCGCACCAGCCCATTTTGAGCAAGAATTGGATAATTTGGACGCTTTTTTAATCATAGGGGACAGAACTATAGGCTTGGAGGCGCGTTTTGAGTATGTTTACGACCTTGCCGAACATTGGGTCAATTTTAGCGGGCTGCCTTTTGTGTTCGCGGCTTGGGTTAGTACGGGCGAATTGAGCGATAATTTTTTAACCTATTTCAACCAAAGTTTGGCGTATGGCTGTAGTCAGCGGGAGTTGGTGGCGGACAAATGGAAGCATTTATACCCCGATTTTGATTTGAAACATTATTATCAAAAGGCGATTAGTTACGAACTGGACGCAGCCAAAAAAGCGGGGCTTAAACTGTTTTTGGAGTTGAGTGCTAATTTTCAACCGCAAAAAAATCTTTTTTAGTTGCGAAAATGTGCGTAGAATAGAAATAAATACTATTTTTGCGCTGCTTTATTCCTGTTTTATTCTCTATAGATGTTTAGTAAGAAAAAGATTAGTAAATTTTCCTGACGTTGTGGAGAAAAGTGGCGCAAAAAAGCCAAGATTGAAAACAAGCGGATAAAGCGTCATCACGAGTTCTAGCTCTTTTGTAAGT
>JAAFIM010000051.1 GCA_013297745.1 Chitinophagales bacterium | reverse complement strand
ATCTGAAAATGTGGCTACTTCTTGCCCAACCCCAAAATTGCTTTTAGATACAAAATATACCCCTATTTCGTGCTGTATCTTGTCGTTATCATCCTTGTAGCCCGTCATTCCGATAGCTATAATATCGGTGTAGCTGGTGTGATGAAGTATGGCGTTGGCATAATGTACAGCACCATTAACGGCAAAAGAATTGATATTTTTAAAATTGGCTTCGTTTTTAGCAGTTTTATTTTCTACCTGCCCGTTGCTGTCTAACTTCACCAACTTATCTTTATAGCCTTTATATTCTATAAGAATAGGATACCAATTTAGATGTTTATCCTGTAGCAGCAGTTTAGCGTCGGGGCGATTGCCACCAGTACCGCCATTTTTAGAAAAATAATCTTCAAGAGCTTTGTCTATTTCCGCGTTTAAAGAAGCTTGTTCTATCTTATAGTTTAAACCGTATGATTTGAGCCAACCATTACCCAATTCTACTATATTAGGTTCAATAGATGGGATAGTTTTTTTATTCTTTGCCATTGTTTTAATGTTATTTAGATAATAAGTTGGGCGCAAAAGTACACTTTTTTGTAATAAAAAATTAAAAACATCCAACTTTATCATTATACAATAAAAAAAGCCTATCCCAACAACGGAATAGGCTTTTTATTTTGAACGAAATTGAAAAGGTTAAAAACCTATCTTTTTCTTATTTCCATTCAGTAAATCTTGGCGCAATGCAGCCATACGGATAGCAGTTTGGGCAGCTTCTACGCCTTTGTTGCCGTGTTCGCCACCAGCGCGGGCTATGGCTTGGGCTTGATTGTTGGGGGTAAGTACGCCGAACACAAAAGCGCGTTGGGTGCTTATCGCCAAATTCTGTAAAGCTTGAGCTACTGATTGGTTGATATACTCGTTGTGGGAAGTTTCTCCCTTTACCACACAACCCAAACAGATAACCGCATCTATATTGGTATCGGATTTATACAGCATAGAGGCTGCTGCTGGCAGTTCAAACGTACCCGCTACTTGCACCGTTTTTATCCTTTCGGGTACGGCTTGGTGTTTGATAAGGGTGTCGTAACAACCTTGATAGAGCGCGTGGGTAATTTCTGCGTTCCAATCTGCCACCACTATACCAAAGCGCAATTCGCTAGCATCGGGTATGGCGTTTTCATCGTATAAAGATAAATTTTTGTCTGCGCTACTCATACAGTTATTAGTGATTAGTTGTTAGTGATTAATGGTTAATTGTTAGTGATTAGTGATTGATAGGCTTTTATTTTAAAACTATACAATTAACAACTAATCACTAACAATTAACCACTAATAACTACCAGATATACGGATAAGGTCAGCTTCCAAGTTCATTCTTTCCGCTGTTTGGGGAAAATCTTTGATAGCCGATTCTAAATGTTTTTTAGCTTCGTCTTTTTTGCCCTGCATTTCACACAACAACGCCGCTTTGCGCAAATAATAAGGTGAGGTTGCGCCATTGGCTTGATAAGCTGCAGCTTTTAGATAAAAGGATAACGCTTCGTCCATTTGATTAAGTTCAGATTTAGCATCGCCGATAGCCCCGTAAGCCATCGCTTGGGTCATACCGTCAGCGCCGCTATACGCCTGCAAATGTCCAATAGCTTCTTCATATTTGCCCAAATGCAATAGAGAAATCCCAGCCTTATATTGGGCTATATTAGCAGAAGGCGTACCTGAATAATTATCAATAACATCCAAAAAACCCATAACGCGTTCTTGCCCCATAATATCTCTGCCGCTTAGTGCCAACTCAAACGAATCGCGCTCAAAAGCAAATTGTGCATTATAAATCGCCACTTCTGCTGCTTGTATTTTGCCCGGGCGGTGTATACCAAAATAATAATAAATGCCTACAGCCAATAACATAGCTATAGCCACCCCACCATAGATTAGATTTTTGTTTTTCTCAAATTTATCCATAGCTGTATCTTTGAAAGAAGCTATATCAAAATTAGGAGCTAAATAGTTATTGTCTGGGTTAGTGTCAGCATTGGGGCTGATTTTATTCTCTGCCATTTTATAATATGGTAAAAGGTTGTAAAAAATTATAGATAAATATAATCAAGAAATTATTTTTGCGGCTGCAAAGGTAGGAATTGTTTTTAAACTTCCAACCTTTTTATAAAAAAAAATTGTTTTCGGGCTATGAATTAATAATTTTATGGTTGGGCTATAATCACTCACTTGTATCCAATAGACCCCAGCGCTTAAAGCGGTGGTAGGTATATTTAAACTTTGGCTGCCTTTGCCCGCCTGTGTTTGCCATATTTCTCGCCCGTCAGCTGCAAATAAACGCACCGTTTTATCGCTATCAATAGCTTGTGAGAATACTAATAAAGTATTGTTGCCTATACGGGCAGGATTGGGTTGCAAAGAAATACTAAATGCTTGCCCCGCTGTGGTTTGTACCCCAGTTGGATTGACTACAATCACTTGGCTATATTGGCATTGTCCCATATTGGAAGACAAAGTTACCGTATAAGTTCCCGCTTGCGCGTAAGTATGGCTTGGATTGGTCAAAGTGGAATTATTGCCATCGCCAAAATCCCAGCTCAATCCCGAACCATTGCCAGCACCGCTAAAATTAACCGCTAAACCATTATTGACAAAGCTAAAAGAATTGCCAATTGCGCTCACCGTTGCGGTCAATGCGGTGCTTCTGCACGCTGCTTTTTCCACCTCTAAATCATAAAAATAATAGTAAAAATCTGTCCCTGCGGATGAACCCACCAAGTCTATCAATCCAGCTATGCTGTATGGATAAGCCGCGCCTGCATTATGACGGTACAAATTAGCGGATGAAGTGCCTATGCTATACTGCCCAGAACTAGGCACCTGTAGATTTAAAGTTACTCGGCTTTGCCCATTGGGTATATTGACGTTTATTTGCTGGATTATATTCCCTGTGCCGCCGTGTGCATCCCAAAGGCTGATAGTTCTCACCCCTGCGGTGCTGGAATATACCAGCGTGGATACTATCGTTAAAGCTTCGCTGGAGTTAAAATCTAAAGTGCCGGTAAAATTGGTATTGTGATTGCCTCCTGTGCCAAAATTATTGTTTGTTGGTCCTACATTTTGGGAAGGAAAAATTTGCATATTTTCTGCCGTATAAACCGTGGATGGGTTGGTTATGACTGGAGTAGAGAAACTGCTGCCTGTGCCAACCCGATTGCCATTGGCGTCAGACCAAACAATAGTATTTAGATTGTTGCCCGTAGCGGTTAATGTAGCTATAGAACCCAAACAAACGGTAGCATTGCTCACACTGCTCAAATTGTTGGGACGTTGTACAGTCACTGATAAGGTGCGGCTGCTGTTGCCCAAAGTGTTGCCAACGGTTAAGGTTACCACATATACGCCATTATTAGCATAAGTATGGGTAGGATTTCTTTGGGTTGAAGTGTTGCCGTCGCCAAAAGCCCAAGACCAGCTTTGAGGCACGTTGGTAGAAGCGTCTCTAAAGGTAAAAGTACCATTACAAGAGCTGGTATTAGCGGTGCTAAAATTGGCAGTGGGGGCGGTAACAGGTGTTTGGCAAAGTGTAGGCAGGTCAAAATCTTCGGTTTGGTCACTTCTGCTTAAAGAACTGCCTTGACTAGCATTTACCCCCAAGCCTCTACGCGCAAAAACTTCCCATATCATACATACATTCGCCCCCCCGTTATTGATAGAGTCGGCTCTTAAAATAGCATCGCGGCCATCCACAAAGCCAGGGTCACAAGGCTGTAGCTTTAATCCATCAATAACCAACTGCAACAGGGTATTATTGCCCCCCGTGCCCGTGTACAAATTAGGGTCAAAGCCGTATCTATTGCAAAACGCCCAATTCAAATCCCAAAGCATAGTCGCCCAAACAAAACCTATCCCGTGCGGTTCGCTTAAATCGTTGGCATCGTTGGTACGCCCATAAGTATAATTGTTGACCGCAAAACTGGTAGAATATGGTGAGTTTCTAATCCCGCCTCCAGTGGTAGGTTCAGAAAATGCATAAGTCCCCATCCCGCGCACATCAGCGCCAGCATCGCCTGTTTCTTGAGTGAGCATCAACGCGAACCAATCACTCCATCCTTCACCCATTTGTTCTGCATTTTGCAAACAGCCGCTGTTCATAGGCCCGCCCGTAAGACGGGTAGAAATCCCGTGTCCATACTCGTGCACAACAATCCCGTTATCAAAATCTCCGTCTAAATCAAAATTACTCGCGCCCAAAGACGATATGGTAACGTTAACCGTTTGCCCTGCGTTAATCTGTGCTTTTAGCGCGTTGCCATCAGCTTGGCTAATCATTAACGCGGGGATGGTGATTGAATTATTACTTCCACCCATAGAAAAAGGCGCACCTGCTACATTATTGGCGATAATAACCGCTATAGCACCCGCTTGTTGAGCCGCAAACACTTTATCTGTAAAACCACACAATCCTCTATCAATTAAAGCAATACGCCCATTAATGGCGGCAGCATTGGTTATCGCTTCGCAAGCATCGTTAATCGGGGCGGTTGCATCCGCCACCAAAATTAAATTGGCAGTCAATGGGCTGCTGGGTATTGCCCCCCCAAAACCTGCCGCTGCTGCTGTTTTTGCCCCTGCTACTACAGAAGGGCTATTAACGGTGAGTATGCTACTCGCGCCGCCTGTATTATTTGTCCACAAAAACATTTGCATACGCCCATTCAACCCATCCTCTGGGGTGGCAAAATTGGCATTATTTGTCCCGCCGCCGTCTTGTGCTTCTGCCAATACATGGTCATCTGCTCCTGATGGATTGCCCCTACCATAATTATTTTCTTGGAAATTGCCGCTATTTTCATTAAAACCATACCCGTAAAAAATATCATGGATAGCATTATTCATATAAAATAGGTTGCTAATCGCTGCGTCTTGATAGCCTGAAGCGGTTTGGTTTAAATTTAATGGGAAATCAAATATCAGATTAGCCCCTCCATTGGGTGAATAGCCGGGCAGGTCATCATCATCTCTATCCTCATAAGCATACACATTATTGCCGCGCGTAATTTGAAATTCTGCGCCCATAGCCCCGTTTATATCGTGCCAACCAAAAGGGGAAGCGGTTATGTTGGCTGGGTTGACCAATAAACTACGCCCGCCGTGATTGGGACTTTCTATAGGAAGTGGAAATATCCGATATTGGCTGTTTAAATTCATATTTTTATCCTCTTCATTTCTTTGCGCCAATTTAGCAAAATTATTGCCGTGTAAATTCCCACATTTGCCAAAAGTATTGCCGTGAAAACTGCATTTTTGCGTCCAGTTTATTTTGTCTATTAGCTTGCCCGTTTGGGCATCAATGCGCACCGACCAGTAGTTCGCCCCTTTGCGGTCTTCTATAGATAAATCCCAAGCCAATACAATTTCCCCTTCAGGAAGGGGTTGATACACCAACTTAATGGGTATATCCCGAGCAGAAACCCCAGCATTGTTATAAACAAAATGGGTGTTTTCTACCACATTCAGCAGCTTTAACTTTGCGCCTTGCGCTGCCACCAAATCAAGCTGTTTGATAGCGGCTAAAATAGCAGATTCGGGATTTATGGGGGAAAGATTTGCTTGTACCCGATTGGCTATATTGCGTTCTAATCGGTCGCCCATATTAATAACTTGAGCATTTTTTAAGCTAAAATTAGCCACTGAATTTTTTATATCCACCCCATTATATTGTTGTTGGATATACACGTGGGTCACCCCATTGTGTTGGTCAGTATATTGGCTACTAATGCGCCATTGTTGGATATCAGCTGTTGCCCAACC
The DNA here is from genome assembly GCA_013297745.1 of Chitinophagales bacterium. GTDB lineage: Bacteria > Bacteroidota > Bacteroidia > Chitinophagales > Saprospiraceae > JAAFIM01. The sequence goes on along the minus strand of JAAFIM010000051.1, from coordinate 21,153 downwards.
TTGTGTGGATTGGTTGGCTAGCATAAAATCCGCTAAAATTTTGTTGGTGGTTTGCCCCTTGGCGGCAAAAGCGCAGGACAATAAACCACATAAAGCCAGCACGGATATATTATTCATCTGCATAAGCTATTATTGGATTGGATTATAAAATAAAAAGTAAAATGAGCGATTAATTCAACTTGGCAATTTTGGCAAATAAAGGCGGCCAATCGTGACCATAATTTAACCCAAAACGCAAAATAATCATATTTTTTTGGGGGTGCAAATAAATGTATTGTCCCAGTATACCTTGAGCAAAATAATCATTTGCGCCCGTTTGCCACCATTGATTGGAATAATTATAGCCATTTCGTTGGGCGGTTTTGTTTATCCAATCCGCATTTATAATTTGCGTATTATCCCAAATTCCTTTGTTAAGATACAAACGACCAAATTTGGCAAAATCGCGCATTTTGGCATTTAAACAGCAGAAAGATTTTACGGTTTGATGTTTGCGGCTATCTACACTCCACGAGGCGGGAAATTCCATCCCCAAAGGTTGCCAAATTTTAGCTTCTAAGTATTTTTCTATGGGTTGCTGGGTGGCGCGTTCTACGATAAGGGACAAAATTTGGGTATTAACGCTGATATAATCAAACTCTGTGTCAGGGGCTTTTTTTACTTTCAGCTGTTTGATATACTTTTTCAAATTGCGCCCATAATAGTATTTGGCTACATCCCCAAATGGGTTGATATAACTTTCATTATTCTTAATCCCTGAGCGCATATCCAAAACGTGCTGTATGGTAATTTGTTCAAACCCTTTTTTACCCGCCAATTCAGGAAGGTATTTGATTATAGGCTCAGTGGTACTTTTGATAAAACCCTCTTGAACGGCTATGCCCACCAAAGCCCCAACAAAAGATTTGGCAACGGAAAAAGAGGCAATATCTGTATCTTTTTGATATTTTTGCGGCTGGGGATAGTATTCGCACAAAATGCTGTCGTTGCGAATAACCATAAAAGCTACCGTTTTCGTTTCTTTTAAAAACTGCTGCCAACTGATTTCTTTGTTTGCATTTAGCGTTGTTGGGGGCACGAACTGGTCATTGTTAGCATACGATAAAAACTGGAACCGCATATTTTCCCCGTTATTGAGAATAGGGCGCGAAGCAAATTTTTTATTATCATCCAAATCGGCAAAATTCCAGTAAAAAAAACGCCCTACGTGACAGCTGCTAAGAAAAACAAGCACAAGCAACCCAAACAAGAAATAAATTCTATGAAGCATATTTTAGTTTTTAGCAACAAAAAAAGCCCTTTCGGGCAAAATATAAACTATAAAATTATTTGACCACGATAATTTTTTGCGTGCTGACAAAAGCCCCAATTTGTAAACGATACAAATAAAAGCCTGCTGGTTGAGCCTCGGTTTGCCAAGTATAATTATGTTCTCCCGCTTGGATATTGCCCTGTGCTAATACAGCGATTTCTTGCCCCAAGCTGTTGAGTACGGATAATTTAACCTCCTGTGGTCGGTCTAAATCAAAGAGAATGCGGGTATAATTTTCTGCTGGGTTGGGAAAAGCCACCAAATTGGATAAACCCACCGCTTCCATATTTTCAACCCCCAACCAAGAACAGTTGTCCAAAATCACCGTGTTGCAATACATCCGTTTGGCTAAAGTACAATCTAAAATAAAAGGATTTCTGCGCCCGCCTTGGTGTCTAGCAATCAAGTGGGCACGGTTCCATTCCAATTCATCTACAGGGTCTTGCATGTGCCAGCGGCATAAGTCTTCGCGCTGTGGTTCAAAATAATTGGGATTGGCAGCAGTGGCTTCAGCGCGATACATGGTATAAAAATACATCATTGCGCGGGCGACATTTCCCTTGTGGGATTCTCTCGGTTCAAACTTAACATTATTTAACAACTCCGAATATCCGCCGATGTTGCTACTGGGTACATTGGCTTGTACTTGATTGCGAATATACCAGCTATCAGTTTGATTGTCAGCAATTTCGCCAAAAGGGTTATTACTGCGGGCAGTATTGGCAGCAGCACGGGCAGGGAAAAGATGGTTCATATCACTTTCGGGAAAGCCAGTAGCTGCGCCCATGCTTTGGGGATAAGTATGTTCAGCATTGATGCCGTCAGCCCCTCCGCTTTGCCCGAGATAGGAGCGAGGATTGACATTATTAGGCAAATATAATTTATGCCCAGTATAAACACATTCTACACTATCGCCCACTTTATAAATACGCGCATACAAAGTATCGCGAGCGTCCGAATACGTAAGCACTCTAGTGGCGCGATAATTCAACCTTACACTATCATAAAGTTGGGTGCCCGTAAGCGTAGGATAAACAGGCTCGTGGTACCAAAAAACTTGGGCTTGTGACTGTTGTGCAGTACCCAAAAAGAGAGATAAACTTAGCCCCATTTGGGCTGCTAACAAGTAATTTTTTGAACGCATAACTACAAAAAAAATTTAAAATGATAAAAAACAAACAAGTAAGTATAGAATTGATTAAAATGTAGTTATTTTATAGACTAACGCTTTATTCCGCAAAAAACGCCAAAAAGATTGACTTCACCGATAAATTTTTGCCCCATTTGGGTATTTGTCCAAACTGAAAAGGGCATTTCTTCCGTATAACTGTGATTTTTTTCATCCACCAGTTCTATAGTATAACGTTCCTTGCGGCTGCGTTCTCTGTAAGTGTTGCTATAAGGAGCAGGTGTGCCCCAATATGGATTTTTGTCTTGCGCTTTGCTGCTCACAGTAGCCGCATTTACCCATTTATAAATCCAAAAAACATATTTTGGGCGATAAACTGCCACGCTTTTATACTTTTTTTCTTGATAGTTTTCAGTTTTGCTGCGGTATTTAGTTCGGGTGCAGTATTTATCCTTAAATGCACCATTTCCTTTGCTGGTGGTGCCACATTTATACCGTTCTGTGCCATCGGACACGCGCACTGTGCGGGTTTTAGTTTCGTATCCATCAAACACTTTATCATAATGATGTATGGCTTCGTGGCTGCTGATAAGCCGCGCATTAGCAGGCAAAGACCAATCTTCATCCTGTACCTCTTTATATTCTTCTGTATAAATATCCCGTTCCCATTGAAAAGCAACCACTGTTAAATCAATATCTTTTTTTATCGCTAAGCAGGCTATAATTATCCCCAAAACGGCTAAAATTGCCAATACGATAAATGATTTTTTTTGAGTTGCCCACCAATCATTGGCGCTGCTGTCGTTTGTGTCGGTCGGGTTGGAATTTGATAAATTATTTGAATTTGATACCGTTTCGAATTTCGCCCGTTTTTGGATATTTTCGCGCGGTACATCATCCAATCCGTATTCAATTTCTTGTATGCTAGCGTCTTCTTTTTTATCCCTATCGTTGCCACAACTTTGGCAATGGGTTTCTGTATGAGGATTATGTGCGTTGCAATAGCTACAAATCCAATCTGCGCCTGCTTCAGCTTCGGCGATAATTTTTTCATCGCTAACATACCCCGCATCTTCGGGCAGATAAAAAACCACATCTTCGGGGCGGGGGCTGCCACATTGTGTACATTTTTTCTCTAACCCGTATATTTTTTTATGCCCGCATTTATTGCAGTCCCAAGCGCCTATTCTGATACCCATAAGGTTATTATTTGTAAATATAGTCTATCAATCATAACTTTAACACAGAAAATAATTGGTTAAAGATAAAATTTATGCCACAAAAGTAGCTTTTATTTGTAAACCACAAAATTTTTTTGTTGTTTTGCAGCATTTTTTACCCATTTTTATATTTTAATCCCCTGATTAGCCATAAAAGCAGCCCAAGTATTCAATAATAACGCTGTTACGGTCATCGCGCCGACCCCACCAGGCACAGGGGTTATTTTTGATGCTATGGGAAAAACCGCCTCAAAATCTACATCGCCTACCAATCTAAACCCTCGTTTTTGGCTAACATCTGAAACCGAATTTATCCCCACATCTATCACCACCGCGCCAGGTTTGACCATATCCGCTTTGATAAAAAGAGGGCGGCCTATAGCAGCGATTAAAATATCCGCTTGTAGGGTTTCTTCTTTTAAATTCGCGGTGTGGCTATGGCAAAGGGTGACAGTGCTGTTGCCCACTGCTGTGTTTCTAGATAATAACAAACTGATAGGAGTGCCCACTATATTGCTGCGTCCAACCACCACCACTTTTTTCCCTTTTGTTTCTATTTGGGCAACCCGCAACAATTCTAAAATTCCCAACGGGGTAGCGGGGATAAATTGAGCTTTACCCAAGATGATTTTGCCCAAATTAAGCGGATGAAAACCGTCAATATCTTTGTCTGGGTGTATTGCGCTTATGATTTGTTGCTCGTCAATATGAGCAGGCAAAGGCAACTGTACGATAAAACCGTCTATGTCAGCCCGTTGGTTTAATTTTTCTATCTCGGACAATAAGTCAGCTTGGCTAATATCTGTTTCAAAATGTAATAAGGTAGATTTGAACCCCACAAAAGCGCAAGCTTTGGCTTTGTTGCCCACATAAGCTTCTGAAGCGGGATTATTGCCTACCAAAACAGCCACCAGATGCGGCGGGCGCAGCAAAGCAGCGGGATGATTTTGTGCCCAATTTTCCCAGCGTTGGCGCAGTTCGGTTTGTAATTGGTTGGAAATTTCTTTCCCGTTGATGATTTTATTGTCCACTGTATTTAAAAATGGTTTTATGTTTAAAATTAGGATAAAATTCGACCATGAATAACTTTATAAAGATAAAAAACACCCTGCCCGAAGGGGTCAATATGATAGCGGTTTCTAAATATCAACCCAATGAGCACGTAATGAGATTATACGAATCAGGGCAGCGGGTTTTTGGGGAAAACAAAGTACAAGATTTATTGGCTAAAAAGGACTTATTGCCTGCCGATATTGAATGGCATTTTATAGGACATTTGCAAACGAACAAAGTTAAACAAATCGCCCCATTTATCCATTTAATCCAATCTGTGGATAGTTTGAAACTATTGCAAGAAATCAACAAACAAGGGGAAAGAAATGGGCGGGTGATTCGTTGCTTGCTGCAATTTCACGTGGCAGAAGAAGAAACCAAGTTCGGGTTTGAATACCAAGAAGCCGTTGAGATGTTGGCATCTGCTGAATATGCCCAATTACAAAATATAGAAATTTGCGGTATAATGGGTATGGCGAGCAATACGGAGCGCAAAGATAGGATAGAAAAAGATTTTAGCCAATTACAAGCTTATTTTAAAAAAATAAAAACGGATTATTTTGCCGAAAAAGCTTATTTTAGCCAATTATCTATGGGAATGTCCAGCGATTATGAGCTTGCTTTGCGTTATGGCGCCACAATGATTAGATTGGGTAGCCTTATTTTTTCGGACTTATAACATATATATTTTGAAATTTAAAGAAAATTTAGCTTGTAGCTTTTTTATTGTTTCGGCATCATTATCTTTACCCTTGCAAGGACAAGATACACATTATTGGACTCAACAACCGAGTATTAAGGGGATAGCTTTGGGGGGTACTTTAGTTTATGGCGAAACTGAAAATAGTGCTGTGTTTTATAATCCAGCCGCTTTGGCTTATGCCGAAAAAAGCCATCTTTCCACCAACGCGGACGCTTATCGGTACGAATCTTTATTCCTAAAAAACGGGGCGGGAGAGGGGATAGATTTGCGCTCGCGGCGATTGACATTATATCCGCAGATGACGGGCGCATTACTCACCCATAAACCAGCCAAAAGGTTGAAATTTGGTTTTTTAATCCTTACTCGCCAATCCGCCAACTGGGATATGAACCGCAATATCCGCAACAGTTACGATGTTATCCCCCAACATACAGGCGAAGAGGATTATCTCGCTTCCGTGACTTACCAAAACCAACTAAATGAGATATGGGCGGGAGTGGGCGCAGGATACCAACTTAACCAAAATTGGGCTTTGGGCTGGTCTACCTTCTTTAGTTACCGCAACCAACGGTATATTTTCGATATTAGCACCCGCGCCGCCTATTTTGACGACGAAGTATTTGTCAGCGAGTTTGGATATAGGGATGAAATGAGGTTAAATAACGTTACAAACGTGAATAAATTAGCCCTACACGGCCGCTGGCGGGATTGGAAACTGGGGCTGGTGGCAACATTACCCTCTATGGGTGTGGCGGGTTGGGCTAAGATAAAGCGGGAGATTAGCTTCCAAAATATAGAGGGGAATACCAACGGGGTTTTATTCGCGCAAGCTACCAATATCAACAGCAATTTTAAAACGCCCCTATCTTTTGCCGCGGGGGGTAGATACCAGCCCCAAAATAAAGAAAATAAACCCTCAAAATGGGCTATAAGTGCAGCTGTTGAGTACTTTTTCCCTTTGGCATTTTACAAAATGATAGCCGCCGATAGCGTACAACCATTCTTTCCCAGCAATTTAAGCGATGAAAAGCGCGATTTTTTATCTTTTTATCATTTTGCCAACGATGTATTCAACGCTGGGCTGGGAGTTTCTACCCAAATAAGCCCCAAAACCACCCTAAATATGGGCTTGCGGTCGGATATTTCCTATTTTCGCGCCGCGCCAAGGGGACGCACCAGCAATAAACCTATCCTGCTTTCGCCCAATTTTGATATGTTTCATCTGTCTTCTGGGTTGATTTGGAAACGGGATAACAGCGAGTTGGGGCTTGCTTTGAACTACTCTGCCGCTTATAGGCGAAAAGTTAGAGAGTTGGTTAATTTTTCCGAACCACAATACAACCTGTTTTTACAAGGTACTCAACAAACCCGTGCGTCTGTACAAAGCCACGCGGTGAGTTTTATGCTGGGTTATACCTATTTTTTTGCACTCAAATAACCATTATACTATAATAATATCTTCAATTCAATATATGAAACTAAACGATTGGAATTGGCAACCGCCTTATGATTTTGAAAAAGGGGCTTGTTTGCTGGTGGATAAACCGCTCAATTACACCTCTTTTGATGTGGTGCATAAGCTTAGAAACGCCATCCAAAAAAAGCTAAAAATTAAAAATTTGAAAGTCGGACACGGGGGAACATTAGACCCGCTCGCTACAGGCTTGCTTTTGATATGTACGGGAACTTTTACCAAAAGATTGGATAGTTTGCTAGGTTTGGAAAAAGCCTATACGGGAACTATCACTTTGGGGCAAACAACCCCCTCTTATGATGGCGAAACGGTGGTAAATCAGACCTTTGACACCCAACATTTGACCGAAACCTTATTAGAGCAGGTTAGATTGGGTTTTATGGGTGAAATTAGCCAAATACCGCCCATTTATTCAGCTGTTAAGAAAAATGGCAAACCCGCTTACGAATCCGCCCGCGCGGGCGAAGAGATAGAAATACCCGCAAGACAGGTGAAAATACACGAGTTTAGTTTATCGAATTTTCAACCTAGTATTAACGAGGGGGCAGCAACTGTAGATTTTTATTGTCATTGTAGCAAGGGAACTTATATCCGCTCGTTGGCCAATGATTTTGGCAAAGCTGCCCAATCTGGGGCTTGGTTGTCAGCCTTGCGCAGGGTGAAAGTGGGGGAAATTTTTGAGGTGAAAAACGCTTGGCAATTAGACCCATTGATAGAATTTATACAAAACTTTTAGCTTTTTAGGATAAAAAACCGCAACAAGTTCATCAACTCGTTGCGGTTTTTTACATTTCAGCATTTTGGGCAAAGTTATTCGCCCTATTCGTCCCCGTCTGTTTCTTCGTCCGCTTCGTTGGGGTTGTTTTCCCAGCGTTCGGCTGCTTTTTTATCCGAATTAGCGGCTACCACGATAACCATTTCGCCCCTAACTTTATTATCTTTATCTTGTGAAAAATAAGCATATAAATTAGCTAAAGAATCGCGGTGTTTTTCCTCGTGCAGTTTGGAAAGTTCGCGTATTACCGCCGCGGGACGTTCTGCACCGCAAAAATCTATCAACATTTTCAACGTTTTCACCAAACGGTGGGGAGATTCATACAACACAAACGTATGGGGAAGAGAGGATAAGAATTTTACCCGCGTTTGCTTCCCCTTTTTATGGGGCAAAAAACCCTCAAAAAAGAATTTATCGCAAGGAAACCCTGATACCACTATAGCTGGCACTAAAGCACAAGCCCCAGGCAAACATTCTACCTCCATACCCACATTAAGTGCTTCACGCACGATTAAAAATCCCGGGTCGGAAATGCCAGGGGTGCCAGCGTCGGAAACCAACACAATTTTTTTCCCTGACTGTAAGAGATTGATTAAGTTGGGGATGGTTTGATGCTCGTTGTGGGCGTGATAACTCCACAAGGTGGTTTCTATCTGATAATGTGCGAGCAGTTTTTTGGTAACGCGGGTATCTTCTGCCAAAATTAGCTCTGCTTCGCGCAAATAACGCAAAGCCCTCAGGCTAATATCTTCCAAATTGCCTATAGGCGTGGGCACTAGCGCAAGCATATTCTCATAACTTATTTATTGTTTAATAAAAACTTATTGGTGATAAAATGAACAGCTATTTATTTCAAATTGCCAATCATATCTTCAGCGCGCACCCAAAGGTCAAACTCAGCTTCGGTCAAATAACCCAAAGCCAAACCCGCCTGTTTTAGGGTCAAACCCTCTTTGTGCGCTTTTTTGGCAATATCGGCGGCTTTATCGTAACCAATTTTGGTGTTTAAAGCGGTTACCAACATCAAAGAGTTTTCCACGTGTCGTTTAATCATTTGCAAGTTGGGTTCTATCCCTACAGCGCAATGTTCGCGGAAGCTATCGCAAGCGTCGGCAATTAGGGTGGCAGAGATTAAAAAATTATAGATAATAAGCGGTTTAAAGACGTTTAGTTCAAAATGTCCGCTCATCCCGCCTATATTAATCGCCACATCGTTGCCCATAACCTGCGCCATCGCCATAGTCATCGCTTCCGATTGGGTAGGGTTTACCTTTCCCGGCATAATAGAAGAACCTGGTTCATTCTCTGGGATAAGGATTTCACCTATACCGCTGCGGGGGCCAGAAGAAAGCATACGCACATCGTTGGCTATTTTTATCAAAGAAACCGCCGCAGTTTTCAACATACCGTGCATTTCCACAATAGCATCGTGAGAAGCCAACGATTGGAACTTATTGGGCGCGGTAACAAAAGGAAGTCCAGAGATTTCTGCAATTTTAGCCGCTACAGCTTCAGCGTAACCGTTAGGAGCGTTCAAACCCGTACCTACAGCCGTTCCACCCAAAGCCAACTCGGATAAAGAGGGGAGCGCGCGTTCTATAGCTCTAATCGCATAGCCCAATTGAGCCGCATAACCAGAAAGTTCTTGCCCCAAAGTGAGCGGGGTAGCATCCATAAAGTGCGTGCGGCCAATTTTCACCACTTGCATATACTCAGTTGCTTTCGCATCAAAAATAGCTTTCAGTTCGCGCAAAGCGGGCAAAGTACGCTTAAAGATAATCTCGTAAGCGGCTATATGCATAGCAGTAGGAAAAGTATCGTTAGACGATTGCGATTTATTCACATCGTCGTTGGGGTGGATAGTTTTTTTCGCGTCAGCTAAACTCCCCCCGTTGATAACGTGGGCGCGATTGGCTATAACCTCGTTCAAATTCATATTGGATTGGGTACCAGAACCTGTTTGCCAAACAACTAAAGGAAATTCGCCGGTTAATTGCCCAGCTAAAATCTCATCGCAAACTTTAGCGATTAGCTCAGATTTGGCAGCGGGCAAAACGCCCAAGTCGGTGTTGGTAAGTGCTGCCGCTTTTTTCAAAATAGCAAAAGCATAAATAACCTCTACGGGCATCGTTTGCCCCCCAATTTTAAAATTATCTTTAGAACGTTGGGTCTGTGCGCCCCAATAGCGTTGAGCGGGAACATCTACCCAACCCATTGAATCTTTTTCTTGTCTAAAACTCATTTTTTTGGTATGTTTATTAAAATATAAGTTAATTGTGGATAAATTTGGTTATGTTTGCGCGAAAATCAACCGCAAAGGTAATATAAAAAGCTAAAAATTATATTAGGGGGAAAAAAAATGGTCAAAAAGCTAAAAAAAATACCACTATGAAAAAAAAGTTTATATTTGCGCTGTTTTTTGCCCTTTTAGGGTTCAAAACAACCAAAACTATCGCTCAAACCGCCCCATATTCAAGCAGTTTGGGTGGTTTTAGCAGCACAGACACAGCGCTTGTGTGGTCGCACGGGGATGAGGTGAGTTATTCGCTAATCACGCTGGAAAACAACAGCGCCAACACTATAGATATAGGATTTGTTTGGGATACAATAAGCCCATTCCCCTCGCTTTGGGGGGCAGAAATTGAATATCCGCTATCTGGCGGTTATACCAGCGCTAAAAGCGGACAGTTTAGGCTATTTAATAATGGGGGGGCGAGTGTACCTTTAATTTTTTTCGCTTTTTCCCACAACAACCAAACCGCTACGGGGGCGGTAAATTTGCATTTATACCAAATTAATCAACCAAACGACAGCTTAAATGTGCGTTTCGAGATGACTTCGCGCCCCCATCATCCTATAGCCGTTTCAAAACTATCAGATGAGGCAATGCAGTCCCAACCATTATACCAAATACAACCCCATCCTATACAAAATCAGCTTTTTTTATCCAAAAAAAATACTGAATATATCCCAAACGTTGATACCAATAAATGGCAAGCGGTTAATATCTACATTTTTTCAGCCGCGGGGGAATTAGTTTTCACCACAACAGGGTCAATAGACGAAAATATGTTGATGGTGGATATTCAAAATTTATCTACGGGAGTTTATACTTTGCAAATACAATGTGGTCAATTTAATCAGATTAGCCCTTTGGTGAAGATAGAATAGTTTATAAAAAAATTGTAAAAAATAGAATTGTAGCCTTATAGCACTTTAATTATAAATTTATAAAAACATTCAAAATATGCGCTTTTTTCTACCTTTATTTATAGCAGCGAGTTTTTGGGCAGAAGCCAAGTCTCAAAACGGCAGCCCAAGCACAGGGGGAGCGAGAGGTTTAGCGATGGGCAATGCCAGCGCTACTTTTACCGACATTAACGCAGCATTTAGCAACCAGAGCGGATTAGCTTTTCTCCCTGCGGCTAATTTTGGGCTATATACTGAACAACGGTTTCTGACCGGTGCAGCCAACACCTATAATGTGTCCGCTGCTAACCCTTTTGGCAATATAGGCACTTTTGGTATATCTTTAGGCTATTTTGGCTATCAAGAGTACAATGAGCAAAAAATAGGATTGGCTTATGCTCGGCAATTATCGGCTAATTTTGCTATAGGCGCACAATTTGATTATTTATCCACCCGTATTCCCACTTATGGGCAAGCTAATAGCTTTACGGCAGAATTGGGTTTTTTGTACAAAATGAGCAAAACGGTACATTTGGGCGCACACGCTTATAATTTTGTACGAACAGCCTTGCCCAATGGGGACAAGTTGCCCGCTATTTATAAAATAGGGTTGGCTTATTTGCCATCGGATAAAGTTCAGATTAGCACAGAGTTGGAGAAAAATATAGACAATCCAATCAATATAAAAATGGGGATTGAATATCGCCCAGCAGATAAGTTTTTTGTACGCACTGGATTCAATACCGCCCCATTTAGAATAAGCGGCGGTTTGGGGGTACAACACCAAGGGATTACCATAGATGCGGGGGTAAATTATCACCAAGTATTAGGTTTTAGCCCTGCTTTATCTGTGGCGTATGGGTTGCATCCAAAAGGGTTAAAACCAGAAAATAAACCCCAATAATTAATTGGTTTAATTTAATATGTGCTAGCCAATTGGATTAAAATCTCTTCTAACTTTTGTTTTATCATACTCCCCGAACAGGAAAAATTATTGACAACTATAGAAAAGGAGATAAGTTTGCCCCCTTTATTGGTCACATAGCCCGTATAACTGCGTACGCGGGACATAGAACCGCTTTTGGCGTGGATATTGTTGGCTACAGGGCTGTTTCTAGCGAATGTACTCAATGTGCCCGTACTTCCAGCTACAGCGAGCATATTATAAAAATCCCCAAAAGTATTATTGTCTTTATAAATTAAGCGCATAATTTGGGCGAAAATTTTGCTTGGGATAGCATTTCTAGCCGATAATCCACTCCCGTCTGATACAAAAAAACCGCGCATATCCACCCCTTTGGCAGCCCAAAATTCATTGACCACCGCCACCCCTTTTTCAAACGAGCTAACGTTATACTTTTTCATAGCCATCGCTTTTATCAACACTTCGCAGTACATATTGCGGCTTTCTTCATTGATATGTTTGACTATATCCGTGAGCAGCGGCGAATAATGGGTGTAAAAAACCTGTCGATTTTCATTTATTTTATACAAACGCTGGCAAGTGGCGGTTTGGCTGCAGCTGATGCCCGCCATTTTCAGATGCTCGGTAAAGGCTACCGCTGTGTACAAATCTGGCATTGGATTGGCGCCTTGTAAGGTAAAAACCCCGCTACCAGCAGGAATTGTGCCTCTGACGGTGATATTGGGCTCGTGCAAAGCCGCAAAAATATACCCATTGTCTCCACTACCTTTGACCCCAAAGCTTAGTTGATGGTCAATTTTTAAAAAAGGAATAGCAGGGCTAACACTTTTTAGCACTGGTGTTTCCCCCACGCGATTGGTTTGATAATAATTTAAACTATAATAATTATCATAAAAATTTAACCCAAAAGCTCCCGCTCCGTAATAGTTGCCCATATCGCCCCATTGCCAAGTGTATGGGATAACCTCATCATCAAAATAACTACCGTCGCCAATAACCGCGCCTTCAATCCGCTGAATACCAGCTTTTTTGAGCGCTTCTGTGTAATTGTTGAATAAATTGGTCATATCTGCTGCGCCTACCATACGCGGCGAAGCTAAAGTAGGGTCGCCATATCCTTTTATATACAAATTCCCTTTAAGGCTGCCATTTACGATTTGTCCGCTATGCTGTAATTCTGTTTTAAATTTAAAATCTTTACCCAAAACCGCTAAAGCGGTGGCAGTGGTGATAACTTTTAAACTAGAAGCGGGGATTAGCGCGGTATTAGGATTGCGTTGGGAGATTATTTGATTGGATTCTATGTCTATAGCACAAAAACTAAAATTTGCAAATTGTAAATCAACATCATTTTGTAGATTGTTGAGTGCTAATTCCAACTTTTGGGTGTTGATTTGAGCATATAAACCGATAAATTGGCAGGATGCAAAAATAAAGCAACAGTTGAGGATTATATTTTTTAGCATATCTTTTTTTAAAAAAAATTAACTTGTAATGATTTATAATAGCATATCAACCGCAAAATTATATCTTTTTTGATTATAAACCCTTTAAACATAAAATTATGTTCGTATTTATGATTGGGCTGGCCACCGTTATCGGCTTATTGGGCGCGCGCCCGCTGTTGGCTGGGGCAAAATATCGCTTCCGCAACCGCACGATGAACTTGATAGAAGGGGCTGGGCTTTGGGCGGCTGGCGCAGCTGGCGTATTGACTTGGTCTTGGCCTGTGCTTTTATTAACCGCTTTAGTAGGTTTAGGGATTTCATTAGCTCCTAATTCCCAAAAAAGATTAGAATAGTGGTTAGTTGTTAATGGTTAATGGTTAGTAAGAGAAAGAAGTAAATTATAATCTCCAATAAATTCTTTTTTATACTTAACAACTAATGACTAACCATTAACAACTAATAACTAACCACTAACCATTAATAACTAAGTTATGAACATTATATTTTTTGACGATTCGCAAGCTGCTCATTTGCAACCGCTTACGCTCACCCGCCCCGCTGCTGAATTGCATTGTGGGGCTTTAACCAATAGCCAAAGAATCCAACTTTTATCCGCCGAAATGAGGGTAAATGTGCGCATTTCTTATTTTTGTGATAATTTTCTCTCTTTGCAATATCAACCCGTTTTATCCGAAAAAGAGGATAATTATTTTATCAACGGGCGTATTTTAGCGGATAAAGAGTTCGTGGCTAAATTGCTTGATTTGCCCACTAATACGCTGTTAATCAAGGATAATTTGCTGTTGGCTGCTCGCTTAAACGCGGATTTATCCGCTAATTTTAGCCAAATTCTCACTTTTTCAGCGTTTAATCAACCTTATATCAACCTCAATATCATACGGGCAGATTTTCCTATTATTAGCCTCAATCGTTGCTGGGATTTGTTTTTATTGAATGATAAAATGTTGAAAAACGATTTTGCCCTGCTCACAAAAAACCAAACTTCGCGCGAAATTTCTCCCACCAATACGATTATCGGGGATAAATCCCAAATTTTTATCTCAGAGGGCGCAATTGTAGAAGCTGCTACCATTAACTGTAGCCAAAGTCCAATTTTTATCGGCAAAAATGCGGAGATTATGGAGGGGGCGACGGTTAGAAACGGGCTGTTTTTGGGCGAAAATGCTTGTCTAAAAATGGGGGCGAAAATATACGGCGCAACCACTATAGCAGCAGGTTGCAAAATTGGGGGAGAAGTGAGCAATTCGGTTATTTTTCCCAACACGAACAAAGCCCACGATGGTTTTTTGGGCAATTCTGTGCTTGGCAGTTGGGTGAATTTGGGTGCGGATACCAACAATTCCAACCTCAAAAATACTTACGGAAGCGTGCAGGTTTGGGATTATCCCAGCCAAAGTTATCAGGACAGCGGGCAACAATTTTGCGGGCTGGTGGTGGGCGACCATAGCAAGTTCGGTATCAATAGTATGCTCAACACGGGTACTGTAGTGGGGGTTTTTGCCAACGTGTTCGGGGCTGGCTTTCCGCCCAAATTCGTGCGCTCTTTTAGCTGGGGAGATAATACCCAAACTTATCAACTAGAAAAAGCGTTGGAAGTAGCCGAAACGGTGATGTCTAGGCGCAAAATGCAACTTTCTGCGGGCGAAAAGGCGATTTTAGCGCATATTTTTGGCTTGGCTGTAGATAGTGGGCTTTTGTATTAAAATTATTTTTAAAAAATTAGTTGCAGCACCTTAATAAAAAATCCCACGCTAAAACAGAATAGCGTGGGATTTGTGTTTTTATCACAATATGCTTTATTTTTCTATTAAGGGCGCACTTCATTCACAATCTGGCTAACATTCTCCCAAGTGCCGCCATTGATGACGGATTTAAACCCGTTTTGTTCTAAAATTGCTTTAGCTTGTCCGCTGCGGTTGCCACTACGGCAAAAAACCACTATTGCGGGTTTGTCCTTAAACTGTGATAATTGATTAGGGAGCGTATCCAAAGGGATATTTACCGCGCCCGCTACAGAGCCGCTTGCAAATTCGCTTGGGCTGCGCACATCCACCAAAAAAGCAGCATTTTTGACCGCAGTTTTCAACCCTGCTTGGTTTTGTTCCGCATTCGCGAACATATTTTTAAAAAATCCGAACATAGCCGTATTATAAGGGGATAAAAGAACAGTTAATAAAATTAGGATAAAATTTTGCTTTGACATACAAAATCGGTTTTGGGTATATCAAATTTGGCTATAGCGTTGAAACCGCCCTCTACTTCGGTAAAATTTCTATACCCGCGCGCTTGCAATATACTCGCCGCTATCATACTGCGATACCCGCCCGCACAATGCAGGAAAAAATGCTCTTGGGGATTTATCCCGTTTATCCACTCGTTGATATACGCCAACGGGCGGCTGAAAGCTGCGTCTATATGCTCGGCGGCGTACTCGCTCTCTTTGCGCGCATCAATAACCACACTTTCGCCAATTTTTACCCGATTTACGAACTCTTCCGCGCTGATTCGGTTGACTTGGTCTATTTCTTTACCTGATGTCTCCCAGCTAGAAAACCCGCCCGATAGATAGCCCAACACATTATCAAAACCCACCCGACTTAATCGGGTAATCGCCTCTGCCTCTTTCCCCTCGTCCGCGACCAATAAAATGGGCTGTTTGACATCCACGATAATCGCGCCCACCCAAGGGGCAAAATCTCCGTTAAGTCCGATATTTACAGATTGGGGGATAAACCCTTTCGCGAATAGTTTATCGTTGCGAGTATCCAAAATTAACGCGCCTGTGGTTTCGGCTATAGTTTCAAATGCTTGTGCTGTTAGAGGGTTTAAGCCCCTTTTCATCACCTCGTCAAAACTGTCGTAACCTTTTTTATTCATAGCCACATTCATCCCGAAATAAGCGGGTGGGGGCAATAGTCCGTCCGTTACCGCTTTTATAAACGCTTCTTTGCTCGGCTGGTTGAGGGCATAATTCATCCGTTTTTGATTGCCTAAGGTGTCAACGGTTTCTTTCATCATATTTTTGCCACAAGCCGAACCCGCCCCGTGGGCTGGATAAACGATAACATCATCGGCCAAGGGCAAAATTTTACCGTATAAACTTTCATACAACATCCCTGCCAACTGTTCTTGAGTGAGATGCACCGCTTTTTGCGCCAAATCTGGCCTGCCCACATCCCCCAAAAATAGCGTATCGCCGCTGAATAAAGCCGTTTCTTTCCCGTTTTCATCAATTAGCAGAAAGCAAGAACTTTCCATCGTATGCCCTGGGGTGTGCAACACTTTTATCTTTACGCTCCCGATTTCAAACACTTGCCCATCATTGGCGATAATCGCCTCAAACTCTGGGTTGGCAGTAGCCCCATAAACTATAGGCGCGCCCGTTTTTTTGCTTAAATCCAAATGCCCGCTTACAAAATCGGCGTGGAAATGGGTTTCAAAAATATATTTTAGCCTTACCCCGTCCTTTTCCAACCGTTTGAGATAGGATTGGGTTTCGCGCAAAGGGTCAATAATAGCCGCTTCGCCGTTGGAGCTGATATAATACGCGCCTTGAGCTAAACAGCCCGTATAGATTTGTTCTATGTTCATAATTTTTTACCGTTTAAATTTGATACTGCAAAACTCAGCCTTTTTGGGTTGCTGTAAAGCTACTTTTGTTACATAAGCGCATTATTGGGGTAAAATTTACCCTTTTGTTCACATTTTTATCGCTTTTTTTACAGAAATGGGCAAAATTGGTTACAAAAGGCTGATTTTATTCCTACCTAACCTCACCCGTCCGTTCTCTTCTAACTGTTTTAGCAAGCGGGAAATCACCACGCGGGAAGTTCCCAACTCGTTAGCCAACTGCTCGTGGGTGATGTTTAAACTGTTGCTGGCTGTTAGCGATTTTTTCTTAGCTAATAAATCCAATAATCTATCATCCAATTTTTTGAACGCTATAGCGTTGACCATTTCCAACAACTCCTCGAAGCGTTTATGGTACAAACGGAAGATGTAATCCAACCATTGGGGGTATTCTTTTATAAACAAGGACACTTTGGTTGTGGGCAAGAATAAAATTTCCGCGTCTTCTTCCACTTCAGCCCTTACCTTGCTCGTTTCGTTGTGCAAACCGCCCAAAAAGGACATAATACAGCTTTCGCCCGCTTTGATATAATATAATAAAATCTCCCTGCCGTCTTCTTCCGTGCGGATAACCTTCAGCGCGCCTTTGGTAACTATAGGAATAGCGCGAATGTGCGCATTTTCGGTTAAAATAACACTACCTGCTGGGTAGGTTTTGCGCACGCTGTACTCTTGCAGCTTTTGGACTAACTCGGGAGAGCTTCTAAACTCTGCTATTTGTTGTAAATCTTCCATAATGGGTAAAATAATCTTGTTTGTTGAAAATATCGGGCAAAAATAACCCTAATTCTTAACCATTTGGCGAAAAGCTTATAATTTTGCGGCAAAAAATAACCACAACGACTTTATTATAACACAATTAATGAATAATTCAGTAAAAATCCACGCCAAATTGGTTGATATAACCAAAAGAACCATCAATCCATCCGAAATTTGGGTAGAAAATGGTAAAATCAAATCTATCCAACCCAGCAACCAACCCTGCCCTTATTATGCCCTTTGTGGGTTTGTGGATGCGCACGTGCACATAGAAAGTTCTTTGCTTGTCCCCTCTGAATTTGCGCGCTTGGCTGTTTTGCAGGGAACTGTAGCCACCGTCTCCGACCCGCACGAGATAGGGAATGTGTTGGGGCTCAAAGGGGTTCAATTTATGCTCGATAATGCCCAAAAAGTGCCGTTTAAGTTCTTTTTTGGCGCGCCGTCTTGTGTGCCTGCAACCTCGTTTGAAACGGCTGGCGCAACCATATCTTTAGCGGATATAGAAACCCTATTCGTAGAAAATGGGCTTAAATATCTATCCGAGATGATGAATTATCCCGCCGTATTGGCTGGCGATAGGGAAGTTTGGGACAAGATAGAATTAGCCAAGCGATTGAATCGGAAAATAGACGGACACGCGCCCGCTTTGCGCGGAATAGATGCCAAAAAGTACATTGATGCGGGGATTAGCACCGACCACGAGTGTTTTACCGAAGCTGAAGCGCGCGAAAAGTTAGAGTTAGGGATGAAAATTCTAATCCGCGAGGGCAGTGCAGCTAGAAATTTTGACGCGTTGGTGGGTTTAATCCCCGAATATGCGGACAGAATGATGTTTTGTGCTGATGACAAACACCCCGATAATTTGCTGGAAGGTTATATCAACCAACTCGCTGCGCGCGCTGTAGCCAAAGGCTGCGATGTGTTCGATGTGTTGCGGGTGGCTTGCATTAACCCTGTAGAACATTATGGGTTGGAAGTGGGACAATTGCGGGTGGGCGATGCCGCCGATTTTATCCTTTTGGAAGATTTGGTAGATTTTAAAGTGCTGCAAACTTACATCAACGGGGAGCTGGTTGCCGATAATGGGAAAACTTTAATCCCGTCCGTGCCTTGTGAGCCGATTAATTTTTTCGTAGCGGGGAAAAAACACCCAACTGATTTTGAGCTACACGCTGGTAGTTCTACCCATATCAAGGTTATAGAGGCTTTGGATGGGCAATTAGTTACCAACCGATTAAATTTATCCCCGAAAGTAGCCGACGGGAAGATAATTGCCGATTTAGAACGGGATATTTTGAAAATAACTGTAGTCAATCGCTACGAAAAGGATGCAAAACCCGCTGTAGCCTTTATTAAAAATTTTGGGCTAAAAAAGGGCGCGTTGGCTTCTTCTGTAGCGCACGATTCGCATAATGTTATCGCTGTGGGTACAAACGATGCCGATTTAGCCGCTGCGGTGAATTTAATCATATCCGCCAAAGGGGGGCTGGCTGCTGTGGCGGGGGGAGAAAAACAATTATTGCCCTTGCCTGTGGCTGGGTTAATGTCAGCAGAAGATGGGTACAAAGTCGCGCAAAAATACGCGGATATAGATTTATTCGCCAAAAAAGTACTCGGTAGCACTTTAGCCTCGCCGTTTATGAGCTTGTCTTTTATGGCTTTGTTGGTTATCCCCCAGCTAAAACTAAGCGATAAGGGGCTTTTTGACGGTATACAATTTAATTTTGTGGGTTTGTCATAAAATCAATCATCTATCGTAATTTTCAAAAATACCAACTGAGGGCATTGATTTGGCTCAACTTCTATCAATACAAATCCGTTACAATTGCGATAAGTTTGATTAAACCAAGGCAGATTATCACATAAATCAGACCAACCAATCGCCATTTCGTCGTCTATATAGCAGGGGATTTTCTCAAAAAGAGCAAAATCATAGTACATTACCATTGTATTATTTAATAAAGCTATTTTGTATAAATCTTCAGAAGTTCTACCAAAAAAACCTCCGTTTATATACACAGGCATAGAATCTTTAAACAATTTACAAAAATTGTCGGGCGAAATGTTTTCATAGGCGGTATAACCGTCAATCATTACTTTTCCAAAACAGTTGTCATCTTTGAGAAAGCCTTGCCCTTGACCAGATAGAGTCGTAAATGAGCTAAACAAGGACAACAACATAATTATTAACCCGTTCTTGATTATCATATTAGATTTAATTTCGCTTGATAGGTTGTAAAAATAAAATCTCTCATACTAAATTTGGTATGGGGGGTTTATATTTTTGAAAAAAATTTATTTATTAGGAAAAAAATCATCAAAAATAGCCAATATGTGAGGATTTTTATCAAAATATCGCTTAAAAAATTTAGGCGGGTAGTACCAAGGATAATCCATTGACGTATAGTTATGAATCTCGAAAGGAGGCACTTCGAAACCTGCACAGTCAAAATCTGATTCGTATTGAATGCGTATTGAGCTATTTCTGAAAAAATTATTAAATTCTTCAACATCGTTTTGCCTGTCCCAAGGTTGCCAACCAGCAAAAACTGCTTTTTGGGTAGAGGTGCTATACATAGGTGTAGTTAAAATTTCATTTATATTTTCTATCACCCACTTTCTTTCGGCCAATTTGAGCATAATTTCTGACAAATCGCTACCCCAACCCCACATAGACCAATCGGGAACATCTAACTCAGCAATCAATTTGCGTAAAAAATGCCGTTTTGATTTGAATGCATTATGAGCGAAATTAGTAATCTGAACAGTTTGTTTAGCATTAAAACTATATTTGAGTTTTGGGACTTCAAATTTAACAACGAAGTTAATTTGAATAGCATCTTCTACCCAACATTTATTAACAATTACATCAACAATTTTACACTGATGTCTTATATTGGCAAATCGATATTTAATACAAGGGTTGTGGGGCATATAACGCATCATTGGCGCGGCAGCTATGAACTTTTTTTGAGCTTCATACAGTTGCAATTCAGGCGCGCAATTATCGCTTATAGATAACATAGCGGGAAAAATGTCTTGAAAAAAGACCTTTAAGTCTGTAATTGTTTTGACCGTTTTAGGTAGAATAATCCCATTGAAATACCGATTAAATAACCAATACGAATATGGTGGTTTTTGCCTTGTGTATTCTGCTTCATCTTGGGGATAAAAAAAAGTAAATCCATCAAGATAGTCGGCTGGCTGATTATCTATGTAAAAAAAGATAGTGAAGTGTAGCTGAATATGTTTATTCAGTTCGAAATGCCTTGCTACATAATTTTCTAGCAAAAACTCATCGTGTATTATTGCAAATTCACAAAAGAAAGGGTCATCAGACCCTTCATAAAATCTTTTTCTTTCAAAATTCCATATATATGTATCATACGTAAGTAAGTAGACAAAAACAAAGTGAATAATCGCGCGGAGCGCGTAACTGCACTAATCCGTTGAGTTTCTACACTGTTTGAAGTGAGACGGAGCGTAGCTTTAGCAAGCGGAGCGAACAAGTTTGT
>JAAFIM010000050.1 GCA_013297745.1 Chitinophagales bacterium | reverse complement strand
ATAAGCGAGAGCGTGGGGTTTTATACCCCACGCGGTGAAACATCTTATTAGCGTTGGGTTTTACACCCAACGCAAGAATAAAATTTTATAAAATATGTATATTTAATTTTATAAAATATGTATATTTAATTTTATAAAATATGTATATTTTTAGTGTGTTGGGTGTAAAACCCAACACTAATAAGTAAAAATCTATACTCTGGTAACTCCAATTTTTTTAAATAATTTACAATGCTATTACACACTTACTTTTTAAATTCTGTATTATACATAGTTTTAAGGGTATTTTGATGTGATAGTTAAAACCAGCGCAAAGATATAATAATTTTTCCGAGTATAAAAAAATAATCTAAAAATTAACTATTTATTAAGTTTTAAAATAAAAAAAGCCCTTTCGCAAAGAAAGAGCTTGGAAAGGTTGATATTTTTACTATTCAATAGATTATGAGAGCGTGTTTTACAAGAAGTTACCAAAATAATGTATTGTTTGTTACAAAATAAGCGAGAGCGTGGGGTTTTACACCCCACGCGGTGCGAAAATCTTATTAGCGTTGGGTTTCGCTTCGCGGTTCTACCGATTTATACCCAACGCAAAAGTAAAATTTTATAAAATATGTAGGTTTTTGGTGTGTTGGGTGTAAAACCCAACACTAATAAGGTTTTTTATTTACCGCACGGGGGTATAAAACCCCGTGCTATCGTGAAAAATCTGCGCTCTCGTAACCCAAATAGATTATTTTAACCCAGCTTGTGCGGAAATTTCCAACATTCTATCAATCGGCAGGCGCGCTTTTTCTATTAATTCGGCTGATAAATGGATTTCTGGCAGTTCGTACTGCATAGCCAAATATAATTTTTCCATCGTATTGCGGCGCATATGTGGGCATTCATTGCAGGCGCAAGTGTTGTTGGGTGGAGCGGGCAAAAATACTTTATCGGGGTTGGCTTTTTGCATTTGGTGCAAAATTCCCGCTTCTGTGGCTACTATAAACTCTTTTGTATCAACAGATTGTGTATATTTTAACAAAGCACTTGTTGAACCGATAAAATCGGCTATATCCAAAATTTTAGCTTCACATTCTGGATGTGCCAACAGTTTGGCTTGTGGGTGGCGAGCTTGCAATTTGACGATTTTTTCCATAGAGAAAATTTCGTGCACCATACAAGCACCATTCCAAATCACCATTTCGCGCCCCGTTTTCTTTTGCAAATACGCGCCTAAGTTTTTGTCGGGTGCAAAAATTATCTTTTTATCGGCTGGGATGCTGTTGATGATAAACTCGGCGTTGGACGAAGTACAAACGACATCAGTTAGCGTTTTGAGGTCGGCTGTGCAGTTGATATAACTCACGACCACGTGTTCGGGATATTTTTCCTTGAACTTGGCAAAAATCGGCGCAGGGCAAGAGTCCGCCAGCGAACAACCCGCTTTGAGGTCGGGCAACAACACTTTTTTGCTCGGATTTAGAATTTTTGCGGTTTCGGCCATAAAATGCACGCCCGCAAATACGATAATATCCGCTTCAGTTTTGGCTGCTGCTTGGGCGAGTTGGAGGCTGTCGCCTATGTAGTCGGCTATGTCCTGAATTTCGCTTTCTTGGTAATAATGTGCCAAAATAACCGCATTTTTTTCCTTTTTGAGCCTTTTTATCTCGGCTACAAAATCCATATCAGGCGCGGTTTCTATATCCAAAAATCCGTTTTTGTCCAAATTCGCTTTGGCTGTGGTTAATGTTTCCATTGTGGTAAATGAATTTTAATTTTAGTTTGTTTTGTTTTTAAACAAAGGCTTTGTTTGTAATATAAACGAAGTAAAACGCAAAAAGTTGCACAAGATAGGATTTTTTTATCATTTTTCTTTGATTTTCTATAATTTTCGTATCTTTGCGAAAAATTTATAAATTATGGCAAAAATAAAAATTCAAAACGTTGGTCCTATAAAAGAGGGTTATACAGAAAATGACGGTTTTTTAGACCTGAAAAAAATTTCCATTTTTATTGGTCCGCAAGGCGCTGGCAAAAGTACCGTAGCTAAAATTATATCTACGTTTTGTTGGATAGAAAAAGCATTGATTAGAAAAGAATTTACTGACAAGCAACTAAAACAAAAGCAAAAAGAAATTATTTCTTACCAAGGATTAGAAAAAGAAAATTATTTGATGAATGAAAAAAGTCTTGTAATTTATGAAGGCTTATATTATTCTATCACTTTTATAGAAAAACAACTTTCAGCGGTAGAGAAGAAAATTGAAAACTATAAAATTCCTAAAATAATGTATGTGCCTGCTGAAAGAAATTTTATTAGTGTAGTAAATAACCCAGAAAAATTAAAATATTTACCCCAACCACTAGTTACATTTCTAGACGAATATACAAATGCTTGTGATAAAGTAGATAAAAATGGGTTAATCTTGCCTATTGATAATGTACAATTTAAGTATGATAAAAGTAATAAGATTGCTAAAATAAAAGGTTCAGACTATGAAATTCGTTTGTCTTGGGCAAGTAGTGGTTTTCAATCCGTTGTACCCCTTTTTGTAGTAACTCAATATCTAAGTAAAAGTATAGACGAGGAAGCAAGCTTAAGTAATAAACAAATGCAACAACTCGACGAAGAAATAAAAAAAATAGTTGAGGATAAAAATTTAGACGATTTGGCAAAAAAAACTTTATTAAACCAAGCAGCTTATAAGTATAAAAATGCTTTTTTGTTGAATATAGTTGAAGAGCCAGAACAAAATCTGTATCCAAGTTCGCAAAAAGAAATTCTATATAAATTGATAGAGTTTGCTAATCAAAACGAACACAATAAATTGATTATCACTACACATAGCCAGTATTTAATTGGTTATTTATCTTTGTGTATAGAAGCGAAAAATATAGCAGAAAACTATCCAAATGCTAAATCTGAAATAAGCCAATTTGTACCTGCCACTTCTGTTGTGGATGCTAATGAAGTCGTTGTGTATCAAATAAGAAATGGACAAATTCAAACTCTAAACTTGGATGATTTGGATGATAACTATTTAAATGAACACTTGGCAGCTACGAACGATGATTTTTATGAATTAACAAAAATTAAATTAAAACATAAAAATGGTATCTACTAAAACTAATTTTTTTTCGCCTTGTTGCAAAACTTCTACGAATAAAATAAAATTTGGAATTTGCGATGACCAAGTCCCAAAAGGAGAACCAAGTAACGAACCTGCTTATTTATATTTTATAAATGAAAATGAATGGGTAGCTATAGTTGAAAACACTAGTGCATACAAGGTAGATTTTTATGCTATTGATAAGTGTGTAATACAAGACAAAGATTTTCTGCAACCCCCTAAAAGGGCTGATGGAATGCTAGTCTATAACCAAGAAATTATATTTGTGGAACTAAAAGAAAAAAATCAATCCCCAAGTGATTTGGTAAAAGATGGTTTGCCACAATTAGAAAATACTATTCGTATGTTTAATATCAATAATCCCAAACATACGTACAATATACGCGCTCAATTAGTCAATAAACTGTTACCAAATGCAACCTATCAAGGTTCAAAAATAAGGAAATTCGCGAAAGACACAGGTTGCTTAATAGAAACTAAACAACTAATTAGGTTGTTGTAATTTGTGATAGTTTTTATTGTTGAAAAAAATAAAAAACGCAAAGGATAATTTTCCCTTGCGTTTATTTTTTTTATAAAAATTATTTTTTATCTGTTTGATTATCAACGTGTTCGTGATTTTCTATGTGCGAATGTGGTTCATAACTCACATATAAATTTATCCAAATAGCGCGCGCAAAACGCGCCAAAAACGGCACCATAATTATCCCCAAAAATATCAAAAGTGCAAAACTTGCTGTTGGGCTTAATTTTAATATCCACAAACAAATCGCAAAACCGACCAGCATATAACCCGAACTTAACGCGTAACCCATATACATTGCGCCCCAATAAAATCCAGGTTCCATTTCAAAATCTTGCTTGCAATGGGGACATTCTTTGTGCATATTATATACGCCTCCAGCTATTCCCGTTTTGAATAAATCGCCCTCGTGACAGCGCGGACATTTCCAGCGCAAAATACTGTACAATTTAGAGCCTTTGCTGAGTTTTTTATTTGTTATGAAAATATAAGTATGAAAAAGTATTTAATTAACAATATAAATTATATGTTGTGTGTCAATAGCGTGGGGTTTTATACCCCACGCGGCGATAATTTTATAATAAAACAAAGAAAAAACCTGTTTTTTTATCTGATTTTGTGCGTGGGGTGTAAATCGGTAGAACCGCGAAGCGAAACCCCACGCTATTGATACGTTTTGCAACGTAAATTATAATCTCAAATAAATTGTTCTTGATACTTAGTAACTGACCTTTCGCAGTATATTTTTCATTTTTTTTTACAATTAGATTTTTGCAGTTAAATTTTCCTATATGCGCTCAATAGCGTGGGGTTTTATACCCCGCGCGCTGATAAATATTCTATAAAAAAATAGAAAATATAACATTTTTTACCATTTTTGTGCGTGGGGTATAAAACCCCACGCTATTGAGCACACACTGTTGTTTTTTTCAATCTACCAAATTTTTTCACTGCGAAAGGTCAGTTAGTAAAATAATCTGTTAATGCGGCAACCGCTCTCGCAACAGCCCATAAACCCAAGTTCCCGTTATCGCACTCAATAGCGTAACTAAAACCACCAAAAAACCGCTTCCGATTTGTGCGAAAAGAGGGCCAGGACACGCGCCCGTTATCGCCCAGCCTATGCCAAAAATTAGCCCGCCGAAAATTTGCCCTTTAGAAAATTGCTTATTTTCAAACGTAATCGTTTCATTTTCAATACTTTTTAATTTAAGTTTTTTGATAATGAAAATAGAAATCATACCCACAACTACAGCCGTGCCAATCACGCCAAACATATGAAAAGACTGCAAACGGAACATTTCCTGTATTCTAAACCAGCTTATAATTTCGGCTTTTACGAACACAATCCCGAAGAAAATTCCCACTAAAAGATATTTTAGATATTTCAACATTTTGATTAAAAATTAGAGTTTGAAGATTAAAGGCAATAAAATGTGCGTAGAGAAAAATCCGCCCGCCATAAAACAACAAGTTGCTACCAAAGACGGCCATTGCAGATTGGATAAACCCATAATCGCGTGTCCGCTTGTGCATCCGCCAGCGTAGCGCGTGCCAAATCCCACCAAAAAACCGCCTACCACAAATAGTATAAAACCTTTGATAGTCAATAAGTTATCAAAATTAAAAATCTCGGCTGGCATCAATTTGCTATAATCTGTAATCCCAAAAGCCGCCAAATCTGTTTTTGTAGCTTCCGAAACGACCACATCGGCTGGATTGCTCAATAAATAAGCGGCTATAATTCCCCCGATAAAAACGCCCAACACAAAAAATAAATTCCATAATTCTTTCTTCCAATCGTATTGAAAAAACGAAATTCCCGCAGGCACACAAGCCGCGCAAATGTGGCGCAAAGAGGACGAAATGCCAAATTTTTTATTCCCCAATAATAATAAAGTGGGTACGGTTAGCCCGATAAAAATTCCAGCTACAGACCAATGCCAAGGTTGTTGTATAAATTCTAACATTTTTGTTTAAAAATTAAATGATTCTTTGATAAAAATATAAATCCCCATTAGCAACACAAACCAACCAAAAGCGGGTTTTAATTTTTCGTTGCTTATTTTTTTGCTTAAAAATTGTCCGATTAAAATCCCAATAATAGCCAAGCCCGATAATTGACTTAGCAAAATCCAATCTAATTCGGTCGCGCCCAAACTGCCCCCAAATCCAATCAGCGCGTTTATCGCTATAATCGCCAAAGAAGTCGCTACCGCGTTTTTCATCCCCAAACCAGCCGAAAATACCAAAGCGGGAATGATTAAAAAACCGCCGCCTACGCCCACAAATCCCGTTAATATGCCAATAAAACCGCCTTTTAGGATAATTTTTTTATAATCAATAGCTTGATTTTCAGCATTTTCTACCTTTTTGGTTCTAATCATCGCTATAGCTGCCAAAATCATTAGTACAGCGAAAACAATCATTATTACAAAATTTTTACTCACTTCCCAATCGCCAATTTTCCATAAAATATCGGGTAGAATGGGCATAAAAAACTTGCGCATCGCAAAAATTCCCAACACACTCGGTAAGCCGAAATATAGAAGCATTTTTTTGTCTATCAGCTTGTTTTTCAGCCCTTGCACACTACCCACAGCCGCCGAAACCGCCACGATAAACAGCGAATAAACAGCAGCTTGGTCTGGAGATAATCCGAATAAATACACCAAAATGGGTATCGTGAGTATAGAACCGCCGCTGCCGATAAGCCCCAAAGAAATGCCGATTAAAACCATCAGCGCAAAACCAATTACTAACATATAAATATAGCTATAATACTATGTTTTGGGTAAAAAATTTTTAGAACTCGCCACAGCAATTTTCCATACACGAGATTATATTCTGCATTTTGGGAAAACGCAGATAAACGTATTTATTCCGACTAACTTTTTCCGACAACAAAACCCCTTTATCAATCATTACGGTTAAATGTTGTGAAGCAATAGCTTGTTCGATGCCCAGCGCGTTTTGAATTTCGGACACAGTCATACGCTCGTTTTGGGTCAATAAATCCACTATAGCCAAGCGAACAGGGTGGGCTATAATTTTGAGCATATTGATAGCGGACTGCAGTTTTTGGCTGTCAATTCTTTCCGTGAGTACCATAATTTTCGCAATTTGTGAGGTGAGTAATTATTTTAACGATGCAAAGATAGATATATTTATATGTATTATCCAA
The DNA here is from genome assembly GCA_013297745.1 of Chitinophagales bacterium. GTDB lineage: Bacteria > Bacteroidota > Bacteroidia > Chitinophagales > Saprospiraceae > JAAFIM01. The sequence goes on along the minus strand of JAAFIM010000050.1, from coordinate 21,215 downwards.
TTTTTTTCGCAAAAAAATGCTGTTTTTGTATGTATTTAATTTGAATAGTCTTTTTTATAACTAAATTATATTTTATAGTTTAATAATTTGGCTTTTTTATAACTAAAATCAGCTTGTTATTTTTTAATTCTGAAAAAACGGTTAGTTTTGCGCTCAAAATGTAAGAAATTATGCTTTTATACGCTATTCTCAAACCGCTGGCTGGGCTTGCTTATTCGGTTTATCATCAAAAAATTTGGATTTTAAACAAGTCGCAAATTCCTCAAAATGAAGCGGTTATATTAGTTGCCAATCACAGCAATACGTTTATAGACCCCACAATTATAGCAGCTTTGCAGTCAAGAGATTTACATTTTTGGGCGCGCGCCAACGAGTTCAGAAAACCAATTTTGGGCTGGATAGCGCGCAATGTGCATATTTTACCCGTGTTTCGGATACAAGACGGCAAAGAAAATATGACAAAAAATAACCTCACTTTTGAGCTGTCGCGCGATTTATTATCCAAAAAAGGCTTATTGTTTATAGCCCCTGAAGGCAATTGTGAGCTGGAACGCCGCTTGCGGGTTTTCAAAGCTGGCGCGGCTAAACTGGCTTATTCGTTTATCAAAGAAAATCCCGACCGCAAGTTGTATTTTTTACCTACGGGGTTGAATTACAGCGACTTAGTGTATAGCGGGGGAGAGGCTTATGTGAGTTTTGGGCAGCCGTTTTTGGCTAATGATTTGTTTGGCGATAACGAAGCCCAATTTATTAACGCTGTTACGGATAAAATTTATGATGGGATAAAATCCCAAATGCTGCACATTGATAAAGCCGAAAATGATAAAAATATGCCCAAAATTTGGGAAATGATGCGCAATGATAGAGATTATACTTCAGTTTTTCGCCCCAATCAGCCTGAAGCAATTTTCCAAAAAATGAAAACAACTTTTGACGATATTCAAAATTTGGAGGAAGAGGCGCAAGGGGAATATATGGAGAATTTGAGCGCGTATTTTGATATTTTGACCAAAAATAACCTGCAAGATGTGGCTGTAGTGGCTGCTGATAAAGTTTCTATTTTCAACTTTTTGGCTGTGGGTTTGATTAATTTATTAATTTTTACCAATTATATAATCAGCGTTTTGCCCATTTTATTGGTTAGAAAATTGCTAAAATCTTCAATTAGAGATTTAGCTTTCCGCTCTTCTGTGGGTTTGGCGGCGGGTATGATATTAATGGGTTTATATTATGTGATAATTAGCATAATTTTAGCCTTTTTTGTGGGCTGGTTTGCTTTATTAACGCCTATATTTTTATATCTATTTTATTTTATTGCTTTTAAGTTGTCAAAAACTAAAAATACACTCTCGCAGGTGGTAAAATATAAGCGTTGGCGGGCTAAAAATAAAGTTGATAACGAAAAATTACTATCATTAAGGGCAGAAATTAGTAGTTTTTGGCAAAAATAAATTTTTATAAATATGCGTACTCATCTAACTCATCTAATTCTGCTAATTATTTTTTTATTAAATTTTATCAACATCAATAAAGCCCAAATTAGCGGCTGTACGGATAGTTTAGCAACCAATTTTAACCCACAAGCCACTCAAAATAACGGCTCTTGTGTCTATGCGAATGCTAACGTTTCTGTGCAACAAAGCGTGGTTTTGGATAGCGCGATTGCAGAAACTTCTGGGTTGATTTTTATTGATAATCAATTGTTTACACATAACGACGATAGCGATATTAACCTTTACGCGCTGGATACGAATAGTGGGCAGATTGTACAAACTTATCCCTTAAATACTGTTTTTAACCAAGATTGGGAAGAAATTGCACAAGACAGCACACATATTTATATTGGCGATTTTGGCAATAATGTAAGCGGTAATAGAACTAATTTACACATTCTAAAAATTGATAAAAATGGTCTTTTTAACCAAAATCTGCTAATTGATACCATATTTTTTAGCTATAGTAATCAAACTAATTTTAATAATGCTGGTGCTAACAACACAGATTTTGATTGTGAGGCGTTTATAGTTGGCGATGATAGTATTTATCTATTCACTAAGCAATGGATTAGCGGAAATACGAGCATTTATACCCTGCCCAAACAAGCGGGAACACATACAGCCGCGCTAAAAACGACTTTAAGCGTACAAGGTTTAATCACAGGAGCTACGTTTATAAAAGATAAAAAAATAATCGCCTTAAGTGGTTATACAGGTGCTTTACAACCTTTTATTTTTTTAATTTATGACCTTAATAACTTCAATTTTGCATTAGCTAATAAGCGAAAAATAGCAATTAATTTATCTTTTCATCAGGTAGAAGCTATAGCTTATGGCGGCGGTACAAAATTTTATCTAAGCAACGAAAAATTGAGTAGGCAGGGGCTTAATATAGCTGCTAAATTACACATTTTGGATTTATCGGCTTATTTAAACCCTTATTTAAACAGTTTAATTTTGGCTAATGATATAATTATCAATAAAAAATATAAATTATATCCCAACCCTGCTCAAGATATGATAATTTTGCAATCTGTTGATTATCAATTTAATACAAAAGCTATTATTTATAATAACGCTGCTCAAGTGGTGAAATTTATAAGTATAAATAGCGACCGAAACGAGATAGATATTAGCGATTTGCCAAAAGGTTTATATTTGTTAAAAATAGACAACGAAAATTTATTCTTTTGTAAAAATTAAATAAAAAAAATCCTACCTCATTGCGAAGTAGGATTTTTTATTTTATCAAAAAGCGATGATTATTGTTGGTTTTTATCCACTTCAATTTTAATCGTAACTTCTTGTTTGTCTTTGATTTCAATTTTTTCAGCATCAGAAGTAATGCCCATTTTGCGTTTGAGTTCAGCCAAAGAATCAGCAGCTTTGATAGTTGGGTCGTTGAGTGCTTTGTCGATTTCGCGGTCTACAGATTTTTCTGTGTTGGCCATATCGGCATAAGCTTCGGCGAGCGCTTCTTTTTCATCAACTTTGGCTTTCATTTTTTCCAACATAGCCATAGTGCCAGAAGAATCTATTTGAGCCATTTCTTTGTTGATTTTGGCAGTAGCATCGCTTACTTTGGCGCGAGCTTCGAGGGTTTTGGCTTCATTTTCCCAAGAGGCGATATTGCTTTTGAGTTCGCGGATTTTGCCTTCCAAGTTGGCTACCATTCCATCGTATTTGGTTTTGTTGGCAGAAGAAACTTGGTAACGTTTCAAAATTTCTTCGCGGCGAGAAAGGGCTTCTGAAGCCAATCTTTCAGCTTCTGCTGCATCCATTTGTCCAGCTTGAGCGCGTTTGAGCAAAGCCATAGCTTTTTTCTCATATTCGTCGGCAGCAGCTTTATCAGCATCAGATTCGCGGCCAGTTTTGATAGCTATAGCTTTAACTTCAGCCAATGATTTTAGGCTGTTGTCCAATTGTACTTTTAGGTCGCGGATACCTTGTTGAGACATTTTAACTGGGTCTTCCAATTTGTCAAGGGTAGCGTGAGCGTTGGCTTGTCCTATTTTGAATAAGCGAGAGAAAAATCCAAACATAATAATTGAGTTGTTTAGAACGGTTTTTTGTTAAAAATGGAATTAAAAAAAAGATTTTAGTTATTGGCAAAACCAATAAAATTGCCTGCATTTTCTGCCAAAGAGAAAGAAAGTGCGTTGATAGAGCCTTCCAATTCGTTGGAGTCTAAGGTTGGCAATTGTAAGGTGTCGCGGAAAATAACTTTTTTGCCTTCTGCATCCAAAACATAAGCTCCGTGAATAACAGAGCGGTTGATTTGAAGCAAGCGTTTGAACGTCTCCACGTTGTCGGCTGGGCAGTCAAATATATGCTGCTCAATAACCAATACATCACCTTCACAGTCTACTATCATATTGACAATACCTTTTTCTTCAGCATTAACAATAAATAGTTCTTCTTGCTCGTCTTCTTTGCTGATAGTGTAGCCCAAGTCTAGAAGATAGTTTTTTACTTTTGAAAAATTGCTCATGGCAGTGGAAATAATTTGGATTGGGTGAAATAATTGTGATGAAATGTGATTTACTTTGCCCAAACAATAAAATTGTGATTTAGTTTAAACTGAATGATTATAATCAATCCAACTTTTTTACCTTTTTTATCGTTTAGATTGCCAAAAGTACAGTGTTTTTTTGAGACTGTGCAAATTTTTTACAGTTTTTTATTCTTTTATATGTTTTTTTTTGTTTTTTTTTGCTTTTTTTGTAAAAAAAGGCTAATTTTGCGCTCAAATTTATGAAAAAAACTTTCAAAAAAATATTTTGCTGCCAAATATAAACGCGTTTTTTGTATTATTATGGAACAGTTAGAAAAACTTCCTATTTGGATAGAGGCTTTAATTTTCGCTAGCGAAATTCCCTTGAGGTTGGAAGATATACAATTGTCTTTGGAAAGTTTTTTGCATTTTGCTGTGCCTCGTCGTCATATACAAGAAGCTATAAGTTTATTAAAACAAAAATACGCAGCAGATAATTTTTCGTTTGAATTGGTAGAAATCGCCAATGGGTTTCAGTTTCTGACCAAAGCCGAATACCAAGATTTATTGGGAACTTGGCTCAAGCAGCGCAGCAATCGCAAATTGACCAAATCCACTTTGGAAACTTTAGCACTCATTGCTTATCAACAGCCGATTAGCAAAGCCGAATTGGAGCGCATACGCGGCGTGAATTGTGATTATGCAGTTCAAAAGCTATTGGAAAAAGAATTGGTAGAATTGCGCGGTCGCTCTGCCGAAGCGGGAAGGGCTTTGTTGTATGGCACTACAGCCAAATTTATGCAGCATTTTGGTATCAATTCTATCAAAGATTTGCCCAAACTCAAAGAATTTAAACCCGAAGATAATCAGATTGGGGAAGTGTTGGAGTAAATACAATGGGGAAAATAACTTATCAAATTCAACAACAAAATAACAATACATTCGCTATAGCATTTTCTGATGCTTTATTCACCAATCTAGAAGCGTTTGCTTTGTGAAACTGATAACTTTCTAAATGTCTTATTGCAGTTTTTAGAAAATTATTTGCAAGTAAAAGATGGTGCTAAAATTGATTTTTTGCAATCTTTCTTCAAATTGCAAGCAAATCAGTCGTTGGGATTAGCGAAAGATTTAACGTTTTTTGTCAATGAAATGCCGAAGCAAAATTTAGGATTAAGATTTGAATTTAATAGCGCAAGTGATTTAAACCAAATTATTATCTCTATTTGCCCAATCAAGAACACAGCTATTTTAATTAACCACTGGAATTTAGACGAAAATGGAAAGTTGCCTCTAAATCAAAAAGCTTTAGTACTCAGTTTAGATTTTCTGCATTTTATTGTTAGATGGTGGATAGAAATTAAGAATACGACTTTGCCAAATAGTACGGGAGATTTAGAATTTAATAATTTACCCTTTAAACTTGGTAAAGAATTGAAAGAATCTCTGTTATTTTCTATAGATAAACAAATCCAAATTCTAAAAGCAGGTACATATAAATACTATGCAGAGCAACAGTACGCTAGTGAGCAAGTTGCAGCGTTAGAAACTGAAATAAAAAACTTACAAGGTACAACATATTTGTATAATTTGACAGCCAAAGTTAACGCTATTCGCGACCTTGCCCAATCCCGCGCCTTACTCATACGCGAGCAGACAGAACTCTCTTTTTTAGAAAAAATACAAGCTGCCGATAGTTTAGAAGCTTTGCAAAGTCTTGAAAATGAACTGAATAACACCCCGACAGACCCCGAATTAATTAAGCGATTGCTTAAATATACAGCTGATAAAAAGGCGTTTTATTAGATAGAAATGTAGTGAATTATAGGTTTTACTGCTGCTGGAGTTATTTTAGATGTAGTAGATTTGATGGCTGCGATTGTGGCTGGTGATATAGCTGGAATTATTACCTCATCTGTAGGTTTTATACCTGGTGGGGACTTCCTTAAAGCGTATAACAAAACAGAAACTGCTTTAACAAACACCAGAAATATATCTAGCGGTTCGGTAGATAATATAATGGATAGCGCAGACGGAAAAATAATTAATGCGGGTTTGACCAATAATAAGCCAGTCGATAACGCAATAACTAACGCTGGAGCAGGAGTTCAGCCTCAAATAACAAATACAACTACTCAAGTAACTAACCAAACTACGCCCAACATACAAGCAGGAAGCGGAAAATACAAAGTCTTAACCAAGTCTGAAATGCAAGCTTTGTTGGATAAAGATGTCTCCCAATTGTCAGATGCAGAAAAAATTTTGGTTGAAGCTTACAAAAAACAAGTTCAAGGTAAAAACGTAGATGAACTTTTTGCCCAAGCGCAGAAAATAGGGGATAAAACGAATGTAGTTACGTCTCAACTCACTCAAATTCAACAAGATATAAGCCAAGCACTACAAGCCAAAGGGCTAACTGAACAAGACCTAATTTTGCAAATCGCAAAAGATAAAGGCATAGAAAATGAAATGCTAACCATACTGAAATCGCAAAATTTTAATCCTGACGGGTTTATAGATTTTGTGAAAGATATGGATGACGCTAAATTGAAGCGGCTGAAGGGGATGGCAATAGCTTTGGATAAAAATCCAAAAATGGTGATTAAATTGTCAACAGAAAAAGCTGCCCCAAAACCAGCTGCCTTATTTACCAACCAACTTGAGCCTGAAATTGCTGCCATTGATTCAAAATTAAGTTCATTTATCAAAGAAGTTGTTTAGTATGATTTTTTATCTTTTAATTTCTCTGTGTTGTGCGGGACTAAAGTCCCAGCACAATTGAGATTTAGGATTTTTTCGCGCTTTTGGGGCTAAAGCCCCGCGCGTTTTATACTTTTATCAGTCAATACCAACGGGTTTTAACCCGTTGAAGGACAAAAAACAATTGCAACAGACTTTAGTCTGTTGCTTAAAAGACATAAACAGTTATTTTTCTTAATTGAAAATGTAAAAAAAAATTCTTACTAAACATCTCTAAAAATAAAAAAGATAGAGAATTAGCTTTATCCAATTTGCAACTTACTGGCGAACAAGGCAAAAAATTAGCTGCTCATATAGCAGAAGGCAAATTTGAAAAGAGTAGTGGCTTCAATAAATTTATTAGCTCTCTTTCCAAAACAGCAAGAGACGAATCTGATTTGTTGCACAATACAAAAGTAGCTAACCAAACCTTTGATAAAGCTAATGAATTATTAGCAAAATACAAAGACCCTTCTTTACTTTATTTTGAGTATAAAGGCGACTTTGATATTGATTTGGGTGTAAAAAATATTAAAACTTTAGACCCGATGTTTGAGGAAGTCTATCAACTGAAAAATTTGCGAACCACGTTGAATTATAAATCTTTGGAAAAAGCAGCTGAACAACTTTTAAACGCATCAAGCGTAAAAAGAGCTTTGCATATGGAGTGCGATGAAAAAACAACTTTGGATGTGTTGAATAATTTGGAAAATGCTTACCAAACAATTCATAACGATTTTTTTATCAATACCATAGAAATAAAACTGCAAGGCATAGCCAAGCCTTTCATTATTGAAAACGGAAAAAAAACTTGGTAAATGAAATATAAAGTAAATTATCGCGAATGTGCCACATTTGATTCATTAGCATCCCAACCCTTTCTATTAAAACTAAAAACTATAAGCCAACTTTTGGAGGACTTACAACTATTAAAAATTAACAAAATAGAGTGGCGGTTTCCTTGGAAAAAAGAACTTACTAAATTTGAAGAAGTTCAGAATTTATCTGATTTGTGGGAAAAAGCTGCTTTGGGTGAAAATAGCGGGTTTTGTTCTTTAATTTGTCATGGCTCCACATATTTTTTTAGAACAGGCCAAGAAATTATGGAGGTTGATGATACTATTTCTTTGGAAATACATCCAAGAGACTCTTTTGATATAACATTATGGCTCAACACGTTTCTTTTTTTGCCTGTCTATAATCAAACAGCAGCTTACAGAATAGATTATCCCGACCCGATTTTTAGCTGGGAATTGGATACAGCAGAGTGTAACAGAGGTAGGGTTGAAAATATGCTGAAAGCGATAGAAAGTGCAGCAAATTGCAAAATGAAAGGCAGTGGTGAAATTGACTATGGAGATATTTTTGACGCTGTTTGCTGGCAAGGATATAACTTTTACATTAAAAATAGGCATTTAGAAGAGGCTTTAGACTGGACTTATGCGCCCAAAGGTTTCAATAAGTATGAATGGCTTGCGCCTGATGAATGCAAAGAAATTTTTAATAGGGAAAAATTAAAACCAAGTATTCAGAAAATTAAAGACCTTGCACAATCTCGCCATTTACTCATACGCGAGCAGATAGAACTTTCTTTTTTAGAAAAAATACAAGCCGCTGATAGTTTAGCCGCTTTAGAAAGTCTTGAAAATGAACTGAATAACACCCCGACAGACCCCGAATTAATTAAGCGATTGCTTAAATACACAGCTGATAAAAAGGCGTTTTATTAGCACAATAACAAGCACAAACTCATTTATATCAAAATATAAATAAAAAAAGGCGTTTTTCACAAAAACAATTTTGTTTCTCTATTTTAATTTTTAAACTTATTTTTTCTCACAATTTTTAACTAACTGGCAATCATGGAACATAATCCCGACCAGCCTTTCAATTCTAATGAGTCGAACTCCTCAGAATTTGAGCACAATCCCCAAAAATTTGAAAAAACCCCTTTTTTCAAAAAAAACTATAATGATGAGTCGCAGCCCAGCAACACATATTATAAAAAACCATTTTCTAACGAGCAAAAAAGCAGTTATAACGAGCAACGCAGTGGTTATAATGAGCAAAAAAGTAGTTATAACGAACAACGCGGCGGTTATAACGAACAACGCGGGAGTTACAATAAAAAACCTTTTAACAAAACAGGGCAAGGCGATTTCAAAAGACCATTTGTAAAACGTCCCGAAATGATTAAGGAACAGCGCGGTAAAGGCGCTGGCGAGTATTTTAAATTGGTACCAGTGGTAACCGAACAACGTGGTTTGGGGGCTGGCACTTATACCAAAAAATTGAACGTGCCTGCTGGTTATAATGACAATCCAGATAGAAAAGTTGCACCTCGCCGCGAAAATTCAGCGCACCAAATTGTGCCTGTGTACACAGATGCGCCTATTCTCTCCAACGAAAGAGAAGAGTCTGAAGGTATGCGCGTCAATAAATTTATCGCTCACGCTGGCATTTGTGCCCGTCGTAAAGCTGACGAATATATTAAGTCTGGGCGCATCACTATCAATGGCGAAAAAATGGACCAAGTTGGTTATCGCGTAAAAGCTGAAGATTCGGTAGAATTTGATGGCAAAGTGATTAAACCTGCCAAAAAATATGTCTATATTCTCCTCAATAAACCCCGCAATGTTATCACAACTTCCGATGACGAAAAAGGGCGCAAAACGGTATTAGACCTTGTTTCTCCATTGACTCAAGAGCGCGTTTATCCTGTTGGTCGTTTAGACCGCGATACTACAGGTTTGGTGTTGTTGACCAACGACGGCGAATTGGCGCAGCGTTTAGCTCACCCTTCGCACAATGTCAAAAAAATCTATGAAGTTACCCTCGACCGCCCTTTTACTCAAGAGGATATGGACAAAGTGCGTGCTACTATAGAATTGGCTGATGGTCCTGCGCCTGTGGATAGAATTGACTTTATCAAAGAAGCACCAGCCAACGTGGTGGGTATAGAAATCCATTTGGGTAGAAACCGCATCGTTCGCCGTATATTTGAATCGTTGGGTTATCGCGTGCATCGCCTCGACCGCGTAAAATATGCTATGCTAACCAAAAAAGGTGTAGGACGTGGTTTTAGCCGTTTCCTCACTACCGAAGAAATCACTATGCTCAAGTATTTGTTGTAAAATGATTTGAATAAAAAAAATCCCACTTCGCAATGAGGTGGGATTTTTTTTATTTTTGAGCTATTGCAACTTTTATTTTATAAATTGCATCTACTCAAACACTAAGCCAAAACTTATTTCTTTTTAGCTTTTTTCAAACGCTCTTTAACCTCTTCAACGGTTTTTTTCTGTTCGTTGATAGCTGTAGTTTTTTCGCCTTGAGTTTTGAGGTTGGTTTTTATATCTTCTTCGGCTTTGCGGATATTGTCCTCTTGTTTTTTGATATTTTCTTTGTATTCAGAAATATCTTTATCGCGGCCAGTTTTTTCCTTTTCTAGTTTTTTCAACTGTTCTTCCATTTCTTTAAGTTCTTTTTCTTTGAGTTTCAACTCTTCCTCAATCATCGTAGCCGAAACAGAAAGAGCAAACTCGCGCACCAATTTATCGCCAGCGGGATAAGCTTGGGGTTTGTCTTTGGAAGATAGATAAGTGTTGGCACCCAAATCAAACCAAACGTTGAGTTTTGTACCCGAATTATCCGCATTTGGGGTAATTTTGGCGATAACATCAACTTTGTCGGGCGACATTTCTTTAATCGTGCAATCGTCGCTTACAGTTTCTTTCGTTTTGCCATCGTATTTGGTTTTGCCCTTATAGGATTTGATAAAATCGCCCCAAGCCTCGCGCACTTCTTTTTCCTTAGTGCCAGGAAGGTCAATAACCAGCGAATTGCCACTACCAGCAGCCAAAGAAGCCGTTTCTTCTCTTACGGTGATGTTGGGTTGTGCAAAAGCAGAGCCAGCCAAAAAACAGCTCAATGCAAAGCTAAATAATAATTTTTTCATTTTTTATTGTTGTTTTAAATAGTGAACGAAGCTAATCATTTGACGCAAAGATAAGTTTTTTATACTAAAATTTATGCCATTTTTTCCATTTATGGCGGTTTTTTGCAAAAAAATGCTATTTTTGCGCGCGTTTTATCACAATTATCATCTTTTTATAATATTTTTTTTGTAAAAAATCAAATTCAATATGAAAAACATAATATCTTTATTGTTTTTTTTGCTCATAAGCGCAGTTGCTGTTTCGGCGCAAAAATTGGCTAAGCTAAAAAAAGCCAACGAATTTTATCTCAATAAGCAATATAATGAAGCGGTCACTGAATACGAAACTTTGATGGCTACAGAATCTGGTCGGGGTATTATGGGTTTGGATTCTCGTATCAATTTGGCTGAATGTTATAGAATGACCAATCAGAACGTAAAAGCGGAACAATTATTTAGAGAATTACCGCCAGAAGCCGCCCAAAGTCGCCCCGAATTGTTGATAAATTATGGCGAAGTGCTAATCGGTGTGGGCAAATACGACGAAGCCAAAGGGCAATTTGAGGCTTATTCCAAAATTCGCCCTGAAGATGCGCGTTCTGCTGAATTGATAAAAAAATGTGCTGATATTCAAGCGATACGCCCGCTTTATTTTGATGTGAAAATAGTAGCGCAAGAAGTGGTTAATGACAATACTACAGAGCAATTTGGTTTGTCTTATTATGGGCGAGGTTTGGTTTTTGCATCTAATCAAATACTAAGCGGCAATAAATCTGCTGAATGGAAAGGCTTGTCGGGAGTGGATATGTTGTACAGCGAAATTTCCGCCAATGGCGATTTGTTGGCACCGCGTTTGCTTTCCAAAAAATTGAACGCAATCAACCGCCAAGATGGCCCCGCTACTTTCACTCGCGATGGCAAAACGATAATTTATTCTCAATCGGTCAAACCTTCCGTAAATGCACCTGAAGGTACGATTTGTTTGCAGCTATTCACAGCCAAAAACGAAAATGGCAAGTGGTCTAAACCTGAATTGCTGCCGTTCAATATCCCAGATATGATTTTTTCGCATCCAAGTTTATCAGCAGATGGCACCCAATTATTTTTTGTTTCCAATATGTCCAACGGAAGTATGGGCGGTTTGGATATTTGGGTGAGTAGTTATAAAAATGGTAAATGGACAACTCCAAGAAACTTAGGGGAAACTGTTAATACCAAAGCGGACGAAAGTTTTCCTTTTATTCACCACAATGGCGATTTATATTTCGCCTCCAAAGGACACGGTAATTATGGAGGATTTGATTTGTTTAAAGCAGCTCCTGTAGGCAACGGTGTAGATTGGGAACGTGCTGTCAATATCGGTGCGCCTATCAATACAGCTTTCGATGATACTTATTTTCTGTTGGCAGACGAACAAAATCACGGTTTTTTGGTCTCTAATAGAAATGGAACTGATGATATTTTCAAATTTGACTTAGAAGGTGCTGAAGCCAAAGAGTTGCCCTCTAATGTACAACGCCGTAGTGCAGCTATTTTCAACGATTCTACTGATTTAGAGGGTTTTATTGTGGAAAATACAGTGGATAACGAAAAAGGAAATCCTGCTGATACAGAAAAATTTGTGGATGAAATGCTCGCCAATGGGAATAAAAAAACAACCCCAACAGATACCAACCCTACCGAAAATCCCGATAAAACGGATACTGACCCTAAAAATAATACTGATGTAGTGGATACCAATCCTACCGAAAACCCCAAAGATAAAACCAAAAAAACGGATAAAACCAAAAAAACGGACAAAACAGACCCCGAAAATCCCGATACCGACCCCAATAATACTGATGTGGTAGATAATACCAACCCAGATAATCCCGATACCAACCCAGCCGAAAATCCCAAAGATAAAACCAAAAAAACGGATAAAACCAAAAAAACAGACAAGACTAAAAAAGATAACCCTGAGCCTGTCAAAGAAAAAGCTGAATTATTGGTAGAAATTCAGGTTGTAGATGCCAAAGATAAAAATCCTTTATCAACTTCTACACTAATTTTGCGTAATGCATTCACAGGTAAAGAAGAAAAGTTGCAAATTGAGGGCGGAAAAGCTATTTTAGAGCTGAAAGCCGACCAAAAATACGAAGTTGTTGCCGCTTGTGATGGCTATTATGGTGGACGTTTGCCTATAACCACTATGGGGGCTTACAAAACAGAAAAATTAGCTGCTACTTTTCCTTTGGTCAAAAAATAATGAATTTACAGAACCGCAGGGCTTAGGCTTTGCGGTTTTTTTTGTTCAAAAAAAGGGATAAAAAAAAGTCCCCTAGCTTCGCAGCGGGAGACTTTAACGTTTAAAAATCCAATTTACTATTTTTTCACTTCTTCAAAATCTGCATAATCAGAGCTGTTGCCGTCAGGGTTAGATTTGTTGTTGTTGGCTTCATTTTGTTGGCCAGCATTAAAATCTGCACCACCCATTTGTTCGGTTACAGCGTACCAAGCGTTATTGAGGTCTGCAACTGCTTTATCAATCAATGTAACGTCTTGGCTTTTGTGCGCTTCTTTCAGCGCATTGAGGGCTTGTTCTATGTTAGACTTACCTTCTGCGGGTATTTTGTCTGCATATTCGCCTAGTTGTCTTTCAGTATTAAAAATCAAACTATCAGCTTCATTCAATTTATCAGCTAATTCACGAGCTTTTTGGTCAGAATCCGCATTAGCTTGGGCTTCGCGTTTCATACGTTCTACCTCATCTTTTGACAAACCTGTAGAGGCTTCGATGCGGATAGATTGTTGTTTGCCAGTGCGCATTTCTTTGGCTGAAACGCTCAATACACCATTGGCATCAATATCAAAGGTTACTTCAATTTGCGGCTCACCGCGTCTCATTGGCGGAATATCATTCAACATAAACTTACCAATAGTACGGTTGTCGCGTGCCATAGGACGCTCGCCTTGCAATACGTGAATTTCTACTGAAGGTTGGCTGTCTGCTGCTGTCGAAAACACTTGCGATGCGCGTTTTGGTATGGTCGTGTTGGCTTCAATCAAACGGGTAGAAACACCACCCATCGTCTCAATACCCAAAGAAAGTGGGGTTACGTCCAACAACAATACATCTTTTACCTCGCCTGTCAATACACCACCTTGTATAGCTGCGCCGATGGCTACAACTTCATCTGGATTTACGCTGCGGTTAGGTTTTCTCTTGAAAAACTCTTCCACAACTTGTTGGATGCGAGGGATACGGGTAGAACCGCCCACTAAAATAACCTCGTCAATTTCTGATAATTCTAAACCTGAATCGGCAAGGGCTTTTTTGCAAGGCTCCAAACTGCGACGAACTAATGCATCAGTCAATTGTTCAAATTTAGCTCGGCTCAATTGGCGAACCAAGTGCTTGGCGCCAGAAGGACCAAAAGAAATATAAGGCAAATTAATATCCGCTGTGTTGGAAGAAGATAATTCAATTTTAGCTTTTTCTGCCGCTTCTTTCAAACGTTGTACAGCTTCAGCGTTTTGGCTCAAATCCAAACCTTCTTGGGTTTTAAATTCGCTCAACAACCAGTCCATAATAGCACGGTCAAAGTCATCTCCGCCCAAGTGCGTGTCGCCGTTGGTAGATTTTACCTCAAAAACGCCATCGCCCAATTCCAAAATGGAAATATCAAATGTACCACCGCCTAAGTCGTAAACTGCTACGCGGATGTTTTTATCTTTTTTGTCCAAACCATAAGCCAAAGCTGCTGCTGTAGGTTCGTTGATAATACGGCGTACTTTCAACCCTGCAATTTCGCCCGCTTCGATAGTCGCTTGGCGTTGTGAGTCGTTGAAATAAGCTGGTACAGTAATAACCGCTTCAGTTACTTCTTGCCCTAAGTGGTCTTCAGCGATTTTTTTCATTTTTTGCAAAACGATAGCTGAAATCTCTTGAGCCGTATATTGGCGACCGTCTATATTGACGCGTACAGTGTCGTTGGGTCCTTGTTCTACTTTATAGGGGATAAGTTCTGTTTCTTTTTTGCTTTCGCTATAACGTCTGCCCATAAAACGTTTGATGGACATGACAGTGCGATGGGGGTTGGTGATAGCTTGGCGTTTGGCTGGGTCGCCTATTTTGCGTTCGCCATTATCCAAAAATCCAACTATAGAAGGGGTGGTTCTTTTGCCTTCGTCGTTGGTGATAACAATAGGTTCGTTGCCTTCCATTACAGAAACGCAAGAGTTGGTTGTGCCTAAGTCAATACCGATAATTTTGCCCATGATAGGTTTATCTGTGTTTGTGAGTTTGTTAAATTGGATATAAATTATTTACTTTGTTGTTTGCCTATTTACAACAATTATTCCAATCTAAAAAAAATATAAAAAGCGGTAATTTTGTCAGTTGTTGTCAGTTATTTTGGCAGAAATGCTGACAATATGTATTTTTTTTCATAAAAAAAGCCCGCTTTGTGGGCGGACTTTGGCTAACATATACCTGTTATTTATTTTTTCTATTCTTTTTTGCTTTTTTTTGCTTGGGCAAATCTGGCATTTTTCCCAAACCTAAATTATAAATGCTGTAGCTCGGTGTGGGGCGGTCTGGTATAATCATTCCTGGATTTTTCCAACCCAAATAAGAAACGATGTTATTTTTATCCGTTTCAAAATCAATTTGATATACTTTCATATCCAATTTGAATACCCGCTCTTCAGCATATTTATAAATATCATCAATCGTACCCACTGGGTTATCGTGAAAAGTACTCACCAATTTATCGCTCGTTTCTATCAACTTATTGGCGTTGTATTTTTTTAGGGTTGTTTTTGCAACTTTGCCTTCCACCACTTCCACCAAAAGCACGTGATAACGCTCACTGGGCATAAAAGCTTCTTTCATCGTATAACTGTAATTGTTGCCGCAAGCATCGCGGGCTTCTATCCAAGCGGCTTTACTTTTGGCGCAGAGCACTTTGGCTGTTTCCAAATCCATTTGGGCAGTGAGCAAGTTGGCAAAACCCATCAATAAAATGATTAACACTAATATATTTTTCTGCATAGCAATTTTGATAGTTTTGTTGTTTATAATTTTGATTATCAGCTTTAAAGATGCAGGTATTAAAATTATGGTGTGTTGGGGCGTGGATTTATTTTCTATAAATTTCAATTTTTCGTCCGTCAGGGTCGCTCGCAAGAGTTAAAAAACCAAATGCTGTATTTGTGGGTGCTGAAAAAATAACCTCGTTTTGTCGCAATTTCTCTAAAATTTGTTCAAAGTTATCAACAGTAAATCCCAATCGCAAATGTTTATCAGGTTCAGTTTGATTTTTTGCTAATGGATAAATTTCTAATACCGTTTCTCCAATAACAGCAGAATAGTGGAAAGGAGAATTGCCGTGTTGATGATATTCAAAAACTAATCCCAATAAACTGTAGAAATTGGCAAGTTTTTCAGGCTCATTTGTTCGTATTACGATTAGTTTAATCTGCATTTCTATTGTTGTAATCTATTATTTAACATCGTTCAGCGAATGTACGCCTTCTGCTTTTAGTTTGGCTAAAGCTGCTTTCATAGCTTCCACTTGCGCAGTGGGATGACCCTGCCAATGGCTTACTTCGCCCACTACTCTAAATGGGGCTTTGGAACGATATGATTGGCTGGGATTTCCCGCAAATTTTCGGTTGGTCAAATCAGGGTCGTCTTCTATTTCGCCTGTTGGTTCTACCAAATAAATACGCTCGCGACCTTCCCCAAAAGCCAATTCTGCACCCCAAATAGCAGCGTCTAATGTGGCTGTCAAAAAAATATATGTAGCCTTATTGTGTTCCCCAAAATTGGAATTAAACCCAACCGTTATCAAATCGCCAAGTTTTAAATCTGCTTTTGTACCGTGAAAATAGGTTTGGGCAAAAGGTTTGGGTTGCGCGTCGTTTTGCATAAATTAGAATTATAAATTTTTAATAAAAAAAACAACCACAGCAAAGACAAAATACGCGTTGCTGTAGTTGTTGGGAAATGATGTTCAAAATTTTATTTGTTGCTGTTGTTTATCACTATAAAATTAGCTATCCACTGAAAGGCTACAAATCCAAGTATAAAAATCGTAGATAACGGATTGTATAATTCGCCCGTAGAAAATATATTGCTAATAGCTGCAATTCCTACAAGAGCCATAGCTATAGTGTATAAAAATAGAGCATTTTTAGGTTTGGTTTCTACAAATATCATCCCTAAAGGCGGCATCATAGCCAGCCCGAAAATTGTTATTGCTAAAAAGAATACATCCGAAGATATAAAATAGAAGAAAATTCCAAATACAGCAACTAGTAAAGCTACAGCTACAAAGTTGGAACTCATTTTTTCTTTTTTATCCAACAATAATTGCCCATAAAGATTAAAACGTAAAAATAAATTGCTAATTGGGTGGATAATCCAGGTAGAAAAAGCAATAACAGCCAATACCACCACCAAAGGAATTAAGGCGGGGTTGGTCTTGGCCATAGCCCTGAATGTTTTGAATACAAAATAAAAACCAATGACAAAAGCCCATTGATACTTGGAGGTAAGGTTGCCTATCCAAAAAGAATATTGTAAAAATACTCTATAAATCCAATTATTGGCTTTCAAGGCTTCCAACATTCCCGCTTGCGCGTATTCGGAATTGGGGTCGTTTTGTAATGCTGCTTTAAAGTGCTCCAAAGCTTTTTTATGCTCGCCTTTTTCCAACAAACTCCAGCCGTAATTAGCGTGCGTGTATGCGTTGTTGGGGTCTTCTCTCAACGCGCCCTGTATAGTATTGAATGCTTCTTGGCTTCTGTTTAATTTTATCAAAGCTGTACTTCTTGTGTTGAGTGCCAAAATATGTTCGGCATCAATGGACAAGGCGATGTTAGCATTTTCCAACGCTGTTGTATATTGTTTGCGCAAGAGTTTGATATGCGCCAGCAGCGCGAAATAGTCGGCATCGTTGGGGTCTATTGTTATAGAATGATTGATACTTTTTTCGGCTTCATCCCAATTATCTCTTTCAATGGCAATTCTGGCTTTGATGTGGTACAAATATGGAGCGTCAGGAGCTAATCCAATAGCGCCATTAATTACACTATAGGCTATATCCAATTTGTCTTGCAACAGATTGGCTTCTGCGAACATAGCCAAATAGCCGCTATTATTGGGGTCTTCTGTGAGTAAATTTTTTAAAATTTGTTCGGCTTCTGCATATTTTCGCTGTTCAAACAGCAAATGAACTTTTAGAAATCTATTATCGCCTTGCATTATTTTTTGATTTTTAGATAAGACAAAATATCATCGTAAAGTCCTGTATCGTTGGCAAATAGGGCAAAATTTTTGGCTGTGCTAAACCATTCTTGAGTGCTGGCTTTGTGTTTTTTTATAGCTAGTAGCAAATCTTTGGTTTCTATCGGCTTGGGTAGTCCGTCCAAAAAAGCAGCTTCCAATTTCAACTCTACAGCAATATCAATAATGGCGTCCAAATCTGCTCCTGAATAATGTTCAGCTTTTTTGGCTATACCCACATAATCTATAATGCTGGTGGGTTTGTTTTTTAGTTTGAGTTTTAAAATGGATTCGCGGGTGATTTCGTCTGGAGGCGGCACGAATATAATCCTATCAAAACGCCCTGGGCGTCTAAAAGCGGCGTCCAAATTCCAAGGCATATTGGTTGCGCCAAGAATTAGCACCCCGTCGTTGCTGTTGTTTACCCCGTCTAATTCTTGCAAAAAATGGTTGATTAAATGCCGCCCGCTGGATTGTTTCATATCGCTACGGCTTGCGCCCAACGCATCAATTTCATCAATAAACAGAACACAAGGGGCATTTTTTCGCGCCAATTCAAAAATTTCGTGCAGATTTTTTTCGCTGCTGCCAATCCACATATCCAAAATATCATTCAAACCAACGCTGATAAATTTGGCATTGACTTGTCCCGCAGTGGCTTTGGCGAGGTAGGTTTTGCCGCAGCCTGGAGGCCCATACAATAAAATTCCACCGCCTATTTTTTTACCGTACATTTTATACAGTTCGGGGTGCAATAGTGGTTTGATAATTTTAAGCTCAATTTCTTTTTTTACCGTTTCCATACCCCCAACATCGCTAAAATTAACCGTAGGCTTTTGCAAAAAGCGGTTGTCCAACTCTGCTGTGTGGTCTTGTTCGTCATTGTGGTCTTGTTCTTTTACCCTAAGTTGGCTATCTAGCGTTTCATCCGTATAATTGGGATTGATGGCTAAAATTTGTCTATAAACATTGGTTGCTTTGTCGATTAAATTTTCTTTTAGCAACGCTTTTGTGTACAATACCAAAATATCAAGTTCTTGTGTGCCGTTTTGGATAGCGTCTTCCAAAATTACATTACAAGCTGAATAGTTTTCTTTTTTGAAAAAAACTTGAGCAAGGCCTAATTTTATCTTAACATCCTTGGATATTTTCAAAAGTAATGTAAATTCTAGCTCCGCTTCCTCCAATTGGTTGAGCGTTGATAATGTTTCTGCCAATAACATCCGCAAAGGTATGTTTTCAGGTGAATGTTTTAACGCTTCTCGCAAACTGTCAATCATATTGTTGCCCATAGAAATTATTTTATTTTATAAAAAAAAACCACAGAATACGCAAAATATACGTGTTTCTGTGGTTATTGAAGAAAGATATTTTTAATTTTTAATGCAAGACAAAGTTGTTTATGGAATGATATTGCCGTTGCTATCTACTTTCACATAGCCAATTTCTTGTACGCCATTGAGGGTATAATTTACGGCTACCAAAAATTGATTATTGCCTATAGAAATACCTCTGCTAATAGCGACATTAGTTGCGTTGGGGTCTATTTGTGCAGCAGATAGAGTTACATCGTTTTGGGTAGCAAAATTATTATCTAATTTATAAATTTTAGCCTGTCCATTGTTATTGCCTGTTAGCAAATAATCGCTGCCATTGGCGAATAAATTTTGTACCTGCAAATTTTGTATGCTTGTATTTTGGTTGTTGTAATTGATAGTAGAATTTGTGGGAATTGACACAGATTGTCTTACCAAATCGCCGTTATTAGTTAAAGCCACCAATTCAAAACCATTGGTTTGCCCGTTGCCTACAGCTGTTCCCAAATCCAACGTATTAGGCGCATAATCAAAGCTTCTTTGGTTAATTACTCCACCAGAGTTATTATTCATTATAATCGTACCCGTTTGCTGACCGTTGTTGCTTCCTACATTAGTGAAAGCGATTATTCCTGTGTTTGTAGGATACACAGTTTTAGCTTCATCCATTCCAGCAAAACCATAAGCATATTGCCAATATATATTTGTAGTTGTACCGCTGGACATAAGATTTGCTACAAATATGTCGCGGGTGTCTGTGCTGGCGTTAAATTCTGGTTTGTTGATATTAACGTCGCTTGTGCCGCCCACCACGATAACTCCGCTACTAAGCCCGTCCCACTTCATATCGTTAATTTTAACGGTGGTGATATTTAAGGAAGATAGGGCGCTACCGTTGGCTGCATCAATTTTAAATACGGTAGAATTTTCAGCAGTTCCGATTCCGTTTTGATAACCTACAGCCCAAAGTTCATTGTTGTACCAACGCAAACAAATAGCTTGGTCGTCAATGGAATTGGCTTGATAACGTTGTTCCCAAACAATGCCTTGTGCATTGACACGGGCAGCGTACAAATCCCATTGATTGTTGCTTTGGAGTTCTGTTCCCCAAAATACATATTCATTGGGGGCTATTTCTACCACATCAGCCACGCGTTTGGATAAACCGTTGGAGTTGGGAATGTTGCGAAAATTAGCGTTAGATTGTGGTAAAGCCTCGCGCTCGCAAGCACTAAAACCAGCAGAAAGAGCGACTAAGCACGAAAGGGCGAGTCTGATTGTTGTCTTGTTCATACGAATAAAAATTTTTAGTGTAAATAAAAAAATTAGAATTTAATTTTTTTTGAACAAAATACATATCAAGGACTTTTGAAACGCTGTTTGGCAACAGTTATTTTGAATTGTTTTATATTGAGAAAGTGTTATTTTTGTCTTTTAATATAAAATTACAATTTTTATTAATGTATTTTTTATATTGTCTTTGTTTTATTGATGTTTATAAAGGAAAATTTTTAAATTGGTTTATTTCCAAAAGATTTCAGGTTTAATATAGAAAACTGTATCAATAAAATAAAGAATATCGTTTGCTGTAAGCACATTTTCGTCGTGCAAGTCTTCTAAAATTATACCTAATTCGGCACTGTAATAATCATTATTGCGCGTATTTGTGAAACCGTTGTTAGACAGAAATTCTTTTACTTGGCTTAAATCAGTGGGCTGTGTACTTTATACATAATTTTGTTCTACCAAAGCATAGAGAATGTTATCGTCAGTTTTATAAAAACCAGCTAAATTATACGCTGTATCTGGAAAAAAATAATTATTCAATAGCAGATTATTAACTGACCTTTCGCAGTATATTTTTCATTTTTTTTACAATTAGCTTTTTGCAGTTAAATTTTCCTATATGCGCTCAATAGCGTGGGGTTTTATACCCCGCGCGCTGATAAATTTTCCATAA
>JAAFIM010000005.1:58780-95808 GCA_013297745.1 Chitinophagales bacterium | reverse complement strand
ATATTTATCAGCGCGCGGGGTATAAAACCCCACGCTATTGAGCGCATATAGGAAAATTTAACTGCAAAAATCTAATTGTAAAAAAAAATGAAAAATATACTGCGAAAGGTCAGTTACTTAATTTTTATTTTTTTACCGCCCAATCGGCTAAATCAACTTTTATTCTTATGCGTATACAATCCGCTTTTTTCATTTTGATATTGCTTGCCTTAGCTGCGCAATCTGTTTCTGCTCAAGGGATTAATTTTTTTGCTGGGACTTGGGCAGAAGCCAAAGCTAAAGCCAAACAAGAGAACAAACCCATTTTTGTGGATGTGTACGCGGTCTGGTGTGGTCCTTGCAAGTATATGACCAATAGCGTTTTCACCCAAAAATCAGTCGGGGATTATTTCAACGCCAATTTTATCAGCCTAAAAATTGATGCAGAAAAGGGAGAAGGACCCACTTTTGCCAGCAATAATAACGTAAGAGCTTATCCAACCCTCTTGTTTTTTGATTCCAATGGCAAAGTGGTTATCAACAGCTCAGGCACAATGGAAGCTAATGAATTGTTGGAAAAAGGCAAAACTATAGCCAAAGCCAATCCCAACAAAGGCGGCGGCACTCAAGACGATGTGATTGTGGATGAAGGCGGCGGCAATTCGGACGAAAACGGGGGAAGTTCTGACGATAACGGCAGCGTGGTTGATTTCAACGAGCAAATAATAGATTTCCGCGCTGGCAAACTTTCTATAGAAGAAATGCAGCTATTTTTAATCAACTGGTTCGTGGATGAAACCCAAAACCCACAAACTGTGGACGAATTATTCCCTATTCTGTGGCAACGGCTTTCTATGGAGGAAAAATTACAGGAAGAAAATTTAGGTTTAGCCCATTCTTGTATCCGCAATGTCAACTCCGATGTGTTGAAAGATATTATCAAAAATAAAGCGCGTTTTATCGAATTGTATGAAAGTGAGGTTATTGATGAACTTGTTGAATCTGTTATTGAATCTCAATTTATAGACCATTTTACCGCCCAAATCAACGGCAATAATCCCTCCAAAGATGCTTTATTCAAAGATATAGCCAAAACCAAACCCGATATTTTGGCTTATTACAAATCTAAATACCGTTATTACGATGCTATTTATAACCAAAAAAGCGACAGCGAACTTCGCGCAGCGCGCAAAGATTACCACGACAACCACGCCAAAATGCCCTATGAATTAGATTCAGAAGCTTGGCAGGTAGTCAGCACCAACGGCGAATACGATAGCTACAGCAACGCACTTATTTGGATAAACAAATCCTTAGATATTTACGAATCTGGTTATGCACTCGCGGTTAAAGGTTGGCTGCTGTTCAAAACCAACAAAAAAGAACAAGCGCGAAAATTAGCTACTCAAGCTGCAGCATTAGCTGAGGCTCAAGGCGATACAGAAACGGTAGATATTGCTCAAGATTTGCTTAATGAATTAAACTAACCTTATCCGCTCGCTCCCTTTGCGCTTTTGCAGAGGGGGCTTTTTTTATTTGTCAATTTTTTATCCGCTATTTTATCAAAAACTGCTACCTTTGCCCCTCCAACTAACAATTAATAACTAACAATTAACAACAATTCAATGCAAAATACTGCCCTTCTTATCTTAGATGGTTGGGGTATCAACCCAGACCCAGCCACTTCAGCCATAGCTGCTGCCCAAACTCCTTTTTTTGATAACTTAATCGCTACTTATCCCCACTCCACTTTAATCACTCACAGCGAAGAGGTTGGACTTCCCGACGGACAAATGGGTAATTCCGAAGTCGGACATTTGAATATAGGCGCGGGACGGGTTGTTTATCAAGAATTAGCGCGTATCAATAAAGCAGCCCGCACGGGCGAATTGGCCGAAAATCCCGCTTTGTTGCAAGCCATAGCCAAAGCTAAATCTACAGGCGCAGCTTTTCACCTGATAGGGTTAGTTTCTGACGGGGGCGTACATAGCCACATTAACCACTTATTGAGTTTATGCGATATTTTGCGCGATAGCGGTTTGCCTTTGGTGTATATCCACGCTTTTACCGACGGTAGAGATTGCAGCCCGCACAGCGCAAAAGGGTTTATATCCCAATTACTAACCCATATACAGGGTACAAATATCAAATTAGCTTCTATTATCGGGCGTTATTATGCTATGGATAGGGACAAACGCTGGGAACGGGTAGCCAAAGCCTATAAACTCCTCACGCAAGGGGAAGGTTTGCACAGCGCAGACCCTTTAGCAACTATAGAACACTTTTATACCGTAGAAAAAATAACCGATGAGTTTTTGCCCGCTATCAATTGCAGCCCCAACAAAAGCGATTCTGAAGGCTCTATAATTGATGGGGATGTGGTATTGTGTTTTAACTTTCGCACCGACCGCTGTCGCGAAATAAGCGAAGTGCTTACTCAAATGGATATGAACGAATACGAAATGCTCAAATTGGATTTACACTACTTTACAATGTGTAGATATGATGAAAGTTATAAAAACGTGGGCGTTTTGTTCGAAAAAGAAGACCTTAACAATACTTTGGGCGAGGTGATAGCTCAAAAGGGGCTTACGCAGTTGCGAATAGCTGAAACGGAGAAATATCCGCACGTTACGTTCTTCTTTTCGGGGGGTAGAGAGCAACCCTTTGCGGGGGAAACAAGGCTAATTATCCCCTCTGCCAAAGTCGCTACTTACGATTTAAAACCTGATATGTCAGCGCAAGAGATAACTACAGCCGCTTCAGATTTTATCGCCAATCAAAACCCTAATTTAGTGGTGCTTAATTTTGCCAATACGGATATGGTAGGGCATACTGGTGTATTTTCTGCGGCGGTTACTGCAGCCGAAACTGTAGATAATTGCCTTTCTAAATTAGTGCCGCAACTAATCAACCAAAATTATCAAATTATTGTGATAGCTGACCACGGCAACGCTGATATTATGATAAATCCCGACGGTAGCGCACATACTGCTCACACCAAAAACCCTGTTCCTATTGTTTATATTAACACGAAAAACCCCAATGCCCAAGTCAAAACGGGCAAATTGGGGGATATAGCTCCTACTATTTTATCGTTGATGGGCTTAGATATACCCTCGCAAATGAATGGTGAGGTGATTATAAACTAAACCACATTTAGCGTTTAAATAACTGCTTATAATTAGTCTTTTCTTTTTTTATAGGCAGGTTTTGCTTTATCAGAATTTAATTTTTCATAATACCGCTCCGATTTTTCTCCGTTATAGGCTGATTTTTCGCGGTTATACACAAATTTTTCACGATTAAACGCTGGTGTTCTTTTTTTATAAGCTGGCTTCTCGCTGTTAAAAGTAGATTTTTCGCTACTGTAGCTTGTTTTTTCGCTATTAAAATTGGACTTTTCGCCGTCAAAAGTGGGCTTTTCCTTATTATAACTTGGTTTTTCCTTGCCAAAAGCAGGTTTTTCCTTATTATAACTTGGTTTTTCTTTGCCAAAAGCAGGTTTTTCCTTGTTATAATTTAGTTTTTCCTTGCCAAAAGCAGGTTTTTCCTTATTATAACTCGGTTTTTCCTTGCCAAAAGCAGGCTTTTCCTTATTATAACTTGTTGAAGGCTTGCTATAACTTGTCGCTTCCTTGTTATATGCAGGTTTCTCTTTGCCAAAAGCAGGTTTTTCCTTACTATAATTCTCCGAAGGCTTGCCATAACTGGTCGCTTCTTTGTTATAACTCGGTTTTTCTTTGCTAAAAGCAGGTTTTTCCTTACTATAATTCTCCGAAGGCTTGCTATAACTGGTCGCTTCTTTATTATAAGCAGGCTTTTCCTTGTTATATGCAGGCTTTTCTTTGTTATAAGCAGGCTTTTCCTTATTATAACTTGACTTTTCGCGGTCGTAACTTGGCTTTTCGTACTCTGAATTAAACTCTTTTGTAGGTTCTACAGGTTTTCCTTTGACCACAAACGTTTTTTCTTTTCCAAAAATAAGCTTTCGTTTATCGGCAGATAGTTTTTCTTTCAAAAACTCTGGTTTATCCTTAACAAAAAATGGTTTTCTATTTCTCACTATTTACGTTTTTTTAAAATTGAATAAAATTAACTAAGTTTATACGGCTAATCACAGCCATAACTTCTTTTTATCTTTTGACCTTAACTGTATAAATTATAGTTAAGGTTTTTTTATACAACCAAATACTACATTTCTGCATCTTTGCGTTGTTATTATAAACTAAACATTTTCTATTATGTCGTACAAACACTTTATCGCTGCCCTTGCAGTCGCTTTTCTCTTTCTTGTCGGTGGCGTTGCCGCCCAAAAATCCAAAAATAAACTTTCGCAAGCCGAATTTGAAAAAATGGTCATTGACGATGCGCCCAAAGCTTTTAAACTTGCCGAAAGCAAACAGTTAAATTTTCCCCAATTACAGTTTTTTATCAACTACGAACGGGAGAATGAGCGCAATTTTGAGTACGTTGAATTGCTCAACAATATCTATTGGCAGCAACTTAGCCACAAAGATAAGCTAAATTCTGAACATATTTTGTTTTTAGAGAATAATTTTTTCAACAGCCCCCAAAATAACGAGCCTTATCCCTTTTCTGTTTCTTTTGCTTACGTCGTAAAACACCAAACCGAGTTTAAAAAAGCGTGGAAAGATAGCCTTTTCAATAGTTATGTCTTTGGTCATTTATATTTGCAAATGTTAGATTTACAATTTCATCTTGCTTACGATACCAATTTAAGCATAACCGAGCGCACAGACAAAGCTGAAGCTTATTTAGCGTTTATAAAACAACAACTACCTGATTATGAACCTTACAGCCGCGCTTATCTCTATTGCCATTATGTCAATAGAATAACTGACAACAAAGAAAAATACTATACTTCTTTGACTGATTACCTTCTCAATTTTGAAACCGACCCCAACAAATTAGATAGTTACGCCTTTGAGATTACTCACTATGAAACCGACGCTACTTATAAACCGTTAAGTTTGGTTTTTATCAATAAAGCTTTAGAAATGAAAAAGTCCGCTAATTTTCATATTACCAAAGCTGAAGCTCTTTACCAATTAGGGCAAGTTGAAGCAGCCCGCAAAGAATTAGATAACTTCAACTCCTTTAATGCTGAAGCCAAATCAAATTGGAAGGACTACTACAAGCGAGTAGAACAACTAATTAACGGCAATAAATAATAAAACAACCTTTTTCAATTAACGCCTTAATAAATTAATCTTTTATTAGGACTTTTTTATCCCCTTTTTGTCCTCTTTTCTGTTTGAAAAATGGGTATAATTTAGCAAAAAATTTCTATTATGATATACCAACATTTTATCGCTGCGCTGGCAGCCGCTTTTCTCTGCTATTTTGGCACTATTACCGCACAAAAAGCTAACGAACCCTCTATTTTACCCACTTTTGAACAATTGGTTGCAGACGATGCGCCTCAAGTCTATCAATTAGCACTTAACGACAAGCTAAATCTTGACCAATTAAGGTTTTTTCTTAAATATGAATTGATATATGAACGCAATCATAATTATCTTCTGCCGTTGTACAACATCTATTGGGGGCAATTAACCCACAAAGACAAGCTAAACTTTGAACATATTAAATTTATACAAGAACTTTCGCATCTAAACGTTCAAAAAGAGCAATCTTATCAGTTATCTCTTAGTTTGGCTTATGTAATTCAGCATAAAACCGAGTATAAAAAAGTGTGGGGCGATAGTCTTTACAATCGGTTTATTTTATGGGGTTTTAATGTAGAATGCCAAGATTTAGACTTAGTTTCTTATACAGAAGAGATAGAATCATTAGAGAGCCGAAAAGAAAAAGCTGAAAAGTTTATTGCGTTGATAAAACCCAATTTACCTGAATATGAAAATCATATACGGAGTGATATTTATTGCCGTTGTGTGTATGATTATAACACAGAAGAAGAACAATACTATAACGCTATAAATGAGTTTTTGACCAAGTATGAAACCAACCCCGATAATTTTAATATGTACGCAAGCGACGTTATTCGCTCCGATGTGGATATAAAATATAAGCAAATGGGTTTGGTTTGGATAAATAAAGCTATAGAATTGGAAACAGACCCTTGCAATGTTATTTGCAAAGCTGAATTATTATACCAACTAGGGCGAATAGACGAAGCAAAAAACATTTTAATTGCTGTCCAACCTCAAATTGATAAAAAAGAAAAATGGCTTAAAGCCTATTATCAAACGACTATGAAATTAATCAACACAGCTAAATAATAATCAGTAATTTTTTATTTTTAAAGCTAACGAGTTGCGCACTTGTTGGCTTTTTTTTATTATAAAACTGTACCTTATCATTCTTAACAACTAATTATAAAACAAAGCGTGCTTTGTCTCTACTAAACATTACCATTAATAACTAATCACTAACTAATAATAAGACAAAGCGTGCTTTGTCTCTACTAAACGTTACCATTAATAACTAATCACTAACCACTAATAAGACAAAGCGTGCTTTGTCTCTACTAAACGTCACCATTAATAACTAATCATTAACCATTAATAACTAATCACTAACCATTATATCATTCTTTTAGCGTTATTTTCAATGGCACAGCGCGCGCGGTAGCATTTTTGACCAATAAAAAATCTCCTTCAGTAGCCAAATCTGCCATTAACACCGTTTTGGTTTCGTTAGCTGCTATTTGTACAGGGCTACCTTGCAGGTCTATATTGTTGGTAGAAAGTCCGATTGACAACAATTCAGTACCCATATTTTTAACCTCTATTTCTAAATCTGCATCGTATTCTACCATTGCTACTGCTGTAGTGCTGTTGGCTGCCGCTGTAGTTTCTATTACATCGTAAGCCGTGCGTCCTCCGCTATGGTCAATTTGACGATGGGTTTGATACAAAGCGTATAAATTAGCGTCCACATATTCTATCAAAGACATCAATATATCTAATTCATTAGCCAATAAAGTAGAAGTGTCCGACATTAGTTTTACCACTTCGGTATTGCGCAAAGCGCGGTTACCAATTTGCATTTTGGGCAATTGAATAACAGTAAAAAAAGCCGATTGAGCAGTTTCATACTCGTTAAATTCGGTAGCTGTGTACAAAAAATCGTTTAAATTGCCTATCAAAGGTCTTGCCAAATCGGCCAACATTTTACTATGAATAAACAAATCATTATCGCGCATTTTTTCTACAGTAGAACGGCTAAAATTACTATTTGAGGTCAAATCAGGGCGAGCATTTATCACCGCATAAGCGGATAAAGTACGTCCCAAGCGCAATAAATTGTTTTCCAATCGCAATCTTGCTGCCGCTTTGATAGCTGTATAACCAGCTGAAGCAATTTGAGTTTCTGCCGTTTTGTCTAATATCTGACCAACTGCTATATCTAATTTTTGTTTGGTTTGTGCCAACGCAGGCAAATGTCTAACCAATACGCGCTCATTATCTGTCAAAAATTGAGCTACTTTTGTGAACATACCTAAGCGGTCTTCGTGCGTGTTTTTCATAATAATGATTTAAAATTTTTGATTAGAAAATAATTGAAAAATAAATGTTATACACTATAACGCAGCCAATACGCAAATGGTTGGAAAAAAGTTTTATTTATTTGCATATTTTTTTATAAAATTTATTTTTTTGTATAAAATGCAACTTTTTGGGTTGATATTGCGAAAAATATGCGTTCTTTGCGTGCGTATTCGGTTTGGGTTTGTTTGTATAAAAATGCGGTTGCGTGTTATAAAAATGCGGTTGCGTTAAAATGATATTGCGTTAAAAATATACGTTTGGCAATCCCATTCAATTTCTTTGCAGTCCGCATTAATTTCTTTTGGTACTAACTGCCATTTCGGCATAAGCCGCGTTAATTTCTTTGCGGTTCGGGTTAATTTCGCTGCAGTCCGCGTTGATTTCTTTGCGGTTCGGGTTAATTTCTTTGCAACACGCTGCCATTTTGACAGTCGCAATGAATACGGATTGGGTAGAAATTGATGCGGACGGGTTGGCAGCGGGGAGGGATTGGATTGCGGCGGGGATTATTTTTTTTTATTGTCCCTTGATATTCAACCCCGTTGGGGTTGGCAAATTTGAACCCTGAAAGGGTTCAATAATGGTAGCCCCACGTTGTACGTGGGGAACAAAAGTAACAACACATCATTAACAATTAACAATTAATCATTAACAACTAACAATTATTATGGCAAAACAAACTACTGCTTATGTTTGTCAATCTTGCGGAGCAAAACACCCTAAATACATAGGAAAATGTTCTGAATGTGGCGAATGGAATACTATTGTAGAGGAAATTATAGAAAAAAATCCCCATACCGAAAAACAAAGTTGGAAAGGCGAGATTAAAAAGAAAGAAAAAGCCCGTCCTACCCTATTAACAAGCATAGTAAGTAACGATAACGTGCGGTTAAACTCCCAAAATGGCGAATTAAACCGCGTATTGGGTGGGGGTATAGTAGCTGGTTCTATAGTTCTTATCGGGGGCGAGCCCGGTATAGGAAAATCTACTTTGATGCTGCAAGTAGCTTTGGGGGTTAAGGGAAAAGTCCTGTATGTATCGGGCGAAGAGAGCGAAGAGCAGATAAAAATGCGCGCCGACCGCATCACAAACATAAATTCCGATTGTTATATTTACGCAGAGACTAATTTAACCAACGTATTGCTACAAGCAGCTAATTTGAACCCCGATATATTGGTCGTGGATTCTATACAAACGCTGTATGCCTCCAACATAGAAAGCCCAGCAGGGAGTATATCTCAAGTGCGCGAGTGTGCGGGTCAATTGCAGCGATTTGCGAAAGAAACCAACACCCCCGTTTTCGTGATTGGCCACATCAATAAAGACGGGGACATAGCAGGACCCAAGCTGTTGGAGCATATAGTAGATGTGGTTTTACAGTTTGAAGGGGATAGAAACTACACATATCGGATATTGCGCACAATAAAAAACCGTTTTGGTTCTACAGCCGAATTGGGTATTTACGAAATGCACGGCAACGGCTTGCGGGAAGTTTCCAACCCTTCAGAATTGTTTTTGTCCCAGCGCGAAGAAGATTTGAGCGGTAGCACAATTTCCTCTTTTTTGGAAGGTATTCGCCCTATGTTGATAGAAACTCAAGCGTTGGTTAGCAAATCCGTTTATTCTTCCCCCCAACGCTCAGCTACAGGCTTTGATACTCGCCGTTTGGGGATGTTATTGGCTGTGTTGGAGAAAAGATGTGGGTTTTTGTACAGTGCTTACGACGTGTTTTTGAACATAGCAGGCGGGATTAAAGTCAATGACCCAGCTATAGATTTATCAATAGTAGCCGCCCTTATCTCATCGCTGCAAGATATAGCCGTACCTGCTAATGTTTGCTTTGCGGGCGAGATTGGCCTTTCGGGAGAAATTCGCACTGTCCAAAGAATAGAACAGCGCATAGCAGAAGCCGACCGTTTGGGGTTCAAAAAGATATTTGTTTCCAAATATAATATGAAAGGCTTAGAAGCTAAAGGGTATAAAATACAAATAGTGCCTATTGCTAAAATAGAAGATTTGTATAACAAGCTGTTTAAATAGGCGGCGCGGGGTAAATACCACACACAAAAAAACTTATTTCTAAACTAACATAAATCATTCCGATGAAAAATATAATTTTCTTCCTATCTTTGTGCGGTATTTTGTCCGCTTGCGAGCTTTTAGAAGATAATGCTAATAAAAACAATAACAGCAATACCAATAATAACAGCAGCAATACCAATAACAACAACGGACGAACCAAAAATAATAACAACTCTAACAACAACGGCGGCAATCAAGCCCCCAGCGAATTGAGTTACAAAGGCAAAAAGCTGATACTAACCAAGCACGCCAAGTGCCGAATGGGTTGTCGCTACATAGATGAAAGCGAAATAATGGAAATCATCGCCGAAAACAACATCAACCAGCGCAAATCTACCAGCACAGCCGAAAATGGTAAATGCCCGACTACAGCTTACGAGGGCGTTAGCCGCGACGACCAAGAACTGCGGATTATTGTAGCCTATTGCGAGGGCGACGACGTGGCGCGGGTGGTTACTGTTATAGACACAGGCAACGAATTTAACTGTACTTGCGATTAATTAGCTGTTAATTAGTTGAATTTAATGCGCTAAACCTTGAAGGTTTTAAAAACCTTCAAGGTTTAGCGCACTATTTATTATCAACTACAGCTAACTTTTTCTATTTTAAAACCCTTTACAAACATTTTATAATAACCTATTTATCATCACTAACAACTCACCACTAATCACTAACAACTATTAAAATGGGCAAAAAGTTAAAGTTAGCATTCGTAATGGGCGGCGGCGTATCTCTGGGTACATTCAGCAGTGCTGCACTTACCGAGACGTTAAAACAACTGATTTTATACGCACAATACCCTACAGGGGAAAAAGATAGCACAGGCAAACCTTTAATGGAGCGTTACGAGAGCGTAGAATTGGATATTATGACAGGAGCGAGCGCGGGCGCAATATCATTGGGGGTGTTATTGAGAACATTAGTCAATTCCCACGACAAATTTAAACTGTTGGGGTATGAGAATTACGACAGTATGCGCGCCAAAATGGAGCAAAAGCTACTGATGCAACACGGCGAAACTGCTTATAAACTTAAAACGGGGAATATACCCACGTGGGAGAGCCTTATAGCGGTGCAAATAGCTCAAGAATTGCAGGGGAAACTGTGGATAGAAGAGCTAAATATAGAGAAATTATTGGGTGTCGGAGCGAATTATAAGGATATGTCCTACGAAGCTGGCTTGTTGAACAGAGCAGCTATAGAGCAGTTAGCCCGCAATTATATGCAATTTGAGCAAGTAGGGAATAGATTGGTACACAAAGCCCATTTATTAGCCCCCCGTTTGCTGTTTTGTTGCACCTTAAGCAATTTGAACCCTATCTATAAGAGCAACCACGAGCGCAAAGGGTTCTTAAAAGCCCTCAATGATAGCGCGGTGGAGAGAATGCACAGCGAAAAGCGCGTTTTTGACCTTCACTTCCAACCCGTAAACAACGAACAAGCGGCGAAATTGCCCCTAAAATGGGTTCAATACCAACAGGGCGAGGATTTACTGACGGAGCAGAGCGATTATAACGGACAAAAGCAGGCTAAATTTATCCGCAACATAGACAAAAACGAGGTGTGGAGAGAGATAGCCGCGACGATTATCGCATCAGGCGCGTTTCCTTTGGCGTTTGAACCTGTGGTTTTGAACCGATACAAGCACGAGTACGGCGAAGATTGGCCGAGCGAGTTGGGAACTGTTACCAAACACCCCTTTACCTATATGGACGGGGGCTTATTTAATAACGAACCTATAGCCGAAGCGTTGAAATTAGCCAACTATTTGGATAGCCAAGACGATAGTTTTTTTGATAGAAAGGTTATTTTCGTTGACCCACACGTTAGCGAATTGGATAACAACCTCGCTTTGGGCATACACAACAAAATGAGCATCTCGCGGGGTATTTTAGGGGGTAAATTTAGCGTTAGTACTAAAAACAGTTTGTTCAGATTGGCTGCACAAGTTCCCATTTTATTGGCAGCGATGCTCAACGAGTCGGATAAGTTAGCCCATTTAGACCCCAGCAGCGCAGAACAGCGTTTGAATTGGCGCAAACAACAGCGCGTTTTATTACAACACCAATCAATGACCATTTTGCCCACAGAAATTTGGGTAGAAATGCGCCAAGCCGCTCAATTAGCCCTACAGCAAGCAGAGAAAAGCCAACAATTACCCTTTCAATCGCTATCCATACAAGCCGAACTGTGGCGCATCAGCAGAGAAGAGCGCGAGTTTGTGGGTAAATTCTTGCCCGCAGAAAAGGGATTATTTATGTACAAACTGAACGAGTTTTTGTTCGTACCCGAACCCGATAAGGTGGAATACGCAGCCTGTTGGTTGTATCTGCTATTGTGTTTGAACTTAGATATAAGCCTTAACCTGTTGGGTAATCAGCAAGTAGCGGAGATAGTACCCGTTGCGCCCTTTGATTTTTACAAAAACGACTATAGTTTATTGAAATTGGCAAGCGGTGGATTGGGTGGTTTTGCGGGTTTTGCGAGTTTGCACGCGGGTATGTACGCCACCAGCTACGGCAAATTCTGTGCGTACCGCATCTTAATAGAAATGGGTATTATCGGGGGCGAGATGGCACATCAAACTATCCCCTCTCCGTTTGATTATAACCTATTGGACGACAAGTTAAAGATAGATATAGAAAATGCGATTATGAAAAGGGTTAAAGAATTAGTGCCAGCAGGGTTGGCATCTAACCTTTGGCCGCTGATAAGTGGGGCAGTTCAAGACAAATTGGGCGGTTGGATAAACGATAATCTATTGCCAGCCGCAGTACAGCGCAGTTTTGACTTCAGGATTAAAATTCCCTTAGATTTATACGTATTGCGCGGTATGGATAAAAACGGTGCCACTTACGAAAAAAACGGGGTAACGGCGGTAAAAGTGGGGCAAGAATGGTTTCTCATCGCGCGTTTAAACTATAATCCAGAAACACGCCTATTTTCGGGCGGAAACGTCAACAGTTTTCAAATGTTATATTTGGATAAAACGGGTATTTTTAGCAATAGCGCCAGCGTTGCCATACAATTGCCAACCATTACCAACGAAATGCTACAATCTGCCAACCCTGTGTTTATAGCCGATGTATCAGCAGAAGCCAAAACCAGCGCATATATGGAGGTGAAAGCGGATAGATGGCATTTTTATACGGATATAGTGCCTTTGGACGAAACATTATGGGTAGATGATAAAATTAGAAACTTGTATGAACGGTTATTTTAAACCCAACTTGGCAGTATGCGATTTCATCTAATAGTAGCGGGTTTGTTATTTATACAAATTAGCTTGGGGGCTTGGGTATATCAAACCTATTGGCCAGCAAATACAGCCACAGCGCAAGAAAACAGTTTTAAAGGGTTGAAAACAGCCACTTTTAGCAAAGAAATAACCGTAGCCGCCGCCCGATTTGAACAGTACGAACCCTTTATAAAAGGCAAACGGTTGGGATTGGTCGTTAATCATACCGCTATGGTCAATAATACCCATTTAGTAGATACGTTATTGAAAAGAGGGCACAAAGTCCAGCGCATATTCGCCCCCGAACACGGGTTTAGAGGCGATGCAGACGCGGGCGAACACGTGTCCAACAGCGTGGACAAAGCCACCCAAATACCTATAGTTTCGGTCTATGGCGAGAATAAAAAACCCAAAGCAGCAGATTTAGCCGATTTGGATTTATTGATATTTGATATACAAGATGTGGGGGTGCGTTTCTACACTTACACCTCTACGATGACGTATATTATGGAGGCTTGCGCCGAATTGGATAAGCCTTTGTTGATATTAGACCGCCCCAACCCCAACGGGCATTTGGTGGATGGGTTCATATTAGAGAAACAATACCGCTCCTTTGTCGGACTGCATCCCGTTCCCATCTTACACGGGCTTACTGTGGCCGAATACGCCAGAATGATAAACGGCGAGGGTTGGTTATCAAACGGCAAAAGCTGCAATTTGTACTATGTGCCTTGCGATAATTACGACCACAAAATTTATTACCAATTACCGCATCGCCCCAGCCCCAACCTCAAAGATATGCGCGCCGTGTATTTGTACGCCAGCTTGTGTTTTTTTGAGGGAACGAGCGTCAGCGTGGGCAGAGGCACAGAAAAGCCCTTCCAGCAGTACGGACACCCAGATTTTAGCCCCGCACAAGCCGTTTATAGCTTTACCCCAACCCCCCAAGCGGGCGCGAAAAACCCCTTACACAACGGCAAACGCTGCAATGGAGAGGATTTATCCAAAATAAGCCTTGATGAATTGCAGAAAAGAAAAGGATTGGATTTAAACTATATCGTCAAAGGGTATAAATGGGCAAGCGATAAAAACAGTTTTTTTCTAAAAAGCAACTTTTTGGAGTTGTTGGCAGGCACAAGCCGCTTGAGGGAAAGTTTAGTAAAGGGATTAAACCCCGAACAAATAGCCGCTTTATGGAAAAACGAATTGAGCGAGTATAAACTATTGCGCAAGCGGTATTTATTGTATGCGGATTTTGAGTAATTGGGATATTTTGGGTTGTAATTGAATTGATTAGCTTTTTTTTGCTAAATTTTGTAACCTTTTTAGCGTGGTTGATTATGGTAGCATTGAATAACCGAATAAATACAACGCTTATGAAAACAGCTATTGCAATCGCTTTATCGCTAATGTTTGCCACTCAAGCCCATTTGGGATTTGCACAAACGGATAAAAACCCAACCCCAGCTAAAATAGAAAAATTAGCCCCCACGAATGAATTGGCTCTGCTAAAAATTAGCCTTTCCGATATGGAAAATAATCCCCGACCTTACGAAAGTATAGCGATTGACGCAGCAAAAGCGGCTAAAACGTACGAAATTAACACAGACAGCGGGGGGAAATTTGAAATTTTATTACCAAAAGGGGATAATTATTCGGTAAGAGTAGCGGGCTGGGGTGCGACAGGGGAAGATTTTGCCCAATTTGAGTTGGAAGCGGTAGAGGGGCTTATGGATGCCAATTTGAAGCTCAAATACGAACCCGCGAATAGTTTTACGCTGGAAAATGTACTCTTTGAAACGGGCAAAAGTAACCTAAAACCCACTTCATTCGCTGTGTTGGACGAAGTAGCCAAATATCTTGTCCGCCGCAAACATATTAACGCCGAAATAGCTGGGCATACAGACAACGAGGGCGAAGATGCAGCCAATCAAAAGTTATCCGAAAACCGCGCTAAAGCAGTTGTGGATTATCTATACAAAAAGGGCGTTGCCAAAGGGCGATTAATCCCCAAAGGATACGGCGAAACCCAACCCGTAGCCGATAACGACAGCCCAGAAGGGCGACAACTCAACCGTAGAACTGAATTGCTCATATTGGAAGAAACAAAATAAAATGTTGTAAAATACAAAAGCAACCCGTTGATTAACAGGTTGCTTTTTTTTTATTGGGTTTATCGCTAATAGTTAAATTTGGGAATATCTTTTTTGCTTATTCCCCAACTTTTTTGATAATCACAACTTACATAAATAGCGGTAATAGATAAACCTTTGGCGCGAGCTTTTGCTATCTCTTT
Organism: Chitinophagales bacterium; assembly: GCA_013297745.1. Lineage (GTDB taxonomy): Bacteria > Bacteroidota > Bacteroidia > Chitinophagales > Saprospiraceae > JAAFIM01. The sequence continues at coordinate 80,674 of JAAFIM010000005.1, read as the reverse complement.
TTCCCAATCCAAAATTTTTCCGTTTGTTTTACCCAAGTATTTAGCCCAATACATCAGCATATAAAAGTCGGTTTTGGGCAAATCAGCAAGCGCAACAGGTTGTTTTTCAGTCTCTATTTGATTCAATAGTTTTTGAATATGAAAATTAGTATCCGCTTGTATAGCTTTATCTTTCAAATCTGTGATAAAATCTTTAACCCCTCCGTTGCAAGATGCTGGCGTTTCTTTGTAGGGAATAAATAAACCCGCGCTGTTGAAAAACGCAGCTTCCGGAATACCTAAACCACTTTTATAGAAACTGTTTAAACTATCCACGTTTTTAAAAGTATAGATTTGGTTGTTTTGAATATCTTTTTTTTGCAAAAATTTATTCAGACTTGCTGTTTCTTCCAATTTAGGCTGCTTTACCCCATACCATTTTAAAAGAACAAATTTACAGCTAGAAAATAATAGAATAAGCGGGATAAATATATAAATTTTATTCATAAGTAGTTGAGATAAATCTATTTGCGAGTATAAATTTTACACTGCGCAGAATTTTAAGTATTAGTTTTATAATTTGACGAGGTAAAGTTAAGTTGATAATTTATGCTGCAAAAATTATTTGCATAAAAACAAGCGAAATTTGCATAAAGAGGCATTTTTTATCAAAAAAAATAGCAAAAAAAGACTTTTTTATTTTTACAAATAAAAAAAACCTCCCCAAAAAATGGAAAGGTTTTTAACAAGTATAAAGTTATTTTCGTTTATAACTCGGTCAATTTACCGTAAGTTTCGGGGCGGCGGTCGCGGAAGAATTGCCAAGTGGAACGCACTTCATCAATCATATCCAAGTCAAAATCAGCAATCAATAACTCGTCCGCTGTTTCGCTAGCTTGAGCAAATATCTGCCCGCGCGGGTCAACAAAATACGAAGTGCCGTAAAATTCGCCCAAATCCCAGGGTTTTTCTTTACCAACGCGGTTGATACAGCCCATAAAATAACCGTTGGCGGCAGCGTGGGCGGGTTGTTCCAATTTCCAGAGATATTGAGAAAGACCTTTCACTGTAGCGGAGGGATTGTACACAATTTCAGCCCCATTCAAGCCCAAAGCGCGCGCGCCGTCGGGAAAATGGCGGTCGTAGCAGATATAAACCCCCACTTTGGCGTAGCGGGTTTGGAACACAGGATAGCCCAAATTGCCAGGTTTGAAAAAGAATTTTTCCCAAAAGCCCGTAGTGTGCGGGATATGGTTTTTGCGATATTTGCCCAAGTAAGTTCCGTCCGCATCAATCACAGCAGCCGTATTGTAGAAAACGCCAGCTTGTTCTTTTTCGTAAATGGGAACGATTATCACCATTTGATATTTTTTGGCGATTTCGGCGAGGCGGTCGGTTGTGGGGCCAGGCACGGTTTCGGCTGAAGCGTACCAAGCTTTGTCTTGGCCTGGGCAAAAATAAGGCGTGTTGAAAATCTCTTGCAAGCACAAAATTTGTACCCCAGCCTGTCCAGCTTGTTCAATCAAAGGCAGGTGTTTTTGGTACATCGCTTCCATAATTTGGGGGATAGTTCCCTCCCCTTCAGTCATAGGCAGGCTCATTTGGATAAGCCCAGATTTAATAATGCGAGGCATAACGTTGTATTTTTAATATGATTAAATTGTTATAAAATCGTAATTTTGGGGCGCAAGATACGAAGTATTTTTTTTTAGCAAATTTATTATCAAATAATTTGCAGAAAAAAAGCCCAACATTATAAAAATGTTGAGCTTGGCAATAAAAAAAGAAAAGGCAGAAAGTTAGAAATTAGTTTTAAGACCTACATTTAAGGAAATGACGCGGGTTTTATCCTGTCTATTTTGTCCGAAACGGGTAAAGCTAATTTGATAAGTTGGTTGTATAAATAGGCTAAAATGGTCTGTCAATTGGCGTTCTGCGCCTACACCAATTTGAGCGGTAAGGAAAGCATTTTCTACAAAATTGCCTGTTTGAAACAAACCACCCTCGTACTCGCGCGGGCTGATATTAGATTGCATTCTTAAATTGCCTGCTGTTTGGGCTGCGCTGATTTGTAACGTTCCAGAATAGGTTTTATCAAAAATAAGGCTTGCATTCAACCCAGAGGTTAGATAAACGCGCCATTTTTCATTTCTAAACACATTGGTTTGCAACGCTACAGGAATTTGTAATAGGGATAAATGCGTATTTCTAAGTTCTTTTTTGCTAAAAATCAACCCGTCAGGGCGGGTTTCTTGGCTATTCAACTCCAATTCATAATTTCTACGCGCATAATGCAAGCCAAAACTCAAAGCGAAGTGTCTATTGATGTCTGTTTCCAATGACGCACCCGCCAAAAAAGAAGCCACACCACGCCCCAAACTATTTTCGGTATGCGTTTCCATCCCCAATACAGCCGCTAAACGCATTTGACGGATAAAGGGTAAGGTTAGTTTTACCTTTTTGAGGCTCGCCGCAGATAAATTTTCGTTCTCGTCCCCATTTCCATTTTCAGGTTGGATTTTATTGGCAATTTCCGCGTTTTTTAACAGCAATAACTCGTTTTGATTATTCGCTGCGTTAGAATTGTTGTTCGCCGCGTTAGAATTATTATTCGCTGCGTTAGAATTATTATTCGCTGACTTGGAATTGTTATTCGCTGACTTGGAATTGTTATTCGCTAAATTGGAATTGTTGTTCGCTACGTTAGAATTGTTGTTCGCCGTGTTAGAATTATTGTTCGCTAACTTGGAATTGTTATTCGCTGCGTTAGAATTGTTATTCGCTGCGTTAGAATTGTTGTTCGGTGACTTGGAATTGTTATTCGCTGACTTGGAATTGTTATTCGCTGCGTTAGAATTATTATTCGCTGCATTAGAATTGTTATTCGCTGCGTTAGAATTATTGTTCGCTGATTTGGAATTGTTATTCGCTGCGTTAGAATTATTGTTCGCTGATTTGGAATTGTTATTCGCTGCGTTAGAATTGTTATTCGCTGCGGTGGAATTGTTATTCGCTGTCTTGGAATTGTTATTCGCTGCCAAATTTTGATGAACTTCAAAATCAGACTTATCAGAGTAAAGTAAAGCAGTGCTTAACAATAGCAAAGATACAAAACTAAATTCCAACGTTTTATAAAACCAAAAATAAGGCAAGCGGCGGCGATTTTTATCCAAAATCGTTTCCATTTTAGCCCAATCTTGTTTATTGTAAGGCATTTCATAATTTTCTAACTTTTGGCGGGCGTTGGCATCAAATTTTTCGTCAGACTGGTTCAATTGACGTTCTATTTTAGTCCAATCTTGGGGATTAAAATCCATTTCAAAATTTTGGAATAAATTTTTGGCCTGCTCATCAAACAACTCGTCAAAATTATTCTTCATAGTTGGTAGATTGGGATTTTTGAGGATAAAGGTGGGATAACATTTCTTTAAGTTTGCTGCGCGCCTTGACGAGATTGGAGCGCGAAGTGCTTTCGGTGATATTTAAAATATCGGCTATTTCTTTGTGAGCGTAACCTTCTATAGCATAAAGATTAAAAACAGCCCGATAAGAAGGCGGTAATTTTTGAATCACAGCTAAAATTTCTTTGACCGAATAGCTGGACATTAAGTCTGTATTTTCGCTAGGATTATTATAAACCAATTCTATATCTTCGTGTCTATGCCGCATCTCTTTGCGATAAAAATCTATAGCTGTATTTATCATAATTCGTCTAATCCAAGCATCTAAAGAAGTTCCAATTTGATAACGGCTAAGATAACGAAATACTTTGACAAAAGCCTCATTTAAAATATCTCGCGCATCTTCTTGGCAAGTAGAATAGCGCATACATACACCCAGCATTTTGCCATAGGAACTTTCGTAAAGCTCCTTTTGTGCCCAGCGTTCTTCTCGCAGGCAGGCTTGTATCAACTGCGTTTCGCGGTCTGACATAGTAATTGCTAATTCCATAAAAATATGGTTTTTGGGTAATAAATTCTTATTGAGAACGCAAAAAATAAAAAAACCGCTGCTTAGGCGGTTCAAAAAAGTGATATTTTTTTATAAATGGTCAATTTTTAACCATTTCCAGCAATTCGGTTGCTATAGTTTGGGCTGCATTCGTTATAGCCAATTGGGCTATATTTTGCGATAATTGGCTTAGTTGATTATTATCAAAAATAAGCTCAATAGCTTGTTTAACCAAATTTTGTTTGGCTTCTTTATCTTTTATCAAAAAAGCCGCTTGTTTTTCGACCAAAGCCATAGCATTAGCGGTTTGGTGGTCGTCGGTAACGTTGGGCGACGGGACTAAAATAGCAGATTTTTTGACCAAACATAATTCAGCCAAAGCTAAAGCCCCAGCGCGGGAAATGACCAAATCAGCCGCCACATAAGCCAAATCCATTCTATCTATAAAAGCCAACAGTTTGACATTTTCATATTTAGCCGCTACAGGTTTAAACTCTTCATAATACAATTTGCCACACTGCCAAAGTACTTGAATATCAGCTTTTTGCAAACTTTCCAACTCTGCCGCTATGCTGTCGTTAATAGTGCGCGAACCCAAGCTACCGCCAACAATCAACAAAGTTTTTTTGTTTGGCGACAATTGATAATAAGCCCTTGCATCTGTTTGATTTTCAGCAATTTGTGCTATATCTTTGCGGATGGGATTGCCCGTGAAAATTATCTTCTCTTTTGGGAAAAAACGCTCCATATTGGGATAAGCCACGCAAATTTTTTGCACAGATTTGGACAACAAGCGATTGGTTGCGCCCGCGTGTGAATTTTGTTCGTGAACCAAAGCAGGAATGCCCCAAGAAGCCGCCACGCGCACAATTACCCCGCTCGCGTAACCGCCCACGCCCACTACAGCATCAGGCTGAAACCGTTTGAGAATTTGGCGAGATTTCCACCAACTCGCTATCAGTTTAAAGGGAAATTTAAACAAGTCTAAATTTAATTTTCGGCTAAACCCACTTATCCAAAGCCCCTCTATTTTATACCCTGCTTCGGGAATTTTCTCCATTTCCATTTTTCCCAACGCCCCCACGAATAAAATTTCGGCATCGGGTTGTTGTTGTTGAATGGCTTGCGCTATAGCTATGGCGGGGAAAATATGCCCTCCTGTTCCCCCACCGCTGATAATTATTTTCATAAAATGATTATTTTCATCAAAAAAATTTATACCCTTTATTTATAGTTTTAAAAACCAGCACTAATAACTAACTGGAGTTACGCTCCAGCCAATAAGTTTAAAAAAGTTAAGTAAAAACACTAATTTTCGCCGTGCGACGCCAAAACCAGCGTATGTCGCGGAAAGACGACCAACCGAGCGTAGCGAGGGCAGTAGCTTTTTTGCAACGCAAAAAACGTCGGCTTGTAGCGACGGTTTTGCGCTTTTTGCGTAATAAAATGAAGCAAAACAAGCAAAAACGCCTTTTTGGCGTTGGCTTTTTTGGTACTTTTTTGCCATCAAAAAAGTACGAAAAATAAATTTTTTAGGCGTAAGCCGTCAAAAAAAATTTCTAACCTATTTAATTTTCAGTTTTTTTTTACTAAAATTAAACCTCAAGCGTAACTCCAGTAACTAATAACTAACCACTAAATTAAAGTCCGTGTTTTTTATGAAATTCGTCCGTTTCGCGGTTGTGGCGACGCCATTCAGCTAAGGACATATAAGGAACTTTATGCATTTTATGATTGTAACGGGCGATTTCAAACATAATTTGCCACTGGCGGGATACAGTTTTGTACTTATTCCAGATAGAAACGCGGCTGTCGTAGATATGCGCTGGGTCTGCCCCGACCCCGTTGATTTCCAAAATTTTGATGTTTCTACCCGCTTTCAAATCCTCCAAAGAAGGGCAGCGCAAATCATAACGTCCGAAGTAAAACCCGTCAATTTGGTTGGTGATATGGGCAAAACCTGCCACCATCTCCTCGCTAATCAGCTCTTGCGCGCTCACAAAAGCTGTACCCTTGCAATGATTACCTATAGGTTCAATTTCTAACTTTTGCCCAGCGGGAATAACTGATTTCCAAGCATTTGTGTGCTTTTTTTTCATCTCATCCCGCACCAATACAGCCCTAAAATTGCTATTAACCAACTCCTCTAAAGTAGAAACGCCATCGCCCACTACGGTTAGAAAATCTTTGAGCGTAACGGATAAAATCCCCTGTTTGGAACCGTCAGGATAGCGATAGAACATAACCCCAGCCTCAACGGGTAAATCAATTAACTCTTGCACGTGGTAAATTAACCCCACAAAACGGCGGTGATAAGCCTCTAAATCCGCTTGATGGTGAATTTTTTGCACCCCAATCCCCCGCCCACCTTTATCTGGTTTGACGATAAGCGGAAAGGTTAAATTATGGGCAGCTATTTGGGCTAACAGCTGCTCAAAACTCATATTATCTTTAACCGTGATGTTAATCGGCATATACGCTTGCGGGGTAATTTGGTGTATTTCGTCCTTGCTCTCGCCTATCATCCCGCCCGTATAAATGGCTGGGTTGGTAGCAGAAAACCAAAACAATGACCTTGCCCGAATAGCGTACCAAATAAAAATAAATACGTGAGGTATATTGGCTATCCAACTGGGCAAAAACTCCCAATGGGTATAGCGAATCACAAAAGGGCGCAACTTGAAACGTTGCCAAAGAGATAAAGAAGGTTTAGAGCTGGAGTTGGGCATTTTGGGTGGATTGATGGATAAAATCGTAATAATTCATCTCAAATTGAGATATATCAGCCTTATATATGATTTGGGTTTGGCTTATTGTTTGCCGCCCATCGGCTCTTTTCATCACCAAAGCATTTTCAGTATCTCCAGCACCGGCATTTTTATGAAAATCTAAAACGTCGGCTGCTGTATGGGGTTGAGTAGCCAAAAATTCAGCAAACCAAGCCGCTCTTTGCGCTTGAATATCAGGCGAATACAAAGGACAAGACGACCAAATATGCGCTTGCTGAACGTCTAAAGATTGGAAATGTACCATTTCTTCATCCCAGCGCAATTCATACAAATTATTATTTTCCCAAATCACCATAGTAAAAGGCTCTACCCCGCTAAAATTATATAGCAAACTAAATTTCTCAGCATTTTCATATTTAAAAAAATCCAAAACTACCAAACCCCTACTTTTGCGATAAGGGGGGCGATGTTGATGCTTGACAAAAGCCCCGTTCAACAAACAAACCAAACGTTTGGACTCGTGCGCACAAATCCAAGTCCCCCCAGCCAAAGGCTCGCGTGGAAACATTAAACCTTGGTGGCTTATCAACTCTATGGCTGCTCTTTTGGGACTTTCGTCCCGATTGGAAGTTAATACAAAATCATTTTCGCCTTTTAGCGGCAAGAAGGTAACCGTACACATAATATAAACAACTTGAATTTGGATAAAAAAATTAGATTAAAAAAGGGGGTTGGACAAAACAGCGCAAAAGTACATATTTTCCCCACATAAAAAAAGCCCTGCTACAATATAGCAAGGCTTCAATAGATATTTTGACAAATTAAAACTAATTTTTGCTGGTCGTTTCCACCCCTGCGTGCTTAATTTTGGCGGGCAAAAAGATTATATAATGCAATTCCTCTTTACACTCTTTGCCTTTTACCATCAACACATTCAGATTTTTTTTGGAAGACAAGGTAAGCGTGCCAGACTGCACGTTCATTTCTTGCTCCAATTCGTAGCGTTTTTGCTCAATCAAAAAATTCATCATCGCTTCATTAGGCACATCAGCAGCTACAGTAACCTCTACCACCACGCGAGAACCTTTGGACTCTCTAATTTCTACATTAGCACTGCCCAAATTGAGTTGCAATTGGGTAGCTTCGTCCGCTACAAAAGTACGATGAAGGGTTTGCTTAATCTGCGCCCAAGCGCAACAGGTAAACATAGCAAAAAATAAAGTGATAATGGCTTTCATTTTAAATAGGGGGCTAATTTTTAAATTATATTTTAAATTTGGGGGTATAAATTGCTTTTCGGGATAGGCGGTTTCAATTTCGGGGGGCAAAGGTAGGACTATTTTTGGGAATACAAAAACAATTTTGAAAAAAATGTTAAGAAATGTTAAAAAAAATATCAAATTACAGAAAAAAACACAAAAAAAGGACATTTGTAATATAAATTACTCTCTTCTATCCTCTTCTGTTGTGCTATTATTGACATATTTGACCGCAGCAGGCACATAAAAAATGTAAGATAACTGCTCATAACATTCTTTGCCTTTTACCATAATTACATTGTTAGTGCGTTTGGAGGCAATTTTTAGCCGACCTTGAGCCACATCTATAGTTTTGTCTAAATTATAACGGCCGCTATTGATGATAAAATCCAACAAGCGTTCATTAGGGTCGCTGATTTGTATGGTAATTTCCACCATAACTCTTGAACCTTTGGTCTCGCGAATTTCTATATTTTTTCCCACCACGTTGATATCCACACTCTTGGCATCATCTAAGGTAAAGGTTTGATGTATAGTTTTGGTCATTTGCCCTTTGGCTGCAAAAGCTAAAAAAACAAAAAATAGCAGACAAAAAGTAGAAATTTGTTTCATTTGGAAAACGATAATAAGTTTGAGAGGGGATTGGTGGCTGCAAAGGTACAATTTTTTTTTCACAAGTCTTATTTTTTTCCGAAAATGAGATTTTTTTTAGCATTTTTCCAAATTTGGGAAACTTAAAATACACTGCAAAAAGTGTGCCAATTTACTATTTATTGGGGTAAAAAAACCATATTTTTTTATTTTTTAGCATTTTTCCAAGCTTTATACCCGCCATCGAGTTCTATCACTTGCTTAAAGCCTAAATTTAGCGCAATTTTATGCGCTTTGGCACTACGCCCGCCCACTTGGCAAAAAATACAGAGTGTTTTAGTTTTATCCAATTTTTGCAATTCAGGTTCAAAATTGGGGTTATTATAATCGATATTTAGCGCGGCGGGTAATGTGCCCTCTGCCCATTCGCTGGGCGTGCGGACATCTACCAAATGGGCAGACTGCCCCAAGCATTGCTTGCTAAATTCTTCTACAGCCAACAAGCTCGAGCTTTGCCCTGCTTGAGTATTTGCATTGGTCTTTTTGCTTTGGCAAGCGGCATAGAACAACAGAATAGCAAAAATATAGAACGTAATTTTTGACATTTTAGTTTGTTTTTTTATTTTTTGGAGAGAAAAAAAGTTTAAACTCAAAAAAAGTTCTTACTTTTGGCACAAAATTATAAATTTTTGGATAATTTTTTGAATAAAAAATAAATTTTGGATAAAAAAATGGATAAAAAAATACTCTTAGCATCAGACCACGCAGGTTTTGAGCTAAAAAATAAATTATTAAACTATTTGAACCAAAAAGGTTGGATTACAGAAGACAAAGGTTGTTTTTCAACCAATTCTGTAGATTATCCCGATTTTGCCCATTCATTGGCTACCGATATTGACCATAAAAAAGCATTTTGGGGCGTTTTGGTCTGTGGAAGTGGTCAAGGGGTTTCTATCACCGCCAACCGACATAGTGGGGTACGCGCCGCCTTATGTTGGTCTCCTGAAGTGGTAAAATTAGCCCGCAACCACAATAATGCCAACGTTTTGTGCCTACCAGCTCGTTTTATAAACGAAGATATAGCTATAGAAATGTTGGAAGTGTTTTTGCAAAGCCCATTTGAAGGGGGCAGACACGCCGACAGAGTGGCAAAAATCAACTGCTAATATGCTTAATCAACTAATCAACAATAAAATGCAAAACCCAAACACAGAATTAGTATTTATAAACTATGAATCTAAGTATTACGAACAGTTAAAAGTAACTATGGCTGAATGTTATACAGATTTAGCGGACAGTCATATCACCCATTCTGAGATAGAATTATTAAGCCAACTTTATCACGGTGGGCAAATTCTCTGTTTTTTGAACGATGAACTTATCGGCGCTATTTTTAGCCGGATTGTATCTTTTGAAAAATACAGCAAGCCCCACAAAGGAGAAGACACTTACGATATCAATATGTTTGTTGAGGATAGTGAAAAGGGTGAAAGTGTTTATGCTATGGAACTTTGGGTAAAACCCGCTTATCAACAGCTCAAAGTAGCCAAACGGTTGCATAAAAAACTGGAAGAAGTAACCTTTAAAAATAATTTCCAATGCTTGCTGGCCGTGTCAAGAATCACCAATTATCACAAATACCTAAAAGAAATGGATGCGGTAACTTACGCGCACAAGGTAAAAAATCGAGAATTGGCTGACCCCGTTTTAGGTTTTCATCTTAGCAACGGGGTGGTTCTTGGCGATGCTTTTGCTGGTTATATCACCGACGATATCAAATCTGCTGGTTTTGGGATTTTCATATACTTGCCCAATCCCAACCATAACGCCCAACAACCCATTTATACAGAACGGTTTCAAAACGCAAAGTCATTATGATGGATTACGTACAAGAGGCATTTATAGCGAATGTATTAATTTATAGCGCATTTTCTTTGCCTTTTTTTTTTATATTTTGGATAATTTTTAAAAAGCAACTTGCTTTTCTAAAAATACAAAAACCTATCAAATCGAGCATTTACCACATCAAACACGATTTAGGTTTTTCCATTTTATCCTTTCTTATCTTCTCGGTTACAGACGGCTTTATACTCATTTTTGAAAATGAAGGTTACACTATGCTCTATGGGGATGTGTATGAATATGGCTGGCTTTGGTTATTTTGTTCTGTACCTTTGGTGTTGTTTATTGATGATAGTTTTTTTTACTGGACACATCGGTTTATGCATTCGCCCGTTTGGTATAAATACTTTCACAGTGTGCATCACAAAAGCACAGACCCCAACCCTTTCACCTCCTACGCTTTTAACCCCACAGAAGCTCTAATTCAAAATGTGGTGTATTGTGTTATCCCGTTTATTATCCCACTCCATTTTAGCGTGGTTACTTTTTGGTTACTTTTCAGTATGCTCAATAATGTAACAGCTCATTTGGGTTATGAAGTTTATCCCAAATGGTGGACAAAAATTCCCATATTAAAAATAAAAACCACCGCAACCCACCACAATATGCATCACGAACTGTTTAATGGCAATTATGCATTATATTTTACCTTTTGGGATAAACTAATGGGTACAGAATTTGTGGGCTGGGAAAAAAAAACATATAGCTATTTTTGAGCAAAATTTAAGCAATTATCAAAATTCTTCACTTACTGACGACAACAACACCTTATCAAATGACGCTATTCATAAAGCAACAGCTGTTATAGACCAAAAAACTTATCACTTTGATTTGGATAGCAAAAAATCTATTTTAGATTATGCACTCGCTCAAAATGTACCCATTCCGTTCTCTTGTAAAAATGGAATTTGCGGCAAATGTAAAATGCTCTGCGTGAGCGGGCATACATTCACTTCCAACTCAAAAGCGATTAGCGCCGAAGAGCAAAAAAATGGATACTTACTAAGCTGCCAAACTTTTACCGACATCCAAGATATTAAGATTAAATCTATATCTTAATCTAAATCTTTGTTTTAAAAAATCAACCATCATCATAACTATGCATAAAATTTACCTTTTTTGGATGCTTTGCTTGCCCTTTTTGGTCAAAGCCCAAACCAATTTCAACCTTACCCAAGTCGCCAATTTATCCTATCCAGTTGATTTAAGCAATATCTGGGGTTATACAGCCCCCAACGGGATGGGAACAGAGTACGCACTTGTAGGGACTTTTGACGGGACTTCTATAGTTTCGTTAGCCAATCCTGCTTCGCCTGTAGAAGTAGCTTTCATAGATGGCTCCAATTCTATATGGCGCGAGCTAAAAGTATGGAACAATTACTGTTATGTGGTAGCGGATAACACCAGAGACGGGATTTTAATCATAGATTTAGCCAATTTGCCTAATAGCACAACCCATCAATTTTATAAACCGCTGCTTACCGTCAATGGGCAAACAGATACTTTAATCACAGGGCATACTTTGTATGTAGAAGGCGATTATTTATACGTTTCTGGCAGTAATCTAAACAGTGGCGGGGTGTTAATTTTTGATATAGCAGCCAACCCCACCGCGCCTGTATATTTGGGTACAGCATCCAATAACGAATACGCGCACGATTGTTATGTGCGGGGCGATACCTTATGGACGGCGGATATTTACGCGGGTAACTTTTCTGTCTATAATGTGAGCGACAAAACCAACCCTATTTTTTTAGCCAACCACCCCACCCCGAATAATTTCACCCACAATATATGGATTTCGGGCGATGGGCGCACATTATTTACCACCGATGAGGTAAGAGATGCTTATGTTGGCGCTTACGATGTTTCCGATTTATCCAATATAGTAGAATTAGACCGTTACCGCTCAAGAGGTACAGCTACAGTAGGGGTTATCCCCCACAATGTACACGTGCTAAACGATTTTGTGGTCACGTCTTATTATACAGACGGGGTTATTGTATTGGATGGCTCTCGCCCCCAAAATATGATAGAAGTTGCCCGTTTCGATACTTATAATGGGACAAATGTAGGATTTTTTGGCGACTGGGGCGTATATCCGTACTTTAGTTCTGGGCTAATGATTATATCCGATATGAACACAGGCTTGCATATTTTGCAACCCAATTATCAACGCGCTTGTTGGCTAGAAGGGGTAATTAGCGAACAGGGCACAGGCAATCTAATTTTCAACGCTTCTGTACAAATCCAATCCAACAACATTAACGAAAGCACAGACCTCCAAGGCGAATATCGCACAGGCACAGGCGTAGCTGGAGTTTATAATGTGTTGATTAGCAAAGCAGGCTATCAATCTTTTGCTACTACCGCTCAATTGGTAAGTGGGCAAGTTACCATTTTAAACGCTAGTCTTGTTCCGCTTGCGCCTTTTACTTATAATGCTCAAGTTTTGGAACTCAACAACAACAACCCTATAGCTAATGCTGAAATTTTATTGGAAAGTGCCAACGGTTTATATCAATTTAGCACCCAATCAGACGCTAACGGCAACTTTAGTATAAATAATTTTTACAGCGAAAATTATGATATTACCATCGGACATTGGGGACACCAAACCATCGTCGCATCTGAAGGCATTACCAACAGCAGCCCCAACGGGTTGTTTTTTTTAGAAAAAGGCTACAAAGATGAATTTGAATTGGACTTGGGTTGGACTGCCAACAATATAGGCGCAACTTCGGGAGATTGGCAACGTTGCGAACCTTATTTGCCTGCTGTATATAACCAAATGGGGTTGATGACAACTCCAGCTGGGGATATTGCTGGGGATATTGGCAGCCACTGTTTTTTGACCGACAACAACGAAAACGGACAAGCGGGCGCAGCCGACGTAGATAATGGCGTTTGCGAATTGATAAGCCCCAATATGGATTTGTCTGCTTACAACAACGCTTATTTATACTTCAATTATTGGTTGGTCAACGAAACTGGCACAGGCGCAGCCAACGATACCTTGGTCGTAACGGTGAGTAATGGTACAAACACGGTGGAAGTTGCCCGTTTATTAGCATCCAATTACAGATGGTCGCCTTTACAAGAATTTAATTTATCCGATTTTATCCCTTTATCTAATAATATGTCCGTTAGTTTTGTAATATCAGATACAGGCGTTGTACGCAATTTGGTGGAAGCAGGTGTTGATAATTTTCAAATAACAGACAATAGACTAACCAATGTAAACGAGGCTACAATAATTGATAATCAACTATTTGCGTATCCCAACCCTTTTTATAACGATTTTCAAATTGCTATCCATAACAACAGTCAAAACAACCCCACTTTGCAAGTTTTCAACCCGCTTGGGCAGTTGATAGAGAGCATAAATATATCCCCTCAAGCCACTAATTTGCGCCTTGGACAAAATTGGCCTGTAGGCATTTATATCCTAAAAATGGGTAATCAATCCCAAAAAATGATAAAAATAAATCCTTAGATTTTAGCAATTTTCTTAAAACAAAACTTTTTTTATGTATCAAAAAACGATATGCTTAGCCATCACCCTGCTATTTTTGACCAATATCAGCCAAGCCCAAATTCGGCTAAAAGCCAATAAAGAGGTGAAAAATGTGGTAAAATTAGGCTTGGATAATTTAATTAATGCTCGCTTTGACTTTGCTTATGAGCGGCATCTTTTTGCCAAACAAACTGCAGGGGTTGAAGTTGCTTTTGGCGTCCCTGTGTCTATTCCGACCCGATACTTAAACTCTTTCTCCATAGAAAATATCAGCACCCAAACCCCAAACGATACAGCCCTAAGTGTAAAAATAAATGATGGACGTTGGCAAGTTTGGCAAATTCAACCCGAATATCGCTTTTATTTTGGAAAAGAGGACGCTCCACGCGGTTTTTATTTAGGCGTTTATGGCAAATTCAAATCTCGTGGATTTACCGCTTCTGGCAATTATACCCGCCCTGATACGATAGACAGGCAAAATATGGTTATTGAAACCGTTTCGGCTACTGCCAAAGTAGCGGGTGGGTTGAGAACTATAGGCGTGGGGGGATTTTTGGGTTATCATTTTATCATCAACGACCGCATCAGCATAGATATTAGCCCCATAGGTTTGGGTTTTGATATGCACAATGTCTATCTAAAAGTAGAATCCGATGACGCTGATGTCAGTGAGTACTTTCCCACTTGGAAAGAAAAAATTGATGCGCAAGTGAAAGAAATTCCTATCGTCGGCAACTCGTTCAAAACCACCACAGGCACAAGCAATAACGGATTACCTTATATCAAATCTGGGTTTTGGTTTCCTTTTGTGGCTTATAGAGGCAATGTGTGGATAGGTTATTCATTCTAAGTTTTGGTACAAATTATAACAAATAAAAAAAACCTGTTCAGCGCAAAACTGAACAGGTTTTTTTTTAGATTGCTATGCAATTATTTTACAGGCATCAAAGATTTTTCTTTGGTAGGTACTGCATCTGGTGCGGGGAGTACGTTACCGCGGATGGTCAAGCGGATACTGGTATTATCTTTAGCGTTAGTGGTCAAAGTTACATATTTGGTAAAAGGTCCAACGCGTTCTGTGTCATATTTTACCCGTACAGATTTAGTTTCGCCGGGCATAATTGGTTCGCGCGGATAATCAGGCACTGTACAACCGCAGCTACCTTGTGCGTTTTCGATTATCAAAGGCACATCGGAAGTGTTTTTGAACTTAAACTCGCGCGTACCGTTGGCACTTTTGGTGATGTCACCATAATTGATTTCTAAAGTTTCAAACTCTATTTTTTGAGCGGAAACGAAGCCAGCTGTCATCATCAATACAGCCAAAAAAGCGAATAATGTTTTCATTTTTATAGAAGAATTTTTGTGAGTGAATTAGTTTTTTTTTAAAATGATTATTTTCAAGCGCAAAGTTAGCTTTTTTTTGATTGTGCAAACCTTTAGCTTTTTTTATTTTTTTTTGAGATTATAAACAACCTCTAGCAAAAATCGTGCCAATTGCCAACTGTAGAAAAAAATTTAACCTTTTTTTATCTTTTTTCTGAATTTTCTATCATTGCGGCTTCAGATAAGACCTCGCCTTTTATTCGGAGTATAATTGTGGGCTGTTTGGCATCGTTGCTTTCCACCGTAAAAGTTTTAATGAATACCCCCACGCGCTTAGTGTCGTATTTCACCTTAATTACATCACTTTGCTGGGGCATAATCGGCTCTTTTGACCAATTGGCTACCGCACAACCACAACTGCTCTTTACTGAGCTGATTATCAAAGGTGTATCTCCTATATTGGTGAAAGAAAATACCCTAATCCCCTCTGCATTTAGGGCTATTTTACCGTAATTGACTTCTAACTGTTCAAATTTAATCTCTTGCGCATAGCCTACAGTGGCCAAAAGCGAAAGCAGTAGAACATTTTTGATTTTTTTCATAGCTGGCGGTTGTATTTGGGATTGTGTATCAAAAATTTGACCCTGCAAAGATACAACCTTTTTCAAACTAAAAAAATAGTTACAACTAAAAAAATAGTTTTAAAGCTCGTTTTTTGAAAAAAAATGCAAAAAAAGGACGTTTCTATTTATAAATTTAAGACTTTAACGTTTTATTAACAAATTTTTGATTAAATTTGCAGCGCGGGCTGAAGCTCCCCCCTCGCCTAAGGCGGTTTTGAGTTGGGTGTAATTTTGTTGTAAAGCTCCTTTTTTATCCTCATTATTTAGCAAATTTTCCACCTCAATTTTCAACCTTTGCGGGTTTAAGTCGTTTTGAATAAGTTCGCAAACGGCGGGTTTGTCTAAAATCAAATTGACCAAAGCGATATACTTGACCTTGATAATTTTTTTGACCAACCAGAATAAAAAGGGCGAAGTGCGATAACAAACCACCTGCGGCACGCCCAACAAAGCAGTTTCCAAAGTAGCCGTGCCAGAAGCGACCAAAGCTAACTTGCTCACTGCCAACAGGTTATAAGTTTGATTTTCCACAATCTGTAAATTTGGGTACAATCGGTTGCTGTTATCAATAATCGTTTGATAATACTCCAAACTTTGGGCGGGCGCGGCGGCTATAACGAACTGAAACTGGGGAAATTCGCCAACAATTTGCAACATAACGGGCAAAATCGCCTCAATTTCCTGCTTTCTACTCCCTGCCAGCAGCGCAATGATAGCTTTATCCGTTAGCTTGTGAGCCTGCAAAAAGTCGGGATTGGGTTGAAATTTATCCAATTCGTCCAAAAGCGGATGCCCCACAAAATGCGCTTTGTACTCGTATTTTTGGTAAAAATCTGCCTCAAAGGGTAAAATAACCAACATTTCGTCCACATATTTTTTAATTTTATGCACGCGGTTGGCTCTTGTCGCCCAAATTTGGGGAGAAATATAGTAAAAAACTTTCAAATTTTGGCTTTTTGCCCATTTGGCCATACGCAGATTAAACCCAGAATAATCCACCAAAATCAGCACATCGGGCGCAAATTCTAGAATATCTTTTTTACAGTCGCGAAAATTGGCAAAAATTTTGAATATGTTTTTTATCACCCGCCCTATGCCCATAAACGAGTGGTCGCGGTAATGTTTGACCAAAGTTAGCCCCTGTGATTGCATTTTGTCCCCGCCCCAACCGCGTACAACAGCCTCATTATCAACTACTTTTAGCTCTTTTATCAAATTGGCAGCGTGCATATCCCCAGAAGCCTCGCCCACGATAAAATAATATCTCATCAAAAACGGTAAATTATAAATTGTGAATTATGAATTATTGCATTTGTTTTATTTTTTGTCTATTTAGCATTTTCAACGCTTGCGCCCAAGAGGAGAGTTTTGAAAAAATGTTGGCTAATTTGTACAAAAATACAGTTCCGCTGATAAAAAGTGAAGAATTGGCGAAAAAAATCGCCCAAAAAAGCCCCAATTTAATCATTTTGGACGCAAGGGAAAAAACCGAGTACAAAACCAGCCATTTGCCCAACGCCGTTTTTATCGGTTATGACCAACTCAACAACAGCTATTTGGAAAAATTGGATAAAAACGCTGAAGTCATCGTCTATTGTTCTGTGGGTTATCGCAGCGAGCGCGTGGGGGAAAAATTGCAAAAATTAGGGGTGAAAAAAGTCTCCAATCTTTACGGGGGGATTTTTGATTGGGCGAACAAAGGGAACGCAGTTTATACCCAAAACCCCAAAACCACGAAAACCGAACCCACGAAAATTATCCACGGCTATAACCGCAAATGGTCAAAATGGGTTCAAAAACCCAACACAGCGATTTGGTAACTCAAATTATTATCACAACCCAAAAAACAATATATTATAAACAATGAACTGTTTAAAAATTGCAGCCGCCTTATCCATTCTCATCTCCGCAGAAACAGCAAAGGCGCAATCTCAACTCGTTTTTACCCCCTCACACGGCAACGATTATCGCCTATTTTTGGACGGCAAAGCCCAACACAAATATGGACATAGGGGCGTTTTTGTGCTCAAAAACATACCCGAAGGCAATTATCAACTAACGGTGCAGACGTTGGACAAAAATCAGCAATGCGCCAGTTCCCCCAGCGTTTATATAGAAGTAGCAAGGCTAAAAAGTTTGGTTTTTCAACAACAATCAGACTGTAAAATCACCCTGCAAGATAATATGCCCATCTCCAAAAGCGTGCTGCCAGCCAATATAAGCAATTTTTCTTACAGCAATACGGGTGAGTTTGGCACAAGCGACAACCAAATCATACCCCAACCGCTAACCAACAATAATTTGGACAGCAAACGCACGGGCACGTTTAAAATGGTAGAATTTACGGACGAAAATGGCGTTTCTCGACTTATCCCCGCCGATAGTGTGGATTTTTACCAACAACAACTTAACCAAAATAATAATAACAATAAAAGCGAAGAGGTTGTAATCAGCAGCAGCAAAATGTATAAATTTTATACCGACCCCAGCAGCCAAAAAACGAGTGTGGTAGAAGAAAAAAGTGTAGTAAGTAAAACTTTGGTGGAAAAAAACGGGCAAAAATTTTACAAAACAAAAGAAGATATTGTAATAAGCCCCACCAATTTCCGCTGCCCGCCTATGTCCGATGCCGATTTTTTGACTTTTTACACCAATTTACCCAATGTAGCCCAAACTGCGGATTTGTACGCGAATAAATGCTTTCAAAACGAACAAATAGAGAAAATTTTATCCCTACTGTCCCCCGAAACGCAACGACAAGCCGCCCCTTGGTTGGAAAATAGCTGCGCCGAACCCACACAAGGGCAAGAATCTGGTTGTGCAGCTTTGCGCCCGTTGTTGGCAGCCCAAAAGGTGGAAATACCCAGCGAGCAGAAAATTGTAAAAGAGGATATTCCCAACGTTTCCAATAATACCAAAGAAGAGATTAAACCCGTCCCCACTCCAGAACCTGCCCCTAAATTGAGCAAAAAAGAGGAAAAAGCTGCGCTCAAAGCGTTGAAAAAGAAACAGAAAGAAGAACTCAAAGCGATGAAAGCAGCCCAAAAAGCAGCAGCCAAAGCTAAATAGCACAGGATTTCGCGGTTATAAAATTACCAAACAAACTGAAAAAGCAACCCGTCTAATGATGAGTTGCTTTTTTTTATTAACTGGAGTTACGCTTGAGCTATTTGTTTGATAAAAATTAAGTACAAAAGCTAAATTTTCGCTGTGCGACGCCAAAACCAGCGTATGTCGCGGAAAGACGACCAACCGAGCAAAGCGAGGGCAGTAGCTTTTTTGCATAGCAAAAAACGTCGGCTTGTAGCGACGGTTTTGCGCTTATTTTCGTAGAAAATACAAGCAAAAACGCCTTTTTGGCGTTGGCTTTTTTGGTTACTTTTTTGCCACCAAAAAAGTAATAAAAATAAATTTTTTAGGCGTAAGCCGTTAAAAAATTTCTACCCGATTTAACTTACAGCTATTTTGCACTAAAATTTCACCTTAAGCGTAACTCCAGTTATTAACTGACCTTTCGCAGTTAAAAAATTTGGTGGATTGAAAAAAATAACAGTGTGCGCTCAATAGCGTGGGGTTTTACACCCCACGCACAAAAATGGTAAAAAATGTTATATTTTCTATTTTTTTATGGAAAATTTATCAGCGCGCGGGGTATAAAACCCCACGCTATTGAGCGCATATAGGAAAATTTAACTGCAAAAAGCTAATTGTAAAAAAAATGAAAAATATACTGCGAAAGGTCAGTTATTAACAAATTTATTTGCGTTTAGAACGCAGTTTGATTATCGGCACAATCATCTCCTCCAAAGATACCCCCCCGTGCTGAAAAGTATCGTTGTAGTAGTTTTTATAATGGTTATAATTGTTGGGATATAAGAAAAAACGGTCAGATTTGGCGAAAATAAACGTAGAACTTACATTTGGGCGGGGCAATTTGGCTTCGGCTGGTTTTTTGATTTCAAACACATCCCGTTTTTCGTACTGCAAATTTTTGCCCACTTTGTAGCGCAAGTTGGTGGTCGTTTCTCTGTCTCCTACCACTTTGGAGGGGGTAGAAACGCGTATAGAACCGTGGTCTGTCACTATAAACACCTGTATATCACGAGTGGCCGCATTTTTCAACACCTCCCAAATCGGCGAGTGCAAAAACCAAGAACGGGTAAGCGAACGATAAGCTTTTTCGTCCGAAGCCAATTCTTTCAGAATTTCCATCTCTGTACGCGCGTGCGACAACATATCTATAAAATTATAGACAATAGCCAAAAAAGTATTGTTGTGCAAATAAGAATCTATATTCTCGGCCAACGCTTTGCCATTTTCATTAGAGGTCACTTTTACATAATCCCATTTGATAGGTTTGCGCAAAGTACGGCGGATTTGTTCGCCCAAAAGGTCTTTTTCGTACAAATTTTTTCCCCCATCTTCTACATCATTCAACCACCAATTGGGATAATACTCTTCTATTTCTGAAGGCATAAGCCCAGCAAAAATCGCATTACGGCTATATTGAGTGGTGGTAGGCAAAGTGGCAAAAAAAGTTTCTTCTTCTTCTACTGTGTACAACTCGCTGATAATGGGCTCAATAATTTTCCATTGGTCAAAACGCAAATTATCCAAAAGCAAGAAAATGGTAGGCCGCGCTTCAGTCAAATCGGGAAAAATGCTAGAACGCATCAAATTGTGGGACAAAACGGGCGCAGTTTTGGGTTCAGACAACCAATGTAGATAATTTTGCTGGATAAATTTGCAAAACTCGCTGTTGGCTTCTTCTTTTTGTGCTGCTAAAATTTGGTCTAAATGAGTGGCTTTGGATTCTTCCAATTTCAACTCCCAATGTACAATTTTTTTATAAATATCAGCCCATTCGCTATAAGAAAGTTGGCTATTGATAGCAGCGAATATATTGCGAAACTCTTGTTGATAATCCACGCTGGTTTTTTCTCTTACCAAACGGTCTGAATCCATAATTTTGCGCAACGAACTTAATATCTGGGGCGCGCTTACAGGTTTTATCAAATAATCGGCAATTTGTGAACCTATAGCTTGTTCCATAAGCCCCTCTTCTTCGTTTTTGGTAATCATCACCACAGGCAAAGTTGGGGCTATAGTTTTAATTTGGGCTAAGGTTTCTATACCCGTAATACCGGGCATACTTTCATCCAAAAACACCACATCTATTGACCGTTGCCCATTGCGCACCTCATCCACCGCATCGTGCCCATTGCTTACCGTGATGACTTGATAGCCTTTTTTTTCTAAAAATAAAATTTGGGGGCGAAATAGCGTAATTTCATCATCTGCCCAAAGTATGGTTATATTTTCCATTATGTTTTTTGAAATGCTAATAAATTAAAAAGTTGATAATAAACAACTTAACAGGAGTTATGCTTCAGGTATTTTTTGATATAATCAGGTTAAAAAGCTAAAATTCCACCGTGCAGCGCCAAAACCAGCGTATGTCGCGGAAAGACGACCAACCGAGCATAGCGAGGGCAGTAGCTTTTTTGCATAGCAAAAAACGTCGGCTTGTAGTGACGGTTTTGCGCTTATTTTCGTAGAAAATACAAGCAAAAACGCCTTTTTGGCGTTGGCTTTTTTGGTACTTTTTTGCCATCAAAAAAGTACAGAAAAATAAATTTTTTAGGTGTAAGCCGTCAAAAAAATTTCTACCCGATTGAAATTATAGCTGCTTTGTACTAAAATTAAATCTTGAGCGTAACTCCAATTATTATGCTAATCCTTTGGGCGTATTAAATTGCACAGGCGGCATAGGTGGCGCATTATCTTCTTTTATCAACCCGAATTGATTTTCGTATATTTTGAGGTTTTCGCGCATAGCCATCATAAACCGCTTGGCTTGTTGTGGGGTCATTATTATCCGCGATTTGACCTTAGCTTTATTTAGGTTGGGCAGCAGGCGCACAAAATCCAGCACAAACTCTGTAGGCGAATGTCCTATCATAGCAAAATTGGTATAAATACCCTCTGCTACCTCTTCTGTCAATTCTATATTTAGC
>JAAFIM010000005.1:0-58770 GCA_013297745.1 Chitinophagales bacterium | reverse complement strand
GGGCTGGTTGGGATTTTTTTTGTCGCTCATAGCGTTGGGGGAATTGGTTTTAGAATTTTAAAAATTTTGGTAAATAAACGGAGTTTTTTGCAAAAAGTTAGGTTTTGATGCTAAAAAAGGGCAGTTTTAGGCTATTTTTAACCTTTTTTGAAAAAAATTATACTTTTTTTGAAAAAAAATACAAATTGCGGTAACATTTATGCCCATTCCGCCATAAAAGGGAAATCATAACAAATTTATTACTCATTTCAACTCTCCCAATAATTATGAGAAAGATATTCCAATACGCTGTCCTTTCAGCTTTCGCTTTCAGCACCATAATCGCTTGCAACCAAACTCCAGCAGCAGCTACTCTTGTAGATGTAAAAGGGGATTTCAAAAAAGTACGCGCTGGTATGGCAAAAGCCGACAAATTTAGTATAAATACAGCTACATTTGACTTGGCAAAAGCTCAACAAATCGTGGTGGCAAAAGCCCAACAAAACCAAGCTCAAGATGATGCTCAAGCCATCAAAAATATATTCCAAGCTATGCAAGCAGCTGAAAATACCGCAGCCGAATTGACTGGAGTTAAGTTGTCTATCTCTGACGAACCCGTACAAGACGGTATATTTTTATTCTCTATAGAATCCAATTCAAGCCAAAACTTGACTATGGAAATGTACGATGAAGAAGGTTTCCAAATGGCAGCCAATAGCCAAATTCTATTGACCGAAGGCAGCAACTATAAAGCCATCAACGTAAATTCGCTAAATGATGGCGAATATGTAGTTCGTTTGAAAGACGGCGAAGGCAAAGAGTTGGCTCGCACCGTACAAATCAAAAAAGACTAAGTTCTTTTACAACAAAAGCATAATTGAAGTAATTTTTAAGATAGCCAGATAGTTTTCATATCTACGTAACCAAATTTGCCGACAGGTGGGTTTGGTTTTTTTTTGCTTAAAAACAGATAAACAGGCTCATTTTAAAAATAAATTTGTAGGTTTGAATTTTATTCATTATCTTTGCCGCAAAGTTTTAACAACCAAATTAATTAAATATGCAACAATTATTTCTCAACTCCCAGCACTTATTGGCTGGTAAAGTCCTATCTACGGGCAGTTTTGATGTAAGCCAAGCTTTACAAAAATGCCAAGACAGCGCCAACGCCCAATTAAGCATCGAAGCTGATTTGCCCAGCGCAGCATTAAGCCTCCAATGGTCAGAGTCAGTTAATCCGCTTACTTTCGCCAAAGTTGATTTTGCGCACGAACTCATAGGCGCCAAATTAGCCGCTTATAAATTCCATTATGTTGGACAGTTTCATTATGGAGACCAACCCGTAAATGGCAGCAGTACTGAAGCTTTTAGCGCGGTGTTGGGCGAACACAGCATCCACAATCACCAATTTGAAAGCTCTAGCCGTTGCAATTGCAGTTGGTTGTTGGATGTGCTCAACCAAGCAGAAAATGGCAAAGCCACCGATAAATTACGTTGGTACAAATCTGAAAATGGATTTATACTTAGCCTCAGCCGCCAGACAGAGCGCTTTATTGAAGAAGAAAAATTTATATTTAGCAGCGATTTTTCTACCTTGAGTTGGTTGCACGAGATGCATTTTATATAAAAACAAAAAAATAAAAACAAAAAAAGCCTTTCCAAATAACGGAAAGGCTTTTTTTTATGGATATTAGCACATATTAACGCTGCACTACCAATTTTTGTAATAGAGTAGCACTATTATTGGTTTGTAGTTGATAATAATAAACCCCCTCTGCCCAATTTTCTAACTCTACCACCGCACCTGTAGCATTTTGTGCCACAGTTTGGTTATAAACAACCTGCCCCAAGGCATTATAAAAAATCAAATTGGCTTTTTCGCTACTCATCTCTTGATTAAAAGGAATAAATACGCTATATTTGGCAGGATTTGGTTGGGCTGCTGCAAGTAGATTGGCTTGTACAGGATTTTTTTGCACGGCTATAGGCGAGGTTTCCATAAGGCGTATTTC
The DNA here is from genome assembly GCA_013297745.1 of Chitinophagales bacterium. Classification (GTDB taxonomy): domain Bacteria; phylum Bacteroidota; class Bacteroidia; order Chitinophagales; family Saprospiraceae; genus JAAFIM01. Next base: position 56,779 of record JAAFIM010000005.1, on the reverse strand, counting down.
CACATCATCCAAATAAAAACCGTCTGCATTAACCCAATTATCAGCCACCAAGCGAATTTTTATACTTACATTACCGAAACCTACAAAATCGTTGAGCGACATTTCTTCCCGCACCCAACCCAACTGTTCGCCATCAAAAAGCGGCTGATTTTCATCCTGGTCAGCTGTACCTAAATTGGTATAGTTGCCACAAAGCGGGCTAAAATTAACCCCGTCCGAAGAAGCCATAACTTGCACATAATCATAATCATTTTCTATTGCCCATTTTGCCCAAAAAGCTATTTTGGCATCTACCGCATTAGACAAATCAACCTGCTGGGTTAGCACCAATTCAGAAGTTACGCTATTAGCATAATTGCCTGTGCGAGAATCTGTAATGCAAGTGCTTGGAGAGTAATAAGCGGCTGAAGTAATACCCCAAAACGAATTAGAACCTAAATTAGCCCAACTACTCATAGAATTGGCACTATCCACAAATACACTTGCTATAGTTCCCAAACTGTGGCGGATAGTATCGCGCTGCACAACCGTTCCGTTATCCAATTCTATCAATAATTCTACCGTTTCGCCCTGTTGGGTGGTGGATTTCAAATTAACCGCTATATTAGCATTTTGGGATTGAAATTGGGCTAAATTATGCACGTTATCTGCCCCGACTGAAGATATATTATTGGATATAGGCAACAAACGCACGGTAAAAGGCTGAGTACCCATACCCAATTTTTTGATAGAATAATCTACCCGATTATTCAAACCTGTCCAAACTGGGCTGGGCAAAGTGCGTAATTGTGCATAATTTAGCAACAAACGGGGCAAAGCCAAGTTTTGATGTACTAATTTTTTACACAAATTAACAATTTCTGATGAAGGCGGATAAAATCCAAATTGATTGCTACCCGCTTCTGGAGTCATAGATAAAATTTTATTCTTAGTGCCTTGTTCTCCATAAAACCAATCATCTGCGTCGCCGTTGGTATTGTAACCCACCGTGCTCATATTAGAACCTACCTCATAACGGTTTTCTTTGGTCATAAACGCCGCATATTCCAAAAAATAGGTAGAATCGGGAGTAGGTGCGCTATTATGCGCCCAAGGATAAACCAATAAATTACCATAACTGTGATAATTTAGAGATAATTTGAAGTCGTGTTGTTCGCAAAAAAACTTGATGTTACGAGTTTCTGGTTCGGAAAATGCTGCTGTTCCTCTATATGTATCAGAATTGGCATTGGGCGAAGAGCCTGTATTGTCAAAAGCGAAAGCATAACCATAATTGCGATTCAAATCCACCCCAAAACTTCCCCCAGCATTGGGACGACGATTTTTGCGCCACATACCACCGCCATTTGGTGAATTGTTGTTGTTATAAACATAACCGTCGGGATTGACACAGGGCACAAAATATAACTCGGTATTATTCACCAAATAGCGAATTTCTGGGTCATTTTGATAATTTTCCAACACATACCACATAAAAAATATCAATTGAGAAGCAGATAGAGGCTCGCGGGCGTGGTGCAAAGAGGTATAAAGTGCTTCTGGCTCATTCTCGTTTTGGCTGGGGTTGTCCGAAATACGCACCCATTGCAGCAATCTCCCCTCGTGGGTGGGTGTGCTGGCGTCTATAGCTTGTCGGGTAGAAATCAAATTGGGATAACGCACCGCCATACTATCCAACTGCGCCATTAGCTCGTTGTAAGTAAAATAGCCCGCCATACTGCCTAAACTAAAACCAGCAGGCGCATTAATATCCAAACCATTATCACAATCTGTACTTAATAAGCTTTTGGGTTGATGGGTTTGATTTTGTAACACATAATGCGCGCTAACATCTTCTATCAACACTTGACAGCCAAAACCGCTATTTTGCAATATCTGTAAATCCGTAGCCGAAATATCAGATTCCCAAAACTGGTGTGGGCGATAATGCCCGTGGTCACATTCCAAGCCCAAAGCCTTAACTTCTGCTATAGTATGTCCTTGCAAATCCACCCGCACCCGCGAGTATTTTTCAACTGGGGCAGCTTTTTGGCTGTTTTTTATCCCATTTTGGTAATGAGGACGCCAAATTTGGGCTTGTGTGCTAAAAGATAACAATAATAGCGAAAAAAATAATAATTTTTTCATATAAAAACACATTTTGTAGTGGAATAATCAACCTCGCAACCGCCTCAAAAAAAACTAATCTGCCTCTATCCGCATCTCTTGGATAAGATATTTTTCATTTTTTTGCTTAAACAATACATAGACACGAAATTTTCTGCCCCCTGCCGATAAGGTAGAAATATAATAATGTGAACTTTTGTCCTTGGATGTGCCATTGTGTAGCACTTGACAATCCGTTGGCTTATTTTGTTTGAAAAATTGACCCAATTGCTCACTGGCTTGAGTTGGAGGATAAAATCCATCCTTTTCCGCTATAGTTAGCTCTACTTGTTCGTCCCAATACGCAGCCAAAAGGCTAGTATTGGCTTGTTTCAACGCTTGAGCTACAGGGCTAAAATTAGGTTGCGCCCAAAGTGTTTGAGCTGTTGCCAATAGGGCAAAAATTAATGTTTTCATTATTTATGGATAAAATAAGCGAGATTTGCTTCAGAAATATAGTTTTTAATGCATATTTTCACACAAACAAACTCTTTTCTATAGCTTTCCATTCTTTAAAATGTAGTTTAGTTTCTATCTCTTGAATGATAAAAAAACCATCACTGCCCAATTTTTGGTATAAAGGCATCAAAATCAACCCGCTCATAGGGGCTAAAACCGCCCCGTTTTTATCATAAGCGATAATTTCTCCCTTTTCTATCAGGTCAAAATTTTGAAAAATATGGTCGGTTCTCATTCTAAACTCATCTTCTGGGGCTATAGAATGGGTATAAACCAACCGCGCTTCTCTTGGCAAGTCTTGGGCGCGCTCTTGCAACAAAATATCGTGGCGGATTTCCACATCGCTATCCGCAAACCCGCCCAAAGCTCTAAAACAGTTGATAATCGCTGACAAAGCCAATTTGGGCGACTCTGGGCTGTCGTGTTGGCCAGATTCAAAACAAACGGCGGTGGTTTTTATCCCAAAATTTTCCGTTTTGAAATAGTGTAGAGAAGTTCCCCCCAAGTTTTTGATAAAACCGTGAATTACAGGCGCGTACATACCTAAAGCTAAAGTCCGAGAGGTTTCGTTCTGTGCCGGTATGCTAAAAATTCCCCCGTGGGCTGTGGTCGTGTGCAAATCCAAAACCACCACATCTGTAGGCTTATAGTCGGCGATATAACGGCGCATTTCTGCCACTATTTCCCGCATTTCCAAATCTTCTGAATACAATTCAGTTTCTATATTACTTTCTGCGTGTGCTACGTTTTCGGGCGACCAAAAACGGTTCAAATCTCTATCAATATATCTCGCTTTGATAGCAGCCGCGCGCGTATTGCCCCGCATTGCCACTATTTTGCCCCTAAAAATAAACTTAGGATTTGTTTCATATTCTTTATCAATAGCTGCAAATAATAACTCTGCTGCTATCGTGCCTGCTGGCTCGTTGCCGTGCATTTGCCCAAAAATGACAAATAAAGTGCCGTGTAATTGCCCCTCGCGCTCGCCGATGATTCTGTTTAGTGCCATTTTTTACCGTTTTTTGGTTAGAAAAATATCTACAAATCAAGTACTTTAACCCAATGTTATCAAATCGTAACGCAAATATACAAACTTTTAACACATAAAAGGCTTATTTTAACCTAATTCCGCTTTTTTTTAACAAAATGGGGCAAATAACTACTTTTTTGTTTTAAATAGTTGCCGTTGAGATGCAAAAAGTACTCTAAAAAAGTTCTTGACTGTAGGCGTATTGCTCAAAGTTCGCGGGTAGCATTGTATTTTCTAAACTTTTTTGTGAAAAAAGATAACGCCCATCGCATACAAAACCCAATTCATACCAATTCACAGCATTGAGTTCCTGTGCGAGTAGTTTTTCATCTAAATTTTGATTTTTAGAAAAATAGCTAAAACTGACCCATCATAATTTTTACAACTATAGGTAAAAAATGGCTTGTGGGGGCGAGTTTTGGCATTAACATAAAGGGTTTTCACCTGCAAACTAAATAGTCCAAATCGTAAAATTCTGTATTTATCTGCTGCGCATCCAAATCGGAAGTAAATTTTAAAATAGCCAACTCGTAAAAATTCCTATCAAAAATTGTTAGCAGCAATTTATTATTTTGATAAATTTCCAACGCATCGTTAAAATAAAGCAAAGTTACTGTCATATTAGAGCATCAAAGTTGTTTTCGTCAATTTTTTTGTGGCTAACAATTGACATACACTCTTGTAAAAAAGAGTTAAAATCTATGTTGTTATCTGACAAAAAATTCATAAAATGAATATCCAAATTTTCTTTAAATCGCGCTGGGATAATAATTTCACTTTTCAGCGGCTCATTTTCATTCAATTTTATCAATCCCACCCCATATCCAGCATTTAACCGTTCTATTTGTTCTAAAAATGAAGCTGTTTGGGTAAAATCTCGCACAACTAAGTAACTATAGTTTGCCCAATTGGAGTTGGAAACCGTTTGAAAATAACTTTCCGTCAAATTATCAGGTTGTAAATCCAATTTCAACTCAAAGCTGTAAAAAGCCAAAACTTTAGTAGAAAACATACCTAATTTTTCAAGTTCGCGCTGGAAAAAACCATTCCAACTCAATAAAATCGGCTCTATTCCCACTATGTCAGGGTTAGCCCAAACCCGAGTTTTATCATTCCTCTGGATAATTTTGGTAGCTTGTATAGTTTTGCAATAAACGCCAAACTTAGCCCGCGCATATTTAACCAATATAGGGTGCAAATCTATTTCTTTAAAAATCTTTTGAGAGCTTTGCCCTGTTCCTTGATAATAATATCGCCTAAAGCTCGCTTTTTCTCCCTCTGCGCCAATAACGCTGCTAGTTTTGTTTATATTGTTAGTTAAACACCTAGCTACAGCTGATGAGGGAACTGTTACTCGAGACCACTCCCCACATTGGTTAATATGCGGATGTTTTTTTAGTAATTCAACGATTTCGCCTTGCAATAGTGGCGCATTACTATTTTTTAAAACATCAATAATCAGGTCTAATAAAGTTGGGGGCATAGTATTAAGTTTTCGTTCAACAATTTAATTATTCCAACTCATAACCGCCTCATATTCAGCTTTCAACTCGTGCAAAGCCGCGTCTTTTTCTGGTAGCGACCAACTCAACAACTTGGACATTTCTACAGCCCAAAATTCGCTGCGAGCGGCTATAGTTTCCCGCTCAAAATATAATCTGCCCGTGCGCCGAACCACAAAATCGCATAAATTTGCAACCGCTTCGTACTCTACAGCGTACCATATCTCGGCAGCTTCCCATAAATCCAACCAATTGCTATAGTTGGGTTTCCATTCATAACATTTTTCTATAATCAAATCTATATTTGCGCCGTATTTGTGCGCCAAATCCACCACAGCAGCGGGCGGAATTTGCAAATCGCGCATAGAAGTTGCCCTCAAGTTGATAAATTTATCCAAATCGGCTTCAGTTTCAAACCCGCCCCCGCTCAATTTTAGCTCTACAGTCGTACATTGGGTTTTAACCTGCTTTTGTTTGCAAACGATATTGATAACTTTCTCCGACATTTTTCTATACCCAGTCAATTTTCCCCCAGCCATAGAAATTAACCCCGATTGTGAGATAAAAATCTCATCTTTGCGCGATAATTCAGACGGCGAGCGTCCATCTTGGTGTATCAACGGGCGCAAACCCGCCCAAGTGGAAACAACATCCTCCATTTTCAACCCAACAGAGGGAAACATAGCGTTGGTAGCCGCTAAAATATATTCAACATCTGCTTTTTCCGCCAACGGGTTGTCTATTCCGCCCTTGTAATTGGTGTCTGTAGTACCAATGTAGGTAATTTTCCCCCTAGGGATGGCAAAACACATCCTTTTATCTTCAGTATCAAAATAAACCGACTGCTGCAAGGGCAATTTTTCAAACGGCACGACAATATGCACGCCTTTAGTCAAGTGCAAACGCTTCTTTTTGACCCCTTCGCTGTCTTTTTCGCGCAAAGTATCCACCCAAGGGCCTGCGGCGTTGATAACAAAATCGGCTTTTATGGTATAAATTTGCTCATCGAGTAAGTCTTTAACCTCTACCCCGTTCACTTTGCCCGCTTCTTCGGTAAATTTTTCCGCTTGGGTATAATTTAAAGCCAACGCGCCAAAATTCACCGCCGTTTTCAGATTTTCTATGGTCAAACGCGCATCATCGGTTCTATATTCGTAGTATAAACCTCCCGCTTTTAATATATCAGCCCGCAATAAGGGTTCTAAATGCTGTACTTCGCTTTTTTCCAACATTTTGCGCCGCTCATCTTTCTGCACTTTGGCCAAATAATCATAAACCCACAAGCCTATGCTGGATAAAGTTTTGCCCAACGAACCGCCCTCTACTATCGGCAACAACATCCGCTCGGGGCGAACCACGTGGCGGGCATTTTCGTGCACAATAGCGCGTTCTATACCCACTTCGCGCACCAATTTTATCTCCAATTGTTTCAAATAACGAAGTCCGCCGTGGATTAGTTTGGTAGAACGGCTACTTGTTCCCCAAGCAAAATCTTTTTTCTCAATCAACGCCACTTTCAGCCCGCGAGTAGCTGCGTCCAAAGCAATTCCCGCCCCTGTAATGCCGCCACCTATGACCAACACGTCAAAATGTTCGGTAGCTAATCGTTTTTTATCTTCAGCGCGATTTAACACCGAAAAAATTTTATTATCCATTTATTATTATTTTGTTTTAATTTCTTTATTTATTGAGGTGTAGGCGCAACTTCTTTCCTTAGCGTTATCATATCGTAGATAATTTTCACCCATATCAAAATACAAGGAACAGCTTTCAACACGTAGGGTTTTACAAATTCTTCTCTTATAAATCTTGGGAAAATATCCGTAGGGGATAAAGTTGTAAAAACAAAAGCTAAAGCAAAAAGTGTAATGTTTAAATTATTTTTTTCACTTTGTATAAACCATAAAGCAACCCCTGTCATTGCTAAAATGAAAGTGGGCGATTCTGCTTTGTGGTTAAAAATGACAATCCACAATAAAACAGAAGTCAGCACAAGGTATTTAAACATAAAATCGGTATAAAATCTAAATTTACACAACGGAACTAAAAAGATAAAAACACCGATTAAAATGATTACATTTTTATTTATTGCCAACGAAAACCACGAGTCCAACCAACCCATTACCGAATACCCATAAGATATTTCGTGGTCATTTTTTAACAAATTGATATAGCTGTAAAATAGTTTCGTATATTGTTCAACATCAATAACTAACAGGGGGAAAACAGCCAAAACAGCAGTCCAAAATATAGCATAAAGCGCAGATTTCCACTTTTGGGGATAGAATAGAAAAATAGCAAATCCCACAATCCCAAACAGTTTTATAAAAATAGAAAATACTATACATAACGTAGCCCAAAACGATTTATTCCGCTCCAGCAACCCGAATGAAAAGACGATTAAACCCGCAATTAGCGCATTGGATTGCTGATTTTGCATAGAAGTCATCAATTCAATCAGCACGATTATAGACGCACAACCTTTTTGAAAAATACTTAGCCTTGGCAGATAGTAAATAGCGGATAATAAAACCAGCGCGTTTAAAAGATTCCACAAACTCAACCCCAACCAATCGGGCAAGGCGTTGAAAGCAGCAAAAAAAACTGAAAAAGAGGGCGTATATTTGTACAAATCCCAATGTTCTTCTGGGTATAAAATATATAAGTCTTGATAGTTTTTGAGATGGTCAAAAGATTTTTCAAAAATAGTGTAATTATTATATCTATTATAAACTATCCCCCCCTCGTGGTAAGTCTTTGTCCCGATTAAAGATTGAATACTTGCAGCCAACGCAAATAGGATATAAATAACTAAAATTATCTTTTTATTTGAAACGATGTTTGTTAATCTGTCTTTCATTTTTATTTTTTATTTTTTTGTAGCAAGATTTTTTTGTAATATAAACCACTAATACAGAATTAAAAAAATACGTGTGTATTGAAATGTGTCGCGCGAAGCGCGTAACTACACCAATCCGTTGAGTTTCTATACTGTCTGAAGTGAGACGAAGCGAAGCTTTAGCGAGCGGAGCGAACAAGTTTATAGAAACAGGGCGTTTTTGGTACTTTTTGCGCCTGCAAAAAGTACGAAGAAAAAAAATTTTTTAGGCGTAAGCCGTTAAAAAAAATTTCAAAACACAAGTTTTTGTAACTAATCTCTTTAATAATTTACGCTATTATTGCACACTGACTTTTTCAAATCAGTATAATAACCAACCACTAATAACCACTAATGAAAGTTTTACACACAGCAGATTGGCATTTGGGCGCAAAGTTAGAAAATCGCAGCAGAGAAGAAGAACACGCTGCCGCTTTGCGCTGGCTATTGGCTACAATTATAGCAGAAAAGGTTGAAATTTTAATCGTAGCTGGAGATGTGTTTGATGTTTATAACCCGCCCAATTATGCAGAGCGTTTATATTATAATTTTATCAAAGAATTGAGCAAAACCTGCTGCCATACGGCCATAATCTGCGCTGGCAATCACGATTCGCCCCCCAAATTGGAAGCTGCTAAAGCTATTTTGGATATTTTCAACGTTAAAATTATCGCACAAATCCCCACAAATCCCCAAGAGCATCTGATAGAAATTTATAACCCGCAAAATAATGAATTACAAGCTATTGTAGCCGCCGTTCCTTTCCTAACTGATAGTTTTTTGCGCCAAAGTCGCCCTGCCGAAAGCAGCGAGGACAGAATTTTGCAAATGCGGGCGGGAATTGAAGCGTATTATCAAAAAATGGCTGAATTGTGCGCGCCCTTTGCAACAAAAAACGTGCCGATTATCACCACAGGACATTTAGCTGTAGCACAAGCGGATAAAAATAACCGCCAAAGGTATAATTCTATCCATTTGGGAACGTTGGATATTGTTGGAACTGAATGTTTTGCGCCCATTTTTGATTATGTGGCGTTGGGGCATTTGCATTATCCGCACAAAGTGGGCGAAAATGAACATATTCGCTATTCAGGTTCGTTAATCGCTTTAGATTTTGGCGAAAGCCGCCACCCACAGCAGGTTTATCTGTTGGAGTTTGAGGATAAAACGCTGAAATCTGTACAAAGTTTGCACAATCCGCACAAAAGGGATTTATTATTTTGGACGGGTACAGAAGAGGAGATTTTGAAAAAAATAGATAATTATAAACCCACCAATTCCGAGTTTAAAACTTGGTTGCGATTGGAAATTTTAAGCCCAAAAGGTTTTGATACGGCGTTGCGGGATAAAATTGTGGCGGTTATTCAAAAATTAGATTTAGAACTGATAGGCGAACCCCGCCTGCGCAAACAATTAGACCCCAATTGGGAAGCCAAACAAGAAGCAGCCGAACAAATTGACCTGCAAACGCTGCAACCCAAAGATGTTTTTTTGCGCAAATTGCAATCTCTCCAATACGACGACGAGCATACGAAAAAAATGCTAGAACTTTTCGACGATTTATTGGTTTGGCAGCGAGAAAAACAACGCGATGATAAATAAACAGCAAATTTTAACCCTTTTCTACAGCTCTTTTTTCAAAAAAAGGGCTTTTTTTGGCTCTTTTCTAACCCATTTTAAAAAAAAAGGGTATATTTGTGCGATTATTTTCATTTTAGAACAAAAATCGCAACTTTTGCAACGAAAATTGTAATTTCTGCAGCAAAAATCGTAATTTCTGCAGCAAATATTGTAATATCTGCAGCAAAATTTTATTTTTTAGAACAAAAATCGTAATTTCTGCAGCAAAAATTGTAATTTTAGAACGAAAATCGCAACTTTTGCAACAAAAATTGTAATTTCTGAAGCAAAAATCGTAATTTTTGCTAAAAATACCCTTTTTTGTCTAAAATCATTCCTTAATTTATAAAATTTATACCAAAAAATGGCACACGAGCATTATTTTGAAGCCAGCGACCTTGGCAATTTTGGCAAAATCAACGATTTGCAGCCTGAAATGGGCAAGAAATTTTTTGATTATTACGGCGAAGTGTTCAAAGAGGGCGCATTGACCGAGCGCGAAAAAGCGTTGATTGCCTTGGCTGTGGCGCATACGGTACAATGTCCTTACTGCATTGATGCTTATTCCAACGAATGTCTAAAACAGGGTTCGGACGAAGAGCAAATGATGGAAGCCGTACACGTAGCCGCAGCGATTAAAGCGGGTTCTTCGCTTGTGTATAGCACCCAAATGATGGCGCATCTCAAAAAGAAACAAATGTAAAAAAAGTATGGATTTGTCCGATAAAACCGCTATTTTTGAGCTGCTAAAAACGGGCTTAACAGAAAATATTGAATTAAGTTTTCAGCTAATTAGCTCACAGGGCGAAACGGTACAACAATTTTTGCGCCCGTTGGAAAATTTTTTGCGCGCTAATGTATTTATGCAAGAATATCTGTTAAGTAGCTCAGAAACTGCAGAAAATTATTGGCAAGAAGCCTATAAAAAATTATTTAGCTTAGAAAATTTTATCATTTCTGGCAAAAATCGCTACAATCCCTTGGGGTTAAAACTAAACAAAGAAATTGCTTATTTGCAAAATATACGATTATTTACTTGGCATCACAGCGAATTGAAAGAATTAGTACCAGAATTGGGAAAATTGCAGCGTTTAGAGCGATTTTATACCGACCATAACCAGCTAAAGACCTTGCCTGTAGAAATTTGCCAGCTTTCAAAGTTAAGAATTTTATCCCTAAATCATAACCAACTCCAAAATTTGCCCGAAAATATAGGCGAGTTGGAAAATTTAGAATTTTTGTACTTACACAACAACCAGTTGGAAACTTTGCCCGAAAGTATAGGCAGTTTAAAAAATTTAAAACAGCTTAGTTTGCGCGATAATCCGATAAAAAAAGAACTTGTGCCGCTCAAATTGTGGGAAAAAATGGGCTTGCCGCTGCATATACTCAAAAGCGTGCGGCGAGAGTTGGGACTTTGGGAATAAAAAAAGAGTTATCGCAGTAGATAACTCTTTTTTTTATGGGTTACAAATTGGCAATTGTATATCTGTTTTTGGAGGGATTCTATTCGGCAAACATTTAATTTGAGTATTTCTAACCCTTAAATAAACCAAACTATCTGGCAATACAGGCAAACTATCTATCGGATTCCCCCCACAAGATAGAAAATTTAATTTTGGAAAATTTAACTCGGGCAAACGCGTTAATTTATTATCAGCACAATCAAAATCTTCTAAATTGGGAAAATTAAAATCCGATAAATTAGTCAATTCGTTATCAGCACAATCAAAATATCTCAACCGATAAAAATTTAATTCGGGCAAATCCGTTAATTCGTTTTGGATACAATCAAAGTATTCTAAATTGGGAAAATCTAAAGCTGGAAATGTATCAATATCGGTAAATTTACACTCAAAATGTTTTAAATTGGGAAAATTTAAAGCGGGTAATTGGGTTAGTTTAAACACTGCATCACAAACAAATTTTTCTAATTGGGGAAAATAAAAACTATCAAAACGGAATAAATCATAGTTATGCCTACATTCAAAATGTTTTAGATTGGGAAAATTTAACGGCGGCAACTCTTCCACATTCGTAAAACTACATTCAAAAAACGCTAAATTGGGAAAATTAATCCCTTCCAAACTTTTTACCTTCCATTCTTTGACCAACAAACGCTGCAAAGTGTCAGCGGCGGCAGTAAGTTGATTATTTTCATCAATACAAGCTGGACATTGCGAGCGTATCACTGCGGCAAAACTTGTATCTATAATTTGCTGCGCTTTTATAAATTGAATACAGCACAGCAAAAGTAAAAAACACAGCATTTTATTCGGCATAGACAGATATTTTATTTATCGCAAATGGGCAATTCAAATGTTTCAGTTATTATTATATATTTAACTTCATTAGGCAAACAACTAATTTCTGTACCATAAACGTATAATTTTCGCAAATTGGCTGGCAGTTTAAACAATTTTTTTAGCGGATTGCTCATACAATTTAAAGTTATTAAGTTTGGAAAATCCAAATTGGGAAAAGCCGTTAGTTGATTATTATCACAATAAAAAAGTTGTATGTTGGGAAAATTAAAATTGGGTAAAGTTACTAACTTATTGTAAGAACAATAAAAACTTTCTATATTAGGTAAATTAAAATTAGGTAAATTAGCTATTTGATTATAAGAACAATTAAACTCTCTTATATTTAAAAAACTATAATTGGGCAAAATCGTTAGTTTGTTATTACTACAATCAAAACCGCTTACATTAGGAAAATTAAAATTGGGTAAAGTCGTCAACTGATTATTGCTACAATTAAATTTTTTCAAGTAAGGAAATTTAAAATTTGGTAAAGTCGTTAATTGATTTTTATAGCAATTAAAGCTTTCCAAATAAGGGAAATTAAAATTTGGTAAAGTCATTAGTTGATTATCACTACAACTAAAACTTTCTAAATAAGGAAAATTAAAATTTGGTAAAGTCGTTAGTTTGTTATTACTACAATTAAAATAGTCCAAATAAGGAAAATTAAAATTGGGCAAAGTCGTCAATTGATTGTTATAACAACTAAATGATTCTAAATTAGGGAAATTAAAATTGGGCAAAGTCGTCAATTGATTGTTATAACAACTAAATGATTCTAAATTAGGGAAATTAAAATTGGGCAAAGTCGTCAATTGATTATTATAACAATTAAAGTCTTCTAATTTTAGAAAATTAAAATTGGGCAAAGTCGTCAATTGATTATTATAACAACTAAATGATTCTAAATTAGGGAAATTAAAATTTGGTAAAGTTGTTAATTTGTTATAACTACAATCAAATCCTTCTAAATTAGGAAAATTAAAATTAGGTAAAATTGTTAGTTGATTATTACCGCAACTAAAAATTTCTAAATTGGGTAGATTAAAATCGGGCAAAGTTGTCAGCTGATTATTAGCACAATTAAAATAAAATAAATTAGGAAAATTAAACCCTTCTAAAGTTTTTATATTTTCGCTGGAAATATTTAATTTAGTCAAATTTTGAGCCGCAGCCGTAAGTTGATTATTCGCATCAATACAGGCTGAACACTCTTTGCGAATAGCTTTGGCGAAGTTTTCATCTACAATTTTTTGTGCAAATAAAGTGTTGGCAAAAAGTAGAAAAAAACAAATAAAAAAACAAATGTATATATTCATAAAAATAAGTTAATAAGAATTATTTAAAAAATATTTTGCGCCTTTATTAGAGGTTGGTAGCACAATCCAAGGATTATAAGAGGTACAAAAAACATCAAGGGGAGGGAAATTATATTTAGGCAAACTCTCCAATCTATTGGCAGCACAATCAAAATTTTCTACTTTAGAAAAATTATAGTCAGATAAAATACTTAATCTATTATAACTACAATTAAAGTATTCTAAATTTTGAAAATCGTATGAAAACAAAGTACTTAATCTATTATAACTACAATTAAAAAATTTCAAATTAGAAAAATTATAAGCTGGCAAAGATGATAAATAATTATTGTCAACGTGAAAGTATTGTAATTTATTAAAATTATAAGCTGGCAAATTCGTTAAAGAGTTCTTAGAACACTCAAATAATGTTATGTACTCAAAATTATACGCAGGCAAGCTAACAATAAAATTATTAGTACATTGAAACCATTCTAAATTTTTAAAATTATACGCGGGCAAATTAGTTAACAAATTATAATTACAAGAAAATTGCTCCAAATATGAAAAATTATAATCAGGCAATTTCGTTAATAAGTTTCTACTACAATCAAAATCAATTAAAAACTGAAATTGATAAGCTGGTAGCGTTTTTAAATAATTGTTATTAACTTTAAATACTTTTAATAAATTAAAAGTATAAGCTGGCAAATTAGTTAATTTATTATCAGCACAATTAAATTCTTTTAAATTTTGAAAATTATAATTGGGCAAAACAGTTAGTTTATTGCTCGCGCAATTAAAGTATTCTAAATTTTTAAAATTATACGCGGGTAAATTGGTTAATTTATTATCAGAAGCGTCAAATTTTTTCAAATTTTGAAAATCATAATTGGGCAAAGTGCTTAGTTTATTAAAAGCACAATTAAAGGATTCTAATTTTTGAAAATCATAATCGGGTAAAATTCGCAATTCATTATTCAAACAACTAAAATGTACTAAATTAAGAAAATTAAACCCTTCCAAAGTTTTTATAGCTTTATGAGAGACATCTAATCGGGTTAAAGTATCGGCTGCATCGGTTAGTTTATTGTCCGAACTGATACAGGCAGGGCATTGTTGGCGTATAGCTGCTGCAAAATTTTTATCCGTTATGCGCTGGGCTTTTATAAATGGGAGAAAAAATAGAAAAAGAGAGAAAAAAGAGATAATTTTAGCCATAATTTTATTAGAAAAAAAGAGCTTTTCAGTTAAGAAAAACTCTTTTGAGGTTTGTTATTGTTAGTTTTTATCAATTCTGAACACAGCCACAAGAGCATTCCCGCCCGCGCGATTGCCATCGAACATAATCGCATCATCGGCTACTTTCCAAGCGGCATCGGTTATCATCTGTTGTCCGAGTGCATCTTTTATCCGCGCCTCAAAACTCCCCGCATCGCTGTTGCTAATCGCCTCGTTCAGTTCGTTTTCATCTATGGGTTCTTTGGTAGCGACTATAGCCATATAATCTTGAGTGCCCAAATCATCGACAGTAAAACTTTTATTTTTGGGGAAAGTGCGCGTGCCTGTAACCCCAAAATAAGGGCTGGTTTTTTTGTACGGGAATAATACATAAGTACTTTCGTCCGTTTCCAACCCGAAAATATACACGTAACAATCTTTGCTATTTTCTACCACAATTTTAAAACTTTCGCCCGCTTCTAGCGGTTGGCGGGTAGCGAAGCTGTTTTTACCCACTTTTTTGAGCGGGATAAAGTCCGTCAGTTGGTTATTTTCGCGCTTTTGCAAACCAAAAGCCACTTGGAATTGGTCTTTTGACACTTGGGGGTTGGACGCAGAGGGGAAAACGGCGTAACCTTCGCGGGTAAAGGTTAGAAAATCTTTATAACTCACCCAAATTACCCCATCTTTGCCCCAATAATCGCCCCAACTGTTCATAATTTGCACCGAACCCCCATTTTTATTATCGTCATAACCAATCACGCACATCGCGTGTCCGCCGTGTGAGGAGGGATTATCCGCTTCGCCCGATTCTGGTTGCCACGTTTCTGTCCCTTGCGCGTAAGAAAACGAGGGGGGAACGTGCATAGCGATGATGATACAACCACCTTGAGCTATATTCTGTTTGAGTGCGTCCAAATCCAAATCAAAATTGTCCCCACCTTTAGAAATGCGGGTGAAACCTCTAATTTTATACTTTTTGGCGGCTTCCAACTGCTGGGCTGAAGGCTGGCGCAAACAATCATTCTCATCGTAGGGAAATTGGCTCAAAAAACCCACCCCTTTGCTTTGCAAATGCTCCAAAGCGCGGATGGTATAAGTTCCCTCACAACCCTCCAAGCCGATTTGGTTGTATAAAAACGCGGGGCTAAAAGCTAAATCGTTAGGGTTTTGCCCCGTAGCTACAGCTTCGGTAATCGTTCGCGCTGCATAAGAACTTGCCCAACCTACACAAGAGCCTTGCTGCCCTTGCGAGCGGCGTTGGGGTGCAAACTGCAATAAAGAAGCAGCAGCAGGCAATTTATCCCCAGCCGCCAAATCCAAACTCTCAAAAGCGGCAGCTTTATCATATTCTTGCTGGCTGATGTTGCAACCTTTGGCGGCTACAGTTTTTGAGTTGGAGCCTTTGCCCGAAAAGGGCATTTTTTCCAAACCTATCCATTTGGGATTGCCAAAAAAGTAAAAAACTACCCCTGCTACCACCAATATAAATAGAAGCGATTGGATAAAACTTTTCATTGGTTGAAGTGTTTGTTTATAAATTGATTAATTTTTTTTGATTTGAAACACGGTATAGATAGCATTTTTGCCCTTGCGGTCGCCCTCGTACATAACCGCCCCCTGTGAGTAAGACCAATTCTGTTTGGCTACAGGTACAGCTTCTTTCCTCAAGGCTTCATCCACTCGGTCAGAATAATACATTCCATCGCTGTTGCTAATGCGCTGGCTGATGGCTTCTGGGTTTAGTTCAGTTTTGCTGGCTACTATAGTCATATAATCGTAGTTGTTTGTACCCTCTATAGTAAAACTTTTCTTCTTGGGAAAAGTGCGCGTACCCGTAACCCCGAAATAAGCTGAAGTTTTTTCGTAGGGAAATAGCACATAACTCTCACTTTCTTCTATCCCGAAAATATAAATGTAGCAATCTTTGTCATTTTCTACCAAAATTTTGAACCTATCGCCCTCCTGCAAGCGGCTAACGTTGTTAAAAACGTTATTTTTGCTCTGTTTCAATTCTACAAAATCGGTCAATTCCCCATTTTCAAACCTTTGTAAAGCAAAAGCGACCTTAAACTCGTCCGCCGAAACCTGCTTGCTGCGTCTGTCTGGGTGCATAACATAGGCTTCTACGCAAAAAGTAGCCATATCTTTATACGTTACCCATATACAACCATCGTTGCCCCAATCCTTGTCCCAGCTGTTCATCACGTGGAATGCGCCCCCATACTTGCTATCATCATAACCAATTATACACATAGCGTGCGGTGGGGCTTTCTCAAAGTCTTGCGCGTCTCGAATTTCATCGCTTGTGGGTTGCCAACGGTCTTCTCCATACGCATAAAAGAAAGAATTGGGTACGTTTTGGGCGATAATCACGGGACAAAGTCGCGCTACATTCTGCTTGATAGCTTCCAAATCCACATCAAAATAGTTTCCGCCCGTAGATAGGCGCGAGTAGCCGCTAATTCTATGCTCTTTGGCTGCTGCATAATCGCTTTTTTCCGCTTTTCGGTTGCAATCTTGCCCATTGTAGGGATAATCTTTTAAAAATACCACCCCTTTTTGCTGCATAAAACCCAAAGCGTTGCTCAAAGCTATACCGTCTTCGCAATCGGGGGAAAGTTGGTTGTACAAAAACGCTGGGCTGTACACAATCTCGTTAGGATTTTGACCCGTAGCAATAGCCGCGCTAATCGTCCGAGCCGCGTACGCATTCGCCCAAGCACTGCAAGAACCCAGCTGTCCCTGTGTTTTCCGCTCTGGTGCGTATTGCAGCATAGAAAATGAAGCGGGCAAGCCGTTACTTTTGATGGTTGCATCCAACTGCTCGAAAGTGGGAACGGCTTGGTACTGGTTTTTATCCGCTATACAGCCCGTTTTGGGTTTGGGGCCATTATAAGCGTTCTTTTTTCCCTGATTGGGATTATCGCTGGGCTGGCAGCTAAAAAACGACATAGCAAAGCCAACCAACAGCAAAAATGTTGCTGCCGAAGAAACGATTTTTAGCATAGAAGTTTGTTTTTTGGTGTTAAATTGAGATTGTAATTATTGTTTTAACCCCCAAGAGCGCAATAGTTCTTGGTCTCCAAAAAACCAAAACAGGGCTGCTGCTACCGCTAGAATAAAAATGGTAGTTTTGGGAAATTTCCAAAAACCAAATAACAATAACCCAATTACAGCAATTATCCCCTTGTTGCGGGCTGCTGAATCTGCCAAATTGCTGCTGGAAGAATTGTCGTCGTCGTTTCGGGTAAAACGGTTAGAATTGTTGTTGGAGTTGTTGTTGGGACGCTCGAATTTGTTGTTGTCGTCGTCGTCTGTTAGGCGAATTGGCATAGTGTTAGTTGTGTTTGTTAAAAATGATTAAAAAAAATATCTAAAATTGTTTGCACATCACAAAATCGTTCATAAAATAACCCTCTCCTATATCAAAATCTGCGGCTTTTTCTATAATAAAACCGTTTTTGAAATAAAAATTGATAGCGGCTACATTCTGGCGATTTACGCATAAGCGGAAGGTTTTGGGCTGAAAATGTTGGCTAAGAAAATTTAAAAAAGCCGTTCCCAACCCCTGTTTATGTTGGCTAGTATCTACATAAAGTTTTTGTATAAAATAATCCCCTGCTGCTTTTCGGCTTACAGAAGCGTACCCAAAAGCTTGATTATTAACTTTTAAGATAAAAAATTGATGCGCTTGGTTGAGCATTTGGTCGCGCAAACTTGCTAAGCTATACATTCGCTCAAGCATATAATCTACCTGCGCCTGCCCGATAATGGGCGGATACCAAACCTGCCAAATTCGCGCCCCCAATTCGCTGATTAGGGCTATATCTGTTTCTTTTGCGAGAATAAATTCCATATTTTAAACCTTTTAACCCACAAAATTAAACAAATTTTTATCAATATAACAAATTATTACTATTTTTGCAAAAAAATTTCATAAAAAAAATACTAACCTTTTATCTAAAATGAGCATTATTGATACAGAAATTTCCGCACTGATTGGGCAGGAATGGTTAAGACAAAGCACGGGCATAGAATTGATAGCCTCCGAAAACTTAGTTAGCCAACAAGTTATGCAAGCTATGGGCTCTTGCCTAACGAATAAATACGCTGAAGGTTATCCCGCCAATAGATATTATGGTGGTTGCCAAATAGTGGATAAAGTGGAGCAGTTGGCTATTGATAGAGCCAAAGAATTGTTTGGCGCTGAATATATAAACGTTCAACCGCACTCTGGCGCGCAAGCCAACGCCGCCATTTATTTGGCTTGTGTCAAACCCAACGATACGATTATGGGATTTAATTTGGCACACGGTGGGCATCTTACCCACGGCTCACCCGTCAATTTTTCTGGGCAGTTGTATCGCCCCGTGTTTTATGGGGTTGAGCAAGAAACGGGTTTAATTGATATGGATAAAGTGGAGTTGATTGCCAAACAGGAACGCCCCAAAATTATCCTTTGCGGTGCTTCTGCATATTCGCGCGAGTGGGATTATGCCCGCTTCCGTGCTATAGCGGATTCGGTGGGGGCTTTGTTGTGGTGTGATATGGCGCATCCTGCTGGGTTGATAGCTGCCAAGTTGTTGAACAGTCCTTTATCGCATTGCCATATAGTCAGCACGACTACCCACAAAACTCTCCGTGGTCCTCGTGGGGGGATGATATTAATGGGCAAAGATTTTGAAAATCCCTTCGGGCAAAAAACTCCCAAAGGCGAAACCAAAATGATGTCGGCTGTGTTGAACTCTGCCGTATTCCCCGGCACTCAAGGAGGACCGTTAGAACACGTTATCGCTGCCAAAGCCGTTGCTTTTTATGAAGCGTTGCAGCCTTCTTTTATAGATTATCAACGCCAAGTGATTAAAAACGCGGCAGTTATGTCCAACGCTTTTATGGAAAAAGGCTATAGGATTATATCCAACGGCACTCAAAACCATTTGATGTTGATAGACCTTTCCAATAAGAACGTAACTGGTCGTCAAGCCGAACAAGCACTCGGCAAAGCGGATATTACCGTTAATAAAAATATGATTCCTTACGATACCCGCAGCCCTTTTGTAAGCTCTGGGATAAGAATTGGCTCGCCTGCTGTGACCACGCGCGGATTTATGGAAGCAGATTGTTTGCAAACTGTGGAATGGATTGATAGAGTTATCCAAAATGTGGATAATGATGCCGCATTACATTCTATAGCGTTGGAAATCAACGAATATATGCGCCCTTTCCCCCTGTTCAAACACACAGAAACTGCGCTGCAAGTGCCCGCTTTTTCTGAATAGGTTATATCATTTGCAGCTTTTATCTTAAAATATATAATTGTTTAATTTTAAGTTATTGCTTTTTCTACATTTATAAAATTTCTTAAAGTTGATTTCTGCGTTTTGATTTTATCAAAATTTTATAGAAAAAAGACGTATATATTTTAATGGTAATTTATATTGGTTTGGTATGTAGTAGAGACGTTGCAATGCAACGTCTCTACTGTACCATAATTGTAAATAAATTTTATTGATTGTATTTTTTAATATCTTATCTTTTCACAGGTAATTTATTACATAAAAATCCCCTTACAAGTTGCAGAGACTTGTGAGGGGGTTTTTATTTTAAAGATATTTATTAAAAAAAACGCTGGGTAGACTCAATAGCGTGGGGTTTAAACCGCAGAGGCAGCAAAGCTGCATCAAGCTGCGCGTAAGCGATACCCCGCGCGCAAAATAAAATAAAAAATAATGTGTTTTATTACAAAATTATCGCCGTTTATTGCCGCGTGGGGTGTGAAACCCCACGCTATTGAGCAGACTTTGTGTGATTATTGCGTTGTTTTATTCGCATTGAAGTTTGCTAAATATCTATGCTTTTTAATACGGCAAATACATTTCCGTGTGGGGTAAATTATCTTCCAAATAACGCGTATCTGTGGCTATAAACCCTAAACTTTGATAAAATTTAACCAGATAATCTTGCGCGGAAATACGTATGCAAATTTTTCCCAACTGTTCGTGGCAAGTTTTTATCGCTATTTCCATCATTTTACGCCCTATGCCCTGCCCGCGTACTGCTTTGGCATTTACGACCCGCCCGATGCTGTTTTCACTGGGATAAACTATATTTTGGGGTAGCAAACGGCAATAACCTACCAACTCATTCTTATAGTTTTTAACCAATAAATGCAAAGCGTGCAAATCCCTTCCATCAAAATCTAAATAATTGCAGTCTTGTTCTATAATAAAAACTTGCTGCCGCAATTGCCCGATTTGGTAAACTTCTGCCCCGCTCAACTCATCAAAGGCTTTTACCAAGTAGTTAATATGTTCCATTTTTTATTTTAATTGATTATTTGTTTATTTTTCTGCTTCCCAAACCTGTTTAAACTGTTGCATATCCACACGCACATCTTGCAATTCAGTTACTTCATTACAAACGAATAAAATATGCTTATTTTCATTCACTTGCCCCAATTGGTGCATTTGGTATAAAGTCGCTAAATTTTTATTGCAGGGAAAAAACTCTATAATTAGCGCATTTTTAGCGTATATTAAATTAGCTAATCCCGCCCCGTGTGCTGTAATTATATATTTAGCCTCTGCAAACAACTGTATTTGCTCTGGTATGCTTAATTTGGATAAAAAAACAAACTCAAAGCCTTCAGTTTCTAAATAATTAAATAACTCTTCTTCGTTGCTAACTACTCTTGTACCCGCATCGTAACGCGAAATGTATATTTTTTCTCTCGTTTTAACGCTTTTAGTTGATTGTTTTGCTGCGTTTTGTATCAAAAAATTAGCGTATTGTTGCAGTTGGTTTTTGCTGTAAATAAAATTAGAATACAACTCATTCGGTCGGTTTAAACTGTGCTTATTTTCGCTAATATACAGTTGTTGTACTTGAGCATTTTTATCCAAAAAAATACAATCTTCTACAGATATACCCAAAAGGCTTAAATAATCGTAAGTAAATGCTTGAGGATAATTAAGGATAAGTTTCAAATCGGGATTATCTTGTTTTAATCGCAAATAATCCATAACGCGTGGGAAAGAATCTATCAAAAAATGATAAAAATTATAGGTCATATTGCCTGTTAATAAAAACCCTTTGTTTATTTTAATAGCATTTTTATCCGTTTTAAACAGATATTTATATACGCCGGCGCTGATAATATACCAATAATTGTTGAGAAAAGCGGGTTTGAATATCTTTTTATCTATCAACACCCCCCCGCTCTCTTGATGTACAAAAGCGTTTTTTAAAATATATTGTTGGTTTTTAAAATTATAAGCCTGTTTTAAAAAGTTGAAATAATCTAACTCTATATATTGAGGGTTTATAACTTTATAATACTGATGGTTGTATTTAATTTGCTCGTTTTCGGTAGAAATAGGGCTAACTAATTGCTGTTCTTTAGCGATAAAAAAACCTTTTAATATCAACCAATCTAAACTTTTTTTAATAATTTTTTGCATCTTATTTACTTAGCGTTTGATAAAATATAATTTGTTTTGTTTTTTGTGTGTAAGGGTTAAAACCCCCACAGAATTAAAAATAAGGAGTTTTTTAAACGCTAAAAGGGCTAAAGCCCCGCGTTGATTTATGTTAAAAAAAATAATGACAGCAAAGATTTCTATTTTTATACAATACGCGCGGGACTTTAGTCCCTGTAGCGCGAAAATTTTAACCTTAATTGGGCGGTGGTTTTAACCCCGCACAGAATAAAAATTAGTTTTTATACAAAAAAATACAACCGAAAATAATTTTAGAAATATAAATATAGTTATAATGATAAAACTTTGATTATTTTTTGATAAAAAGATAATTGGGCTATAATCTTAAACGTTGATTATAACCCAATTTTATAACTAAAATACTTCTTGTAAAACTTTATACGATTGCAAATCGCTGAAGCCTGCAATATGAAAACTGTAAAAATCTAATAAATGAGCCAACATTTCTACCCTTAACGGTTTGATAATGTTTAAGCTGTGCGCTTGGCTAACTTCTGTACATAATAAATCCACCAAAATTTGACTTTTATCCGCTTCAAAAAATTGAAGATGGTCGGGTTTATTTGATACAAATATCCCATTTTTATAATCAAAGTAGCTATCTGGTTGATATGTTTGCACATCAGGGCTAAAACCCATAAAAACAGATAATTGCGACATAAAAATTAGCGGCAAATTGGCTAAACCTTGCTTGGATTGGTCTAATTCGGTAAAAAAATTATACAAAAAATTATACAACGATGGCGACGCGGGGCTTTCTTTTAGCATTTTTTGCAACAACTCACAAGCAAACAAAGCGACTGCGCCGTGTGCTACCGAAAAGGGGATTTGTTGATAAACTTTGGCGGCTTTAACCTCTTTGAGCCGATTCATTTCTTTGTTAGGTTGGTGATACGCAACTATATCCAACAAAGAAGACGGTTTCAACAACAAAGGCGCGATGACAGGCGCAGCTTGCCTCACCCCGTTGATGATATAAGTGCGCATTCCCCACTCTTTGGTGAAAAAATCACAGATAAGGCTGCTTTCGGAGTACTTGACCGCGCGTAAAACAAGGGCTTGAGTGTTGGCTAACATAGATATAAAAACAAAAAAAAGGTTAGAAACTTTCTTTGAGGAAACCCATTAAACGTTTTTTGCGGGCTAATTCTTCGCGACTATATACCCCCGTCATATATTGATGTATGCGTTTAAGTTGCGTGTTTATCTTGTCGTGTAATTTTCCGATTTCGTTGGCGTTATTACTCCGCAATTGGCGCAAATTTTCGCTTTCAGCCCACAAATTGGCGTGCTGTTGTTGCAAATTTATCCAGTCTCTCAACGCAAACGGGGGCTGCAAAGTGTTGGTAATGGCATTATTAGGGGTTTGTAAAGCCTCTATCAATTTCAACATTTGTTCGTTGCGCACAGAGTTATCTGTAGCCAATCTTTTTGTGCTGTTGCTAACCGTTTCCAACCCGTAAGCCGCATAAATAGCGTTTAGGTTTTTGAGGGTTGGATTGTGTAATTTAATGGCTGCCTTCAGCGCATTAGTGGCTGTGTTGATTAACGTGTTGATAGCGGCCAACTCGCTGGTGTTTTGTAGCTTTCGGCTGCTGCTTTCGTTGCTTTGGCGGATTAAGTTGAGCATATCGGTAGCGTCTTGAGCCAAAATACGCGCGTCTGTGTCGGGTACGTTTAAATTGGCAAAATGGGTAGTCCAAGATGTGGCTACTTTTTGCCCTAATTGGGATACCGCTAAATGAGATTTGGGCAAACTGCTGGTTTTTTTAACCTTTTTGCTACCGTCTTCTTCCGTATTGGATTTTTTTGCGGGGTTGTTTTTAACCTCGTTGGTTGGTTTAGAATTATTTTCGGTTTCTAAACGGGGGGTTAATTCTACTTTAGAATTTTCTGGCTGTTCGGTCATACGTTTAATAAAGGGATTAAAAATTAGGTAATAAATTGTTGTCGGTGAGTATAACGTAATAATTGCGCAAATTGTTACATAAATTGAAAAAAAATAACGCTTTTTTTTACCTTTTTACACAAAAATTATAATTTATTATCAAAATTTAATAATAATGGGTTAAAAATACCCTTTTGCATAAAAAAAATAAAAAAAAGCGTTATTAAAAATTCCGACTGATAGCTTGAGCGTATTGGTTATATAGTCAGCGCAAGTGTCTGATAGCTTGAGCGTATTGGTTATACAGTCAGCGCAAGCGACTGATAGCTTGAGCGTATTGGTTATACAGTCAGCGCAAGCGACTGATAGCTTGAGCGTATTGGTTATACAGTCAGCGCAAGCGGCTGATAGCTTGAGCGTATTGGTTATGTAGTCGGCGCAAGCGGCTGATAGCTTGAGCGTATTGGTTATGTAGTCGGCAGCTAATTTTTAGTTAGGTCTTTGTCTGCGGGGGCGGTCGTTGGGAGTTTCTGAATTAGGTGCAGTTTTGGCATCGCCATCTTTATTGTTGAATTTGCGGAGATTATAGGTAAAATAAACCATAAAATAGCGAGTTAATACCAAATTACGGCTGTCTTCCCAATAAGTTTCCATTGTGTTGCGCGCTATGCTTTGATTTTGGGACAAAGCGTCAAAAACTGATAGCTTAATCTCTGCGTTGCGGTCTTTGCCAAACTTGTACCCTAACGAAGAGCCTAACATAACGATATTTTGGTTAAATTTTTCCCCCAAACCCGAATTGTAAGTGTTGGTAACATTAGCGGTTATATGCAACCCTTTCCAAAATGTGTATTTAAGCGAGCCGTATATGGTGTGAGCATAAAATTGGCTATTGTTGTTGATATTATTACTATTGCTAATATCGGTATAATTTCCGTTAAAACTGATGCTAAAATCTATATTTTCGTTTATATTAGAGTTTAAATTAACCCCGCCACCTGTATTTATATTGTTGGAAAGGTTGGCGATTTGGTTGATAATAGCTGGTGTTTGGGTAAAATTGACCGATAAGCTAAACCCTAAATTAGATTTTATTTTATTAACGGGAAAACTCGCGCTCATATAGTTGCGGACGCTATAGTAATTGCCAGAATTGACGGGGAAAATATACTGTGCGCCTTTTTGGAGCAGTACGGGAGACTGTGCGTTGATGATTGTATCCGAATTGGCTATAATGTTGGAGTTGGTTACATAATTTTGGGTTATATTAGACCAAGAGCCGATGAATATATTAGCTGAAGTTTTTGGATTGGTTTTGGAAAAACGAAAGCCTATATTATGGGTAAAATTTTGTTTTAGTTGGCTGTTGCCGCTGGTTAGCAATAAAGGGTTGCTATTGTCTATAACGTCCTGAAGTTGATTAGCTTGAGGCGCGTTGGTGCTGCTGCGGTAAGAGATGCGCACACTGGTGGTTTTGTCAAACTTGTATCTAATCCCTGCTGTGGGCAAAAAATTATAAAAAGGCTTGTCAAAATTGAACGCGGTGGGAAAAAATTCTTGTTTATTGAGGTTAGCATATTGAGCCGACAACCCCGCTTCTATGGTTATTTTATCCTCTTTGGCTTTGTAGCTGTAATTTATCCCCGCGCGATGCAGTTGATAAGTTGTGCTAAAGTTATTGGATAATAAAGTGTCTAAAAGGTTAAATTCTTGCGCCGTTTCGTTAAAATTATTGGTTATTTTATCGTTGGAGTTGAAGTTGAACGTATTGTTGTAGCTAAACTGCAAGACGTGCCCCAAAGCTACGGGTTCAAAGAAGTTGATAACATTATTGACGCTACGCCCTTGCGTGTTGTTGTCGGCAAGTTGGTCAAAAATTGTGGACGTATCTCTATCAAAAAAGAAGTTGTTGGATAATTGCCCGTCCGTTTGTAGTTGATTATCGTACCGCGCGTTGCTGTTTATCTCCAATTTGCGCCCTATTTTGTCAAATTTTAGGCTGTAACCCAACTGCACTGAAGCGTTTAGGTTGTTGTTAAAATTATCGGATTGGGTGTTGGTAGCGTTTAGGCTGTCGTTATTGCTGAAAAAATTAAGCCCAGAAAAATTATTGCGGTTGTCGCTGTTGGTATAATTAATAGTGGGTGCAAAAGTAATTCTTTGGTTGCTATCTATAGCGTAAATTAAATTCAAACTACCCCGATGGCTGCGATTGTAAGATTTGGACGTATTGTTTTCGCTGTACAAAAGTTGCGCATCAACCGCATCGGTATTAAAATAGGTGCGCTCTATAGTGGATAAATTATTAACTTCGCTATAAGTGAAGAAGTAAGTACCCGTAAAGCTTAGTTTTTTGCCAAACTCGTTGGTATAAGCCAAGCCGCCTGTATATAAATCGGTGATACCCGTGTTGCTGCTGGAAGGCATAACCCCAGCGTTATTATTGCGCCCCCGTCTGCCCACGCCGCCACCGCCGCCGCGCATACTATAGGGAGAAAACATCACGTCTACTACATTTATATTATTAACATTCCACATAGCGGCCAAGCGGCTGGTTTTTTTATACCGATTAAAGTTTCCTTTTGCTAAAAAGCGGTCATCTGTGCCGTAACCTAACTCTAAATTGCCAATGTAGGCATCACTCATACCTTTTTTGGTCACTAAGTTAATCCCCCTATCACCAAAACCCATTTCGCCCCCAAATAAGAACAGCATATCGTTGCCAAATTCAAACACTTGCACCTTATCTACAATATCGGCTGGGGTGTTGCGCAAAGCGGCGGTAACGTCGTCGCCATAAAACTTTTTGCCGTCTATAGTAACCGAGCGCACAGTTTCGCCATTTTGTTTGACTTGCCCATTCTCTACGGTAAATCCCGGCATTTTTTTGATTAAATCTTCTGCGGTAGAGCCGCGAGCGGTTTTGAACGCCCCCGCATTATATTCTGTGGTATCGCCATTTTGTACCACCCGCAAAATAACCGCTTCTACTACTACAGTGTTTAATAAATCGCTATCTTCGGGCAAAGCAAAACTATCCAAAACCACGTCAGCGTTAAGGGTTAATTTTTCCACTTTTAGCTTTTCGTACCCCAAAAAGGAGATTTCTATGCTATAATCGCCCTGTTTTAGGTCTTTTATGATAAATTTTCCGTTGGCGTTGCTTGCCTCACCAGCAAAAAAGGTCGTATCGGCTAAATTTCGGACTACAACGTTAGCATTTTCTAAACTTAAACGAGTTTTTTGGTCTATAACCGTGCCTTCTATTTTGAACTGCGAAAATAAAAGGGTATAATTAAAGATAAAAATAGATAAGAACAAAAATTTCAAGTACATATTATAAAAGGATTGATGGGTAAAAATAAAAAGAATTAGACAAAAATATACAAACGGGGGTTTAATCCAAAATTTTTTTTAATAAAACTTTAACGTTATTAGCCGTTTATTTTTGTTTATAAAAAAAACTCTTTCGGTAAGCAGCCAAAAGAGTTTGTAATAGTCAGTAAGTTAGGATTTCCAACGGCTAAAAGATTTTTCTATATACTGTTGCACGTCAGCTAAATGTTGGTATTTTTCAAATATCTCAAACAAATGCTCGCCGTTTTGTCTCATCGCAGGCGCGACGAAGTTGCTAATATCTTCGGGCAGGATGGTTTTATCGCTAAGGATAAGCAAACGTTCTACCACATTGCGCAACTCTCTGATATTGCCCGACCAATCCATCTGCTGCAATAAAACCAAAGCATCGGGATGAATATCTTTTTTGGCTCTACCGTTTTGGTTGCAAATTATCTCTATAAAATGCTCTACCAATAGGGGAATATCTTCTTTGCGCTCGTTAAGGGCAGGCACTTGCAATATAATCACCGCCAAACGATGATAAAGGTCTTCTCTGAAGCGTCCTTCCGCGATTTCTTTCTTGAGGTCTTTGTTGGTAGCCGCAATAATCCGCACATCTACGGTAATATCCTTTTCGCCCCCCACCCGATTGATTTTATTCTCTTGCAAAGCGCGGAGTACTTTGGCTTGAGCAGAAAGGGACATATCGCCAATTTCGTCCAAGAATAGCGTTCCGCCGCTGGCTTGCTCAAACTTGCCGATATGTTGTTTCATAGCCGAGGTAAAAGAGCCTTTTTCGTGCCCAAACAACTCACTATCTATCAATTCTGAAGGTATAGCCGCACAATTCACCTCAACCAATTGTTTGTCCGAACGGTCAGATTTTTCGTGCACCCATCTCGCCACCAATTCTTTGCCTGTGCCGTTGGGACCCATTACCAAAATGCGCGCGTCTGTGGGAGCAACACGGTCGATTGTCTGTTTGATTTTTTGAATAGCGGGGCTTTGTCCGATGATTTCTTGCGAATTAGCTTTGCGAATTTTCTTCTTCAGCACTTTTGTTTCCGCCACCAAAGAAGAACGGTCTACAGCGTTGCGGACGGTGATTAAAATTCTATTCATATCTAGAGGTTTGGCCAGATAATCAAAAGCACCTTTTTTGACCGCCTCTACGGCAGTGTCTATATTGCCGTGTCCAGAAATCATCAGCACAGGGACATCGGGGGATATGGTTTGTAATTTTTCCAACAGTTCCATACCATCCATTTTGGGCATTTTTATATCAGAAATCACCACATCGTAGCGAGTTTGTTTGATTTTGGAAAGTCCCTCAAGCCCATCTTTGGCTTCATCTACAGTATGGTCGTCCATTTCTAATATATCGCGCAAAATGCTGCGGATACTATTTTCGTCATCAATGATAAGTATTTTAGACATTGGTATAAATAAGATTTATAAACAGATAAAAAAATAGATTAGTAAGCCCCAGTGGCGAGCAAAACGAGCGTGCAAGCGATTTCTATACGCACTTGCGGCAAATTAGCCCTCAACAAAGGGTAAAATTCGGGGTTTTCTGTACCGGGATTGAATATAATCCGTTGGGGCGCGGTGGCTATAATATACTCGTAGAGAGGAACTTGATTGTCGGGGGACAAATACAAAGTGATAGTGTGTATATCCGCCAATGGTTTGTCCTGCAATTGGATGGGGATATTCCCGATAAGCCCAGCGCGAAGCCCTATAGCGGTTACACGATGCCCTTTTTCGGCTAATTTTTGCACAGCTTTATAACTGTAGCGGTCGGAATTGGGGCTTGCGCCCAAAACTAAAGTATTCACGGGATAAAATGATAAGATTTTTAGCTTATGTATTCTATAAAAGTATTAAGCTATAGTTTTTGACATAGATTTTTGCAAAATTAAGAAAGCAGATAAGCCCACTATTGCGCAAAACGCAGCATCAACCCACTCTTTTAGGATAATTTTACCCGTAAAAAATAACAAAGCATAAGCCAACACAGTAGCTGAAAGCCAAGCAGCGAATGTATAAGCGTAAAAAGTGCGCGGTGAGTTGGTTTTGGATACCGTTGAGCTGTTATTGGGGATAAAATGGGTATCAATAGCCTCGTTAGCGGTTTCGGTTTGAACATTTATAGCCTGAGGCGCGTGTACTTTTTCCCAAAAATGGGCTAATGTAGCCTTATCGGCGGGCGAAGTGAGCAAAGTAACCAACACCCAAGCCGCTGTGGTAAAAAATGCGGTAAAAATTAGACTTTCGTAGTTGTTAAGGGTTAAAGATAGGCTGATAATTGTACCCACAAAAGGCATTATCATAGCGGTTATTTCGCTCCAAACGTTAATTCTTAGCCAATACCAGCGCAAAATTAGCACGCCACCCACCCCAGCACCACATTGCATCAAAAATCCCCAAGCAGAAGCCACCGAATCCATCCCCAAAGTAGCGAAAAGGCTAATAATTGCTAACAAAACCGTGCATATTTTTGCGCTCCAAACGTAGTAACTATCAGCTTTGGGAGTGTTTGCTAATCTTTTTTGTACATCATTGACCAAACAGCTCGCACCCCAGTTGAGTTGGGTGGAAATTGTGCTCATATACGCCGCAAAAAATGCCACCAACATCAACCCGCGCAAGCCCACGGGCAAAAAATCTTTCATAATTCGCACATAATAGTCGCTTTGTGAAACCCCCAAGTCGGTATAAAGCATAATTCCAGCCAAACCCACGATTATCCAAGCCCAAGGGCGCACACAATAGTGTAGAAATTGGAATAATAAAGTCGCCCAAACCGCTTCTTTGGCGTTGCGCGTGCTTAAAATACGCTGCACTACATACCCGCCGCCACCAGGTTCTGCTCCAGGATACCAACTCGCCCACCATTGCACCCCCACAAAAGCAAAAAAACCGGTTAAAGATAGGCTTAAGGTCGTCGCAAACTCATTCTGAGAGTTGAAAGTGGGGAAAAAGTTGAGATATGAAGCCCTTTCTGTGGTACGAAAATAGTTTTTTAGCGCATCTATACCCTGAACTTCAGCAGAATTAACCACCAACACCGCCAGAACGATACAACCCGCCATAGCTATACAAAATTGCACCGCGTCGGTAACCACCACCCCTTTGAACCCAGCAAAAGTGGAATAAATGGCGGTAATAATAAGAATAAGCGCTGTGTACATAAACGCATCGGCATATTCCAACCCAAAAAACACCCCCAAAAGTTTTATCAACGCCACATTCACCCAACCAATAACGATGATGTTCATAAAAAAGCCCAAATAAACCGACTTGAACACCCGCAACCATTTGGCAGGTGCGCCACTGTAGCGCAGTTCGGTAAATTCTGCTTCGGTTATCACCCCTGAACGTTGCCAAAGTCCAGCAAAAAAGAAAGTGGTTAGCATCCCCCCAGCCAAAAACGACCACCAAACCCAATTACCCGCTATGCCATTTTTAGCCACAATTTCAGCGACGGCAAGGGGCGTATCAGCTGCAAAAGTGGTTGCGACCATAGAAAGCCCAGCCATATACCAAGCCATATTGCGCCCGCCCAAGAAGTAAGATTTTAAATCCGTTTTGGATTCTTTGCTATAAGAAAGCCCTAAAATCACTATAACAGAAAGAAACAAAATAATGACTAACCAATCCCAAACCTCCAAA
The DNA here is from genome assembly GCA_013297745.1 of Chitinophagales bacterium. Lineage (GTDB taxonomy): Bacteria > Bacteroidota > Bacteroidia > Chitinophagales > Saprospiraceae > JAAFIM01. The sequence continues at coordinate 25,916 of JAAFIM010000005.1, read as the reverse complement.
TTCATAATATTACACGCATTTTTTTCAGCTAAAAATTTAGTTTATTGGCGCAAAAGTAGCCTTTTTTCTACAAAAATTTATATTTAAAATAGAATTATACAAAATAAAAACTACTTTTGTGGTTTATCTAAACAAAAACGCAACAAAGATATGAAAAAAATAGCAGTTTTTACCTCTGGCGGCGATAGCCCGGGAATGAACGCCTGCATAAGAGCGGTAGTTCGCACGGCTTTACATTATCAAAAAGAAGTGGTAGGAATTAGACGCGGCTATCAAGGCTTGATAGAAAATGAGTTTGTGGATATGCAAACCCAAAGTGTTAGTAATATCATACAAAAAGGAGGAACAATACTCGGCACAGCCCGAAGCAAAGATTTTATGACCGTAGAAGGTCGCGCGCGCGCTTACGAAAACCTAAAACGTCATCAAATTGACGGGGTTGTGGCTATAGGTGGCGATGGTACGTTTACTGGCGCAAAAGTGTTTATGGAAGAGTTTCCCGATGTACATTTTGTAGGCATACCAGGAACGATTGACAATGATTTGTACGGAACAGATTTTACTATAGGTTATGACACGGCAATAAACACAGCTATGCACGCCATTGACAACATAAAAGATACGGCAGACTCACACAGCCGACTTTTTTTCGTGGAGGTAATGGGTAGAGATGCGGGATTTATAGCAGTGCGAAGCGGGGTAGCATCAGGAGCAGAAGCTATTTTAATCCCAGAAACTAAAACAAGCATAGATGAATTAATAAATACATTGAGCGAAAATTATGCCCGCAAAAAACGCTCTAGCATAGTTGTGGTTGCAGAAGGTGATGATTTTGGGGGCGCATATAAGATATCAGAAGCTATAAAAGGCAAAATTCCTTACGATGATATTCGGGTTACCGTTTTGGGACACGTACAAAGAGGCGGAAGTCCCACCTGCAACGATAGATTTTTGGCTAGCCGCTTGGGTATAGGAGCGGTAGAAGCCTTAATAGCAAATAAAAAAGGTATAATGATAGGCGAACAATGCCATAAATTAGTGCATATTCCCTTTGAAAAAGCCATAAAACACAACCAATCGCTAAAACCTTACCTTACAGAGGTTATGAATATACTTTGTTCGGTATAAAATTTATATTTTACAACCAAAAAGGTTCTTTTTTCGTACAAAAGAACCTTTTTGCTTTTATTTTAATACAGAATTATAACCATTATGAACGATATATTATCCACTTCTATAGAATACATCAAAGGAGTAGGCACAGCCCGCGCCCAACTGTTAAAATCAGAGCTGGGTATTTTCAACTATTTGCATTTATTACAACATTATCCGTTTAGATACGTGGATAAAACCGCTTTTACCCGCATTGTGGATATAATCAGCGAGGACGAACCCGTACAATTGCGCGGGATTATCCGCCGAATAGAAGAGCAGGGCGAAGGTAGCAAAAAGCGTGCCATTGTTATCTTCCGCGACGAGTCGGGCGTTACCGAATTGATATGGTTTAAGGGTTTATCGTGGGTCAAAGATTTGGTTGTGGGGGCTGAATATGTCGTTTATGGCAAACCAACCATTTACAACGAGCGGATAAGCATCGTTCATCCCGAAATAGAGTTGGCTACAGACAAAAACACCAAAGAAGCCAGCCGATTTGACCCCGTTTATCCCACTACAGAGAAGCTAAAAGCGCGGGGTTTGGATAGCAAAGGTTTGGGGCGGATTATAAAAGCCCTATTTGAGAAAATACACCCCTTGCGCGAGCAGATTAGCGAGACTTTAAACGATAAAATTATCCAATCAATGCGCTTTCCGCGCCGTTATCAGGCTTATTTGTACATACATTTTCCCCAAAACAACGAGCAACGCGACAGCGCAAGGAATAGGTTTAAGTTTGAAGAGTTATTTTTTCAACAATTGCGTATTTTACAAACCAAAACGACAAGAAAAAAGGGTGCAGCGGGGATTATTTTTGATAAAATAGGCGATTATGTGAATAATTTTTACCGAAGCGGGCTAAAATTTGACCTCACCAACGCCCAAAAGCGCGTAGTGAAAGAAATCCGCAAAGATATGGGCAATGGGTTGCAAATGAACCGTTTATTGCAGGGCGATGTAGGCAGCGGCAAGACTATAGTTGCGTTTATGTGTATGCTAATTGCGTTGGATAATCAACATCAAGCCGCTTTAATCGCCCCGACCGAGATTTTGGCCAACCAACACTTTAGTTCCATAGCCGAACTCGCCCACCCGTTGGGGATAAAAGTGGGTTTGCTGACAGGAAACATCAAAGGAAAGTCCAGAAAGGGGATTTTGCACCAGTTGGAAACGGGCGAGTTGCAAATTCTTATCGGTACGCACGCCATTTTGGAAGAAAAGGTCGTTTTTCAACGGTTAGGATTGGCTGTTATTGACGAACAACACCGCTTCGGGGTAGAACAACGCGCTAAAATGTGGGCAAAAAACGACACGACACCGCCTCATATCTTGGTTATGACCGCTACACCTATCCCGCGCACGTTGGCAATGACCATTTACGGCGATTTGGACGTTTCTATCATAGACGAAATGCCAGCAGGGCGCAAACCTATCACAACTTATCACAAGTACGAAAGCCAACGCCTTTGGGTTTTTGGGTTGATGAAAAAAGAAATAGCAGCAGGGCGGCAGATTTATATCGTATATCCGCTAATTGACGAATCAGAATCCGAAACTTTGGCCGATGTCAAAAATTTAACCGAAGGCGCAGAAGCTATAGAGCGCGAATTTCCCAAACCTCAATACCAAATCAGCATCGTACACGGGCAACAAGAGCCTGAAGACAAACATTTTGAAATGCAAAGATTTGTACAGGGCAAATCCCAGATTATGATAGCCACTACAGTTATAGAAGTAGGGGTTAATGTTCCCAACGCTACAGTTATGTTGATAGAAAACGCTGAACGGTTTGGCTTGGCGCAATTACACCAGCTTAGAGGGCGGGTAGGACGCGGCGGGGGCGATTCTTACTGTATTTTGATGACAAGTTTTAAACTGTCCGAAGATGGCAAGTTTAGAATGCAGAAAATGGTAGAAACTACCGACGGGTTTAAGATAGCAGAAGCGGATTTGACCCTGCGCGGGGGCGGGAATATAGAGGGCAAACAACAATCGGGGATATTAGGGTTTAAAATTGCCGACCTAACCAAAGATGCGCCCATTATGAACGTTGCGCGGCAAGTAGCGCAATCCATTCTGGAAGATGATTATTTGTTGGAACAGCCCGAAAACGCCATTTTGAAAACAACTTTGGAAGCCTCTAAACAAACTTTTGGGTTTGGGAAGATAAGCTAATCTGTTTGAATAACTAAAAACCCCCTCACTAACACAGCGAGAGGGTTTTTTTTATGCCAATTTTTGGTTTGAATAGCAATTTTTTTGTTGTAACGCACCAAAACGCTGTTTTAACACACCAAAACGCTGTTTTAACACACCAAAACGCTGTTGTAACGCACCAAAACGACGTTGTAACGCACCAAAACAACGTTGTAACGCACCAAAACAACGTTTTAACGCACCAAAACAACGTTTTAACGCACCAAAACGCTGTTATAAGGCGATATTACACATTTTAAGGCAATTTTCACCCATTTTAAGGCTTAAATCCCCTTGAGACGCGTCCAAAACGCTGCTAACAACTCATCTAATTTCAGTTCTGAAGGATTTTGTCTATTTTCGGTAACGGTAATTTTACCATTTTCGTTTTTAATCAGATAATACATAATATAAGCATAATCTTTGGTATGTATAGATTTTAAAGTTAGCCCAAAACGCAACTGGATAAATTTAACCGAACCGTCGGGGTTAGCTTCCAACATATAGTAACCTTGCGCAAACCACAAAATGATTTTTACAAATTCATTATTTTTATAAGGTTCTAACAATTGATGGTTTTTAGGCAAAGAAACAAACTCTATTTTAGGCTCTTTATCCAGAATAGAATAAACCCCATAACAAAAACTAGTATCTGTTTCTACTACAGTTTGCCAAAGAACACTATTAAGGATAAAAGGGGTGCTAATATAAGTTTTATAATTTATATTTTGCGTTTTAAGGTTTTGTTCTATCACTTTATTCACCTCGTTTTTTGCCACGAAGGTAAAAATCATATACGCAGAGCTTAAACCCAACGCCAAGCCATTCCAAACTCTTCTCCAGCCTATGCTCTTTGCCCAAAACGCCAATGGCAAAAAGATTAAGAAAGGAATTGTGTAAAGTGGGTCAACTATAGAAATGTTGTTAAATGATATTCTATAATTGGAAAAAGGTTCAAAAATTTGTGTGCCGTAAGCCGTGCAAGCGTCGATAAACCAATGGGTTAATATCCCGAAAAAATACATTACATACCAACGCCAATACGTCGTGCGATTGTCAGCTTCTGGTTCGTCCGTATAGTTTAAATGTACAGCCTTTTGTTGGGATTTTTTAAGACTATTATAGAAAAAATAACCCCCAGCAGCCCATAAAGCAGCTATAGAAACGCTCACCGCGTTGGGAAATTTAAAAGCTAAATAACCCAAGCCGAAAGTTGCCCCCGCATAGAATAAAATCCACAGCGAAAACCAAAGATATTTGAACACAGGTAATAAATGCAAGCCTTTTTTATAATAATTATGGGACAAAAGCGCGAATAATAACGGTGCGACGAAAGTGAACAGGATAGAATGTGAAAGTCCCCGATGATAAATCAACCCGTATAAAGGTTCGCTTATAAATAAACGGCTCACCACATCCAAATCGGGGATAGTTCCCGCTACCGCGCCCCATAAAATCGCCCTATTTTTTAACTGTTTGCCCAATACCGCCTCCCCGACCGCTGCCCCCAACACCGCTTGTGTGATAGAATCCATACTATAGCTAATTTTTTGAAATAATTTTTTGAAATACAAGATTAAACCGCAAATAAAAAGGTTTTTCCGCTCAGAAAAACCTTTAGGTAGAAAAATAACAAAATTATAACACTGTAAGCGCGCTCAGATTAACCTTTTAGCAGCTTCAACAACTCCGCTACCGTCTCTACAGGCGCGGTGCAGGTTTGAGCGCGGCAAAAATAGAGGTAAGTTTTGCCCTCGGGCGCGGTTTTGCCTTCGGCTATGGGCAAATGTTGGAGTTGGGCAGCATCTTTTCCCCCGATTATCAAATAGTTGGGTAGAAAATGCGCGTATAATTGGGTTAAAAGCTGCTGATAATTTTCGCCCACCGCTATAATCACGGGACAACCCGCTTGCAAACGGAGTAAAGCGTTGGCATAATGGGAAAAAGATTGGGGAAATTTTTTAACCGCGTCCGAAATCCCCTTCAATAACCGCTCTGCTATCCTGTAGTATTCGCTATTATCCAATAATGCGGACAAAATGAGCAGATTATGCGCCATAACCGAGTTGCCCGACGGGGTGGCGTTGTCGTACAAATCCTTTTTGCGGATTAAAACATCGGAATTGCTGTTAGAAAGATAAAAAAGCCCGTCGTTATCGTCGTAAAACTGTTGAATAACCAAATCAGCGTAAGTTTTAGCCCATTGTAGGTAAATTTTTTCGCTATTGAGTTGATAAAATTCCAACCAAGCCCCGATTAAAAAGCTATAATCGTCCAAAAAAGCGGCATTTTTTCCCTTTCCGAGCTTATAAGTATGGTATAAATCGGGCGCGTCGGGGCGTATTTGGTACAAACTCCAACCGTTTTTGAGTATAGTTTCCGCCGCGTGGTAATAATCCACATTCCCAAAGCTTCTGTACATACGGCAAAAGGCTTGAGCGAGCAAAGCGTTCCAATCCAACATCAATTTATCGTCTGTAATCGGGCGGATGCGACCATTGCGCAGCGTGAGCAGTTTTTGGCTGGCTGTATGGAGTATATCGGCTATTTTTTGAGGTTCTAAACTGAAAGAACGCGCCACATTTTCTACGCTCTCTTTATAATAAAGTATGTTTTTGCCCTCCCAATTGCCCTGTTCTTGCAGGTCGAATACGTGCGAATAGATAGCAAACTCTTCTGCTGTGAGCGTATTCTTCACCTCTTGATAATCCCAAAGGTAAAAAAGCCCCTCGTGTCCCTCTGAGTCTGCATCAATGGCGGAAAAGTACAAACCTGTGGGGTCTTTCATCTCTTTTTGCAACCATCCAAAAGATTGCGCGCAGACGCGTTGGTACAAATTTCTTGTGCTAGATTCTGTGGTTGTCGCGTAAGCATCGGAATAAAGTGCCAACAACAGCGCGTTATCGTACAACATTTTCTCAAAATGGGGGATATTCCACTCTGGGTCGGTTGCATAACGGGCAAATCCACCCCCAATTTGGTCGTAAATACCCGCTTGAGCCATTTTGCGCAAAGATAAATGCGCTTGCGCGCTCGCGTCGGGGTTATTTTGCAAAAAATCAAAGTTCAAACAAAACCTAAGCGCAAAAGTGGAGGGAAATTTGGGCGCGCCGCCAAAGCCGCCGTTTATTCTATCAAAATTATCCCTTAAATTATGAAAAACGGTTTGAAAATAATCATAAATAAGATAATTATTTGCTGCATCTTGGTTATCAAACTGCAAACTGTTGGCTTGGGCGGTAAAAGCGCGCTGTGTTTTCTGCAAATAGTCGGTGATTTGCTCCGCTTGCGTTTCAACCTCTTCATAGCGTTGGTTGTAGGCTTTTTGTAAATTATCTAACAGTTGCAACCAAGTTGTACGACCGTATTTGGGCGTATCGGGGAAATAAGTTCCCGCAAAAAAGGGGCGACCATCAGGCAATAGAAAACAATTGAGCGGCCAACCGCCATTACCGCTAATCATCTGCACCACTTCCATCAACAAAGCATCCACATCGGGGCGTTCTTCGCGGTCTAATTTGATACAAACAAAATGCTGGTTCATAAAAGCCGCCGTTTGCTCACTCTCAAAAGACTCGCGCTCCATCACGTGGCACCAATGGCAAGTAGCATAACCAATACTCACCAAAACGGGACGGTTCAAATCTTTGGCCAACTGAAAAGCTTTGTCGCCCCACACCTGCCAATGAACGGGATTATGCGCGTGCTGGAGGAGATAAGGGCTGGTTTCGTGTATCAATTCGTTTTGCATAAAGCAAGGTTTTAATAAGAGTTTAATTATTGCGATAAAAAAAAGCAGAACAATTTTAACAGAATTAGGTTGCAAATTTGCAGAAATAAAAAAACTGCTTACCTTTGCGGGTTCAAATTTTAAACCTAAAAATTATTTTTATACAAAAAAGCAAAAATATGTTATTAGACATTTTACTCTTAGTGGTAGGTTTGGTTATTTTGACCCTCGGCGCGGACAAATTTGTAGAAGGCGCATCCTCTCTCGCCAAAAAATTCAACGTTTCGGATTTGGCTATTGGTTTGACTGTAGTAGCTTTTGGTACTTCAGCACCAGAATTGATTGTGAACGTCTTTGCTGCGATAGGTGGCAATAATGGAATTGCATACGGGAATATCATTGGCAGTAATTCTTTTAATTTACTTCTTATTTTGGGTATTGCTGGGATGATTTATCCGCTTACTGCCCACCCCAACATTGTTAAAAAAGACACAGGTTATTCACTATTGGCGATTATATTAGTGTTTATATTGGTAAATGACCAATTGTTGTGGGGAATAGCCCCAGCCACTGAAGGTTTCAACAATTATCCAGCTTCTGCACCCATTCTGAATAAAGCGAACGAAACTATAGGCACAACCTATTTCGGGGGGATAATGAGCCGTTTGGATGCGGGTATATTATTGATATTTTTTGGCTACTTTCTATATTATGTGTTTAAAAACACCAGCGCCGACCAAGGCGAAGAGGGAGAAGAAGGGGTTAAAGAATTAAGCCCAGGGATTACTGCCCTATATGCAATAGGCGGTTTGGCAGGTTTGGTAATTGGGGGAAAACTCATCGTGGATAGTGCTGTATCTATGGCTCAAGCTTGGGGTATGACTGACAAAATGATAGGTTTGACTATAGTTTCTGCGGGAACTTCTTTACCCGAATTGGCAACTTCTTGCATAGCTGCTTATAGAAAGAAAAGCGATATTGCGATTGCAAACGTTATCGGTTCTAACATTTTCAACATATTCTTTATTTTGGCAGCTTCAGCGACTATTGCGCCTATTCCTTTTGAAGCAGCGGCTTTGAATATAGATATTTATGTGTTGATAGCAGCGACTGTGGTATTCTTTGCGTTCTTGTTTATGAGCAAACCTGTACCAATGGCAGAAAAAGGCGCAGACGGACAGCCGCTTATGGGGCGCGTATTCCAACGCTGGCAAGGTTTTGTATTTTTGGTAGCTTATATCGCCTACACTGTTTATTTGATTAAACGCGGATAATTTACCCAAGCGTGCAAAAATTGATAAAAATAACAAACCCCGATGCTAAATCACTTAGCAATCGGGGTTTTTTAGTTTATAAAAACATCACTTATACAACCAAAATTTTACAAGTCGTCTTCTTCATCTTCGCTATCTTCGTCGTCGGCAGCTACTTTTATAGCGGCTTTGGCATCGCTGCTATTGAGTTTTTCGCGAATTTTAGCTTCTACTTCATTGGCCAATTCGGGATTATCCAACATAAACTGTTTGGCAGCTTCGCGACCTTGAGCTATTTTTGTGCCATTATAGCCGTACCAAGCACCACTTTTGGACAAAATATCCAAATCTGCGCCCAAATCTACAATTTCCGACACTTTGGAAATGCCTTCGCCGTACATAATATCAAAAGTAGCTACGCGGAAAGGAGGTGCCAATTTATTCTTAACAATTTTCACTTTTACGTTATTACCTACCGTTTCGCCCTCTTTATCTTTGAGCGCAGCACCAGAGCGGCGAATATCCAAGCGTTGAGAAGCGTAAAATTTCAACGCATTACCGCCTGTAGTAGTTTCTGGATTACCGAACATAACCCCGATTTTTTCGCGCAATTGGTTGATAAAAATGCAGCAGCAGTTTTGTTGTCCTATCGCTGAAGTCATTTTACGCATAGCTTGAGACATCAAACGAGCTTGCAAACCCATTTTAGAATCGCCCATTTCGCCCTCGATTTCAGCACGCGGTACAAGCGCAGCTACTGAGTCAATCACGATAATATCAATTGCACCCGAACGGATAAGGTTTTCGGTAATTTCCAACGCCTGTTCGCCGCTATCGGGTTGTGAGAAGATAAGTTCATCACAATTTACGCCCAATTTGGAAGCATAGTTGCGGTCAAAAGCGTGTTCTGCATCTATAAAAGCTGCTATACCACCTTTTTTCTGACATTCAGCTATAGCGTGGATAGCAATGGTCGTTTTACCTGAAGACTCAGGTCCGTAGATTTCAATAATGCGCCCTTTGGGAAAGCCGCTTGTACCAAGCGCAATATCCAAACCAATAGAGCCTGTGGATATAAATTCTACTTTTTCGACGGGCGCATCGCCCAATTTCATCACCGAACCTTTACCATAAGTTTTGCGCAAACGCTCTAATGTAGCATTGAGTGATTTTAGCTTGTTATCTTTTTCAGAAGAAGCTGGGGTTTGATTTTTAGACATCGGCTTAACGATTTATGAGTGTTTTATAAATTGAAGTTTGAAATTAGCTTTTTTTGTTGTTTTGAACGGGATTATTATACGCGCTTTTTTGTTTTAGGTTGCATTTTTTATCTTTTTTTGATTATTTTTATCAAAAATTTTTTTTATCGCAATTTGCTAAAATTTAAAGCGGTTTTAATCCCCTTTTCATCTGTAATTTTGATGTGCATATATACGCCTTAATTGGATAAAGGTTGCATTTTGGCATTTTTTTTCTAAAAAAATTTCTCCATTTCCACCAAATCCAAACCTTTGCTCAATCCATCTGGGACTATATTATAGGTAGTAAATCCCATTTTTTGATAAAATGCGGCTGTGTATTGGCTTGTTCCCAAAATGGCAGGAAGTCCCCGCGCGTCTTTTTCTATGCAAGCCAATCTGTGCTGGGTTAATAATTTGCCCAAGCCCTGTTTGTGTGCGCTTTGGCTGACCATTCCCCAAGTGAAAACGGCTACATCGCGCCCCGCTCTGTGTTCATAGGCATAACCGCCAGCGGCCAATAATTGCTCATTTTCTACGATTACAAAATAGGGCTGTTCATTGATTTTCAAAAAATTAGTGAATAATTCTTTCTCTTCAGGGGCAAAATACGGGGGGCAGTTGCTATCAAAAAGGGCAAGTACTTGCTCGTAATCGCTCGGTTGATACGCTCTAATCGTGGGCATAATTTTTATTTTTAGCCATTATTGAATTGTAGGCGCAAAGTTAAAACATTTTGTTGAAACTGTAGCTTCATTTGGCTATTTTTGGGATAAAATTTGTAAAATTTTTTCCGCCAGCTGCTTTTCTGCGGGTTTTTCGGGGATAAAAACGCCCAAAATCTGCTTTTCATAACATTTTTGTGCTGTAGTTTTTCCTATAGCTACAACTTTTTGTTTTGTCAAAATGGGATATTTTTCTGCGTAAGCCTCCACATTAAGCGGGCTGGTGAAAACCAAAATATCCGCTTGCGGGTTTTCAAACTCGGTCTTTTTTATATTTTGATAAATGATAAGTTTTGAGCTATTGAGTTCGTTCTCGGTCAGTTTTTCCACCGATTGGAGCGAATTTTGGGCTTGTATAAAACAAATGCTTTCATTTTTAACCGCTTGTATCAAATCGGCTGCGGTTGTGTCTGCTTGCCCTGTGCCGATAAAATCCGCTTGGGTTTGATAATCTGCTAACTTTGCCGCTGTCGCTTCTCCCAAACAGGCAATTTTATAGTTTAAAATTTGCTTTTTTGCGCATTTTGCAAAATAATCTATGGCATTTTTGCTGTAAAAAAATAACCAATCTGTATTTGGCAATTTTTCTATAGGTATTTCGCTCAAATCTATCAAACTATAGCCTACTATTTCCGCCCCTGTGGGGGTTAATATCTGGGTAAAAATGCTATCGGGGGCAAGTTCGCGGCTGATAAAAATTTTCATAAAAGCTTCCAATTTTTTACGCAAAAATATAAAAAAAGGTTGGATTTCTGTTTAAAATATATAATTTTGCCGCTTTAGAAACAATTTTTAAATTTATGTTATTCAATTCGCTAGGATTTGCGCTGTTTTTGCCCTTAGTTTTCTTTGTCTATTGGTTTGTGCTGAGCAAAAAATTATTTTTACAAAATACTTGGTTATTAGCAGCGAGTTATTTTTTTTACGGCTGTTGGGATTGGCGATTTATGCTATTATTGGTATTTTCCACCGCTTTGGATTATTATTCTGGGTTAAAAATTGCCCAACATAAAGAAAATGCGCGTTTGAAAAAATTTTGGTTAATTTTGAGCATTGGTTTAAATTTAGGTTTTTTGGGAATTTTCAAATACTATAATTTTTTCGTCAGTTCTTTCGCCGATTTGCTCAACGCTATGGGCGCGACGGTTCATATCAGCACCTTAAATATAATTTTGCCTGTGGGGATTTCTTTCTACACTTTTCACGGCTTGTCTTATGTCATAGATATTTATTACAATAAAATAGAGCCTGAAAAAGGGGCGGTTAATTATGGTTTATTCGTTAGTTTTTTCCCCCTGCTGGTGGCTGGTCCTATAGAACGCGCCACACATTTATTGCCACAGATTAAAAAAAATAGAGATTTTGACCCGTTGGCAGCCCGCGAAGGTTTGCGCCAGATATTGTGGGGTTTGTTCAAAAAAATAGTAATAGCGGACAACTGCGCTGGTATAGTCAATGATATTTTTGCAATCCCAGCCGAGCGAAATAGCGGCACTTTGCTTTTTGGGGCTTTTTTATTCGCTTTTCAAATCTATGGCGATTTTTCGGGTTATTCTGATATAGCTTTGGGCACAGCGCGATTATTTGGGTTGCGTTTGCTCAAAAATTTTGCCTTTCCTTATTTTTCGCGCGACATAGCCGAATTTTGGCGGCGTTGGCATATTTCCCTTTCTTCTTGGTTTAGGGATTATTTATACATACCTTTGGGCGGCAGCCAAGGCGGATTGGGGTTAAAAATTAGGAATACGTTTATCATCTTTTTGGTGAGTGGATTTTGGCACGGCGCCAACTGGACGTTTATCATTTGGGGATTTTTGAACGCTTTGTATATTTTACCCTTATTGATTTTTGATAAGAATAGAAACAATTTGGCTATAGCTGCACAAGGGCGTTTGTTGCCCAGTTGGGGGGAATTTTTCAACATTATGCTCACTTTTGGGCTAACTTGCTTGGCTTGGATTTTTTTCCGCGCGGAGAACCTGACCGATGCTTTCGCCTATTTGGGGGGAATTTTCGCTTTTAATGGCTGGCAAATTAGCGGATTTAGCAGCAGTTTGTTTGCGCTAATTTTGGTATTAATCGGGATAGAATGGTGGGGACGCGAGGGGGATTTTGCTTTGGAACGGGTCAAAAATTGGCGACTTAAGCCCCTTCGTTGGGCTTTTTATCTGATTATTGGCTTATTGATTTTTTTATATCAAGGCAAATCGCACGAATTTATCTATTTTCAATTCTAAAACCCCAAAACTTATGCGCGCTTTTTTGTTAGAAACTGCTTTTTTTCTAAGCATTTTATCCGCTATAATCACAGGAAGTTTATACTTTTGCAACCAACAAGTGGCTAAAAATGCAAATTTTAAACTACCCAATCCCCAAAAACTGGCCATTTTCGGCCATTCTCACCCAGAATGTGCTTATAATGATAGTTTAATCGCCAACTGCCGCAATTTATCCGAATCAGGCGAGGCTTATTTGTACACAGCGTTCAAATTAGAACACGTTTTAGCCCAAAATCCCAACATAGAAACCGTTTGGTTGGAGGTGAGCAACAACCAACTGCAAGCGTCTATAGATAATTGGATAACGGATGAAAAATATCTATCTTTTCGCTACAATAAATACCTGCCTTTTTTCAGCTGGAACGAATACGAACTAATTGCCAAAAGCAACTCTTCGGCTTTTTTCAACGAATTGGCTGTGGCTATCAAACTCAATGCTAAAAAATGGTTGAAAAAAGATTATGATTTTTACAATAGCATCGGCAAATATCATCATTTGGAGGTAGCCAAAGTAGACTATTTTTTAAACAATCCCCAAATGTTGAGCCCTTTGCCCAATTGGGACAAAATAAGCCATTTCCAGCTCATTTATTTGCACAAAATGGTTGAAATTTGTAAAAAAATGGGCAAAAAGTTATTTTTTATCCGCAGCCCTATGCACGAAAAATGCCCCCATTGGAAAAGCGAAAAAATGTTCAAGGATATTTTAGCGCGCGAATTTAACGAGATTGAATTTTTAGATTTTAGCCTTTGGGGGATAAAAAATGAAGAATTGGCAGATTTAGAACATCTCAACAGCACAGGCGCGCTTCGTTATTCGGTTTGGATTGATAGCTTATTAAAAAAAGGGTTAATGGAGTCCAATAATAAATCCGCGTTTATACAAGCAAATTTAAGTTTTTAAACGTTAATTTTGCAACCTCTTTCAACTTTTATGAATTAAATTTTTTAATTTTTATGCATCTTTTAGCAAAAATTAGCCTTATTATCAGCATTTTTTGGCTTGGGCAGCCAGTTTTAGCACAAGTTAAATCCGTTTTGGATAAAAAATCACCTTATAATTATCTGGTTTATTTGCCTGAAGGGTACGAAAAAAGCAAGGAAAATTTTCCGATGATTTTATTCCTACACGGGCGCAGTTTGCAAGGTTCTAATCTAGAAATGGTGAAAAAATACGGGATTATTTATGAAATTTTGCGCGGCAAAAAGCTACCTTTTGTGGTCGTTGCGCCCCAATGTCAAGGCGGCTGGAAAAGCGACAAATTGATACAACTGCTTGATGATGTGCAAGCTAAGTACAAAGTGGATAAATGCAAAACCTATCTCACAGGTATGAGTATGGGCGGTTATGGGGCTTGGTTTTTGGCGGGCGATTATCCCAACCGATTTGCTGCCGTCGCGCCCGTATGTGGGGGAGGAAATACCAAACACGCCGAAAGTTTGAAAAATTTGCCCACTTGGGTGTTTCACGGGGCAAAAGACCGCGCCGTACCCATCAGCGAATCCGAAAAAATGGTGTCCGCTATCAAAAATAAAAAGGGAAAAAATATCAAATTCACCATTTATAAAAATGATGGACATTCTGAGCTGGTTAAAGTGTTTAGAATGGACGAATTATACAAATGGTTTTTGGAACACGAAATCCCATAATGCAAAAATCCCACTTTCAGCGCGAAAGTGGGATTTTTTTATTCTAGAAAAGTCAAAAAAAAGTGGCTAACTCATTTATCGGATTGGCTATTTACATTTTTTAAGCACTTCTTCGGCTATTTTGAGCGTATATTCCATATTTTCAGCATGAGTTTTACCCCCCATTTTTACCTCTACCCGAAACTCGTTCCCTTTGTAATACACAACCACTTCAGTTTGCTCGCCGTATGCTTTGGAGCGGATGCTTGCAGCAGCTTCGCCGAGATTATCCAAATAGGTAACGGTGCGGCCTTCAGCTAGGCCTTTGCCCATATTTTTGGCTGTTCCTATCTCCTCTTTGCTATATTTTCCCCCTTTTTCCATCTGCTCGCCCGCTTTGCCCAAGGCTTCGTTCAATTCCGCCTCGCTTACATTGCGATAGTGTTGTTTGAAAGCTGCCACATCTTTGCGGGGGGCAAAATTACCCATTTGCACAAGCGCATACATAGGCACTTCAAATTCTTTTCCAAGCTGTTCTATATATTCTTTGATTTTCTTATTTTGGTCTTCCCATTTGTAGGTACAAAGGGCAAATGCAGAACCTTGATAGGGTTTATCCTTATTTTTACCCATTTCGTGCAACATTTTCATTGGGTCTTCTGCCTCCATTTTGGCTGCATCTACCCCCAAAATTTGAGCTATAGTTTCTTTGCTGATTAACTCACAAGCCTTTGGGCTGATAGGGCAAATAACAGCCTTCGCCGCCTGTTTGGGTGGTTGTGTTAACAATATCACTGATATTTTTTTTGTCTGCTGTATTGCAAGCTAATAAGGTAAGCAATAATACAGAATTTAAAAAGTAAGTGTGTAATAAGAGATATTGCACTATAATTATAAAAATAAGCGAGAGCGTGGGGTTTTATACCCCACGCGGTGAAAAATCTTATTAGCGTTGGGTTTTAGACCCAACGCAAGAATAAAATTTTATAAAATATGTATATTTTTGGTGTGTTGGGTGTAAAACCCAACACTAATAAGGTTTATTTTATCTACCGCACGGGGTGTAAAACCCCGTGCTATTACACACTCACTTTCTAAATTCTGTATAAGACAAAAGGGGATATTTTTTTCATAAAATTTCTTTTTGGGGTAAGAAAAATAATAACGATTAGGGATGATATTAAAAAAAGCAACCTTTTATAAAAAAGATTGCTTCACAAATTAGAGATATTTTTATTTTGCGGTCGAGACGACTGGATTCGAACCAGTGACCCCTACCCTGTCAAGGTAATGCTCTAAACCAACTGAGCTACGCCCCGCAAAAAAAGTGGTCGGGATGACACGACTCGAACGTGCGACCTCGCGCCCCCCAGACGCGAACTCTAACCAACTGAGCTACATCCCGAAAAATTACGCAATTCTTAGCTAAGGGGGAGTAGGTGCTAAGAATTGCGCTGCAAAGGTACGACAGTTTTTGTCGTTTGCAAATTTTTTTTGTGTTTTTTGTCCTGTTTTTGACAAAAAAGCTATTTTTTTTAGCTTTTTACCACTTTTCTATTTAAAAAAGCACAAAAGGCGGCTATTCAACCCCCAAAAAAGTCTTTCATTTTATCAAAAAAACCCTTTCTTTCCTTTTTATCGGCTTTGCCTTCAGAGGTAAAATTGGCAGAACCGCGCATTTTTTCTATCATTTTGCGCTCTTCGGGCGACAATTCACTTTCTTTGGGCACCCAGATATTGACCTGTACCAATAAATCGCCGTGGTCGTAGCTTTGCACAGCGGGCAAGCCTTTGCCGCGGATGCGGAACACTTTACCAGCGGGGGTGCAAGGAGGGATAGTTTGTTTAATTTTGCCCGAAAGGGTGGGAATTTCCACCGTTGTACCCAAAATAGCATCGGCAAAATTAAGGCTTAGTTCGTACCAAATGTTGTTGCCATCTCTTTTGAACAATTCGTGCGGTTTTTCCACTATATTTATCAACAAATCGCCAGGGCGGCCACCGTTCATACCCGCATTTCCACGCCCTGTCATAGACAATTGCATACCTTCGCTCACGCCAGCGGGAATTTCCAAATTGATGGTTTCTTCGCCATACACGCGCCCTTCGCCTTTGCAAGAAGTACAAGCATTTTTGATAATTTTGCCCGTGCCGTTGCAAGTGGGGCAAGCTACAGTCGTTTGCATCTGCCCCATAAAGGTATTTTGCACCCGACGCACATAACCAGAGCCTTTGCAAGTGCCACAATCTGTTATAGAATTTTTATCTTTGGCACCAGAGCCACCACAAGATTGGCAAGTTACGTGTTTTTTGACCTTAATGGTTTTGGTAGCACCTTTTTCTATCTCTTCCAAGGTCATTTCTACCTTTATGCGCAAATTAGTGCCTTGTTGTCCGCCTTGTCCGCCGCGTTGCTGTTGCCCACCTTGTCCCCCAAAACCAAATTGGGAGAAAATATCCCCAAATTGGGAGAAAATATCATCCATAGAGAAACCCCCACCTTGCCCGCCAAAGCCGCCTTGTTGGTTTACCCCTGCGTGTCCATAACGGTCATAAGCAGCTTTTTTATCCCCGTTGGATAACACTTCGTACGCTTCTGCTGCTTCTTTAAACTTATCTTCTGCTGCTTTATCGTTGGGGTTGCGGTCGGGGTGATATTTCATCGCGAGTTTGCGATAAGCGGATTTTATCTCGTCTGCTTGAGCTGTCTTAGCCAAACCCAGCACTTCGTAATAATCGCGTTTGTTAGCCATAAATTTATGGAGTTTTAAATTAGTAATTGAACGTTTTTAAACGTATTTTTCGCTCTCTGTCCAAAGGAAATCCGCATTTTGGGCGGTAACATCGCTTTTGGAGATAGCTTTGGGGCGTTTTTTATCAAAATAAGCCCCGTTGTGATTTTTTAACTCTTGAAAGTCCGCAGTAGCCAAATAAATGGTCGTTTCTGCCCCTTTCTCTGGGCTGATAAAGAATACTCGGGCTATTTTTACCAAAAATCCTAAAATTCCCGTAAAATTTGAGCCAAAATTGGTACTCACCACTCCAGGATGAAGCGAGTAAGCGGTTGCTTTTTTCAGCCGTTGCGCGAGGGCTTTTGCAAATAAGACATTGGCCAATTTGCCATCGCCATAAGCTGACCATTTGGTATGCGAAGGGTAATTTTTTTTGAAAAAACGCTCCACTTTACCCGCATTATGCGCCAAAGAAGCCAAGTTGATAATCCGCCCTTCAGCCGCATTTTCTACCAAATCCAAAAGATGATAATTCAGCACAAAATGCCCTAAATGGTTGCCCACGAATGATTTTTCCAAGCCATCCGCGTTAAACTCTATAGTGTTGGGCGCATAACCCGCATTGTTGATAATTCTATCCAAATGGGTATATTTTTGGCGAATATCTGCGGCGGTTTGTTTGACTTGTGCCAAATTTTCCAAATCGGTTAGGAAAAAATCCAATTTCGCGTTGGGTGTTTTGGCTAAAATAGCGGCTTTGGTTTCGTCCGCTTTGGCTTGGCTTCTTACCAATAAAATCAGTTCAAAACCTTTGGCGGCTAAACTTTGCGCTGTAATCAAGCCTATGCCTGAATTTGCGCCTGTGATGAGTGCTATCATTGTTGGGGGAAATTTTAAGATTGGAGGATGTTAAGATTTTAGTATTGGAAGACGTTAAGATGTTTAAATTGAAGGATTTTAGGATTGAGATATACTTGCATTCTAATTTCTTAATATCCTAAAATCTTAATATCTTCTAATCCTAACGTCTTAACATCAACTACTGCCCAATAACCACTTTCGCGTAACGGATAATTTTGTCGTGAAGATAATAACCACATTCTACAGTATCCACCACTTTCCCTTTTAGGTCGTCAGTAGGAACGGGAATTTTGGTGATTGCTTCGTGCAAATCTGGGTCAAAAGTCGCGCCGTTGCTTTCCATAGCTTTCAATCCTTGCTGCTCCAATGTGCGGGTCAATTTGCTAAAAACCAAACTTAGTCCTTCAGAAATCGGCTCGTTGCTGGCTTCTGCTGCTTTGGCTGCGCGGTCAAAGTCGTCCAATGCGGGCAAAAGTTGTTTGATTAGCGTTTGGCTGGCTACTTTTTGCATATCCAACAACTCGCGGCTGCTGCGGCGGCGGTAATTGTCAAACTCCGCGTACAAACGCAGATATTTATCTTTCATTTCAGCCAATTCGGCTGTCAATTTTTCCACGTTTGTTTCCAATTCCGTAACTTTTTGATTTTTATTATCGCCACCACGTCCGCCTCTTTTGCGCTTTTGTTTTTGTTCTGCGCTTTCGTTGCTGTCTGCATCGCTGCTATCGGCTGTATTTTCTTCCTGATTAGCCGTTTCAACTTGCTGATTTTCATCATTTTGCAAATTATTATCAACTGGCAGCTCTGTGTTTTTATCGTCTAAGTTTGGATTGTTTTCCATTGTTTTTATTTTTTAAACTGTTATTTTATAAAATGTCAAAATTGCAGTAGCTTTGGCTACCTTAAAAGCGTGCCAAATAGAAAAAAACTGACAAAATGGCAGGGAGTTAGATTATTGGGGATAAATAATTAATCAATCTCTTTCACGTCTAAAAATTCTAATACTATTATCAATAGAAAAATTACCTTGTTTATCTACATAACCCCATTTACCGCCTTTTTTCACAGCAGCCAAGCCTTTGTCAAAACTATTCGCATCATCATAAATAAAAGGAATAATTTCTTCACCCGTTTTATCTATAAAACCATATTTATCACCTTTTTTTACACGAGCCAAGCCTCCGCTAAAACTATCAGCAGCATCATAAATGCAAGGCACAATTTCTTTGCCCGTTTCATCTATAAACCCCCATTTATCGACTTTTCGTACACTTGCCAAGCCCTCGCAAAACTGCCAAGCATAATCATGAATAAAAGGAACACGAACTTTACCCGTTTTATCTATAAAGCCCCAGCCGCCGTTGCTCTCACATCTTACGCAAACCAAACCTTCACTATAATTATTAGCATACTCATAAATAGGCGGAATAATTTCTTTACCCGTTTTATCTATAAAACCATATTTATCGCCTTTTGCCACACGAGCTAAGCCTTCGCGAAAACTGTAACCACACTCATCATAAACAAAAGGAATACGGACTTTGCCATTTCTTTTATCTACAAAACCAAATTTACCATTTTCGAATTTCTGCGTTAAATCTTCTGCTTGCCAAGTATCCACAGCCATATCCGCATTAGGCAAGTCTTGCAGCCATTGTATAGATTGCAGCAAGGCAGGCGATAAGTCAGCAGCTTTAGGCTGGGTGGGCAGTTGTTGGAGTTGATGAATGAGTTGGTTGGTGTAGGTTTCTACCTGTTGGATAAGCTGTTGGCTTTGTAGTTTTATATTTTGGATAAGTTGGTTGTAGTGCAGGCTTATTTTTAGCGGTTCGCAAATCGCATCGTATTCTGCCAAAAATTTAGCTGCTGTGTCTTTGTTATCGGGCATCAACACTATATTTTCGGAGTTGCTAGTAAAGGCTGCATTTGTCCAATTGGCAGAGCCTGTTATGGAAGTGTGTTTGTCTATCACGCAAAACTTATGATGTACGACCGTATCGGCAAAATATACGGCTGCGCCCGCTTGTTGGAGGCTGTCCATATTGCGGTTGTGTTCTTGGCGACTAAGCACCAGATTGATACTAATCCCGCGCTGGGCGAGCTGAAGCAGTTTATTATACACCTCGTTTTCATTAAAACAATACATAGCTATAAAAACGCTACTTTGGGCTTTCTCCAAAGTGGAAAGTATAGCGGGTTTGATTTGCGCGCCGAAATAAACCATATTATATTTTTGTTTATTGTTTTGATTTGGATTGTGGGTTTAACCCTTCCATTTTGTAGTGTAGCTGGTTGCAGTGTGGTTTAACCCTCCCCAGCCCTCCCTTTTTTAAAGGGAGGGAGACTTGTGTTTTCGTGGGTTTTATTTATATCCACGTTTGGTTTTATTTTTATACTTTCATTACAAAAGTTTATTCCAAAAATTTTACACAAGTCCCCCTCCCTCTTTGAGGGAAGGCTGGGGAGGGTTAAACCCACACTGCAATCGGCTATACTACAAAATGGGAGGATTAAACCCACACTGCAATCAGCTACACTACAAAATAGGAGGGTTAAACCACACTGCAATCGGCTATACTACAAAATGGGAGGATTAAACCACACTGCAACCAGCTACACCAAGCGCGACGAAATAGCATCGCTAATACTTTTCAGCACCTTCTCTATATTTTCAAAAACTTCCTCATTTTTAAACCTAATCACACTATAACCCAACTCGTTTAGAATAGCGGTTCTTTGCGCATCGTATTCAGTTTGTTGTTCGTGGATTTTGCCGTCAATTTCTATCACTAATTTTACCGCGCAACAGCAAAAATCGGCTATAAAATTAGATTGAAACCCGTTATTATTCTGTTGGTAGCAAATTCTAAACTGTCTTTGTATTCTTTTGCCCCCAATTTGTTTTCTTCTCAAAAAAGACCATAATACAGCCTCTGCTGGGGTTGGATTTTTGCGCAAGTTTCTAACAAAATCATCCATAAACTAAGCGATATTTTTTATTGTTTTTGTACAAAAACGCCTACTCCACCCGCCTATCCAACGCCTCTTGTGTCTGCAAAAGGGTCATATTTCTACCAATTACCTGCCCATTTTCGTCTATTAGGTAGATATTTGGGATTTCTTTCACATTATATAATTTCGCTACGTGGTCATCAAATCGCTTGAGGTCTGAAACGTGGTGCGGCCAAATCAAACCGTCTTTGGCTATTGCGCCCTGCCAAGCGTTTTTATTCGTTTCTATCCCCACGCTGATAATCTCAAACCCTTTGGCTGTTTTGAACTTGCGGCTGTGGTATTGATTGTATAAAGTTACCAAATCGCGATTTTTTTGCCGACAGGGCGCGCACCAACTCCCCCAAAAGTCCAATAATACAATCTGTCCCTTAAAATCAGACAAACGCAGCGAATCGCCCGCAACTGTATAACCCACAAAGTCCGCCGCTTGAGTGCCATTTCCAAAATTAGGGGTTCTATAGCAACGAAAAGCCCAAAATGCCAACCCGAATAAAAGCCCAATGATTAAAAACTGTTTCATATTGTTGTGTTATTTTGGAGAGGTAGTAAAGTAGTAAGGTAGTAAAGTAGTAAGGTAGTAAAGTAGTAAGATTTTTAGATACAAGATGATATAATGTCCCCCACGACAAAAAATTTTGCTACCTTCCTACAAAAAAATCGTAATACTTACTACAAAAAATCTTGCTACCTTCCTACAAAAAAATCGTAATACTTACTACAAAAAATCTTGCTACCTTCCTACAAAAAAATCGTAATACTTGCTACAAAAAATCTTGCTACCTTACTACAAAAGCCCTACTCCTCCCCCAATAGATTTAATTTTTCCAATGCCAAATGTGCCGCCTGTTGTTCTGCTGTTTTTTTGCTAAAAGCGTGGGAATAAGCGATTAGGACATCGTCAATTTTTACCCCAATTTCAAACTTTTCGCGCTTACCATCGGCGCGGGTTTGGTTGAGTAGTTCGTAATGTAATTTTTTATGATGTTTTTGGCAATACTCCAAGAGCAAACTTTTGTAATTATCGTTTAAATTCTCCAACTCGTGAATATCCACGTATTGTTTTAATAATTTATAAACAAATTGTTTGGTTTTTGCGTAATTAGAGTCCAAATATACAGCCCCCACCAAAGCCTCCAAAGTATTGCCCAACATCATCAAGCTGATATTATTGGGTTGGCGACTACGCGCGCGCAAAAACACGTCCAAATTCATCTTTTGGGCGATACCGTTGAGGGTTTTTCTATTCACAATTTTAGAACGCATCTGGGTCAAAAAACCTTCGTCTTGAGTAGGATACTTTTTGAATAAAAACTCAGCTGTAGCCGCATCCAAAATTGCATCGCCCAAAAACTCCAAACGCTCGTTATTTAACGGGTATTTTTCCCCCGCGGGCAAATTTTCCTCCTGTCCTCTGTGGGTAAAGGCTTGTTCGTAAAAGGGCAGAAAGCGGGGTATAAATCCCAACATATCGGATAAAGATTTGACAAAGACTTTCTGCGGGGAAAAATAGTAGTTGTAAATTTTTCTAAACACGGTTAAAGATACAGTTTATTTGGGAGCTAAAATTTTAGCAGATAGTAAAGTATAAAAAGCGCAAAATTAGCCTTTTTTTGTATCACATTTATTTTTTGGGGATTTTTTTTAGGATAAAAAAACCTTTTATTTATTAACACGGATAAAAATTGTACCTTTGCACGATGAAAAATACACATTTAGACGCTTCAGGCCGCCATCAAAGCCCAGAAGAAAAAGCCATAGAAAAAGCCCTGCGCCCGAGTTTATTGGACGATTTTAGCGGACAGATGAAACTGGTAGAAAACTTACAGGTTTTTATCGGAGCTGCCAAAATGCGCGAGGAAGCTTTAGACCACGTGCTGCTGCACGGTCCCCCAGGATTGGGCAAAACTACCCTTTCGTTGATTATTGCCAACGAATTGGAGGCTGAAATCAAAATGACTTCAGGCCCTGTGTTGGAAAAACCTGGCGATTTAGCTGGCGTACTCACCAATTTACAAAAAGGCGATGTCTTATTTATAGATGAAATTCACCGCCTCAACACTGTAGTGGAAGAATATCTGTACTCCGCTATGGAAGATTATCGGATTGATATTATGATAGACTCAGGCCCCAACGCCCGCACCGTTCAAATCAAACTAAACCCCTTCACTTTGGTGGGCGCAACCACTCGTATGGGATTGCTGACTGCACCGATGCGGGCGCGTTTTGGTATCAATTGCTTATTGGATTATTACGATGTAGCCACGCTTATCAATATCTTAAAACGTTCAGCAGCTATTTTGCGCGTACCCATTACTGAAGATGGAGCCACTGAAATCGCCCGCCGTAGTCGGGGAACGCCGCGTATAGCCAACGCTTTATTGAGACGGATTAGGGATTTTGCGCAGATAAAAGGCAACGGAACTATAGATTCCAAAATTGCTCAATATGGCTTGGACGCGCTACAGATAGATAACGCTGGCTTGGACGAAATGGACCATAAGATATTGAAAACCATCATTTTAAACTTTAACGGAGGCCCAGTCGGGTTGAATACTATAGCCACAGCTGTAGGCGAAGATGCGGGAACTATTGAGGATGTTCACGAGCCTTATCTTATCCAACAGGGTTATCTTAAACGCAGCCCACGCGGGCGCGAGGTTACCTTGCGCGCTTATGAGCATCTGAATTTAATCCCACCACAAAAAGGGAATGTTTTGTTTTAATCAAGAAGTTGTTTAGTATGATTTTTTTTATCTTTTAATTTCTCTGTGTTGTGCGGGAAAAACCGAAGAGGCAGCAAAGCTGCATCAAGCTGCGCGTAAGCGAAAGTCCCAGCACAATTGAGGTTTAGGATTTTTTCGCGCTTTTGGGACTAAAGTCCCGCGCGTTTTATAGTTTTATCAATCAATACCAACGGGTTTTAACCCGTTGAAGAACAAAAAACGATTACAACAGACTTTAGTCTGTTGCTTAAAAGACGTAAACTGTTGTTTTCCTTAATTGAAAATGTAAAAAATTGCTTACTAAACAGCTTCCAATTTGAATGTTGAGATAATTATTAAATAACCTCCCAAAATCCTAATATCTTAACGTCCTCACATCCTAATATCTTAACGTCCTCGCATCCTAATATCCTCACGTCCTCGCATCCTAATATCTTAACGTCCTCGCATCCTAATATCTTAACGTCCTCGCCTCCTAATATCTTTTCTTATGTCCCCAATCCAACAGCTTATTTTTAGCGGAGATGCCAACAATTATGAATTAGCTAAACAATTATCTATTTCTCAAGGTTTAGATTTAAACATTTTTGCCCAGCTGGAGAGTTGTACAGTAGAATTTAATCTATTAACCCAATCCAATATCACCGCAGCAGAATTATTGCCCCGTTTAGAAGCGGATGAAATACCAAATTTGTTTTATAAAAATGAAGAGTTGTCCCATAATTGGGCTGTTTTTGCGCCCGTATTGGAAAAATTTAGCTTAGTACAACATCAGTGGGAACAAATACCCAACGTTATCAAGCATTGGAAGCGTTTAAAACACTTAGATTTGCGCAATGGCAAGCTCCAAAATATAGCCGCTTTTGTATACGAATTGCCAGAGTTGGAACATTTGATTTTATACAATAATAGTTTTCAACAGATAAGCAAAGATATTATTAAAGCCCAAAACTTGGTAAAATTAGCGATTACTTCTACCCAAAAAATGGAGTTATGTGAGGAAATAGCCCGACTACCCGCTTTGAAATGTTTAGCTTTTGGGGGGTCTAATCTATTGATTGAGCAACAAATACCAGCCGTTATTTTTGATTGCGAGCAATTAGAAACGTTAGAACTCAAGGGGCAAAATTTCTACCACATACCAAAACAGGTAGAACAACTGCGGAGTTTAGAAAACTTATATTTAGAATACTGCCCCATAAGCCGATTTCCGCGCGAATTATTGATGTTGCCCCGTTTGGAGTTTATGGAGTTAAGTTTTTTGCCCCATTTGGATAAACTATTAGCCCAGCTATCCCATTTCCTGCATTTAAAGCGGCTGACTATTTATAATGATGATTTTAGCTGCTTGGAAAATCTACCCGTCAAAGAGTGGATATTTTTGGAAGAGCTATCTCTTTACGGTTTTGGCTTTATGCATTTTGGCAACCAGCAACAACAACAAAACCAACGCATCGCCAACTGGGTGAAAACCCAATTACCCAATACCCAAGTTTATATTTATTGTTGATACCCGCCTTTTTTATCTGTTTAAAATATATCAATATGTTCAAACACTTGCTACTTTGCTGCTTATGCAGCTTTTTTTTGGCCAAAATTAACGCCCAAAGTTATGAACAAGGGCAAGTATTGGTCAAGTTTAGCCCCCAAGTCAACCCGCATAATGCTTTATCCAAATGGAAAAGCCTTTCGCCGACCCGTTTGACCCTTTTGCGCCCCGTCATAGCCAATATGAACATTTGGTTATTGGGCTTTGAACCCCAAAGTAGCAGCCAAGATGCGGTTTTGTACTATTTGCGCCAACAAAAAGAGGTTGCCATAGCCCAAAACAACCACATTATTAGCAAGCGGGTGGTTCCCAACGACAGCCAATTTGCCCAACAATGGCAATACATCAACAACGGCAGCAACGGGGGCGTAGCGGACGCGGATATAGACGCAGATTCGGCTTGGGCAATAACCACAGGAGGCGTTACCGCTTTGGGAGATACTATTGTAGTCTGTATTATTGACGACGGTTTAGACCTTACCCACCAAGATTTTGGCGCAAATATCTGGCGCAATTGGCGAGAAATTCCCAACAATAATATAGATGACGACAACAACGGCTTTATTGACGACTATGCGGGCTGGAACGCTTACGACAACAACGATGATATATCAGGCGGTAGTCACGGTACTTCAGTAGCGGGGATAGTAGGCGCGCGCGGCGACAACTTGTTGGGGGTAGCAGGGGTCAATTGGCGGGTAAAATTGATGCTGGTCAATGGCGGAGGGAATGAAGCCGATGCATTGGCTGCCTATGCTTACCCTTTGGCTATGCGTCGTTTGTACAACCAAACGGGAGGACAGCGCGGGGCTTTTGTGGTGGCAACCAACG
>JAAFIM010000049.1 GCA_013297745.1 Chitinophagales bacterium | reverse complement strand
CAAGTGGTGGATTTTAACCCCGCGTTGTTTGGCAGCGTCGGCGAATGGAACTAATTTTCTTATGGGTGAGGCGGGAGTAGCGGCTACCCTTTGAGAGATTTTAGGCATAATTTTAATAAATGGTGAGAAGTGAGTGGTGAATGGTGAGAGGTGGGAAGTGAGTGGTGAGGTGTAGGAAATGAAAACAGTTATCAATTAAATGAATAAATCCAAGATAACCAACGCGCCGAATATAGTACTAGCTATCCCGTTGGTGGTGAAAAAGGCTAAATTAACCCTGCTCAAGTCGTAAGGTTTGACCAAGAAATGTTGATAAATTAACAAGCTGATAAAAACCGCAGCCGCTACCGCGTAGCTATAGCCAAAGTTAGCCCCTTGACCCCAATTCTCCCAACCCGCGTAGATAACCAACAAAGCGGTAACAAAATGCAAGACGTTGGAAATCATCAAAGCGCGCGCTTTTCCGAATAAGGCGGGGATAGAGTTCAGTTTTAGGCTTTTATCAAACTCTTCATCCTGTAGGGCGTAGATTATATCAAAACCAGACACCCAAAACAAAACCACAAACGCATACAAGACGGGCAAGACCGCAAATTCTCCCGTTACGGCTATGTACGCACCCACAGGCGCGAGTGCCAAACCCACCCCCAGCACAAAATGACAAAGCGCGGTAAATCTTTTCGTATAAGAATAACCCAAGACCACCAGCAAAGCCACAGGCGAGAGCGCAAAGCATAAGTTATTGATAAAATAAGCCGATACGACGAATAACGCGCTATTGGCGACCACAAAAAAGAGCGCATTTTGGGGAGAAATTATCCCCGCGGGAATTTCTCGGTCTGTCGTGCGGGGGTTTTTACTGTCTATATCCCTATCTACATAACGGTTGAAACCCATAGCGGCTGTGCGCGCAAACACCATACAAGCCAACACCAGCCCGAACAGATACCAGCTAATCCCTTCGGGGCGGGATTGACTAGCTAAGAAAAAGCCTATCATAGCAAAGGGCATCGCGAAGATAGTGTGGCTAAATTTGACTAAAGAAAGGTAATTTTTCATTATATTATAGAAAATGCTTTTATCTAAAACAGGAATGCAAGCGCGAAAAAAGCAACTGCTCCCCTTTGCAAGAATAACCTTTTAATTAGATTTAAGTTTAAAAATGGCGTAACTAAATGGGGGATTTTTGCCCTCAATAGTTTTCAACTGTAGCAATCTGGGGTCATTTTGCAAATTTCCTACCCGCAAACCATCCTGAATAACCGAAAACCAACTATCCCAAACCAAAATGCTATTTTCGGGCAGCTTTTCGATAACACATCAAATAACTTTATCCTCTCAAAACCAAACTGCGCGAAAGGAGCAGCAAAAAGGGAGAATAAAGGATTAGCCCATTACAAGAAAAAATTAAATGGTAACAGGGATGATAAATTTTTTCTGCAAAAACTTAAACAACCAAGCCATCAGCGAAGCCATAGTTGTACCCAAAATCGCCCCACATACGACATCCAACAGAAAATGACGCCCCACATACACTTGCGCATAGGCTATAGTAGCCGCCCAAAAAATCAGTAAGAGTTTCCAACCCGTGGTTCTAAAAAATGGGATTAGATAAATCATAATAAAAGAGAGCGCAAAATGGTTGGTAGCGTGTGAAGAGGTAAAGCTAAAACTATCTTTGGGGCTACATTCCATAATATCGCGCATTATCACCGTATCGTCGTTGCAGGGGCGGGTGCGTTGTACCAACTCTTTGACCAACTCGCTGCTGACCAATTTCGCTATAATCATCGTTATCCCGATAAAAGCCAGCACATAAAGCCCCCCTTTTCTATACTTATGCCAAACCATAGCCGAGATTATCACATAAACGGGTATCCACACCGTACGGCTGCGCCAAGTGGGGGCTATCATATCAAAAAAGCTATTGCTCCAATCCGTATTGATGCGGGTAAGCATTTGTTTGTCCCAATTGATAAGCGCAGGCAACCAATCCGAAAGTAAAAAATCTATATTCATTATAAAAAAGATTAAAAAAAGTTTATAAAATGGTTAAATTTTAGCAAAAAAAAACCGCTCTATCGCGTGGATAAAGCGGCTTTTAGGCTTGTGCTATTAAGCGTTTTCTTCGGTAGTTTCTGCCGCTGGTTTTTGTTTTTTAACTGTAGGCGTACCAAAAATTCTTTGTCTGCGCTCTTCTTCTTTTTTGACAGTGTCAGCCACGTGTGCTTCAACCTGAGCATTTTTAGTTTTCAACCAAGCTGCGAACAACTCATTGGCTTTCTCTTGAGTGAAAGCACCTTTTTTAACCCCTCTTTGCAAGTGTTTTTTGTACAAAACACCTTTGTATTTGAGGATAGCGTGGGCTGTGTCGGTAGGTTGCGCACCTTTATCCAACCACTCATGAGCTTTATCTACGTCCAACTCTATGGTAGCAGGTACAGAAAGAGGGTTGTAAGTACCCAATTTCTCAATGAATTTACCATCGCGAGGAGAACGAGAATCAGCGGCTACGATGTGGTAGAAAGGGCGTTTTTTTGTGCCGTGTCTTTGAAGGCGAATTTTTACTGGCATTTTTTGTAGTAAAATTATTATAAAAAAAAGGATAAAATGCTGCCCCGCTTACCTTGACCAGCAAGCAACGGGACAATTCGGGGGCAAAGGTAGCAACGTTTTTTGAACCTGCAAATTTTTTCGCGTTTTTTTTAGTATAAAATATAAAAAAGTTAGCTTTTAGTTAGTTCCATTTCTTATCAAGCTAATATAACCGCTTAGTAATCTGGTGGTTATCGTATTCAAACGCTGCTCATAAACAACGCAAGTATAATAATAAGTCCCTTCTGCTAAAGGCAAACCTGTAGTTTGGTCTGTTCCATCCCAACCAATAAGCGGATTTTCTGTGCTAAAAATGGTCTGTCCCCAGCGATTAACCACTTTAAACTCTACTTTTTCTACAAAACGATAGGGTAAAAATGGTCTAAAAGTTTCGTTCTGTCCGTCGCCGTTGGGCGTGAACGTATTAGGCAGGTTATAAATGGGACAATTATCCGTTTCTACGATTGCACTTGGCGCGCTTTCGTTTCCACCGCCGTTGATTTCCACCGAATCCACTGTAGTAATATAATAGCAGCCCGCTAAGTTGTTGGTATCAGGTTGGTGGATGAAAAAAGTATCGTTCAGATTGCTAGATTCGCTGATTAAAGTATAAGCTCCGTTGCAATAAGGGGAAAAATAAACCCTAAAAATAGCCGCATCGGAAGCGCAAGTATCAGGCGCACGCGTCCAACGGATAGTGTTGAATAAAGCTGAAGAAGGCACATCATTTTCCACATTCTCACAGCCCGAAATACTAGCCAAACCTATGGGAGGACAAGGAGGGATTGAATCTATAGGTGTGCCACAAGCGCGTTGAGATTTGTTATACAAAGGGTCTAAAATGGTAGGAATACCATAAGTGCCTATACTTTTGACATAGTAACAATAATTTTCCCCGTTGTTTAACCCCGCGTGCTGATAATTGGTAGCAGTAACCGTGTCTAAAACCGTAAATACTCCGCTATTGGTGGGCGTTTCCAAATAGACCACATAACGATTATTTGTCCAAGGCACGTTGAAAACCCAACTTAAATTATTAACTTGGTCACTACTCGCTACCGATAAACGCACAGAAGAGGCAATACTGGTAAAGCCTAAAGTGTCATTATTAACATAAAAAGCAACCCGATAAGCATAAGGACGCCCTTCGGTGTCTAAATTGACATCATTAAAAAAAGTATCGTTGGCAGAAGCGAAAGTATTGTATAAAGGTGAGGTAAAAATGGCATTTATACCAAAGTTGCCCCCGTTCAAATCATCAGAACGGTATAATTCATATCTATAAGGGGGAGGATTTTGTATAGTATCCAACTGCAAAAAGTCTGGTTTTGACCATTGCACGAAAATAGTTCCCGCGTTGTTGCTGGTGCTGTTGATGTCCACATTGGTAATCAACGGTAAATCTCTTGCCATTTGCACACAAACCTCCAACGAAGGCACACTAGAAACGGGCGCAGAGAAGTTGACCAATTGACCATTATTATAAATTGGGGTTCCAAACTCACCCATTACCCGATAAGAGTACAAAGCCCCCTGCGCAATGTTATTATCCACAAACTCATACCGACCATTAACGGGATTTCTGACCAAAGTGGGATTTATACGCACATAACCGCGCCCCAAACCTATATCACAACTATCAGGAACAAACCCATCGCAAACTTCTTTCCGCCATACAGAAAAGCCAAAAAAGCCCACTGCTGTATCGCAAATATAAGGATAATCCCAAGTGAGCGTTACCCTACCCCCTGATACATTGGCTTGCAAATTTTGAGGCGGGGGCGCAACCACCTGTATTTGCATAACTTTGAACGTAGCCAAAGACGCATCAACCTGTCCCCCGTTGGTAAAATAAGTATCTTTTGCCTTAAAAACGACCTGATAGGGTTGCTGTTGGATATGGCTGCAATTAGTTTGCCAACGGAACGTACTCGTAGCGGGGTTGCCCTGTGCGGTGGGGAAAGTAGCGGGGGAATTGGTTAGTAATAAAGCCCCACTCGTAGCTGTTAAGGTTACAATCTGGCTGGGAATATCGCTATCTGTGGCTATCACATCAAAATCTATCAAAGTTCCCGCTTGGACGCATATACGGTCTGGCGATTGAATCTGTGGGGGCGTATTTTGCGCATTCCGAATGTCTATTTGAATATCGCGAACAATTCCCCCCAAATACTGCCCATTGCGGTAAGATTTTACCAAAATAGCGATATTATACTCGCCCGCTTGCTGGGGAGCATTCCAAGTGAATAAACCCGTCAATGGGTCAAAGGTAAAATTATTGAGTGGTCCTGGCGCTATGGCGGAAACAGGCAAAAATCCGGGTACGGGCAGCCCCCTATCTGACATAGGCGTAACCAATTCATAAGCTACACTATCGCCATCAGGGTCATAACCATTGGGAGTATGTTGGAAAATTTGCCCTACCACCCCAAAATCTACGGGTGGTTCAAGCAAAATGGGTGAACTATTTGTACCATAAATAGCAGTTGCGAATAAAAAAACCTCAGTTTGCAGATAAAACTCTACATTAACCGAATTTCCCCCATTGACATTCAAGATGTCCGCGTTGCGATTAGGGTCTTGCATAGACACCACATAAGGACGATTGGGCAAGGTAGGGCCTGGATAGGTATGGGTGGTGGTATAGATATTGCGGCGTATATCTGCGAAAATATCCGTAAAATTAACCCTTTGTACAATTTCTGTGTTACCGTCACCCCAATCTACGTCTAATTGAGGCCTGTCTGCTTGTAGACTTTGCCCGCTAATTTTGGTATAAGTGGTAATGGTCATTTCTATTGTATTGGTACCAATTTGGCGGTAGGTAATTTCGCCCGCGCGGTTGTGAGTTGCCCAAATTTTGCTTGCAAATAAGAACAATAATAAACAAAGTATATTTTTCAACATATAAAGTGGGATTTATACTTATCAATAATTTCTTTCGAGTACTTAAACGTTTGTATTTTTAGGGAGTAAATTTATAATAGTTTCTAAAGTGCCTATTGTGTTCTCCAGTTCAGTTTGATACTGCGTGAATAATTGTTCATCAAATTGTGAAAACAAACCAATTTTTAAAAAATCCTTAGTAGAAGGCATACTCAAATAAATAGCTTCAGGATGAAAAGAAAGATATATATATTGCTGCTTTTCGGCTTGTTGGATGAGAAATTGGCTCAGTTCTGGGCTAAGTAAGCGGCGTGCTGTGGATTCGCTATTCGTATAAACAGAGTATAGGTTGTTAAAGCCTGAAGAAGGATTAGCAGCTATTTTATATCGTTGGGGAGCGGGTTGCGCGTCCTCATTATCAGAACCTAAAACCCCAGTAGGGAATTTTTTATCCATTATAGCGGGTAAAACTTCCACAAATGCGTCTATGTCAAAGTGTGTGGTGGCTATGGTAGCGAAAACCCCTTTAAAAATTGAAACTTTTTTGACACGACCGTTACGAGTGGTACGAGTGGTTGTTCTTACCCTCCCGCTATATTCTACCACTTTCCCCCCTTGACTTATCGTGAGTTGGGACATTTCTATAGCCACCCCTTGATATTCGCCCTGCAAAAAATCTTCTCCCTCGTATTGTGTGTATTTAAATAGCGAGTGCCCACTACTATTATATTTTTCAACCCCTACAAAAGCGGTAGGTGAATAATAAAGTTTAGGGTATTTTTCCTGAACAACAGCGTGCATAACCAACTCTTTAAACTGAACCTGAAATTTTAAGCGAATCAGTCTTAAATAATATAAGGAGAAATTGGCAGCCAAAAGCAAAGCAATTATCAAGAAAATCGTCATATTATTTTTTTTACCTTCAAGACTTACCCCTACGGATTGTAAAATACTTACTGTATTACTTTCTTTTAAAAGAATACATAGCATCAACAAGATAGACGATAAAATAATTAATAGCATAAAGGCGCTTTGTATAAGTGCTTTTTGTCTCAATAATTTAGCAGCAGACAATTTTTCGTTTGAAATGGTGTGCATTTAGTTAATAAAATTTAGTGAATATCAAGTTTATTGCATTTCCCAAAAGCCATACAAAGTTGATAAAATTATATAATATTTTTAAAAAAATTCGGGATAGTTTCTGTAAAAAAACTTCGCCTTATCTTTATTTTAAAGATAAATAAAACATAATAAAATTTATAGTCAAATACAAGGCTCTATTATTTATTAGCTAATAAAGAAAGGAGTTCTTCCAGCGTATTGAGTTTTTGGCTGATATTGTTATGTGTTTTTTGCACCAAAGCCTCAGTGATAGGAGTTTGCACCGTTTCTGTCATTTCATCCACTTTGCTGGGGTCTTTTGCTTTCCAAACGATATAAATTTTATCTGGCTGCACAGAGACCTCAAAACTGGTCATTTTAGATATTGCATTTTGTTCTTGTTTTTGTTGTTGGGACAATAACCAATCGCAAAGGCGATTATCCAATAAATTTTGAGCGTCCGTATAATCGTCAGCATAGACAGCAAATTTTTGCTCAAAAGCTGCATTATTGATTTTTACCAACTCTTGGCGGCGGGATTTAGCGTTTAATTTTTGCAAAAAACCACCAATAGCATTGCCAAACAACCGCTCAGCTATATCTTGTGTAATGGCCACAGTGCCCTTGACAGCTGTAGGGCGCGAAACGGCCACCACTATACCAGAAAAAACGATAGAAGATTCTACCCCTTCGTGCATATGTCGCTCGTGGACTAAGAAAAAAGAAGACAATTGAAAATTAATATCATTCCACAAACCAGAAAGCAACCCATAACCCTCGCTTTTAGCATCAGTAAAATCTAAAATTAGCCCAGATTGGCGCAAATCCTCAAAAGGCAAATGCTGCTCTGCATTATAATATAAATCGGGAAAAGCCAAAGGGGTAATTTTACTATTGATATTTTTACGATAAAATGCTGCATATTTTTTCTTTAGCCACCAAACAAAAAGCGCAAAAATACCAGCTAAGAATATCAAAAGAATACCCAACGTTAGCTGAAGCCCCATACTTATATCTTTCTTGCCCAAAGCAGCAACTATGTTGAAAACACCCATCAGCAAAGCCAACCAACCCAATATACTCAACAAAATATGTTTCCAACGATAAGAAAAACGCTGTTTTTCCAAAGAATGTACATCCGCGATATGCATAAAAACTAATTGATTAAATTTGGAGGGTTATTAAATATAAGAACTGTTAAAATTTGTTTAAAAATGCTATTTTTTATCTTTTTTATGCTTTGAAGTGGCAAAGTTATCATATTTTTTTAGACCTTTGCGTTTCATAAGTACTTTTAAGCGTTTTTTTTAACAAAATTTCGCATTTTTCAACCTAATTCTGAAATTTTTGGTGGGATGACACCCATTTTACCCTTATCGTATGATTTTTGTATATCCTTATTTTTTATGGGCTTTGCTCACACTAGCCATTCCTATAATTATACACCTATTTTATTTCCGCAGGTATAAAACCGTATTTTTTACCAATGTTCAATTTCTAAAAGAGGTAAAAGAACAAACCGCTGCCCGCTCTAGGATTAAGCATTTATTGACCCTATTGATGCGCTTGGGGGCTTTGGGGGCTTTGGTTTTTGCTTTTGCTATGCCGTTTATACCCGCCAAGCAACAAACAGGAGCTGAAGGGGCAAGAGATGTGAGCATTTTTTTTGATAATTCGTTCAGTATGGCAGCCGAAAGCGAAGATTTGCGCTTATTGGAAAAAGCCAGACAACGGGCTATGGAAATTATCACCGCTTACGATAATGAAGATAAAATACAAATTTTGACCAGCGACTTTGAAGGCCGCGACCAACGCTTATTGTCCAAAGAAGAGGCCTTAAACCGTATTTTGGAAATACAAGCCAGCCCCAACAGCCGCGACTATAGCAAAATCATATCCAAACAAAAAAACGCGCTAAGTTCAGGCAAAAATCCCAACAAAGAGATTTATTATATTTCCGATTTTCAGAAAAACACCCACGACTTAAGCCCACACACAGACAGCAGTTTCAAACTCAATCTAATCCCTCTATTATCCGCCAAGCGGCGTAATGTTTCGGTGGACTCCGCTTGGTTTTTGTCCCCTGTGGTAACTTTAAACCAACCCAATCCGCTTATTGTCAAAATAAAAAATCATAGCGAGGTAGAAATGCCCGCCTTGCGTGTATCGCTCACATTGGACGGGCAACAACGCCCAGAAGGAAGCGTGGCTATAGCAGCTGATGGGGTTTATTACGATACTATCAACGTAACCGTGTTGAAAACAGGTTGGCACGCCGCCCAAATAAATATAACCGATTTTCCCATAGAATTTGATAATAATTATTATTTTTCATTTTATGTGTCGGAAAAAATTTCTGTCTTGGAAGTTTTTGAAACCCGCCCCAGCCCAGTTTTGCAAGCTGCTTTCCCTAGCAATCAATACTTTAGTTTGGTCGCGCAGCCCTTCACCCAATTGCAATACAACGAATTTGCCAATTATAATTTAATCATTCTCAACGAGTTGAAAAACATACCTTCGGGCTTAGCTTCAGAATTGGTGAGTTATATCAACAACGGAGGAAATGTTTTATTGCTGCCCGCTGCTCAAGCGGATTTGGCTAGCTACAACCAATTATCCAACAGCCTAAATGCCAATGGTTGGGGAAGTTGGCAAACCCAGCCCCGCGAGGTAAATTTTATCAATTACGAAGATTTTATTTTTAATGATGTATTCGAAACACGCAAAGACAACTTAAAACTACCCAATACCAAAGCCAATTATAGCATACAACGCAAAGCCAGTTCAGTCGAAACTGTGCTACTGCGCTATAGAGATGGGGGGAGTTTTGTGTGCAAACATTTGGTCGGCAAAGGACATTTTTTCTTAATAGCAGCCCCTTTGTCCGCTGATTTTTCCAATTTGGCTCAAAGTGGGGAAATTTTTATCCCAATGTTGTATCGTATGGCTTTATCTGTAGGTACGGTCAAAAAAATAGCCTACACCATAGGACAAGACAACAGCATAGAAACCACCGCGCGGGTGTCGGGGGCAGAAATGGTGTATAAAATTGGCAACGAAATCGGCGAATTTATCCCCGAACAGCGCACTTTGGCCAATCGGGTGGTCTTGGGGGTCAATAACCAGATAAAAACGGCTGGAATTTATCAACTTTTTTTGGAAAAAAGCAACAACTTGGAAACCTTAGGGTTTAATTTTGATAGAAAAGAATCCAATCTGTCATTTTTTAGCCTTGAAGATATCCAAAAAAATATAGGCGACCAAGCCAATGTGGTGGAAGGCTCTACAGCCAAAGATTTTTCCAACTTAGTCGTTAGCCAAAACAAAGGCCGCCCTCTGTGGAAATGGTTTTTAATTTTATCATTGATATTTTTGGCTGCTGAAACATTGGTATTGCGGCTGATAAAAAGTTAGTTTTTTAGAAAAAAAACTATTAGAAAAATAAATTATCTCCAAATTTCCCACTTTCAATTATGCCAAAACTTAGCTATTATAGCTTATTTTTTTCGATATTAGCTTTTTGCGCCTGCCAAAACCCCAACTTACAAAACACTAACCCAAACGTTAAAAAAGCCTATTTTGATATACCCAATTTCTTTGCTCAAGAAGCTCAAAATTTAGAAAAAGGGCGCAATTTATCCAAAACGGTTGAATTTAACGGAAAAAAAACAGTGGCTAAAGTTAGTATTACAGATTGGCAGCGCGAATTAAGCATATTTTCGCGGGTGGATTTGAACCGCAACGAATGGTTGGACAAATATGAAAAAGCCAATTTTTTTGACAAAAATAACAGCCAACTCATACACACCCGCTACACAGCCAACGACAGCAGCCTAAGCACCAAAGCTGTAGATATTTACTACCAAAACAACGAAGCGCAAACAATAACCATTATCAACAACATACAAAATGGCTTATTTGAACAACAACAATACCTGCTGTACAGAAAAAATGAACTGATAGAAATTATGCAAATACAAAAAACAGATTTTTGGGCGCATAACAACTATAAAGTACAAATTTTTTTGCGCTAAACCTCAACCGCTAATCCAATTTGACCCCAACCAACATCTCCAGCCTTATGGTGGATATTTGCACGGTAGGAGTTCTAAAATTCAACCTTACGGTAAGATTAAAATTAGCTTGCCCTATATCGGTTTTAATATCGGCTTCATTGGGAAAAAGGCTAATGTTATTCGCGTTATTGCTTAATACTTCTGTGTTGTAACCAATCTCCAACCGCGAAGTATCGGTGGTGATTTCCACAAAAGCTTGCCTTACGTGCCCAAAAGAATTTTCACCCTGTTCTGCATATAAACGCAACTCCAACACCTGCGCTTTGCTCATACTGGCGGATGTACCCAATATATCGGGAATGGGAAAATTATAGGTAAGAACAGTACCCAAACCAGCTGGCACTTCAAAACGGCCTACAAAAGATAAATTTTGGTCATAATCATCTCTACGACAAGCGTTAAAAAACAAGCTCGCAGCCAACAAAAAAAATAAGACTCGCATTATATGGTAAATTATAAAATTAGTGTAAGATAAAGCAACAAAAGCCATACTTTTTTGTTTTTCGTTGCAATCTTACCATCAAAAAGATAAAACTATGAAATATATCAGCCCTTTCCAAACATTCGGTATAAATCCCCAAGAATTTGCTGCTCAATGGCCAAGCATCAAAAAAGAAACCCAACGCTATCTCCAATCGTACAGCCTTTATGCGGACGTAAATATAAAACAAACCACCGCCACCAAACAACAATTCAATAAATGGATGGATGAATTGGACGCGGAACAAAGCCGTGAAATTCACCTACAAATTTATGAAAATGTAGATTTGTGCCGTTTTTTGCAGGCTGGTGAATTGCATCTATTCGCCAACAACAGCTTATCCTCCGCCCCGACAGCAGTCATTGAATATATCAAACCCTTTTATTTGCATCAATATGCCGACGCTTGGGTGAGAGCGTTACAAACCAACAACGAACACGAACTCAATTTATTAAAAACGCAAGTTATCCCTTATCCATTGGCGGATATTTTGGCTTACGCCCAACCTATAGAAGATTATCTCAAAAAAACGATAGCTAACTTAGAAGCGTTGGCTAATTCTCCCCAATTAAGTTATATTTCTGAACGCGAACTGCTCTCTTATCTACCCGACCAAACTATAGCCACTTATAATTTTCTACCCGATTTTTTGTCCAATGCCCGCAATTGGCTGGCCACTGCCGTTGGGCGGCTGGCTATGTATATGTCCGTACAGTTGGGGCGTACCGACGGGGCTATGATAATGATACAACAAGCGTTGAAATTAAATGTGGATAATGATTTGAAATCTGATTTGCAAAAATTGATGGTAAGACATAAGAAAATAGGAAGGCCAGCCGCTTGGATAATTGTAACCATATCGGTTATAGCCTTGCTGTTTTTGATACAATATATAGAAAAAACTTATTTTTAGCCCAAAACTAATCCTATTTTTTCTAAAATATGCCCAACTTCATCCGCCACAGTTTCTCCCCCACCGATAATTTTCCCGCTTTACAGTTTACCCTCGACCATTTGGCGCAGGGGCAATCTGTGCAAATACGGTTATCAAAGTCAGATTTTCCCGCATTTTTTCACACTATCAGCTTGGGGGTAACAGCCAATATACTAAGCAATGGGGCAAAAGTGGCTATTTTATCCAATGATGATGATTTATTAACCGATTTAACCGCAATAGTCCAAAAACAACCTTGGGCAGCTTTGTGGCTAAATTTTAAAAATAAAGATAGTGACATATATTTGCAAAATATACAAGCACTCAAAAGAAAAACATCGCTAAAATTTCCCCTGCCTAGCAATAGTATGCGCGTGCTGCAACTCTGCGCTGGTCAAATCCAACAGCACAGACAAGCGGTCGAAAAATGGCTAAATTTTAGCCACAAAGGCAAAACTTACACAGAATTA
Organism: Chitinophagales bacterium; assembly: GCA_013297745.1. GTDB lineage: Bacteria > Bacteroidota > Bacteroidia > Chitinophagales > Saprospiraceae > JAAFIM01. Next base: position 15,934 of record JAAFIM010000049.1, on the reverse strand, counting down.
TTGACCCAACACCTACAAAATTATGGTCAAACCCCAAACCCTGAAAAAATTAGCGGACTAAATTATCAATTTGCGGGCAATGCTGACCAACTCCAAGATTTATTGGCAAAATTGCAAGAAGCTGAACATTTATACCAACAATTAGGCAATTTTCAACACCCACTTAATATATTAAACGACCATTTTTTTCGCCAAAACAACCTAACACTTGCCCAAGAGACAGCAGCAGACACCTTAGAAAAGGTTGCTTTTGTGGTGGATGCAGCCAATAGAGACGCTTTTACCTATTTATTCAAATACGAAAAATGGATAGAAGACCATTACACAGAGGTTTTTGCCCAACAGAATGAATTTATCTCCAACTTGCTGAGTTGCTGCCAAAAAGGGGCTAAGTTGGGGAAATTTGTACATAACGCGGAAAAATCGTTAAGTGAGCGTATGGGTGGCTTTTTAAAATCCATAACGGGTAAAAATAAAGCCTTAGCGTCAGCACAAAATGAGTTGAAAACACTTTATGCCGAACTGAAAAAATTTCAACAACTGCATAATTATGTACCGCATAAATTTTTAAACTTAGAACAAGAAGATTTAACTTTTGCTCAAGTGGAAGAAAACCTCAATTTATACAGCCAACATTTGAGCGACTGGTTTAGACAAAAAGAACTTTTGATACGCAACCACAGCAAACGACTGTCGCGCTATGAAGTACATCCACACAGCAATTATCTGGGCTTGGTGCATCAATTTTTATCCCATTTAGACCTATTTGCCGAAAAATTGAATATAGCTAAGCTATTCAAAATACAATTCAATTTTAACAGCGAAAATATAAGCGAGCGCATACGCGAATTGGAGGTTTTGCAAAAAAATATAAACAACTTGCGCGATAATTGGGCTGATTTCAATAGTTATTTTAACCTAAAATACTTTTGGCTGACTTTGAGCGAAAGCGAAAAAAAACTAATTGAAAATTTAGCCGAATCAGGGTTAAAAAATTGGGCTTATAGCCTAGAATCACATTTGTCCGCCCAGCAAATCGCTCAAGCCGAAGCCAATTCTATCCCACAAAGAGCAAGCTATGAAAAACAATTTGGCGAACTAAGCCGCAATTTAGCACAAGCCAAAACAGAATTAAAGCAATTTATACTCCCCCATTGGCGCGGATTGAGCAGCGAATTACACCCCCAAAAATTAGCGCAGCTAAACAGCGAGGGAGATTTCAACCACTTTTTGAACTATTATCCAGCTATTTGTACCAACTATCAAGAATGGGAACAAATGGGCAACAGCGGCATAAATTTTCAGCTAATTATAGCCGATATAAGAAACCAAGAAGCATTTTTTTGCCAACAATTGAATACTAAAACCCAATTGGTGGTTTGGATTGATAGTGAAGAAAGCACAAATTTAAGCGAAGCACAAACACCCGTTTGGAAAGAACAAAGCCGCCTTTGCGACGACCAAGGCAAACAACAGATTTTTTATGAATGGTTGGCTCAACAGCTAAAAGCACAAAATGCGGAAATAGAAACTTTTTTGAACGTAGCAGTTGCTCACTTTGGGCAAAAAATTCCGCTTTTAGTAAAACACAAAAATAAGCAATTGGCAGTTTTCGCGGATTTCTTCACGTATACTGTTTGGAAAGATGCCTATATTTGGGAAATTTATACCCAAACCCAACTAAAAAATCAAGAACTTATATTTTATAAAACCTACGCTTCAGCTTGGCGTACCAATCCCATCCACGAATTGACCCAACTACTGACCATTTTATCGTAAACAACCAGCATTGGGCTTATCTTGAATAAACTAACCTTGTATTTTCTAATTTATAAATAAAACAACATCATAAATGGCACTCAAATGTGGCATAGTAGGCTTACCCAATGTGGGCAAATCTACCCTTTTCAACGCACTTTCCAACGCTAAAGCCTTAGCAGCCAACTATCCGTTCGCTACCAAAGAACCCAACGTGGGGATTATCACCGTACCCGATACTCGCCTCAACCAATTGGCCAAACTAATCAACCCCAAAGCCGTAGTGCCTACCACTATAGAAATAGTAGATATAGCAGGTTTGATAAAAGGCGCAAGCAAAGGCGAGGGCTTAGGCAATCAATTTTTGGCTAATATCCGCGAAGTGAACGCTATAGTACACGTGGTTCGCTGTTTTGAAGATGGCAACATCGTACACGTCGATGGCAGCGTCAATCCTGTGCGGGATAAAGAGGTTATAGATACCGAATTGCAGCTCAAAGATATAGAAACTTTAGAAAAAAGGGTCAGTTTTTGGGAAAAACAAACAAAAGGGGGCAATAAAGAAGCGGGTAGAATTGCTGATATGCTGCGTTTGTTGCTCAAATTTGTAGAAACAGGCCAATCTGTGCGTAGTTATTTCCCCCAAGTCAGCAGCGAAGAGGATTTAGCCCTTATCCACGAATGTCATTTATTGACCGCCAAACCGATTATTTATGTTTGCAATGTGGAAGAAACCGCAGTAGAAACAGGAAACGAACACACCAAAGCATTTTTGGAATGTGTAAAAGGAGAAAATGCAGAAGTTTTATTCGTTTCTGCCGCTATAGAAGCAGATATAGCCGAGTTGGAAACTTATGAAGAACGGTTAGAGTTTTTGCAATCCATAGGTCTGCAAGAAGCTGGTGTCAACAGGCTTATCCGCTCTTGTTATACTATACTAAACCTAATCACTTATTTCACGGCTGGGGAAAAAGAAGTACGCGCTTGGACTGTCAACAAAGGCACAAAAGCACCTCAAGCGGCTGGGGTTATACATTCTGACCTGGAAAGAGGATTTATACGCGCCAAAACTGTAGCTTTTGCTGAATTTATAAAATTAGGGGGCTGGAAAGGCGCGCAAGAAACGGGACAAATGCGCCAAGAAGGGAAAGAATATGTGGTTAATGATGGCGATTTATTTGAATTTTTACACAATACCTAATCAGTATATCCACTCATAGACGCGGGGCTTAGCTTTGCGTCTTTTTTTTTAGCTTTTTTTCCAAAAATCTGTACATTCTATGCAAAAATTAAGCATATTTTTAACCTTTTTGTTTATAGTCGCTTGCGGTTGTGGCAACGATACCCCCCAATGCGCTCACGGCAACCCCACCGCTATTTTCCACCCTGAGATGAAATTTATCAAAAATCATACTTTCCAACAGAAAGAAAGCAACAGCTCAGAACAGTTGGAAATACCCGAGTTTGACCTTTCTTTAGAAATTTTACAATCTGGTTGCGAACGGATAAAACAAATGTTTAAAATTACCCTCAATGGCAGCCAAAACGATTTGACCACAGCCCCACAAATAGCAGAATTGACCGCAGATATTTTCGCAGCGATAAGCCAATTGGATAAAGAAAAATTGGGTAATTTTTTTCAAGTTGCTCAATGGACAGGACAAAATGCAGCCCAATTTAGCCTAGATAGCCCTGTGCTAATCAGCAATCCCGATAACAGCCAAATCCAACTGTCTCTCAATTTGATGCGCCAACCCAAACAGACCATAATTAGCCTAACCATAGAATTTTAGCCCAGTTGAATGTTAAAAATGTAGTATTTAGACCAGTTTTCACCCTTTTTGTTTAACTTTTTTGCTTTTTTGTTAAACTAAAACCCTTTTTTCTTGTTTATAGTGGCAACAATCAAAAAAAAATTAACCCATCCAAGATGCAAGGACAACCCTTAAAACGTTTTTTTTCGCTGCTTTCTTTAGATAAAAAAGATATTACCTATATAGTCACGTATTCTATCTTTTCAGGGCTTATAGGTTTGAGCATCCCTTTGGGGGTACAATCAATTATCAACCTTATAGCAATGGGTCAAACGACTACTTCTTGGATAGTATTGACGGGGCTTATCGCAGCCGCTACGGTGCTTATAGGCATTTTGAAAGTTTATCAGTTCAACATAGTAGAAAAATTACAACGGCGTATATTCACCCGCTCCTCTTTTGAGTTTGCGTATCGTATACCAAGATTGAGTATAGAAAAATTGGATGACCAATATGCGCCAGAATTAGCCAATCGTTTTTTTGACACTTTGGCTTTGCAAAAAGGGCTGCCCAAAATCGTCACCGATTTTGCAGATTCTATATTACAAATTATATTCGGGCTTATACTTTTGGGTTTATACCACCCCATATTTGGTATTTTTGGGGTTTCTTTGATATTGCTTTTGTTGATTATCATCTGGCTAACTGGCCCAACAGGGGTAAAAACCAGCTTAATGGAATCCAAATACAAATACAAGGTCGCGTATTGGTTGGAAGAATTGGGGAGGGTTATGTCCTCTTTCAAACTGGTTGGTTATACAAGCTATCCTTTGGACAAAACCAACGAACTGACAGAAAGTTATCTTAGTTATCGCAAAAAACACTTTAATATACTCCGCTGGCAACTCATATCTGTAGTTATTCTAAAAACTATAGCCACAGCTTCTCTCTTGTTATTGGGCGGCTTGCTGGTAATTGACAATCAAATCAATATCGGGCAGTTTGTGGCGGCAGAAATTATGATAATTATGGTGCTCAACTCGCTGGAAAAAATAATTATGTCTATGGAAACCATCTTTGATGTGCTGACTTCTATAGAAAAAATAGGCGCGGTGATGGATTTACCGATAGAAAAAGAAGAAGGGTTAGATTTTCGCACCATATCCAGCCCCAAATCAGGTATGGCGATAAAAGTTTCCAATCTTTCCTACACAGCAGCAAATACTTCTTTCCCTATACTCAATAATATAAATTTAGAGATAAAACCTGGCGAAAAAATAGCCCTAACAGGATTTAACAGCGCAGGAAAAACGACTTTGTTAAAAGTACTAATTGGTTTATATCAGGATTATCAAGGTACGCTTTGTTATAACGAAATTCCGCAAAAAAATCTTAATATAGCTTCTTTGCGCGGCTTAATGGGTGATTATACCAACGATGAGCACGTATTTATGGCTTCTTTGTACAAAAATATCTCTATGGGGCGCGAAAATGTCTCGTTAGAGGATATTTTATCCACTTGCCAAAAATTAGGGCTGATGAAATTTATCCAATCTTTGCCTGAAGGCTTGGAAACTATCTTGCCAGCCGAAGGCGAAGGCTTAGCCCAAAGTGTTATCAAAAAAATACTCTTAGCCCGTTGTATAGTAGATACGCCTTTGTTGGTGGGTATGGAACCTTTATTGAATGGAATCACTGACACTGAACGTCTGCAGCTAATAAATGCACTCGTCAAAGCACCTTGGACTATGGTTGCTGTTACCCACTTGGCGCAATTTGCCAAACGCTGCGATAGGGTTGTCGTGATGGATAAAGGTGCGATTATTTTCAACGGTAGTTTTGATGAACTAACCAAACAACCTTACGCTAGAGAATTATTTGAAGATTTTTAATTTATCACCCTCTACCCAATTCCTACTATTATGCTTAACATTTCAGATAATCATATCCCTACCGAATCTTTCCAAAAGTATGAAGTTTTTCAACAATGTAGCCAACACAAAGGGCAAAAAATTATCTATTGGCTAACTGGGTTTGTATTTTTATTCATTGTTTTTTTATTTTTACCTTGGACACAAAACGTACGCTCCAAAGGCAAACTAACCACTTTGAGCCCAGACCATAGACCCCAATCTATATTTGCTACCATAGGCGGGCGTATAGAACGTTGGTATGTAAGAGAAGGCGATTTTGTAGCTAAAGGAGACACAGTAGCTTTTATCTCCGAAGTAAAAGCTGATTATATGGACCCTTTATTGGTAGAAAGAACCCAATCGCAAGTAGATGCCAAAAGTTCAGCAGCAGTTTCGTATCAAGACAAAGCTAATGCTTTATCCCAACAAGTGGTTGCCCTCAATGAAGCCCGCAACTACAAAATAGAACAAACCAAAAATAAAATAAACCAATATAAAGCCAAAATTATCGCGGACTCAATGGATTTTGAGGCTTCCAAAGTAGATTTCAATATAGCCGAAGCCCAACTACAGCGTACAGACACCCTTTATCAAAAAGGGATTAAATCCCTAACTGATTTGGAGGAAAAAAGACGCAAAGTCCAAGATACTCAAGCCAAAATGATAGGCTACGAAAATAAATTGACTGTAGCTAAAAACGAGCTAATTAACGCCCAAATTGACCTCAATGGGATAGTGTCCGAATATGCGGATAAAATAGCCAAGTCTAATTCTGATAGATTTTCTACAGTTTCTGACCTCTATGAAGCGCAAGGCTCTGTAGCCAAACTACAAACCCAATTCGCCAACTACAACGCTCGCGCAGGATTTTATTATATAGTAGCTCCCCAAGATTGTTTTGTTAGCAAAATATACAAACAAGGTTTGGGTGAGATTATAAAAGAAAATGAAGAATTGATAGCTATTATGCCCGCAGATTTCAAAGATATAGCGGTAGAAATGTACATAAAACCTATGGATTTTCCCCTAATCAAAAAAAATCAACGGGTTGTTTTCATCTTTGATGGCTTCCCTGCTTTTGTTTTCTCTGGTTGGGAAAACCAATCTGTTGGCACTTTCAAAGGCAAAATTTCCGCTGTTGACAATATGGCTTCACCCAATGGAATGTATCGCATACTAGTATCGCCTGATAGCAGCTCCAAAAAATGGCCTGAAGCTTTGCGGGTAGGCACAGCCGCTGAATCTATTATTATGCTCAACGATGTGCCCATTTGGTATGAAATATGGCGACAACTTAACGGTTTTCCCCCAGACTTTTATAGTGAGCCTACTTTAGAAAACTTAAAGCTAAAACCAGCCGCCAATAGCCTCAAAAAATAAAAATTCTTTCCCTATTCACCCACTAATAATGGTCAAAAGACAGTCAGTAAATAAAACCGACTGTCTTTTTTTATCAATGCGTAACTGTAGTTACGCTTTAGTTATTTGATTTTTAAAAATTAAGTATAAAAACTAAATTTTTCGCCGTGCGACGCCAAAACCAGCGTATGTCGCGGAAAGACGACCAACCGAGCACAGCGAGGGCAGTAGCTTTTTTTCGTAGAACGGCGAAGCCCTCCCTGAAAAAAAACGTCGGCTTGTAGCGACGGTTTTGCGCTTATTTTCGTAGAAAATACAAGCAACACGGCGAAGCCCTCCCGAAGGAAACGCCTTTTTCCTTACGGGAGGGCTTCGCCGTTGGCGTTGGCTTTTTTGGTACTTTTTTGCCATCAAAAAAGTACAGAAAATAAATTTTTTAGGCGTAAGCCGTTAAAAAAAATTTCAAAACCTAAGTTTTTATAATCACTATCTTTAGTGATTTTACGCTTTTATTACACTCTTACTTTTCCAATTCAGCATAATCATTACTTTATATCAATACCCATAGCCACTTTTTTTATGAAAAAAATAGCTTTTATATTTACTTACTTTATCATTTTTACGCTTGAAGCGCAAGAAGCCAAACAAGTTTTTAGCTACGAACAATTTATGCGCCAAGTGTCTCTCCAACACCCCACCGCCCAACAAATCCAACTGTTGTCCGAACGCGCAAAACAAGAAATACAACGCGCCAAAGGACAATTAGACCCTAGCCTTGAGGCAAATTATGATAGAAAATTGTTTAATGAAAGCAACTATTATGACCTGTTCAAAACCGCTTTAGTTATCCCCACTTATTACGGGCTAAGCGTAGAAGCTGGTTTTCAATACAATAGCGGCGACTATGTCAATCCAGAAGATAAAACCCCTTACGATGGACAAGCTTATTTGGGTTTGAATGTCAATTTATTGCAAGGGCTCATCAACAACGAACGCAATACCATCATCCAACAGTCCAAATTATTGACTGATATTAACAGCAATCAAGCAAGAGCTTTATTAAATACTTTATTGTATGATGCCGCTTATGTGTATTGGGAATGGGCTTTTGCTTATAATGAGGTCAAAATTTGGTCTCAAGCCTACACCTTAGCCCAAACTCGTTTGGAGGCTACCCGCCAATCGTTTTTGTATGGCGACAAACCTGCTATTGATACGTTAGAAACTTTTTCTAATCTCTTGGATAGACAAATAAGATTGCAAGAATCCGAATTGGATTTTCAACAGGCTACCTTAGCCCTTAATATGTTTTTGTGGGGTGAAAATACGCCCTTGGAAATGGATAAAAATATGATTCCTAGCCCTTTTGACAACAATAGTTTGGATACTCAACGCCTCAATCAAATAATTAGCGACTTACCCCAAAATCATCCAGAGCTGAAATTGTATGAGTTCCAACTCAAAAACTTGGACATAGAACAAAAGCTTAAAAATAATAAATTATTGCCCAAATTGGATTTAAAATATAATTTTTTAGCCAATAATGCTACCAACTTTTTCCCATCTTCAGCCAGCAATGTCGTAGATAATTATAAATTAGGGCTCAAGTTCTCTTATCCCCTACTTACCCGCTCTGCAAGAGCTGATGTTAGCCTCAATAGGATAAAAATAGCAGAAACTAAGTTCAAATTTAGCCAAAAACGGTGGGAATTAAACAATAAAATTCGCGCTTACTTGGCAGAAATCAATATCTATATAGCCCAAATCTCCACCTTAAAACAAAATGTCAATAATTATGAACAGTTGTTGGCGGCAGAATACGAAAAATTTAGATTGGGTGAATCTTCTATCTTTTTACTCAATTCTCGTGAGATAAAATTGATTGAAACTCAGCAGAAATTATTAACCGTTCAAACCAAATACGAAAAAGCCAAAGCGTCCTTCTCTTGGGTCGCTGCCCGATTGGCTAATTTTTAACCGATAAAAATATATTTTTTGCATTTTTATCCAAAATAAACGGACAAAAATTTGTATAATGCTAAAAAAGATATATTTTTGCCCCAACTTATTCATATTTATTTTACACAACTTTTTAAAAAAAAATTTTTAAACAATGAACGAACGGATAAAAACTAGTATAGCCAGCAGCTCTTCTATGATGCGAGTAGCCGCTATTATGGCTTTGGTCAGTCAAGGCATAAGCTTGGTTGCTTCTGTTATTTTGGCGGGCAAAATAGATGGCGGGCTATTGGGTACAATTTTGTCGGTAATGCTGGCTGTATTCTTATTGCAAGGCGCTAATGCACAAGAAGCCTACGCCAAAGGCGGCAACGAAAATGAACTTTTGGAGGGCTTGAAAAAAGAAACCGCTTATTGGCAAATCACGGCTATCCTCTCAACCATTGCTCTTGTGTTTTTTGGGCTTGTTCTATTACTTTTCTTGGTATGGGGCGAAGTTATGATACAAGGTATCTTACAAGCTTTTTCTGCAAACGGCGGAAGATTCTAAACATTTATTCACACAAAATTTACAAAACTTAAATTATGTCCGGTCAAAATTCTTTATTAGACGACGAAAGCTTAGACGGCTCAGCATCAAGCGGGTTAAGCAGCAACACTATGGCTCAATACGAAAAATTAGCTTATTGGGTCAATTTCTACAGTGTTTTAGGTTTCATAGGATTAGGTTTGGGTGTTTTAGCCCTTATAATGCTGCTTTTTGGCGCATCTGCGTTGCCAGACAATACCCCAATTAGCGGTTATATGGTACCTATTAGCATAGGATTTGCTGTTGTTTTAGCTTTTGGTGCTTGGATTATTAGCTTACTTTGGGCTTATGGCAAAAACTTACAAGAGTTTATCACCAACCGCGATATGAATATGTTGGAAGAAGCGATGAACAAACGCAAAACATATTTTTTAGTGAGCATAATAATTACAGGCTTAGCTATTCTCGGCAGTGTAGCCTCTTTAGGGGTTTTATAGTACTACAGTTATAAATAAGTATCAAGAACAATTTATTTGAGATTATAATTTACGTTGCAAAACGTATCAATAGCGTGGGGTTTTACACCCCACGCACAAAATCAGATAAAAAAAACAGGTTTTTTCTTTGTTTCATTATAAAATTATCGCCGCGTGGGGTATAAAACCCCACGCTATTGATACACAACATATAATTTATATTGTTAATTAAATACTTTTTCATACTTATATTGATTATTTAGCTATTTTTTAGCCCTCTTGCACAGCAGTCTTTGATTAAAAGGCTGCTGTTTTTTTTACCTGAAATAATCCTTAAAATTAGTATATTGATAAAATATAAATATCTTTGTGCCTTATTAACCCTTATTTTTTACCTTTATGAACCCACTCATCAAATCAAAGTTTGTAGAAATTGCTCAACTAATGCGTTTTGCGGCTATTAGCAACTTTATATCTCAATGTATAGATATGCTTGATGTTTTTAACCAACCTTTTATCTATTGGACTATTTTGAGCAGCGCAGTACCTATGATTTGCTCATTTTTTTTATTTTTGGCTGCCCGCAATCAACAGTATTATATGATATTGGGCTATGAAAAACAATTCACTGAAGGCTTGGCGCAAGAGGTTGATTTTTGGCGTTGGGGCAGCATAGCATTTACTATTGTTTTATTTGTTTTATTTATTATCACCGTTTTATGTTTTGTTTTAAACGGTTTTGTTCACGGGCTAACCAATACGCCGCTTAATCGTTGATGCTTATGTTGGTTTATTATCAATCAAAAAATTATCGCAGCTTGGTTATAAGCGCGCAAATATCTATTCAATTAACCCTATTTTTACCCCTTAATTTATGCACGACCCCAATATATTAGACGATAATAGCTTTGAACAAGAATATGACAACGATTTAAGCACAGATAACGTTTTTTATTATCAAAATTTGGTACTTTGGGCTAGATTTTTTAGCACTTGCGGTTTTATCGCTACAGGGTTAATAGGATTAATTTTTGTTGCTATAGGGTTAAATTTACCTTTAAACAAGCACTTTCTGATTTATTATTGCACTGGTTGGATAATTTTAGCCGCTTGGGGGTTTTTAATGGTTTTAATCAAAAAATACGCCGCAGATTTGAAAAAATATACCCAAAACAAACACTATTTTGACCTACAAAATGCACTAAAATGGAAAAAATGGATATTTATAGCCTTTAGTGTTATCAGCTCTATCTGCGCTTTATTTGGTTTGCGCTTTTTTATATAAAAAATTAACGATTGGATTAATTTAATTGAGTATTTTTATCATTTTACAATCACCATTTAACCCTAATTCAAAAATGGAACAGTTTAAATTGAGGCAACTTGTCAACAATGCGGCTTCTTGGCAGTTGGCTTTTGCTATTTTGACCCTTATTGGGGCGGTTTTAAGTTTAACCTCTAACGGTTTATCCGCTTTATTTTCTATCGCTACTGGTGTTTTTATTCTATTGTCTGCTACAGCAGCTCAAAGGTATAGCCAAACGGGCAATAATTCGGAATTATTAACCAGTTTTAAACACGAAAAAACGTATTTTATCCTAACAGTGGTTTATTCTTCTCTGCTTTTACTCTTTTTGATTGGCGCGATTATTTATTTTTCTTTTTTCAACGACGACTGGCGAGAAATTTTGGATAAAATAACTGAAGAACTTTCCCGCTAATTTTTATTATTATTTTTAGGCTTAAATTTTTAATTTTTTAAAATAATGGATTATCAAAACTCTCTGTTGGACGACGAAAACGAATCGCAAAACGACGAAATAAGCAATGAAGTCATCCAATCTTTACCCGCCAACGCTTTTTGGGTTAAATTTGCTGCTGTCATTTATTTTATTTCAAACTTAATCATTATTGGCACGGTTAGCTTTTTATTAAGTTTTTTGCCCGCTACGTGGGGCGTAAGTGTTATAATTTCTTGTTTGATTTATTTTAGCATTTCTTTGTGGGCTAATTTTATTCTATTTGATTATGGGAATAAAATTACCGAATTTATACGCAGCAAAAACATTAACGATTTTGCTAATGTTATACAAAGCAGGAAATTATTTTGGAAAATATCTGTTTGGTTGATTATTAGTTTGGTTGTTTTGGCTTTTTTGGCGATATTTTTTGTCTTTTTTTCTCTTCAAAGCAATCGGTTTTAATTTTTTGCCAATCGTTATTTTATACTTTTTAATCCAATCGTTTAAAGCAAAATTGCCGCTGGTAGTTTTGCTTTTTTTATAATATAGAATTTAAAAAGTAAGTATGCAATAAAACGTGCCGCGCGGAGCGCGTAACTACACCAATCCGTTGAGTTTCTACACTGTTTGAAGTGAGACGGAGCGCAGCTTTAGCCAGCGGAGCGAACAAGTTTGTAGAAACAGGGCGTTTTTGGTACTTTTTGCGCCTGCAAAAAGTACGAAGAAATAAAATTTTTAGGCGCACGCCGTTTAAAAAATTTCTCAAACGCAAGTTTTTATAATTACTATCTTTAATAACTTACGCTGCCGTTTTACACTTATTTTTCAAATTTAATATAATTTCTTTTTATAAACAAAACTACGCTATAGTTGTTTGTATTGTGGTTGTAAAATGGCAAACATACACAAAAGTTGATAAACTGTCATCTTGCCATTGGCAAACATACATAAAAATTGATAAACTGTCATCTTGCCATTGGCAAACATACACAAAAATTGATAAAATGCCATCTTGCCATTGGCAAACACACACAAAAATTGATAAACTGTCATCTTGCCATTGGCAAACATATACAAAAATTGATAAAATGCCATCTTGCCATTGGCAAACATACACAAAAATTGATAAACTGTCATCTTGCCACTTTTTAAAACAATGTTTTTTATATAAACTGCAATCATCGTTTCAACCAAAATATAATTTATTAACACAAATGGGTAAAAAAACGGATAAAAAAAGCGGCAAATCGGTTAAAAAATCCGACTTGCCGACTAAAATTTGCGCTTGTTGTAAGCGAGAGATGGTATGGAGAAAAAAATGGGAAAAGAATTGGGACAATGTGATATATTGTAGCGATGCTTGCCGCGAGAGGCGTTATAAACCCAATTAGGGAAAAAATGAGGGTTAAAATTGGGGTTAAAATTGGCTTTGGTGGGTAAATTGTAAAGCTGATAATTGGCGATAAATGCCATTTTCAATCTTTATCAACTCCTCGTGGCGGCCAGATTCGGCAACTTGCCCATTTTGCAAAACGAGTATTTTATCACAATTGCGAATGGTCGCCAATCTATGCGCCACTATGATAGCGGTGCGCCCTTCCATTAAGGTTTCTAAAGCGGCTTGTACCGACTTTTCGGATTCTGCATCTAAAGCAGAAGTCGCTTCATCCAACAATAAAATGCTAGGATTTTTTAATAAAGCCCTTGCTATAGCTATCCGTTGGCGTTGCCCGCCCGACAATTTGACCCCACGTTCGCCCACCATAGTATTGAGTTGTTCGGGGAAACTTTGTATAAATTCCCAAGCGTTTGCTTTTTGGGCAGCTGCCTGCACTTCTGCATCGGAGGCGTTGAGATTGCCGTATAATATGTTTTCGCGGATAGTTCCGCCGAATAAAATCACCTCTTGCGGCACTATAGCCATACTTTGGCGAAGTTGTTGGAGGGGAATTTGCTCTACGGGGGTATTATCCAAATATATCTGCCCGCTACCGTTCCCTTTTAGGGGATAAAATTGTAATAATAATTGTATAATGGTAGATTTGCCCGCGCCCGATGCGCCCACTATAGCAATTTTTTGCCCTTGTTGCACCTCAAAAGATAATTTTTTGAGAATAGGCATTTCTGCCCGCGCTGGGTATTGAAAATCAACCTGTTCAAAGCGTATATTTCCGTTTAGGGGCAAAGCTGTATTGGGTAAAATTTGCGCTTCCATTTCAGTGGGCAGATTGATAATATCCATAATACGCTCCGATGCAGAAATAGCTCTTAACATTTGGGTATAAAAATCGCCCAAGCTTGCCATTGCCCCCCCGACTATAGCCGTATTAACGATAAAGCTGACCAAAACCCCGTTGCTAATTTCGCCCGATTGCACCATAGCCGCACCCGACCACAGCACAAAAAACATCAACCCGAATAAAACGGTGATGATAAACACGATAAATAAACCCCGAATGCGCGCAAAACGCATAGAGATATTGACCACGTTTTTAATAGATTGGTTGTAACGGCTAGTCTCGTGCGGTTCGTTGCCAAAAGCTTTGACCACGCTGATGGCTTGTAGCGTTTCTTCCAATATAACCGCCGTTTTAGCCATTTCGTCCTGTCTTTGTTTAGACAATTTGCGGATATAACGGCCAAAAAATATAGCGGTGAAAATCACCACAGGCAAGGTTATTATCATCAACAGCGCAAGGCGGGGCGCACTCCACACGATAATAGCCAAGCCGCCAATCAACATAATAATTTGTCTAAAAAATTCTGCCAAACTGATAGAAAACACATCTTGCAACTGTTGAATATCGGCTGTGCTGCGGCTGGTCAATTCGCCAACCCGTTCTTGTTCTAAAAAGCTAAGGTGTTGATAAATAAGCCTTTGATATAATACTTGGCGTATATCCGCCAACCCCCGCTCGCTAATATGGGTAAACAACCAAACGCGGAGATACGAAGATACAGATTGGATAACCAAAATCAATACTAAAGCCAACCCTAAATCGGATAAGGTTAGCCCATATTTGGATTTGCCCGCCGCTATGTCTATCAATTCGCCTGTAGCCAAAGGAAAAGCCATAAAAATAAGACTACCCAAAATTAAAAAAAACATACCAGCTACAAAATGCCAGAGATAAGGGCGCAAAAAGCTTAGCAATAATTTAGTTTTTGCCCAACCTTCGGCGGTAAATTTAGGTTTAGGGGTATCAGTTTCGTTATTTTTTTTACGAATAGCCATTTTTTTATAAAAGATAAAAATAAGGTTAAAATATAATTTATATCAACAAAAAAGCCCACTCGCTGAATAACAGCAAGCGAGCTTGATAAATTTTGTTTTAAACCCACAACCTGTTATTTTGTGGTTGTATCTGTTGGTGCAGGTTGTCCATTATTTACGGGTTGGGTGGTGGTAGTGCCAGTACCTGTTTCTATATTTAGCCCGCCGCCTGTACTCGAACCTTTAGCCCAAATACCCACAGCCAAGCACAAAACCAGCAAAGAACCAGCCAAAGCCCAAGTGATTTTTTCCAAAATATCGGTAGTATTGGCTGCACCCATCAATTGATTGGCAGCTTGACTTCCGCCAAAAGCGGAGCTAATCCCGCCACCTTTAGGATTTTGAACCAAAATAATGAATATCAACGCTACAGAGATTAGCGCGGTGAGAATAATTAATAATGCGGTCATTTTTTATTGAAATTGGTTTATGATTTATTATTCTGGCGAATAATATCTATTTTATGGTTAAAATAATCTGCTTTATTGGGTTGTTGGGCTGATAATTTTTGGTACATTTTTATCGCCTGTTTTATTTTAGCCTGTTTAGCCAACAAATCTGCCAAAGTTTCAGAAATTAGCTCTTGATACACCACCACGCTTTTTTGTATACTTTCTTCACTTTGGGTAGAAATGGTAGCTTGCTCTGCTTTTTCCAAAAACTGCTGTGCCGAAAAGGCTTCTACTTTGCGTATAAACAACTCAAATTCGTCAGGTTCAGATACAATTTGTGGAGGCGGGGGCAAATAATCGCTTCCCAACAAATCCATAGTATTTTTGCTTTCGGCTAGGCTATGCGTACTGAATTGGAAACGCTTTTTGCGGCTTTTGCTGGGTTTATCGGGATTATTTTTCACTGAATTTTCATTTTTTGCGGCTGCAAAGGTAGAAATTATTTTTATATTTGCGCGTTTTTTAACCTAATTTTTTTATATAAATGAACAAAATTTTACAAATGTGGCTTTTTTGCTGCTTTTCTTGCTACCTTTGCGCGCAAATAGACAACAGCGATACGGGACATTGGCAACAAGCGCCTGTATATTCCAACCCCCAACTGCCTATAGAAAACCCGCAAAAAGTGTATAAATTATACTTTGACGACCTAAATGTTAACCCAGATAGCGTCTGGAAGGAGTTGGAAAAATGCGTCAATTTAAAACAATTGAGCTTG
>JAAFIM010000048.1 GCA_013297745.1 Chitinophagales bacterium | reverse complement strand
TCGGTAAACGGAAAAGGTGTTTCCACCTCATTGATTTCAATTTTGGCTCCATCTACATTAAAGAAGCCTTTGACTTTATCAAAAAAACCCATTTTTTAGAAAAATTTTTTAGGTAAAAAAAGAAATAGCTGGCAAAATTAGCTAAAATATAATTATAAAAGCGTTAAAAAGGATTTTTTGTGAGAAAAAAGGATAATTTTTTGCACTTTAGACTTAGTTTTGCGTCCGAAAATGGTATTTTTTTCAGTTTCTACAAAATTCCTTATTTTAAATTCATTATATGAAAACAATTTTATACGCTTTTTTCGCCTGTTTGTTGCTTATTTTCACCTCAAGTTGCAAATTTTTGCGCAATTCGGGCGGCAACAACAAAAGTAATTTAGACACAGTAATTGTGGTCAAACGCGATACCCCAAAAACCAATAAAGAACCTTTGGTCATAAAAATAGACACGTTGAGATATTGCGACACCAGCCCCGCGCAAAATAATTTTAGAACTGTCATTTGCTATGAATCTGTATATGGCAAAGTAATCAAAAAAGATACAATAGCTAAAATTCGGGTACGCGACAGCAGCAAAAATGTGGTCAATATAGACAGCAGCAACAAAAATCCCATAAAAGCAGCTTATAATGTGGCTATTGTTATGCCTTTTATGTCAGGCGGCACCAATAAAAATGGAGAAACAGAATCCAAATCCATACGCGCTTTAGAATTTTATGAAGGGGTACAAATGGCTTACGACAGCTTGCGCCGCGAAAATATCAATTTATTTATCTCTGTTTTTGATAGCAAAGATAGCGATAGTGTGTTGCAAACCTTATTGATAAAAGAAGAATTGCTAAAAGCGGATTTAATCATTGGGCCTATGGCTGGAGCAGAATTGCGCACAATGTCGGCTTTCGCCCAAAATTATAAAAAAACGATAATATCGCCTCTCAATCCCAAAGAAATCAGCGCTGAAGACAATCCTTACTTTATCCAATTTAGCCCCACTGCAAGAATGCAAGCCCGCAATATACTCAAGTATTTGGAAACTGCCCCTTTTCGCCGCAGCAAAAATATAGTGTTGGTTGGTACTCGCGAAGATAGCTTGGCTATGGAGCAGTTTCAAGAAGAATATGGCATATACCGCCGCGACCCCAACCAAAGAGTCAATCAATATATGTCTGTAGAAGGTAAATTTTCGTCCGATGCTTTTAGAGCACAAATCAAACGCGGTCAAACCAATATCATCGTGGTTTTGAGCAATAGAGAAAATTTTGTAACGAATTTGACCAGTCATTTGCATCAATCTATAGGCTGGCAAGTGGGGGAAGTTTCTACCCAAGAAGACTATATTTTATTCGGTCAATCTCAATGGAAGTATTTTGAAGGTGTCAATGCCGAACAATTTGAAAGTACGCGTTTGCACTTGGTTACAGATTGTTTTGCTGACCTCAAAGAACCCAATATCGTCAGATTTAAGGAGGCTTATTTTGCCAAATATGGTATGCCGCCACGCGAATTTGCTTATATAGGTTTTGACTTGATGTTATATTTTGGTAGAATGTTGAAAAAGTATGGTACAGATTTTCGCAATCATCTCCACAAAGAACCCTACAAAGGCCGCCACAACACCATAAAAATAGAAGCCTTGATGAGAGAACGCAAAGTGATGAAAGCCACAGAAATACAAACAGAGACCGTTATCAATCGCTACGAAAATAGCGCAGTCAATATTATTAAGTTTGAACAATTTAATTTCACCAAAGTATACTAATGCAATCCAACAAACACCCACGCGATAGATTTATTACCATTTTTGGCAGAAAACCTGTTTTGGAAGTTTTGCAAACGCCCGATATTAAAATAGATAAGGTTTTTATCGTCAAAAATGCTAAAGGTGAATTAATAGATGAAATTTTTGCCGCTTGCCGCCAATTGGGGATAGAACCGCTAAAAAGCACAGCAGCCGAAGTTTCCAAAATTTCCAAAAGCCCCACTCAAGACCAAGGCATAGCCGCAGATGTGATTGTACCCGCTATGAACGATTTTGAGGCTTATTTGTACGAAAATCAACATCTACCCAATCAAGGTATTATGGCTATAGACGGGGTCACCACCCCAGCCAACGTCGGCTTAATCATCCGCTCTTGTACTGGTTTGGGTATGGACGGCATTTTATTGCCTCGCAAAGGGGCTTCTTCTATCAACTCGCTGGTCATCAAAGCCTCTGCTGGAGTTATTTTCAAAAGTCCGCTACTCAAGTGCGAACAACTGCCCGCTGCCCTCGCTGCTGCCAAAAAACAAGGCTTTCGCATCTATGGGTTGAGTTTGTCGCCACAAGCCAAAAATTTTTATCAAACTGCTCCTTTTGCGCCCAAATCCATTTTTATTATGGGCAACGAATCCTTAGGTATCTCGCCCCAAGTCGCCCAATATATAGATGAAGCCCTTTTTATAGAAATGCATAACGGGGTAGAATCTCTAAATGTAGCGTGTACTGCTTCTATAGTTGCAGCCGAATGGCGAAGAAAAATTAGCTTTTTGAACAAAAAATAGCCGTTTTTTGCTTTTTTTTGCTTTTTTTGAAAATAAATGCAGTTTTTTAGCCTTTTTTTGAAAATAAATTTGCACAATAATTTTTTTGTGCTTACCTTTGTGAAGCGAAAGGCAGTTTAGCTTTTCCGATTTCTTTTTATATTTTTAATTTTTTTTTCTAATGAAAATTTTTGTAGCTAAGCTCAATTTCAAAACTCCTTCTGAGGATTTACAAGCATTGTTTGAGCAATTTGGTAAAGTTAATTCTGCCAAAGTTATTCTTGACCACGAAACTGGCAAATCTCGCGGCTTCGGCTTCGTTGATATGCCTGATGCTGCTGAAGCTGCCAAAGCTATAGCAGAATTGGATGGTGTTGAATATCAAAACAGCGTTATCGTTTGCAAAGAAGCAACTGATAACCGTGGCGGTGGTAACAGCCAAGGCGGTGGTGGTTATAACAACAACCGCAACAACAACAGACGCAACGATTACAATTCAAACTACTAATATATAGCATATTTTTATTTTGACAACGTGGCGAAAAATCACAAAAAAAAACGAGCTTCTGCATAAGAAACTCGTTTTTTTTTATGCTAATTTTTTTAAAAATAAAATTCTAAATTTATGAAAATAGAACACATAGGCATAGCCGTCAAAAGTCTAGAAAACAGCAACGAATTATTTACCAAACTATTCGGACAATCTTTTTATAAAATAGAAACCGTTGAAAGTGAAGCGGTTAGCACCTCTTTTTTTCAATGTGGCGGGGCGAAAATTGAGCTGTTGGAAGCTACCAACCCCGATAGCGCGATAGCCAAATTTATAGAAAAACGCGGCGAGGGCATTCATCACATCGCTTTTGAGGTAGAAGATATTTTATCCGAAATGCAAAGGCTTGAAAATGAGGGATTTATTCTTTTAAATAAAGAACCAAAACGCGGCGCAGATAATAAATTAGTCTGTTTTTTGCATCCCAAATCATCCAACGGGGTATTGGTAGAACTTTGCCAAACGATAAAAAGCTAAATGCTGGAGAATTATATAATCGCCCTTTTTGGCGGTATTGCGTCTGGGATTATCAACACTTTGGCTGGCAACGGTTCGGTGATAACGCTGTATATTTTAATGGATTTGTTCGGCTTATCGGCTGCTGTAGCCAACGCCAGCAATCGGTTGGGGGTCGTAACTCAAGGCGCGGGTTCTATCCCCCAATTTTATAAATCGGGGCAACTAAATTTAGAAAAAAATTATCTGCTGCTCGCTTGTATTTTTGTGGGTGCTATGTTCGGTTTTGCCACGACATTTTACGTTAATGATGCCCAATTTAAGACTGTAATTAAATATCTACTCTTATTATTGTTATTAGTGGTCTTGGTTAAGCCCGAACGTTGGCTGCGGCAAACAGATTCTAATTTTAAAATTCCCCGCTTTTTATTAGTCCCAAGTGCTTTATTATTAGGCTTTTATGGTGGATTTATACAAATGGGAATGGGTATTTTTTTGCTAGTTTTGTTGGTGTTGGGTGCGCGCTACAGTTTGGCAGAAGCCAACGCGATAAAAACGGTAAGCACGGTAAGTTATACGGCTGTAGGTCTGATAATTTTCGCCTATGCTGGGCTAATTGATTGGAAAATCGGGGGAACATTAGCGGCTGGGCAATTTATAGGCGGATTTATTGGGGGTTATTTTTCCGCCAATTATCCCAACGCCCCCATTTGGGTGTACAGGTTGTTGTTGGTGATGATTTTGTGGGCTGTAATGCGTCTGTTTGGAATTTTTGAGCTGATTATGACCTTTATCAACGGTTAGAAAAAGCCCCATTCTACCTCCGTTTGGGGCAACCAACGCCGCAGTTGTGATTCCCAAAATTCTATACTGTTGCTATCAATTAGCGTATTTTGCAAATATAATTTTTGTAAATTGCGCAAGCGGCTAATTTCTACAGGAATTTTATCAATTTGTGTGTTGGATAAACCAAGTTCAGTCAATTGCTCGCAAGCCAAAACACTATCAGGAATGGTTTTAATATGCTGACCTGAAAGGCTTAAAAACCGCAATTTTGCTAAACTTTTGAACTCAAAAGTTGGATTTTCTATCTCGCAATCAAAAATATGCAACTCTTCCAAATGAACTAAATCAGCAATTTGAGCAGGAATTTCTTGTAAGTATAGATTCTGTAAAATTAAACTTTGTAACTTTTGGCAAGCTAAAATAGGTGTTGGAAAAGCCATTATTTCCGCATTTTTTATTTTTGTGCCATATTTTAAATGTACTAATTTTTGTAAAGAAGCAAAAGTTGCAGGCAATTCGCAAACTCTATTTTGTACAAAATCAAACCTAACCAAATTGGATAAAAATTGTATATTGGGGGTTAAATAATTAATAAAATTCGCTTCTAAGTATAAACCTTCCAAATTTTTGAACTCAAACAACCAATCAGGCAACATTTGCAAACAAGTTATATCCAAGCTAAGTTGTTTTAATTGCGAAAAATGCTGCACAACTTCAGGTATTTTGAATAAATTGTTAAGATTTAGATTTATTGATTTGCAAACTTTGCCAGCCACAACAAAGTAATCAGGTAAAGTTTCTATGCCCAAATTGGATAGTTGAAGCCCGTGTTTTTGCACGACAGACAATAAATCGGATAAATGATTAAAATGCGTCCAACCCCAAACGTGATATTTTTGATAAAATGAATAAATTTGTTCCCATTGTTGATAAAAATCTAAAAATTGTTGATTATCAGTACTTTGTGCTACAGTAAAAGCCAATTCTATATTCTCTTTTTCTGCTGTATAAAATAATTCTTTTAGCTTTTTGGTCTCTTCAGTATCGTTTTTTATATTCATAACTTTATTTATTGTCTAATTATTTAAAATTAAAATCTACCCGCACGGGATAATGGTCAGAAAAGCGCAAGGGCAAGACTTTTTGGTTAAATTGCTGAAAATGTGAGCTAAAAAAGACATAATCAATCCGCAAAAAGGGCAAATTTCCGTTATAAGTCGCCCCAAAACCTGCTTCTCCTTTGGCAAAACTATCGTGCAAAAAGCTAGAAATTTTCGCATACGCGTAAGAAGCGGGCGTATCGTTCATATCCCCAGCCAAAATTATCGGATAAGGGCATTTTTTCAATTCAGCCAACAACAAGCGGCTTTGTTCTGCCCGCAAGGCAAAAGCGCGGGATAATTTGCTGCCAATTCGCTTATATTTGGGCATATTTTGATTTTTTTGATTATCAAAAACGTGTTCAGCATCAGCCCCCAAACCTACAGATTGCAAGTGCATATTATAAACCCTAACCCGTTGCGTAACTAATTGAATATCAGCCCAAATAACAGAATTATGCGAGTTGGGAAAAGCCAATTTACCCACATTCAGGATTGGAAAACGGCTAAAAATAGCCAAAGAACTTCCCCCGCCTTGATGCTGGTGCGGATAACGAGCGGTCATAAATTGATTGGCGGCTTTCGACAATTGTGCGTTTTGACCCGAAAACTCTTGCAAGCATAAAATAGGCGAATTAATAGCTATCAACTGGGTTAAAATAGTATCCAAGTTTTTGCGCGCAGGCATTTTTTCCTGTTGATGTAAATAATTGAAATAGTGTAAATTATAACTAATTAAGCTATACTCAAACCTTTTGTTAGAATTATGGTTATAGACATTGTACAAATCCCCAATACGAGGCAAAGCCAAGGCCAACAAAACTAAAGGCAAATATAAAAGCCTATGTCTGCGGTAAAATAACCAAATGGCAGCCAATAAATTGCCCAGATACAAAAAAGGAAAAGCCAAAGCCAACAAAGCAGGCAAAAATAAAATATCCGCACCCAAATAAGCAGCTATTAAGGCTAAAAATAAAGCTAAACTAAGCCCAGCCACAGCCAAAATTTGCCCCCAACGGCTAAAAAAGGTTAAAATTGAACCCAAAACAAAGTTTTTTTTTAAAGATTATCAAACAAAAAAACGCATAAATTGTATATGTAAGATAGTAGGACAAAAAATAGTTGCTCTTTATCAATTTTTTTCCCATTTTTCCATTTCTACCACTATGAATTATTCTACCAAACCGCAAACTTTATCCAACGTTTCTATGAGTTTTTGGAATCGGCTAAAATTATTATTCAGTAATCCCTCCCCAAAAAACAATAATCAGGCAGAAGCCAAAGAAGAGTTATTGTTGCACGAGGTCATAGAACGTAGCGAAAACGAAGCCCAACAATATGCTATTTGGGAACAATCCCAACAAAAAACTGAATTTCTTGGCTGGTTATCTGCTCATTTTCAACAATATCAACAAACCAAAAAGAAGACAGACGAACACCTCACTTTTTTGATGATACCTTCTGTCAATGGATTTGTTGTACATTTTGACCCGCAACGTTGGGACTGCGATGATATGCAACACATTTTTGATTTTTTCAAAAATCGCCTAAAACGATTGGGTTACTGGCCTCACATATCCGACGTGCGTGCTGTACGCAAAGGCAAAGTGGTAGAAAGCACCCAACGGCATTATTTAAAACCACCCAGAAAATTTGATTTGCCCAAAGGCGAACCCATTCCCCAACTTTTTGGCAACGTAATGCTTAGCCTCAATTTTGTGAATGAACGCTTGGATAGCCTGAAATTTTGTGCCACTAGCTACAACGACCGTACATACGCACCAGCCTTAGACTTTGATGAATTGATGCACTTGGTTTGTAATTGATATTTTTAGGACACTAAGATTTTAGGACGTTAAGACACTAAGATTTTAGGACGTTAAGACACTAAGATTTTAGGACGTTAAGACACTAAGATTTTAGGACGTTAAGACACTAAGATTTTAGGACGTTAAGACACTAGACACTAAGATTTTAGGACGTTAAGACACTAAGATTTTAGGACGTTAAGACACTAAGATTTTAGGACGTTAAGACACTAAGATTTTAGGACGTTAAGACACTAAGATTTTAGGACGTTAAGACACTAAGATTTTAGGACGTTAAGACACTAAGATTTTCTGTTCTTATAATTTTTATCCTCAAATCCTAACGTCCTAACTTCTTCAAATCCTAACGTCCTAACTTCTTCAAATCCTAACCTCCTAACTTCTTCAAATCCTAACCTCCTAACTTCTTCAAATCCTAACCTCCTAACTTCTTCAAATCCTAACTTCCTAACTTCCTCAAATCCTAACGTCCTAACTTCCTCAAATCCTAACGTCCTAACTTCCTCAAATCCTAACGTCCTAACTTCTTCAAATCCTAACCTCCTAACTTCTTCAAATCCTAACTTCTCTACTCCAATTTCCGTTTTTTAGCTTTGCGCCAACCACTCCAATCAGCCGTAGATACAGCCCGCAAATACTCTTCACGTTCTTTGTTCAAAATAAGCGGCTGACGACAATTTGGTAAAATAGCCACTTCGTACAATTCATTGACCGAATTTTTATATCTTAATTCAGCTACTTTGGTTCGAGTGGGCAAATGAACGACCACAAACCCACATTGGTCATTTTGCAAAGCCAATTGTAGTTTGGCAAAAGTTGAAGATGTTTTGCGAAAACGCGACGTACCTATAAAAGCATAATCACCATAAAAAGATAAACCCCGCACAAAGCTAAATGTTTGAAAAACAAGCTCATAAGTGCCATTTTGAGGATTTACTTTTATTAAGTCGCCTGTGGCAGAAAGCAACATATAAAGTTCATTTTGATACAATTTGGGCGAATGTGGCATAGGTAAATTAGCTAAAACTATCTTGTTTTGAACAATATCTATCAAAACTCCCGTTTGGGTAATATCCGCTTTCCACGATTTGGGGCTATCGCCTTGATTGAAAGCTGTAGCAAAAATAGCTTTTCCTTCTTTTACCACCATTCCGTTGAGATGACAACGGTCTTCTGGGCAAATTTCGCTCACAAAATCAGGTTTCCAAATAGGCTTAAAGTTATAAAAAGTATCGAGTTCGGCTATACACGAAAAAGAGGTATTGACCGCCAAAATTTTACCGTTTTCGCCCAAAGCCACATCGTGAATATCCAAATAATTGCTGTGATAAGACAGCCGAGGCAAAAAAAGCGCATCATAGCGGTTTTGTAATCTCGGATAAGTAGCCGCCAATTCAGGCGCGTTATTAAAAACAACCACTTCATACTTGGTCGCTAAAATAATCTGCCCATTCTCATAATGCAAACCCATAGGTTTGCGAAAATTGCGCAAACGTTGGTTTAGCGTCTGTGCTGTGGGCGCAGAGATAATAATCACCTTGCCCGCTTGATAAGTCGTCAAAGCTATACTAATATGAAGTTGGTGCAACAATTCAGGCAAATTGCGGCTAAACTCCAACTCAAAAGGCTTGATTTCTGTAATTTCCATATTTTAACGAATAAAAAAAGACAAATTTAGCGCAAAGCTAAACTTGTCTTTTGTATTTTTGGCCAAAAACTAAATTTTCAGCGATAAAAATTTGATATTAGAACGGCAAATCCTCATTTGAGTCTGTATTAGCAGTCGTCGTATTGCTAAAAGCAGGAGGCGTTTGCATCACAGGCTGGCTGGTTTGGTTGCTGTAATTGTTATTTTGGTTTTGTGCTGGTGCGCTTTGTTGGTCGCCTGCATTGCGCTCAATTTTCCACGCTTGCAAATTTACATAATACTTTTGTTGCCATTCGCTGCCACGTATGTTGAAAGAAACCTTTACTCTTTCGCCTACACCATAAGCTGGAGCTTGGTCGCTGCCCAATTGGTCGCATTTATCTTGGGTAAATTCAAATTTCACCTTTTGTGGATATTGCTCTTCTGTTTCTATAACAAATTCGCGTTTTTTGAATGTGTCTTTAATTTGTTGTGTGGGGTCAATTTTATAAATTTTACCCTCAAGAAAAAGTTGATTAGCCATATTGAGTGCTTAATACTTAATTTTGTTGTTGTAATGAATGAAAATATATTAGTTAAAAAACTTGCCGCAAATATACGCTATTTTTGTGATAAGGTTGCAAAAATTATATTTTTTTGCAAAAAAATTTGTTTTTTTCAAAAAAATGGGTTCAAATTTATATTTTTTGAGCGCAAGAGTATAAAAAAGCAGCCTTCACAAGGTGAAAGCTGCATTGATATTAATTTACTAAAATTATTTTGTATTACCACCACGATTTGTACTCTTTATATTTTTTCAAGTACTTTTGCCGCTCTTGCTCGTGCCTATCACTATAAAAAGAAGTATGCGCCCACATCACCGTTTGCAAATAGATGAAAGCAGAAGTCGTACAGGGTTCAATACAAGCCCTCAAATGCTTTATTCCGCCTTTGCCGTCAGGCAAGCCAGCTCCTACGGATATTTCCAATTCTCTAATTTTGTCAAATAATTTGGGATTTTCTTCTATTGTGATTTGTAAAATAGCTCCAGCACTATCTTTGGTGGCGCGTATTTCAGTAGCAGGTGGCCATTCTAAATCTTTTTTTTCTGTATAAGCCAAAGTATCACCATTTTCAAAAAAAACGCCTAAATAGATAGGCTGTTCTTCAGAAAAAAAAATACTTGTGATAAAATAGTCATCACAATCATAAGAAGCATAAAATTTATACTTTTCTTCCATTAGGTCAAAACAAACAGGTCTAACAAATTTATTTTGGCAAGCAAACAAGTAACACAAACTAAGTAATAGATATTTCACGCTGCCAAATTTTATCTGTACCAATAGTTTTTAAATTAATTTCAGCGCGTAATTTGTCTACATTTATATCAAAAAAGCTTTTGGCGTAAAAACTTTCTTGTGTGAAGCTGAGTATTGTCAACGTGAGAACTGAACTATTAGGGTTTTCAACAGCATACCTTGCTACATTATCTAGATTATTATCCATTTTATTTGGAATTTATAGTATACAGATGTTTAGTAAGAAAAACTGTGTACAATTTGCGCGCTCAATAGCGTGGGGTTTTATACCCCACGCACGAAATCAAATAAAAAAATGATATATTTTGATAAAATTTTTATTGCCGCGTGGGGTGTAAAACCCCACGCTATTGAGCGCGCCTTATGTTATTGTTGCTTGTTTTAGCTTTTAAAACCTTACTAAACACCTTTTATGAATAAAAAAATTGATGCAAAGATACACATTTCTGCTAAAAAATTTGCTTTTTTGAAAAAGTTAGGATTGACTTTATATTTTTTGAGCACTGCTAAAGCTGCTTTAAAATTAGTAGCTATCGGCTGCATAAACATTCGCCTTTTTCATTCTTGAACGCGCTACTACAATCTACACATTGCATATATACATCGTGTCCATATTTAAATCTTGCGCCGTGTATAGACAAGTTTTTATCATCAGCCCCTCTCGCGAGATGTTGCTTTATAGAATCAACAGCCCACAAACAATGCCCATACCAAAAAGTATCTTTTTCGTGAATAAACCGATAGCGAGTCTTGAGGGGATTTGTATTCAACTGGGAAGGTTTAGACATAAAAAAACTAGTATCACAACAAACATACGCAAATAAATGCAGGGCAGAAACCGTATCATTTTTAGTTTGCAAAATTTGATTAGAAGTGATATTATAGGCATCAGAAACGAGAAAATTAACGGAAAAGCATTGCGGAATAATCGGATACGTAGATATTTTATGATGCTTTGTGGTCTTGTTAGTTGGCTGACACTTTGCGTTGTCGTTTGTTTCTGTATTTTGCCTAAGCAATTTATACGTTTCTACTTCTTTTTGTAGCAAATTGTACTTTTTTTGGCTTACACAAGCACAGATAGACAGAAGTAAAAAAACAAAGATTATTCTAACCATTGACGACGGTTTTATTTGGTTTCAGTAGCTTCAATTCTAACATTTATAAAATCGGACATTTCCTTTAAATTATCTTCTACAAACATTTCAGTAGAAACAACCAACCCCGTTTCACCCACATTTAAAGCTTCAAAAGTGATTGTAGCGTAATGAAATATAGGAAATATCTCACCATTAGGATTACAAGCTTCATAATTAAAATTGCGAATGGCTAATAAATTAGAATTATTAGTTGATACTTTTGCGGCAATAGTACTGTATTTGAGGGTAACAGGGCGTTTCAGGAAAACTTTTAATTGTACAATTTCACCTTTTTTTACAGTTAGATTTTTAGGTATGGTAACGAAATCTGAAAATTTATTTTTTTGACAAGCAAGAAATAAGATACAAAATAGCACTAAGTAATTTTTATTCATTATCCAAGATAAAAATTTCGTGAACGCTTGCTTGAAAGTGGTCTTTGTTTGTGTTTATAGGATAGGTGGTGCCCCAACTCCAAATTTGTAGAAAATAATTATTGCTTTCCCCTGATTGGTGCACTGCTGATGCCAAAGTAACATAGTGGTTACCCACAGGGGAATCTAAAAGACTACTTTCATTGTCCATAAAACGTTCTTTGTGAATTAAAAAAATAATAGTTGCTCCATTATTATATCGTCTCGTTAATTCGTCAAAAGTAATATTTTTACTTTCATATCTTTTAACTGTGTCGTTATCAATGGATTCTAACCACATTTTTAATTCAGCTGGAGTAGTAAAAGCTTGATAACCATAATCAGTATGGGGATTATACCACAAACTAAGTATGGTGTTGTTACTCTTTCTAATAGCAGACAATAAAATGTAATCAGCAGGACTAAGCCCCTCTGTAATTTCTTGTTTGTAACTTTCAGGATGGGGAGATATCCACATACCTCCAACGTGGGCTTTACCTTCTGTGTACAAATCAATCACAGCCAAAACATAGGCTTCTGGGTCTCTCAACGCCAATGCACTAACGAAAGCATTGGGACCGCATAAATTTGACGACCCTTGGTCAATTAGCACAGGATTATGTATCTTATTAAATAAATCGTCTAAAAGGTCCTGTTTAGATATCTTGTCAAACACACCAACTCGTTTTGGGTCTTGTAAAATATTATTAATCAGAATGGTGGCAGCTGCAACTTTTACAGGGTCTACTGTTAGTGGTGGGGCAGCTGTTTTTGCAGCTATAGTTTTGGAATTAGCGAAAGTTCCTAGCAGAATTTGCTTCAGCTTATCGCTAATCATCGTATCCAAAAAAGTATACTTTTTAACGAGATTTTGCCACCGCCCAATACACTGCTGCAATTCGGTCTGTTTTTGGGCATTGTGCAGTTCTTCTATTTTTTGCAAAAGCGGCTGGGCTTGAAAAAATACAGTTTTTTGTGCTGCCATTATTTTATAATCAGCAAGGATTTTTTCCAAAATTGCTTTGGAATTATTGAGTTCGGTATTTCCCCCCTCAATCAAGACATTTTTATTTGAATTTTTATCCATTTTATTTAGAATTTATAGTGTGAATGAAAAAATTGATGCAAAGATACACATTTTTGCAAAAAAATTTGTTTTTTGCAAAAATTTGCACGTTTTTTGCAATGTTTAAGGTGTCATTATTTTCAAACATTACAAACTCAATTCCAATGAAAGCATTATTTGTTACCGCTTTATTGTATCTATTCGCACAAGCGGGTTGGGCGCAAAGCAAAGTTATCACCATTCCCTCCATTCCTACTGATATGGATAAATTCGTTCAATTGCGCAACCAAACCGCTACCAGCCCTGAAGGGGGCGCGGCTATGTTTGTGGTGGCTATGTTGATGTACAGCCAGGACGCAAATTTGGGAATGCAGGCTTTTACTGTAGCCTTAGACCAAAGCCGAGTAGTGGAAGGTTCTGTTTATCAAGGTTTTGCGCCCGTACAAGGGGCTAAATACGATATAGAAAACTACTACGGCAAACACAAAGACCATTTAGCCCACAGTTATATTATAGGTACAAAAACCGAAAACAACTATAAACTAGGAAATTTACCCTATAAAATGGAATTTACCCGCAACAAATACAGCGAACAAAGCAACGGCGCAATGCGTATTTTTATCAAATGCAATGGCGCAGCTTCTGCCCGCCCGATTACGTTAAAACAAAACGATAAGGGAATTTGGAAAGTGAGCGAATTTAGCAGCCTTTTTGTGGGTGTAGCCCAACCGAAAGCTACAGACAAATTATAGATTTATATTGGGTATGCAAAATAATGAATTATTGAAGCGAATAAAACCACAATAAAAAAATAATTTCTATTTTTTTCGCTTTTTTTAATAAAAAATTTGCAAGTATAAAAAAACACAGTACCTTTGCGCGCTCAATACTCAACAAGCTTGCGTATTGAAGAATAAACAGCATCAAAAATTATTAAATCGCAATCCACCACAATGAAAACCATTGTAATAGAAGCAACGCCTCGCACAACCCTCGGCAATAAAAAAGCGACAAAAGACCTTCGCCTCGCTGAGCAAGTACCTTGTGTATTGTATGGCGGTAAGGAAGTAACTCATTTTCACGCCCACAGCAACAACATTCGCCACATAGTTTATTTGGATACTTTCGCCAAAGCTGATATCCGCTTAGATGGCAAAAACTACTCAGCCATAGTAAAAGATATTCAATTTCACCCTTTGACTGACAAAGTTACCCACATCGACTTTTTGGAACTTACTCCAGGCAAAAAATTCCGCGCTAGTGTTCCTCTTAAGTTCGTTGGCACAGCCAAGGGCGTAAAAGAAGGGGGTACGCTTACCCTTAAAGTACGCCGCGTGACAGTTATCAGCACTCCAGAAGCCATTTCAGAAGTCATCAACGTGGATGTAACCACTCTCGAATTGGGTAAATCATTGCGTGTACGCGATATAGTGGTAAGCTCTGATACAGAAATTACCAATGCACCCAGCATTCCTATCGCCACAATTGATATTCCACGCGCGCTTCGTTCTGCACAAACCAAGACCGCAGACGCAAAAGGCAAAAAGAAAAAATAAGCTATCATTTAGCTTCAGGTCTATACAAAAAAGCAGGTTTCCAGCGTGGAAATCTGCTTTTCTCATATTTTTTTGCTTTTTTTTGCAAAAAGCAGAATTTTTTTTATATTTTTATTAAACCTGGAGCACTTTTTGCCGTCCAAAGGATATTACAAACAAAACAATTTTTTTTAACAATTTTTTTATAAAATTATGTTCAAATACCTCGTAATCAGCTTATTAGCTATTTTATTCTCTGTGGCTAATCTATCCGCACAAAAAGGCAAAGGTGGCAAAACTCCAGCCGAGAAAAAAGAGAATTTTAAATCAATGACGCCCGAACAGCGCGCCGATGCAGCCACCAAACGGATGACCAAACGCTACGGATTGAGCGAAGCCCAAGGTCAAAAAGTGAAAGCCGCTAACCAAGAGTTTACCACCAAAATCAAAAGCATTCAAGGCAACCGCCAAACTAACAAAGAGCAATTTAGAAAAGACAGAAAAGCAACTCGCGAAGCACATCGTGATGCATTGAAAGCAATTTTTGACGACAAACAAGATGCACTTTTTGACGCTGACTTAGCCGCTCGCAAACAACGCCAACAAGCCCGCCGCGCAGCCAAAGGCAAATCACCCAAAGGGGGCAAAAAAGGCGAGGATGCAACCATTTTTGAATCGTTGGAAGACGACGAAGACGAAGATGACGAAAAATAAGCTAAAAATTTGATTTTTTTGACGGCGTTTTTGTGCGAAAAAGCACAAGAACGCTTTTTTTTGCGTTATTTGCGGAGCATTTTTTTAATCACCATTATTATGATTTACACGCGTTCAGAATTTATATCCCAAACGGGGAATTTTTCACCCTTTGCGCAGCAAGTTGTGCAGAATTTTTGCGAAAATATCAGCAAAAATGACTTCCCTTGCTATTTTGCCAAGAATGTAATCAACAAAGACAGCGTTTATTTTTCATTTATAGAAAATGATGATAATCAACTGATTATGTTTGAAAAAGCCGCTCAAGATTTTAAAAATTATGCCCAAATAGAAAGAAATCCTGACCCGTATCGGGTGCTATTGATGAATTTTGAGCTTAAAACTGTCAATTGGGAAGCGGACGACGCTTTTTTGTGGGCTTTTTTGGCGTATTTGCACAAGCAAGACCCAGAACCTTGGCCTGCTGACATACCCAAAAACCCGAATGAACAGGGTTGGTCGTTTTGTTTTATGGGAATGCCCTGGTTTTTCAACGTCAATTCGCCCCACCACGCCCAAAATCGCCCCAGCCGCAACACAACGGACGCTCTAACTTGGGTAATTCAGCGCACGGATAGTTTTGCGCCGCTCGCGCCCGTAGAAATGCACGCAACGATTATTGAAAGTGTGCGCTCGCGCATCGCGCCTTATGACGGGCAATCGACCTCGCCAGCTTTGGCGGGAGAAAGTGATAATTTGGAAGAGTTGGAATGGATACAATACCATTTGCCCAATTTTAACCACGAAAAACCGAAAAAAACTTGTCCTTTTTCTACAACAAAGGGTTAAAATAGAACAAAATGTTAGCAAAAATATCCCCAAAATCGCTATTTTTAATAGATAGTTTGGGTGCGTTATCCTCCATAATTTCAGGGCTTATATTAGCACAATTTGAAAGTTTTTTGGGTGTGTCCGCAGATATTTTTTACACTTTAGCTGCTATAGCGGTTTTTTACTGTATTTTTTCCAGCTGCTGTTTTTTGCAAATAATTGAAAATCAACAGTTAGGGTTAAAAATAATAGCTGTGGCCAATTTTAGTTATTGCGGGCTAAGTGTGATTGTAGCGGTTTATTCCCACCAAAATATAAGCATTTGGGGAATTTTTTATTTTATTATCGAAATTTTAATCATCGCTTCATTGGCTACTGTAGAATGGAAAAAAGCGCAAATAATATGAACAAGCCGAAAAATTTTATCAGAAATTATCAATCTGCTGATTATGAACAAATTATAAGCGTTTTTGACGATGCTTATGCGGATATAGACACCAATTACGCCCCTTTTGAGGTGATGGAAAAATTGCGCCTACACTACCCAGCGGGGCAAATTGTGGCCTGTGAAAACGGGGAAATTGTGGGTTGTATATTGAGTTTGTTCTGCCCTTTTGATGAATTTAGCCAGCCCAAAGCGATGGCGGATATTTATGACCCCGATAATTTTGGCGCATTTAACGATACAGCCGACAGCCTTTTTGCTTTGGAAATTTTGGTAAAAAGCAACCAACAGCGGAAGGGAATTGGCAAATTATTAAACCAAGCGATTAGCAACGTATTGAAAGACAACAACTTACGCGCTTTTATCGGCGTTTCGCGCTTGTCGGGATATGCTGCGGTTCAATCGCAAATGTCGGTGGAAACTTATATGCAAAAAGTACAAAATAGAGAGCTTTTTGACCCAGCTTTGAGCTATAATTGCGCCAATCAGATGCTACCCACTCAAGCCATTCACGATTATTACCCTGCTGATGCAGCTTCGGCTGGTTTTGGGGCTTTGGTTATTCAACACAACCCTTTTTATACAAAAATATCATAAAAAACTACAAATCAACCATTTACGATGCAAGAAATTAGTTTGGAAGAGTTACTAAATGGCGGTTTTGGTTTGTTGAAATTTGCACCAGAAACGCTGCTGCCAGAAGCCGAAAGACAAAATCTTCTCTTAAGTTTGAAAAAAATGCCCTACACGTTTGAATACGAGGGAATGCCCCCTTGTTGGGGAAAAGCGTTTGAAAATTTTTTGACTGTAGCCGATTATTTGGAGGAAACTCCAGCCGATAAATTTATACAAGAATTGAGCGAAAAACTCAACCAAAAAATTGTACAAATTCTTGAAAATAAAGGAGTTACTATATCAACACTACGAGACCCAAAAAGTGGGAAATCATATTGGACGGGCAATTTTAGGCGCGTGCCAATTCCAGCCAATTCTACTTCTTTGCACGTGGATGATTTGAGATTAGACGCACATTTTTTCAAATCAGATTTTGTGTTGCCGAGCGAGTTAGAGGATAAAAATTTTGTGCAATTATATTTTCTATATCATCTTGAAAATGAATCAGTTGGAACGTTGAGAATTTATAACCGCCGATATTCAGCCGATAGTGAGAGATTTAGGTTAGAAAATAATTGGCAATTTGCGGATGAAGCCGTTAGCGATGTGGAATTTATTGATTTTGAACCACAAACGGGAGATTTTTACCTAATGACCAACCAATATTTTCACGATATATTGGGGCAAGAAAAAGCAGCAAGTTGGCTATATTACAGCGTTTATCTGCTTTATGCACCTGAAGAAAAACGGGGCTATTTATACATTTAGAAAAAAAGTTGCATTTTTTTGAAAAAAAGATAAAAATTTGGGAACTTTTTTCGCCGCAAATAGATTATACACGCATTACTCAACAAAAACAGCTACCAGATGCCAACAGAAAGACCACCAAACGTGGATTTTTAATCAATCAAATTTTATTATTATGACTTTGGAAAACGAACAATTAGAAGAATCTCAAATGCTGCCCGATTTGACCGCAGCACAAAAAGAAATTTTTGAGTTGGAGCTTATGCCCCAAATCGACGCGTTGTATAACTTCGCCTTTCACCTTTGCTATGATGAAGACGATGCCAACGATTTGGTGCAAGAAACTTATTTGAAAGCCCTCCGTTTTGTGGACAGATATTCTGCAGGCACAAACGGCAAAGCGTGGTTGTTCAAAATACTCAAAAACATCTTTATCAACGAATACCGCCGCAAAGCGCGCCGTCCCAACCAAGTGGATTATGAAGACATAGCCATTTATCACGACAGCGAAGAGCAAAGTTTTTCGGATTTTACCGACTTACGCCACGAATTATTTCAGGATATGATAGGCGACGAAGTTACCCGCGCCCTCAATCAACTGCCTGTAGATTTTCGCACTGTGGTATTGCTCTGCGATATTGAAGGATTTACTTACGAAGAAATTTCCAAAATCATTGATATTCCGATTGGTACTGTCCGCTCTCGCCTCAACCGCGCCCGCAATATGCTCAAAGAAAAACTAAAAGAATATGCAGCTTCTTTGGGTTTTGAGGACAAACGGTTGAAAATGCGTTAGTTAGTCAAAAACAAAAACAAACCGTTTATTATCAGCAGTTTATACAGCGAAATAGACGACTAAAATATCAAACATTTAATTTTATTTCTTCAACAATTCAAAAGCGATTAGGTTTATGAATCCAACCAGCAATGAACAGGAATTCCGCCGCAAGCTCACTATGTATTTAGATAGTGCCTTAAGCAAGGAGGAAGAGCGCGAGTTTCTCGCCGAAATCAAAAACTCTCCCACTTATGTGGCTCACCTACAACACGAGCAATCGTTCAGGGAATTCCTAAGGCAAAAAATCAGCCGCAAAAGCGTTTCGCCCGCGCTGATAGAAAGCATCAAGTCTAAAATCAACCTCAATTCGCGTAACTCTTAATTTTTTTATCTTCAACTTTTGCTGTTATATGGCAAAAAAACCTTTTCTTTGCGCTGTTATTCTGTACTAATCAGGATAACAGCGTTTTTTTATTAACTTATAAACAAATTTTTAAAGATGAAACATTTAATTCTTACCCTCACTTTTTTGCTGTCGGCTCTATGCTTCAGCTCTCAAGCCCAAGCCCAACAAAACTATAACACCGCTTTAGGCTTGCGTTTTGGACCTCGTTACGGTTTGACTATGAAACATTTTTTCAAAGCACCTTGGGCAGTTGAGGGGATTTTATCCACTCGCGGCTGGAATAATGGGCGCGGAGGACGCGGTTTTGGTGGATTTAATTTAGCTGTTTTAGCAGAATGGCACGGCGCTTTGCCCAATGCTAAGGGTTTTGCTTGGTACGCTGGTTTGGGCGGACATCTTGGCAGTTGGAACGGTCTCTATGTGTGGGGCAATCGTTATGAAGACCGCAATTATTTTGTAGTGGGCGTAGATGCTATTTTGGGTTTGGAATATACTTTCCCCAGCGCGCCATTCAATATCTCTCTTGATTGGAAACCAGAATTTGACCTTTTTGGCTATAATGGTTTCTGGGGCGACGGCGTTGCCTTATCGTTCCGCATCAAATTGAAATAATTACCAACTTTTACTTTTTACTTTCCACTTTTTACTTTCCACTTTTTCCTTTTCTTTTTTTCTATACTTTTTAAAATTACCGTTATGAATAAATTAATCGCGTTATGCTCGCTTGTGTTTTTTTTCTCAGCTTGCAGCAATAAAGAACAAAAACTTATCAACAATTTGGACGGCGAGTGGAAAATAACCTCGTTCAAAACCAACAATGTAGCTATTCCTGAAGCGGATTTTGCTGGTGTCTATTTTGAATTTTTGGCTTGCAAAAGCAAAGAGTTTGATTTTTGCGATGGCATTTACACCCGAACCGACAGCAGCAGCGTAACCACCAATTTTAGCTACTCCATAGGCGAAGATGCGGAAACATTTACCTTTGATTTCGTTTCTCCAGATATGCAGGACATCAACGGCGCTATCAGCAAAGACAGCAAAACCAAATTCACGTTCAAATACACAGATGTACGCGGCGATAGCCAAGAGTTTGTGTTGGAACCTAAGTAATTTTTTATCTCATTTTAATCTTATTTTATATTATGCCAGCCAAAACCAACACCCGCGTTTTTAGTATTAATGATTTTTTATCGTGGTACGATAAAGGAGAATTAGACCTCAGCCCAAAATATCAACGCAAATCTTATCTTTGGAATATGTCCACAAAATCATACTTTATTGATACACTACTACGAGGAATGCCTATTCCACCCGTTTATATTCGCTCTATCACTGATGTGGCAGCGAGAAAAACGACTCGCGAAGTTATAGACGGCCAACAACGTTTAAGCACTATTTTTGCTTTCATAAATGATGAATTTGCCCTTTCCGAAAGTATAAGGGACTTTGGGGGCAAAAAATACAGCGATTTGGATGAGGAAGAACAATCTGATTTCTTAGAAAAAGAATTGGCTGTAGAAATGGTTTTAACCAATAACGAAAGCGAAATTGCTGATATTTTTGTGCGCATCAACTCTAGTAATTACGCTTTAAATGCACAAGAATTGCGAAACGCCAAATATCAAAACGAGTTTAAAATTCTATGCAATACTCTAGCAGAGCAATACAGAGCGTTTTTTTTGGAAAAAGAAATAATCACTAAAGAAGAATGCGATAGGATGCAAGACGCGCAATTAATTAGCCAAATGCTGTTCATTTTAATAGAAGGCGACCAAAAAAAGATGACAGAAGAAGACTTAGATGACTTGTACAAAAATTTTGAAAACAACCCTAAACCACTTTCTTTTTTGCAAGAAAAAGAAGAATGGTTAAACTTGGTTATGGATAAAATGCTAACCATTCAAAATTATAACACAATGATTAAAGTTGCAGGACAATTAACATACAGCGCACAAAATTTTGTTTACTTATTTTATTTATGCTACATAAGCATTTCTAAAAAGGAAAAACAATTTGACAACAAACGATTTGATGATTTTATGCAAAAAAATAGTAATGCTGTAATCTTGCTAGAACAATCATCAAAAAAAGCAATAAAAATTGATATTGCTGAAGCTGTAAACAGTGTAAAAGTTTTGCCTTATTATACGAACCTTTTCATAAAGATAGGCTCATCGTCTAAAATTATGGACAAAATACTAAAACTTAGTCCTAATAAACTAAAAACATTTAATAATCTTGACGATTTACTTAACGAACTTCTAAAATAAACACTTATGCCTACAGTTTCGCTTTCCAATCAGGAATTTTTAGATGCTATCGTTTTTTGGAAGCCAAAAGTTGCAGCAGATATGCAACTTATGTCTGCCGCTTTTTTTGCTATCTACGTGGAATTTGATAAGTTTCTAAATACTGCTTTATTACATTATGCTACTGCTGGGCTTGCTAATAATGGCTATGCGCCAACTATGCGGCTGACTTTCAAAGACGAAAAGCATTTCAAAAACATACTATCAGGAGATAATAAAAATTTAGAAATCAACGTATTGGATTTGTTTTTTAGAAGTCGTACGATTTGGAATGATATTTTTGAAGATAAGAAAAATCCGTTTGAAGCGATTTTTAGTATTGCTAATTTTGTAGAAACTTTGCGTTTCATACACTGTCTAAGGAATTACATCGCGCATAAATCCAAAGAAAGTAAAGAAAGATACGAAACGATTTGCCTAAGCAAGAATAAACAAAACGCAAGCAAATTCACCTTTATTGAGCCTTACGATTACTTAAATCAGCCATATTCAAAGGCAAATACAAAGAAATGCTATGCTGTTTTTATACAAACGATGCAAGATATTTGCGAATTAATTTTAAATCCTATCCCTTAAAAACAAACCTATCCCTATGCCCACACCCAACGAAATTTTAAAACAATACTGGGGTTATGACCAATTTCGCCCTATGCAGTTGGATATTATCAACGCAGCTTTGGAGAAAAAGGACGTATTGGCTTTATTGCCAACGGGCGGGGGCAAATCTATCTGTTTTCAAGTGCCAGCTTTATGTATGGGGGGAATTTGTGTGGTGATTTCGCCCCTGATTGCGTTGATGAAAGACCAAGTGCATAATTTGGTAAAGCGGGGGATAAAAGCGGTGGCGATTTATTCGGGTATGTCGCAAAAAGAGATAGATATTATTTTTGATAACTGTATTTATGGCGCGTATAAATTCTTGTATATCAGCCCAGAAAGATTAACTACCCCGTTGGCGAAAGCGCGTTTGTTGCAGATGAATATCTCTATGTTGGCTATAGACGAAGCGCATTGTATCTCGCAATGGGGTTATGATTTCCGCCCCGCTTATTTGCAGATAGCAGAATTTAGAGAATTGAAACCAGAATTGGCTTTTTTGGCACTCACGGCTACAGCTACAGCTTCGGTGGTGGTGGATATTCAAGAAAAACTACAGTTTAGAGCCAATAAGCAAGTATTTCAGCAAAGTTTTGCGCGCCCTAATCTGGCTTATGTGGTGTTGAATGAAGAGAATAAATCCGCTAAGTTATTAGATATAGTCAATAAGGTAAAAGGTACTGGAGTTATTTACGTTCAAAACAGGCGCGAAACTCAAGCAGTAGCAGAATTTTTACAACAGCACGGTTTTAGCGCAGCTTTTTACCACGCGGGATTAAGTGCAGAACGCCGCGCCCAAATTCAAGACGATTGGATAGCGGACAAAACCCGTTTAATCGTTTGTACCAACGCTTTCGGTATGGGAATAGATAAACCCAACGTGCGTTTGGTGGTGCATTTGACCCTGCCCGATTGTTTGGAGGCTTATTTTCAAGAAGCAGGACGGGGCGGACGAGATGGCGAATTGGCTTATGCTGTGTTATTGGTCAATGGCGTGGATGCAGAGCGATTGCGGACAAGTTATGAACTGTCGTTTCCCGAACTCAACTCGGTTAGAAACATTTATCGCGCGCTGGGCAGCTATTATCAACTGGCTATAGGCGCGGGAGAGGGACAAAGTTTTGATTTTGATATAACTGATTTTTGCAAAAAGTACAATTTTAGCGTTTTGCCCACACTCAACGGGTTGAAAATGTTATGTTTAGAAAATTATTTGGATATAAGCGAGCAAGTTTTTATCCCCGCCACTATACAAGTTTTGGCTTCATTAGAAGATTTATACAAATATAATATAAAAAATCCCCGATTAGATAAATTTTTCAAACTATTATTCAGAGAATATCAGGGTATAGGCAAATATCCAGCCGCTATACGGGAAAAAGACATAGCCGCCAAGTTGGGTTGGAGTATAAACGAGTTAAAAAATAGTCTAGAAACCTTAGCCCAACAGGGTTTAATCGCTTATTCGGGCGCGAAAGACAGCCCCCAACTCACTTTCCGCACAGAGAGACTGCGCGAATCCGATATTGTTTTCAACCGAGAGCGTTATGAGTTTCTAAAAAATAGATATTTGGAGCGGATGAATGCGGCTATTGATTATACAGAACTCAAAAAATGCAGAAGTCAGCTGTTGTTGGCTTATTTCAACGAACACAACGCGCCCGTTTGTGGCAAATGCGACGTTTGCACGGGGCGACACAAAGAAAATTTCACCGATGCGGAACTAACCGAGTATAAAAAATATCTCAAAAACGTACTTGCGGGGCGTTATATGAGCATAACCGAAATTAGCAGTCTATTCCCCAGCAATTTGCAACCGAGATTGGTCAAAGCGTTAGAGTTTTTGATAGATAATGGGGTTTTAATCGCTAATAATCAAAAAAAACTAACCTGGAAAAGCTAATTTTCTACCATAAAAAGACTTTTCAATTTTAAATATAAATTTTTTATGAAAAAAATAGCCGATTTATACGGCAAAACGCTTGCTTTTTTGCGCGAGCGGCATAAATTTCTCTTTTCGCTCACAGGTTTGTTACTATTTGCGTCCAGTTGTATAACAATGTTCTTGTTTATTATGGATGTAGGGTTTGAAAGTAGTTGGTTATCTCATCCCGTCATCGCGCAAATTGATGTTTACTACCTAGAATTTTACTTTTTTGGGGCTTTATTCAGGCTTATTTTAGACCAAGTGGGCAAAGTAAAACGGCTTACTGCGTTGGAATACGTGCTGCTGGGGATTTTATTCATCAACATTATACTTTTAATGTTTACGGATACGGCTTTATTGGATAGAACTATGGTAATCGCTATTTTTGCGGTGGAAATATCCAAGTATTCGTTTAATCTAGACCGACTAAACCTAAGCCCTACACTTATATTTGTAACGAGTTTTGCCATTGTGATATTTACCGGCGCGGTATTATTGATGCTGCCCAATGCAGCCAACAAAGAAATTAGTTTTTTGGAAGCTTTATTTACAGCCACTAGCGCAACCACTGTTACGGGGCTGGCTGTGTTGGACACCCAAAAAGATTTTACTGGATTTGGTCAAACCATCATTTTGATATTGATACAAATAGGCGGTTTGGGGATGATGACTTTCACCAGTTTTTTTGGTTTATTTTTTAAAAACGATTCTTCTTTTCAGAACACATTTTTGGTCAAAGATTATGTAGGCGCGGACAATAGCAATGAAGCGTTTAAGTTTGTGGTTAAAATTGTAGTCTTTACTTTAGCTATAGAATTTATCGGATTTTTATTTTTATATTTTTTCTCTGGTACAGGTTTTTTGAGAAACGACGAAAGATTTTTCTTTGCTTTATTCCATTCTGTATCAGCATTTTGTAACGCTGGATTTTCTACTTTGTCAAGTGGTTTGTACGACATCAATATAAGGTTTAATTATGGGTTTCAGTTGGTTATAGCAGGTTTAATAATAGCAGGCGGGATTGGTTTTCCGATTATGTTTAACGTATATGCCTATTTAAAGCATTTGATACAAAAAAAAATACGCTTATGGTTTTATAAAGAAAAATTTATCAACAAAGCTTGGGTTATTAACCTCAACACAGCCACTGTTTTTTACACAACTGCTATTTTATTGATAGCGGGTACTGTATTATTTTATATTTTTGAAAAAGACCGCACTATAGCCGAACATAGCAGCGTTTGGGGTAAGTTTGTAACCGCCTTTTTTGGGGGCGTAACCCCGCGTACGGCAGGATTTAATACAGTAGATATGGGCGCGTTGGCAGCTCCTACCCTATTGATAACAATGTTGTTGATGTGGGTTGGTGGTTCGCCAGCTTCCACAGCTGGAGGGATAAAAACCACTTCTTTTGCGGTGGCTTTTCTCAATATATTTAGTCTTTCAAAAGGCAAAACGCGC
Source organism: Chitinophagales bacterium (assembly GCA_013297745.1). Lineage (GTDB taxonomy): Bacteria > Bacteroidota > Bacteroidia > Chitinophagales > Saprospiraceae > JAAFIM01. Next base: position 3,992 of record JAAFIM010000048.1, on the reverse strand, counting down.
ATAGACGTAGCCCGCCGCACCATACCAGAAGCATCTATTAATAAAGCTTTTGCGGTGATAATGTTATCTTTTTTGGTTATTGGCGCGGGTAGTTTTTTGCTAATTATATTTGAGCCCGACAAGAACTTTTTACATTTATCCTTTGAGGTTTTTTCAGCTTATTGCACGGTGGGCTTGAGTGTCAATCTTACCTCGTCTTTATCCGACAATAGCCGAATTGTGTTGATGTTGGTTATGTTTTTGGGTAGAGTAGGCACACTTAATTTATTGATAAGCCTTATGCGTCAAGTGGTGATTTTGCCTTATACTTATCCCAAAGAAAGTATAATGACCAGCTAAGCCAATTCTATTTTATTCACTTTTTTATTTTATAAATTATTTTTTATAAATCTTTTTATGAAAATTATCATATTTGGCTTAGGCAATTTTGGCTTATCTTTAGCCATCAAATTAACCAAATTAGGACACGAAGTTATTGGCGTTGATAGAAGCGAAGATAAAATAGAAATCGTCAAAGACACCATTACCCACGCCGTAGTCTTGGACTCTACCAGCGTGCAAGCGGTCAAAACCTTACCTATTCAGGATGCAGATGCTATTATAGTAGCCATCGGCGAAGAAGAAGGCGCATCTATTATGACTATAGCTTTGCTCAAGCAATTGAAAGCCAAGCGAATTGTAGGACGAGCTATTTCTGCCCTACACCAAACTGTATTGGAAAGTATGGGCGTAGAAGAAATCACCCACCCAGAAGAAGATTCTGCCGAACGCTTAGCCCTCAAATTGGATATGAAAGGTGTAGTTGAATCTTTTGCTTTATCCGACCAATATAGTGTAGTAGAAGTCAAATGTCCAGAGCGTTATGAAGGGCAAACCTTGATGCAAGCTAATTTGCGCGGTCGTTATAATCTCAACATTGTTACGATTATTCGCACAGAAGAAAAAATCAACCTTATTGGCATCAAGCGTAAAAAACAAAAAGTGTTGGGTGTAGTTTTGCCTGATACCGTTTTATTGAAAGGTGATATTTTGGTAGTATTTGGTAGTACAGAAGATATACAAAGGGTTATGGAATAACCACACAGCAACGCCCAAAAAGCGTTGTTTTTTTTTATAAAAAAATCCCGACCTTGTGAGCCGAGATTTATGTACTAAAAGTATATTTTTAAAATGTCATTTGGTAACCTAAGCCTAGATTAAATTGCTTTTGAAAATTATAATATGTAGAACGTCCAATGACTTCAGTATTGTTTTTATAAAATTCAAATTCCGCTTTTTGTTGCGCCCGTCTAAACCCTACACTATGTTTTAGCCCTAAAATTAGATAAAAGGCGTGCTTTTCTAAATACTTTTGACCAATTTTCAACTCTCCTGTGTATAAAAATTGAGTATTGTTCAAACCGCCTTTAAATAAAAGGTCTGCTTTGGCATATTTTACAACAAAGGAAGTATCTAGATTTTGATAAGTTTGCGTCTCCTCTTTTGGAAAAACAAAACCTGTATTCATCAAATATAAACGCAAATCTATGCCTAAATTAGCATCTATAAACCAATTTTCAGGCAGATTGATGCGTTTGCCTACAGAAAAATTTAAAAAACTATGCGGACGTTGTATTGTAACTCCTAAGCCTCTAAACATATCCCTTTCATTTACAAATTGATAATCTGAAATTGTGCGTAAGTCAAACCAATAGACAAATCTATGCGTTTGCCTTCCCCAAGCTAATTTGGAGCTAACAAACCAATTTTTAGGCAAACGATAAGTATAATTAAGCCCAATTTGATAACCCGTTGTATTTTCAGACTTTATAAACGTTGTATTTTGATTGCTAAAATTATTAGCTTCTCTGTAGTTGTCAGTTATAGTTTCTATAGCAAAACTATGCTTTTGTATTTGGGAACTTAATTTATTCAAAATAAATAAATTAAATATGCAAAGTATTAAAATTTGAACTCGCATCGTAAAGATATTCTTTTAAAAGCGTTACTATAATTAAAATAACCTGCCATATTACCAAGATTATCATAAAAAGTATGGGAAACAAAATCTCTACCCCAGTTATAGTTATGACTTGCTGTTTCATAACTCAAACCTAAAACAAGCTGTTTATTTATTTTTGGTAGATTATAATTTAAATTAATACCAGCAACGAGATAAGGCTGCACGGGTAATTCGCGAGAAAAAGGGCGATTACCTGCTAATATGGTAAATTTTCTAGACAAAAGAGTATTTGTTGCGCTATCAGTAGGCACAAATGAATATCTGTCAGAAGCAATTGCATCATTGAGAAAATACAATAAGCCAGCACCGCCAAATGTACTTAAAGATATGTTAGTATTAATTTTCCAATCATAAGCAAAACGAACTGAAGCATAGATAAATTGCCTTTTATGTAAACTGTTGATATTAATTATGGCAGGTAAATTGTGTCCTAAGTCTTGAATTTTGAATAGTGAATTTATAAGCAAAGTATGTTTACCCAAGCCTAATTCACTGATAAAGTGCCGCCTTTTATTGCGCAAAGTGGATTTATAATTTATACCCAATTGCCAATTTGTACTATTTTTAATTTCGTAAGGCGCATAACCCCTAACATTAATAATATTATTTTTTTCCAACCAATAATTTGAAGCTATAAATACGCCCCATTTATTTTTATTGTTTTGTGCGGATAAAAATAGTGGCAAAAAAGAGATGAATAAGAAGAATACTTTCATTTTATGACAAAAGATTAGGTACAAAAAAGGATTTGTTTAAACAAATCCTTTTTATATACAATAATTATGGGCAAGCAATTAGTAAATGGTTGTGAGCATAAGTAACGCCAGAAATTTCCATCCGATGGTTAGAATTAACTTGGTTATTTGCTACACGAGGACTTACATTTCCTACGACTTGCGCTTCTTTTGCATTATATGGCCAAGCCGCATGTATCGCTTGCTGACCTCCTGTACAATCACTAGCTGAAGAATTTGCTATAAGCTGTACTACTAACCTATTTGCTTTTTTGCTTTTCCAACGTCCGTTATCTAACTTGAATGATGAAGTGGTAGCAGTCACTCTTCCGCGTCCGTTTAACCTTAAACGTTTTTTTAGTTCGCTTCTAAATGCCCATTGGCCATTATTACTGTAATTCCATATACGGGGAGCGTCTAAATCTCTCTCTGTGCAGGCAGCATTGCTAATTGTAACTTCTGCTGTGCCAGCCGACGCAACATTAGCTGGATTATTGGCATCGACTGCTGTAACTGTAACCAGCAAAGTTCTTCCGCCATTTAGAACACCAGCATTTGCATAAGTAAATTGTTGCGTTGTTCTAAAATTACTTACGTTATAGGTAATAGTATTGCCATCTCCCCAATCGTAAATAAAATTAGCATCCATGTTGCGAGCAATTCTTATATCGCCAGTGCTAGCGTTAATAATAACAGCGGTTGCTTTTACTCTAGCCGTACGCGCTTGACAATCTGGCGTGGGTTGAACTTCTAAATCAGTGCTGGTGTATTCAAAACGGCCATTGCGTCTTTCTCTAGCTTCACCCACAAAATACTGGTAGCCATTCAATCCGTGTACTTTTACGTTTGGTAATCTTGGAACTTGCGGATGTAATTCATCTGAATTTTCGCCACGCAATTCTTTTACGGTTTGTCTAGTATTTGCATCGCTACCCATAATTTCTATTAGATAGTTAGCATTGTAATAAATAAAAACAGAATTTCCCACTTTATATTCCAAATCCGCATTTAATATAGAACGACTTGGCGCATCTGCTATAAAATGTGTAGCTGGCACTTCCTCCAAAGTAGCAAAACCTTCTTCATTAAGGGCTTCAAAATCAGCTACTAATTGAGCGCGCAAAGAATTGAAACTTAAATTTGTTTCCACTTGCAACAGTTTCACATCAAATTCTGTAGTATCTGTGTCTACTTGGCTTTCAGTTTGGGGTTCGTCCATAACCAAAGCATCCAAATAAGCCAGATATTCGTTAAAG
>JAAFIM010000047.1 GCA_013297745.1 Chitinophagales bacterium | reverse complement strand
AAAAAGTACGAATAAAAAAATTTTTTAGGCGTAAGCCGTTAGAAAAAATTTCAAAACACAAGTTTTTATAACTAATCTCTTTAATAATTTACGCTATTATTGCACACTTACTTTTTCAAATTAGTATAAATAGTTATTTGCGGATAAAAATCAAATCTTTGCCATCTTCTATTTTTATAATTGTAGAGGGTGGGTATACATTTTTATCTTTTTTTCGATAATTGGCTACCGCATCCACCTGTTGCACGATAACATCGGGAATATCAGCAAAGCAGCTTGGGAAAGGCTCACCGCTTAGATTGGCAGAGGTAGAGACAATAGGCAGCCCAAACGATTTTATCAATTGCGCACAAAAATCATCTTTTGTAACCCGAATAGCCACGCTACCATCTGGCGACAACAAATAAGCTGGAAAATTGGGTTTGGGGCGGCTATAGATTACGGTGAGTGGTCGCTCATAATGCTCTATCATCAAAGCAGCTTTTTGGGGTATATTTTCCACATAATTCTGTAACATAGCAAAACTATCCACCAAAATCACAAATTTTTTCTCGGCGGGTCTATTTTTTATCTGCAAAATACGCTCGCAAGCTTGTTGAGAAAAAATATCCGCACCCAAACCCCAAACCGTTTCTGTGGGGTATAAAATAACCCCTTCGCGGCGCAAAACGGCTAAAAGTAGGTCTACATCAGGTTGAAAATTCATATAATAAGCGTTTAAAAAGCTAAAAAATACATTAGAAACGATAAAAACGATAAAAAGTTTCAAAAAAACAAATTTTATTCTGTATAGCCAATATAATCATTTTGTTGATAATTTTTGGGCAACAAGTAGCTGACAAATTGTCAGTTTTTCTAAAAGGTTAATTATTAGCTATTTAGCTATTAAAGAGAAAAAAAATCCAAAAAAAAATACAAAAAGGCTTTTTTTATAAAAAAAAAGTAAGACCTTTGCGTCCGCTTTTGTAAGTTCATTTCCATTTTAGAGCCAAACCTATTTCTTTTTCATTTCCTTGAGTTTGGCCTTCAAAAGCAAAGTATAACTTTTTTGCGTATTTTTTAACAATTATCATTTTCTGATTATATTATCGTATGAATATCAATGCACAAGATATTTGGGCTAAGGTATTGGCTATTGTTCAGCAACGGATTGACCCTCAAAGTTTTAGAACGTGGTTTACACCCATAAAACCGCTCAAAATAGAAGGATTAGCACTCACGATACAAATTCCCAACAAGTTTTTCTATGAATGGATAGAAGAACATTATGTGGATGTTTTGCGCCAAATTCTACACACCTTGCTTGGAGCTGGGGCAAAATTGGAGTATTGGATACCGCGCGAAATGCCAAATCCACAACCTGTAGTAGGTGGCAGCAAATATAAAAATTATGGGGTAAGCAAAGAGTTGGAAAAGCACTATGGGCAGACACCAGCGCGGGAGATAAAAAACCCTTTTGCTATACCAGGCATACAAAAGCTAAAAATAGACACCAGATTAAGCAATGATTACACCTTTGATACTTTCATTGAAGGCGATTGCAACCGTTTGGCTCGTGCTGCTGGTTTGGCTGTAAGTCGTCGCCCTGGTAGTTCGGCTTTCAACCCGCTCACTATACAAAGCGATACAGGGATGGGAAAAACGCACTTGGCGCAAGCTATAGGCAATGCAATAAAAGCAAACTTTCCCAACAAAAATGTACTTTTTATCTCAGCCGAATATTTTGCCACCCAATTTGTGGAAGCTATCAAATCCAATACGGTTAACGAATTTGTAGGATTTTTTGCCCATCTAGATGCTTTGATAGTGGATGATATTCAATTTTTGGCAGGCAAAAGTAAAACACAAGATACATTTTTTGGCATTTTCAACGCTTTACACCAAAACGGCAAACAGTTGGTTTTTACCTGCGACAAGCCATTTAGAGAGCTACAAAATATAGAAGAGCGGTTGATGTCGCGCTTCAAATGGGGACTTTCGGCTGATTTACAGTTGCCTTCTTCCGAAACGCGTCTGGCTATAGTTCAACAAAAAATGGAACGCGATGGTATAGATATTCCCCACGATGTGGCTGAATACATATCTTTGGCTGTACATTCTAATGTGCGCGAGTTGGAAGGTGTACTCATCTCTTTGGTGGCTGAATCTGCACTCAATCAACGCAGCATTGATATAGAATTGGCGCACGAATTGGTAAGCCGATGTGTGGAAACCGTTTCTACCCATATTAGTGTAGATTTTGTACAGCGTTTTGTGGCTGATTATTATAAGCTAAAACCCAACGATTTGATAGAAAAAGGACGAAGCAAGTCCATCGTGATAGCTAGACATATCGCTATGTATTTGTCCAAAACACTTTGCGAAATGTCCTTTTCCGAAATTGGGCGAAGTTTTGGCGGTCGCGACCACAGCACGGTTATGCACGCTTGCCAATCGGTAAAAGATTCTATAGAAAAAGATATGGTTTTCAAACATAGTTTTGACCACTTGTATGCGCGTATCAGCCAACTATTGAGCAATTGATAGGAGTTGTAATTTTAATCCCAAATTTTTTCCACTTTTCCACTTTCCAAATTTTAGCCTTGTGCTTCTTGATAAAAAACGAAAAGCTACTGATTTTATTCAGTAGCTTTTTTTATTCGTTTAAAAACAATGTAGATGGGGAGAAAAAAATGTTAAAACGGAGCTGTTAGGAGTTGCAGACGCTATTTATGCAGATAACAAAAAAAATGTTACCGCTTTTTTTCAAAAAATTTAAAAAAAAACAACCTTTTTTTAAGTATTTATGTAATTAGCTATTTCAGTCTGCTTACCAAATTTTTTGGCTATAGCCACCAACCCAGATAACTCATTGATTGTCAATTTAATATCATTGGTATCCAATAGTTGATTTATAGTGTTGGTATTAAGCACTTTTAGCGCAGAGAGGGCATTATTAAGCCATAATTCTTGGGCATCATCATTTAATCCGTGCAATTGACGCCCAACTTCCCTACAAAATACGGTGGGGAGAAAATGACTGAGTAAATTTCGCCGCTCTTTGGCCGCTTGCCATTGCTGGTTTTTGAGCTGATGCCAAAAATCGGCCAAAATTAACCTTAACTGTTCGCTGCTTTCGTGCAATTTTTTCTCTGCTGCTGCCTGTTGCTCGGCATTGGCTGGAGTTTGGTTTTTTTGGGGTAAAAATTCCCCCCGTTTGTTGGCATTTTTGCCCAAAGCGTAGGCGAAAATATACACAGCGGTAAAAATTAACCCGTTGATAATCAAAAAAATATACTCTCGTTGGATAAAATTTATAAATTCTTGCATATTTTACTCTTGAGGGGAAAAGTTGCTGATTAATGCGGTTAATTCTTCTATGGATTGATAGGGCGCGGAGATGAGCGGGTTGAACTGATTGCCCCCTGCGCTGGATTTTTGGCTAAGCTGGGTTTTTAGCTCGGCGATTTCTTCCCTTAGTTTGGAAACTTCTTCCCCCAGCGACTTTCCCAATTCTTGCTGCTGTTGAGAAAATTGGTTAAATTGTTGATTATCAACCCCTACGGTAGTTTCGACAGGCTGGTTTTGGCTGTTACCAACATAATCTTCTGCCACAATTCGGAGCAAATCGTGCGTTTCTAAGGGCAAATCGGCTAATTTTTGCTGCATTTCTATGCGGGTATTGCCTTTGTAGAGGCGCAAATCGTTTTTGAACTCGTACAAAATCCCCTTTTCGCACAACACGTGGATAAACTGCTCGGCAGTCCAATCAGGATTGGCTTGTATGGCTATAATTTCATCCGCTTGAGCTGTTTGGACATAAGTAAAAATTGACAATTCAGCCATACTGGTTTGGCGTTCTATCAGCCGCAAAATAGCCCCGTCGTGTAAATTTTCTATAGTAGAAATGGCTTGATTTTGCGCCAAAATATTAGCATATAAAGCGAGTTGATAACCTTCTTTGCGAGCAGGTATAAACCCACTAAGTAACAGATTATCAATGATTTCTGCTGGGGTTAATTTTATATCTATAGCTACGTTAAAAGTTGTGCCGTAGCGCGGATGCATAAAAAAAAGATTTATTGTTTCCATATTTTACCAATTTTGCGCCCAAAAATACGCTGTTTGTTTCAATTAAAGGTGATTTTAAGCAAAAAAATATAAAAAATTCTATTAATAATATAAAATGTTAGCAAATAATAACAATTTGTGGCTAAATCAAACCCATTTTTTACGCGTATTGCTTATGCGACTGGCTGGAGTATATTTGTGTATGGCTATATTGCGGGCAATTTTTTACCTTTACAATCATAGTTTTTTCTCCCAAATGCCTACCGACGAATGGTTGGGGGCTTGGTTTTGGGGCTTAAGATTTGACACTGTAGCGATTTTATATGCAAATAGTTTATTTATACTAATCAGCTTATTACCAACCACTTACAGGGCTAAAAATTGGTATAAATTTATATCCAATTTTATCTTCGTGGGTACAAATGCGGGTTTATTTTTTTTGGAAATGGCAGATGTGGGCTATTTTCCCTTTTCGTTGCGGCGGTTGGTCAAAAGCGATTTTGATATGAAACAGGATTTTTTCAGCTTGTTGCCACAATTTTTATCCGAGTTTTGGTGGTTGTTGGCTATTGGGCTGACAATGTTGTATTTTTTGCACAAATTGCACCAAGTTGGGGATAAAAAAACTGTATTTTTAGATAAAGGGCTAAAATTTTATCTTTGCCAATTCTCTATATTGATATTTTCTATAGCTTTCATCATTTTGGGAATGCGGGGAGGTTGGCAATCTCGCCCTATAACGGCTATGGCTGCTATCCAATATGTCAGCAATGCCCAATATGCGCCTTTGGTGAGTAATAGCAGCATCAATTTAATCCATTCGTTTAGCCAAGTGCATCTTTTAGCCAAAAATTATCTGCCAGAAGCTGAGTTGGCAAAATATCCTGTTATCCAATCCTACGAACCCAACCCCAGCCAGCCGTTCAAGAAAATGAATGTGGTTGTGTTGATAATAGAAAGTTATGGGCATGAGTATATTCACCAACTTAACCCCAATTTTCCCCCGCTAACCCCGTTTTTTGATTCTTTGTGTAGAAAAGGGCTTTTATTCCCCAACGCACACGCCAACGGCACGCGCTCTACTCAAGGTGTGGCTGCGATTACGTCTGCTTTCCCCGCGCTGATGCAAGACCCGTTTATGTTTTCGGCTTATCAAAACAACAAATTGAGCAGTATCGCAACCTATTTGAAATCAAAGGATTATGAAACATTTTTCTCGCATCCAGCGACTGACGGTTCTATGTTTTTTGACACCTATAGCCGTTTGGTTGATTATAAACATTATTTGGGACGGCGCGCCTATGAGACTACAAAGGGTAAAATGAATTTTGATGGCGCTTGGGGAATATACGATTTGCCATTTTATGATTTTTTGTTAGAAAATTTAAACCAAAGCCCGCAGCCGTTTTTCTGCACCCATTTTACCATCAATCCCCACCACCCTTACAATTTGCCAGATACATTTAAGCAAAAATACAAGGGCGAAGCTGACGAATTTGTCGCGGTTCGTTATGCAGACTTAGTATTAAAACACTTTTTTGGGCAAGCACAAAAACAACCTTGGTATGAAAATACCCTTTTTATCCTCACTGCTGACCATATTGGGGCAGCTTTTGACCAAAAATATACGCTCAAATCGCAGCGTTATCGCATTCCGTTGGTATTATTTTCTCCCAAAGATAGCCTTTTAACGGGCACTTCACCCCGATTAGCGCAACAAATTGATATTTTACCCACAGTTTTAAACTATTTGCATTTTGACCAAACCTACCAAACCTTCGGGCGGGATTTGTTGGATAGCAGCGCAAATTTTCAAAATTTTGTTTGTGCTTATGACAACGGTTTGTACCAAATTCTATCCGATAGCTTGGCTTTGCACTTTGACGGGGAGAAATCTACAGCTTTGTACGAATATCAAACCGATTTTTTGCAAAAAAATGATATTTTGGGTAAAAATTTAGAAAAATCGCAATTGCTTGAAAATCAACTAAAAGCAACCATACAAATTCATAACGAAAAATTATTAAAAAATAAATTGCCATAATTTTGAATTTTTTTTTAATTTTTTTCACTTTTTTTACCCAAAAAATTTGCAGATACAAAAAATAGTCGTACCTTTGCACCGTCAAACAATCAACCCTTTTAATTAAAGCAATTTAGTCGTAAAGGTTTCTTGCAGAAGTAGCTCAGTTGGTAGAGCATAACCTTGCCAAGGTTAGGGTCGCGAGTTCGAGTCTCGTTTTCTGCTCTTATTTTATTTTTTCTTGCAGAAGTAGCTCAGTTGGTAGAGCATAACCTTGCCAAGGTTAGGGTCGCGAGTTCGAGTCTCGTTTTCTGCTCTCATTTCATTTTTTTCTTGCAGAAGTAGCTCAGTTGGTAGAGCATAACCTTGCCAAGGTTAGGGTCGCGAGTTCGAGTCTCGTTTTCTGCTCCAAATTTTAGATTTATACCCTATTTTTTGAACACTATCGCCTTGGTGGTGAAATGGTAGACACGCAGGACTTAAAATCCTGTCCGTAGCAATGCGGGTGCGGGTTCGAGTCCCGCCCTAGGCACATCAACGCAATATCTAAGCAATTAGGTATTGCGTTTTTTGTTTTTATAAATTTTAATAATTTTTTTTTATGGAAGCACCACATTTAGACCATCTAAATGCTTTTTTTGCGAATGACAAAATTGCACAACGAGAAATTTTAACCGACTTTATAGATTTAGTCCCCAATATATTGGCTGAAATAGAAAAGGGGATTTTACAAAATGAAGTAAATAGCATAAAAAAACTTTTACATTCTTTATATCCCAACTTATATTATGTAGGTTTGACCCAATCCCAACAAATCGCAAAGCAATATGCCCACGATTTAAACCCAGATGTTCCCATCCCGTTCATTGTTTTAAACCAACTTTGCCAAAATATACGAGCGGCTTTACCCCAAATTTTGATACTACGCGACACAGTTATATAGATAATCCACACAGTTATTGACTAAAAAGCTACAGTTATTTTAGCCTATTTTTTTTCTCGCCAACTGCCGCTATTTTTGCGTTAAAATATACATTATGCAAAACGACGATAAACACAAAGCCTACCAACAAGCGCACGCCGAAATAAAAGCTGTTTTGCTTGGTGAGCAACTTGCACATCTGAAAATGGCAACTATCAACAGCATTTTAAAAGCTCATCTGCCTTACTATTTTTGGGTGGGTTTTTATCTTAAAAGGCAAGGAAAAGATGAGTTGAGTATAGGCGCATACCAAGGAACTTTAGGTTGTTTGCACATTCCTTTCACTAAAGGCGTATGCGGGCGGGCTGCGCGCACCCAATCCGTACAAATTGTGGCTGATACCCACGCTGACCCCGAACATATCGCTTGTGATGCTAGCTCTTTATCGGAAATTGTTGTTCCTGTGTTTGATTATCAACAGCATTTAATCGCCGTGTTGGATGTGGATAGCCAGCAATTGAATAGTTTTGACGAAATAGATGCACACTATCTACAATCTATTCTCAACGAACAGTTTGCAGCTTCGCCTTTGGAGTATATTTACTAACGCTTAATTATAGCTTTTTTTTACTCACTTTTATAAATAAACTTGGCTTATGTTCAAATTGATTTTTACCGCTGCCCTTTGCGCTGTGGCTACATTTTCCCCGCTTTTTGCCCAGAAAAAAAACACAAGTGCTTACCCCACAGATAAATACCGAGAGTTTGTACCCATTGCACCCATTGAGTATTTTGATAATGTAGAAATAGCCACCCCAACTGAAGGGGTTAAGGTGAAATATGTTAAAACGCTCACCAAAACAGAGATGCTCAAGTTTCTAACCAACGAAACCGTGCTGACTTCTGTAGCTGAAGTGGATAAAAATGGTGTGGTTACTTATATTCCCACCCGCATTTCGCAAAAAGGTAAACAGTATATCGTAACAATGGATTATATCAAATTTGCTACTATGGACTTAAAAGCTGAAGGCGAGCGCACAGGTGAAGCTTGTGTTGGGGTTGGGTTTAGAATGGTAGCCAATATCTCTTCTAAAGCCGAAAATGTCAACTTGGGCGACCTGTTTTCTATAGGTATGGCGGTAAAAGACAAAAAAGTATACGGTTCTTTGCGCTTAGAATCTATAGGTTTGCACGACCCGCAGATTACTTCAGCTATTCCCTTGCCTAGTGAGATAAGTTCTGCTACTATCCAAGCGATGATGCAAACAATGTCCGTTATTAAGTACAAAATGTACGAAGAAGGGATAGAATTATCCCCGCAAATTATGGCAGCACGCGCCACTAAAGAGGGCGTATCTTTTGCCGAAATTTTAAGCGCGGTGATGAACTACCACGATTTGGGGAAGAAAAATGCTACCCAATCCACTAATATGACCACTACAGAAATTAAAGATTAAACTTAAACCCTTTTTTTACCTTGCCTTGTCCTTGCTGCTTGAGTAGCAAGGATTTTTTTATGTATAATAGCTCGTTATGTAATCAACGGATTATTAGCTATCTCAAATTTTTTTAAGTTGCTAATAATCTCTTTATTGTAGCTGCTGATTTGATTATCGTTGCAATATAATTGCTTTAAACTTTTGGGTAAAATGCTGGGCAAAAATTTAATCTGGTTTTGATTACAACTCAAAAATTTTATCTTTTTGGGCAAAATAGCGGGTAATTGCTCCAATTTATTTTCGTTACACTCCAAACGCTGCAATTCTGTAGACAAAACGGGCGGTAATATCTTAATTTTGTTTTTACTACACAATAATTGTTTTAAAACATGGGGTAAAATAGCTGGTAATTGCTCTATTTGGTTGGCTTCACAGTTCAAATGTCCTAATCTAAGAGGCAACTTATCGGGTAAAAACTCAATTTGGTTATTATTGCAGCGCAACTCGTATAAATCTAAAGGTAAATTGGTGGGTAAATATACTAACTGGTTATAACTACAGTCCAAAGTATGCAAAATAGGAGACAAATGTTCAGGCAATTCGCTAATTTGATTATTGGGACAGCCCAAAAGTCTAAGTTTGGGGGCAAAGTTGGGCGGAAATTCTTTAATTTTATTATTGCTGCACCAAAAGTATTCTAAATTTGTTCCCAAAAAAGTGGGTAATTTTTCTATTTGGTTTTTTAAACAGTATAGATAGTTTAATTTAGCGGGCAGATTATCTGGTAGCTGGGTTAAATGATTATAAGAACAGCTTAAATATCTCAAATTAGGGGGTAAAGAGGATGAAAGTTGCTTCAAATTATTTGAATTACATTGCAACCACTCTAATTTAGTGGGCAAAAATTCAGGTAATTCATTAAGCGGGTTATTGCTAAAGTCCAAATACCTTAGCGCGACAGCCGATTGAAGATTAATTTTATCAATTTGATTGCTATAACAGTATAAAACATCCAATTTAGCGGGCAAATTATCGGGTAATTTTGTTAAACTATTAAAGGCACAGCTTAAATAAGTTAAATTGGCTGGCAATGGTGAAGGCAAACTTGTTAATTTATTTTCACTACATTCAAAAAAGGTCAAATTAAGGGGTAACTTTTCGGGCAAATTAAGCAATTGATTGCGTTGACAGTTTAAATTGGTCAAATTATCAGGCAAATTATCGGGCAAATGGCTAATTTTATTATCTCTACAATCTAAGTGGGTTATGGTGCTGGGAAATTTAATCTCCAACTCTTTCAGTTTGTTATTTGCTAAGTCCAAATGAACAATTTTTGAGCGGCTAAAATCTAAATCTGCGCTAATTTTGCAGCGATTAAAGCTTAATATCCTAACCGAGTTTGGCCAAAAAATGGGTAAAGTCTTTACTTCTTGCTTGTTAATGTAAATTTCTGTTATCAGAAAATCTTTCGCCTGCTCAATCCCCAACAAACTATAACCATTTGTTTTAAAATAATTGTTTAAATCCCAATTTAAACCTATAGCCAACTGTTCGGCTAACTCAATGTTGTTAGAATCGCTGCTGCATAAAAGCGTTAATATCGCAATTTGCTCTTCAGTTAAATTATTTTGCATAATATATTTATACAATTGGTTAAAAAATGAAAAAAAATAGTTTAAAAAATTTACAGAATTGCGCTTTCTATTTGTGAAGTTGCGCTTTCTATTTTTGAAGTTATAACTTTGATTTGCAAAATTACGATTTTAAATTATAAAATTACAACTTTGATTTGCAAAATTACGACTTTAAATTACAAAATCATAACTTTGATACGCAAAAACACAACTTCAATACGAAAAATCACAACTTTGAATTAAAGAATTACAACTTTGAATTACAAAATTATAACTTTGAATTACAGAATTACAACTTTGATACGCAAAATTACAACTTTGAATTACAAAATCACAACTTTGAATTACAAAATTACGACTTTGAATTACAAAATCACAACTTTGAATTACAAAATTACGACTTTGAATTACAAAATTACAACTTTGAATTACAAAATCATAACTTTGAATTACAAAGTTGCAACTTTGGTTTTTTATTTGATATTTTTAACGATACCAAACCCCCTTTTCTACCTCCCAAAACCCTTTGGGCAATAAATCGGGGTGAAAACAGGTTACATTTTTAACAATTACTTGTTCCAAACTATCTAATTTTAAATTAGGCAGAGTTTTTAGCTGATTATTACTACAATCTAATGATTTTAAACTGTTGGGTAATTGGGGCAAATAGGTCAAGTTATTATGTGCGCAATTTAAATTTAGCAAATTTTTGGGTAAATGATTGGGTAAGGTTTTTATTTTGTTAAAACTACATACCAATTCGGTTAGACTATCAGGCAAAACATCGGGTAATTTTGTAAGTTGGTTATCTCCGCAAATCAAACTGATTAGATTATTGGGTAATAAAACAGGTAAAGTTTTCAACTTATTACTAAAACAACTCAAATGCGTCAAAGTATCGGGCAAACGGTCAGGTAGTTGAGATAATAAATTTTTATTACAAAACAATTGGCGCAGTGTATCGGGCAAACGATTAGGTAAATTGGTTAATGAATTGCTATCGATATTTAAAAAATCGAGTTGCTCAGGCAGAGTAAGAAGCGCGGTTAAAAAATTATTACTACACGATAAAGTTGTGAGCGCACTGGGTAGATATTGGGGCAATTGGAGGAGTTGATTATTACGACAATCTATAAGCGTAAGACAAGCGGGCAAAAACTCGGGCAATGTTTTGAGTTTTTGATTGTCACAAAACAACAAAGTTACCCCATTAGGTAATAAATTTGGCAATTTGTTATATTGATGATTTGCACATCGCAAAGTAGTGGTCAAAAAGTCGTCGGGATATTTTATTTTAACCTCGTTGTAACCGTATTCTTTTATCAATCGGTAAATATCCCAGCCTTGCGAACTGCAAATTTGCTTGGCAAGTTCTATATTTTGTTTATCAGCAGCGCAAAGCAACTCTATTATTGCGTAACTACTAGAAGCAAATTTACTTTTTGGCAAAGCATAAAAATACCTTTCCCAAACCCCGTCTTGATTTTTGATAAAATTATCGGTAATTAACCCCATATTTTGAATAGGGTTATTTTCACAGTTCAAATACATCAACTTATCGGGCAAAGGTTCGGGGATAAATTGTATGTTATTATCACTACAGTTTAAATTACGCAAACTATTGGGTAAAGTGGGCAAACTATTTAGTTGGTTATGGCTGCAATTTAATGTTTCTAGCTTTTTGGGCAAAGTAGGTAAGCTCTGAATTTGATTATTATCGCAAATTAAATCCGTTAATCGCGCAGGCAAACGCTGTCCCAAACTGGTTAAAAAATTATAACCACATTTTAAATATACTATCCCATCACTCAAATTAGCAGGTAAATGGCTTAGTTGATTATGCTCACAATTTAGATTAAAGAGTTTATCCAAAAAAGTATTAGGCAAATTTTTTAGCTGGTTGTTTTCACAATTTAAATCGCGTAATGTGGTAGGTAACTCGTCGGGCAGTTTTTTTAGCTCGTTATTTTGACAATATAATTCTTCTAACTTAACGGGTAATGTTTTTCCCAACCCTACAATTTGATTATTGCTGCAATGTAAACGCTTCAACCATTGGGGAAGTTTGGGCAAATAAGTGAGTTGATTATTGCTACAGTCTAATACTTTCAGCATAGGGGGCAAATTATCAGGTAAAGCGATTAAATAACTATTGCTACAAGATAATCTTCTTAGCGCAGGGGGCAAAGTATCGGGCAAAAATGCTAATAGGTTATTATTACAAGAAAAATCTTTTACCCGCCAACTTAATAATGTTGGAATTGTGCTTATTTTTTTGTTATCAATATCAACCCAATTGCGGAAAAAGTCTTTGGGATGATTTATTTTAATCTCATTATAGCCATAAAAGCGGATTATTTCCAAAATATCCCAGCCATTATCTCTACATAATTCTTCGGCTAAAGCTACGCTGTCCTCTTGAGCATAACAAAGCAGTTTTATAATTTGATATTTATCCATATTTAGTATATTGTTTATAGAAGTTGTTTAGTATGTTTTTTTTATCTTTTAATTTCTCTATGTTGTGCGGGACTAAAGTCCCAGCACAATTGATATTTAGGATTTTTTTGCGCTTTTGGGGCTAAAGCCCCGCGCGTTTTATATTTTTATCAATTAATACCAACGGGTTTTAACCCGTTGAAGGACAACAAACGATTACAACAGACTTTAGTCTGTTGCTTAAAAGACGTAAACAGTTATTTTTCTTAATTGAAAATGTAAAAAAATTCTTACTAAATAGCTTCATATAAAAAAAAATCCCCTCTCTATTGTATCAATAAAGAGAGGATAAAATTGATTGAAATTACTGTTTAACTACAGCTTTGGAAACGCGCTGTTGGGTTTTGGTATCTAACAACTCAACCCAATACAAACCCGAAGCAAAAGCGGAAAGATTAACTTGAGCTATGTTTTGGTTCTGAAGCATTTGATTGTGTATCATCTGCCCCAAAGGGTTATAAACCCGCAGTTGATAATCGCCCTGTTGGTTGATATTGATGCTCACCGCGTCAAAAGTGGGGTTGGGACTAACCACAAAATTATAAGTTGCGTTTGTGGGTTGGCTTTGTTCGCTCACGTTCATTGGCAGTCCGTTATAAACGGGCAATTCTATCCTTGTGGGGCTGTTGGGGCTGAATGTTACGCTGTTGGTTGCTGTACGGGGTGCATAAGTTTGCCCCTGATAAACGTAAGTTTTGCCATCATTGGGCTGGCGGCGGAAAAATTCATTTGGTTCTATAGGCACATTGGCGTTGGATTGATAGCGGGGGTAATTGCTGCTGCTGATTAACACCTTCATTTTATGCCCAGCACCGAAAGTATAGGCTATAGGTAGTAATTCTAGATTAAATTCGTATAATTGGTTAACATTTATATTAGAGAAAGCAGCGTTATCGTTTATATTCTGGTTATGGATAGAGCGGGCATAATCGCGAGCGCGAGCATTTACCGCCCCTTCTACCACATACAACTCGCGACCGTCAGGGCATACATCCAAAATACGCACGAAAAAATCTGTATCGGTCTCGCCATTGCTTGCGCCTTGTGGTTCTGATTTGGCAAAAAGGGTAGCGCGTGGATAACCAATTACAGACATTGTATCGGTTAGGGTTGCCGTTTCAAAACTAATCACAGAGCTATTATTCATCGTCAAGTTTATCACGTCAGGATTGCTGTAATCCATTTGACCTTGTGTAATGCGCGAGCCATCGGGCGTTTCCTCAAACATATTCCCCCCGCCGCAAGTTTGCACGGGTGCGTTGGGGTCGTGAGTGTAAGCGCGCCAGCCCTCATCTGCTGTAGGTTGGTTAAAATTAGCTGTACCGTTTTGGTGAAGGTATAAATTTGTCCAAGTAGTAGCCGCCGCATCTATAGGAAATCTATCCGTTGCAGCCCAATAATTGCCCGCTCCCAAAGAATTGCCCGCCGTATCGGTTGCACCCATCACATAAAAGCGAATATCGGGGATATTTTCAAAATTTACAGGCGTGGGCGGTTGTATAGCCCCAGCTATTGGAATAGGTAATTGCGCGGGTATGGCGGGAATGGGTAAATTGATTTGGTTAGAACCCAACCCAAAATCTACCATAGCAGGAATATCGGGAAGACCAGCCTGCCCAGCCAAAAAGTTTAATAAATCGGTCAAAGTAATATCATAATCGCGAGAGGGAACCCGCACCCGCACCCCTTGAGCTGCATTCTGCCAAACATTACTTTGGGGAATACGCACTACAGGTTCGCCCAATCGCACAAAACCGTTCTCATTCAGCGCGTAGCGGATAAAAGATAAAGGTTCGGCTTGCAAAATTGAGCCTATATCCAAGCCCGCAGGATTGTTGAAATCAAAACCATCGGCAGCAAACCCCACCACATCAGCCACATTTTCGGGATAACGAACATCACCCGTTTGACGTGCGGCTATAGTTTGGTGCGCCCAAGGGCCGATAATTAGCTTTTGGCGTCGGTTGTTGCGCGAGGATAAAGCGTTTCTTTGTCTTAGATAAGATTCTATCTGCCCCGATGCGAAAATATCGTACCAACCCGCCAAGTGGTAGGTGGGTACATCCAAATTATTGTAGCGGGAAAACTGCCCGTTGGCTTGTCCGTTGCCCATATTATCTACAGGCGCGTGGCTAACGTCCATTTGGTGGCGTAGGTGCGAATACGGATAAGAAAAGGGCGCATTCCCCCCATAATTAAGAGTAGAAATATGGTCTAAACATAAATCCATAACCTCTTGGTTGGTGGTTTGGTTGTAATCGGCGGGCGTGTGTAGCGTATTTTGTAAATCAAAATCTACAGCCACACTATCCTCTTGCAAATCGTTAATTTGTCCGCTCAACCATTCGTAAACTAAACCCTCTCTAAACACGCCGTTGTGGTAAAAAGTGTGTCTGTAATGTTCTGTTGTAGCTACTGCCGCCAACATCCCCCGCAAACCAGCAGAATCGGGGTTGATTTTTTGCGAAGCTGCCATTTGAAAGTGGGAAATGGCGAAAGCAGAAGCCCCCACCGCGCCTATAGTTCCGTTGCAAATGGTTGCGTTAGTTTCTGGGTTGCCGTCGCGGTTCAAATCGTAATCTTTGCGCAAATTATTTAGTAGATATTGGTAAGAATCCCAACCGTCTTGGTGATTAAGGCTGTGGTGTGGGTCGTTGCTGCTCGTTACATCCAATATGGGGGCAGCATTGGAATAAGGGGCTTTGCGCCAACTGTCGCTGTACATAGGAATATCCACCCCCTCGCTCTCAAATCTTCCCCTTGTGTCTTGAGAAACGTAAGCATAACCCAACAAAGTGAGCGCGCCCCCAGCAGCACCAATACCGCGCCTATCGTACGGTGTACGGGTAAGCAATAAAGGCAACTGATACGGGTTGGGGTTGGGAACGGGAGTTCCTAACGCGTCCAACTGTTGGGGATAAACCACCAATTGGGTGTTTTTGGGGATGAGTTGTAGGGTTACATTATTCCCTAATAGGTTAAAACTCACCATCAAACTGTCGCTGGTGATAGGCAGGAAAATATCGGTCATTATCTGCGTGCCGTCGCTCATAGGGATGGCTACAGTTTGTTTTTGAGCCAACTCTTCCAACATATCAATTTGCCCGTTATTGTTTTGGGCTGCCGCACTTAGCCATAGAAAGGCGAAAGAGGGCGCAATTAGTAATTTTTTGAGCATAGGTAGGATTGGATTTTTTTTAATGTACTGAATTGTTTTATAATAACGAAACCAATTTATCGACAATATCTACAGCTACCGCAATTTTGGACTGCAAAGGGCGGGTATCTATTTGCCCCTGATTGTCGATAAGGCTAACTTTGTTCGTATCGTGTCCAAAGCCCGCGCCTGCGTCCTCCAAAGTGTTGAGAACGATAAAATCTAAGTTTTTGCTGCTTATTTTCTTCTGGGCATTTTCTACCGCGTTGTTGGTTTCGAGCGCAAAACCTACTAAAATCTGCTTTTCTGTTTTGGCTTGACCCAAAAAAGCGGCTATATCTACAGTCTTTTTCAGGTTAATATCAAACTGTTCCGCTTTTTTCTTAATTTTTTTATCGGCAACTTCAGTTGGGGAATAATCCGCCACAGCTGCAGCTAAAATGGCTGCATCGCAAAAGGGAAAATGTTGTTTGGATGCCAAAAACATCTCGTTGGCTGAAGGCGCGGTAACGATTTCTATATTTGGATGTTTGGGGCGTAAGCCTTGCCCACCGTTGATAAAAATAACCTTTGCACCCAACCGTGCGCATTGTTCGGCTATAGCTGCACCCATTTTGCCTGTAGAATGGTTGGTGATATAACGCACGGGGTCTATAGGTTCTATAGTGCCACCAGAAGTGAGCATAATCGTTTTGCCCGCCAATAATTGGGGCGATTGCGCTGCGAAAAAATTATCCAAAAAAGCCACAATATCTTCAGGCTCTGCCATTCTGCCCTTGCCCACTAAGCCGCTCGCCAATTCGCCCTCGCCTACAGGTATCATCTGGTGTTTGGGGAAAGAAGACAATAAACCCACATTTCTTTGCGTCGTGGGGTGTTCCCACATATCCAAATCCATAGCGGGCGCGAATAATACGGGACATTTGGCGGATAAATAAGTTGCTAATAATAAATTATCGCATAAGCCGTTAGCCATTTTTGCTAAAGTGTTGGCGGAAGCGGGCGCAATAAGCATCACATCAGCCCATAAAGCTAATTCTACGTGATTATTCCAGCTAGAACCTGTGGCCACATCGGCTACAACGGGGTTTTTGGAGAGGGTAGAAAGGGTGAGCGCGCTGATAAATTCGGTAGCGGCTGGGGTCATTATAACCTTCACCTCTGCCCCTTTTTTGACCAATAAGCGGGTTAAAGTAGCTGTTTTATACGCTGCTATGCTACCCGACACCGCAAGAATTATTTTTTTATTTGTTAACATATTGGAGTTGATTGTTAAAAATTTATGCAAAAAAACAGAAAAAAAATAAATTAGCGGCAAAAAAATTGTATATTTGGAACAAAATTTGCTTATTTTTGGTAAAACATATTCTACTTTTATGAAAAAAATTATTTTTCTTATCGCATTTGCTTGGTTTTCAGCACTTTGCGCCCAGCCTAGTCGGTTTAGTGGTGAATATCCTTTGGCTACACCTGCTGCCAACATCATCGAACAAAAAGCAGATTACGAAAAAACACTAACCGCAATTATCGGCGGGGCAAGATTGGCTGCGCTAAAAGAAACCCCAACAAGTAAATCTGACCCAGAAGCGATAACAAAACAAGAGTTTAAACAAACAATAGAAGAAATGTTGGCTTATGCCAACGAATTGGCTATAGCTATGCAAAATAAGCAAGAAGAAAGCCTAAAAAAAGTTGCTAAATTGATAAAATCGGATAAAACTGAAGAAGCCTTACAAATTTTGAAAAGTAATGGCGGCTCGAGTGCAGAAAATGCTGAACATATTTTTTTTATTTGGAAAGACTACTTATTAGATAAAAAAGATAACGCGGCTTGGCTCAACCCAACCAATCTGAAAGCTAACCGTTTGTATAGAGCGGTGCTAAATTATGTGAGCAAAAATTTTGAACGCCCTTTTGGATTATATGCTGAATTGGGAGCTGTGGTATCAGAAGCCGCCCAATGTTTGAGCAATTGTTTGGACAATCACAACAAATTATCTTGGCAAGGCGAAGGCGAAATAGCTATGGAAAAAGACGACGATTTGCGCCGTTTGGCTGCTTGTGTGTCTTATTTGGAATGGAGACGGCACGACGCAGCTAATGGTAGAAGAAGCGCCAAAGTGGATAAAACGGTTGTACAACATTTGCAAAAAGCCCTATTTGAGATAATTTTGACCATGCAACAACAAAAAACAGATTGGTATAAATCCGTTTTACATGGCACCCATTTACAAGTTTTGTACGCTGATGCGGCTCAAATAGGCTGGAATGTAGACGGGGAAAGAGCACAAAAAAATGATAAAAATGCCAAGGTTATAGAAGAAAAACCTTTAATTAAGCCTTGGGGCTTTTAAAAAAAAACAACTTTATTATGCAAAAAACAATTTTAGCCACTGTTCAATTTATCGACATTTCAGGTGGATTTTGGGGCTTTATAGGCGACGACGGGGAAAAATGGCGCGCCTTTCCCGACGATTTTCCCCAAGAGCTAAAACAAGACGGCTTAAGAGTAGAAATTTGCGCCAATCTGCTTGAAGATGTGGTCTCGTTTGTAATGTGGGGTACAGAAATAGATATAATTAGCTGGAGTTACGTTCAGCCCTCCGATTTATAAACAAAAACATAACCTCTATATTCACCTCCCCTACCCCTAACAAAAAATATGTTACAAACCTTAATTTTTTTATTTGCCTTTATTTCTTTGGGTGCTTGGCTTATCGTAGCTGACGGCAGCCGCTGGGCACGCCAATTGGGATTATTAGCCATTTTTTCGCTATTAGCTTATTTGGCACTACGATTTTTTGCCCCATTTGGTTTAATGCGCTTAGTTGCAGAAGTTGCTATTTATATATTTGGAAGTTTATTTGTCAACACTTTTAGCCGCAGCCAAACTGCAGCCAGCTTTGTGCTCACAGCAATATCGGCCGCTTATTTAGCCATTTTCCAACCTTTTATATTTAACAGCAACCCAGCAGCCCAAAACGATGACCATACAAAAATTGTAGATTTGGATGAATCGGCAGAGTTTTTAATCCGATTAAAAACTGGTTATTCAATAGAAGATTTAAGCCCTATTTTTAACCAATATGAACTTTCAGCGGCAGTGGCTTTTGTGGTAGAAGACAAAAAAAGTACAGATTTAGATGATTTCTACAGCATCAATTTGCCCCAAAGTAAATCCCGTGCCGCTAGCGAATTATTAAGAATTTTCAAAAATCATATAGCTATAGCTGAAGTAGAATATAATGAAGTATTAGCCCTATCTCCTGTGCAGGGTAGAAAAGCTGAAGAAAAAATAGCAGTGGATAATCTACAAATCAATGATGTACAGATTGATAAAGTTTGGGCTTTCGCCAAAATGGATATGGCTAAATTCTACACCCAACTGCGCACGATGCGCCCCAAACGCAAAACCCGTTTGGCTATCATTGATACGGGCGTGGATGCGATGCACGAAGATTTGATGGCAAATTTTATCCGCACAAGTTCAGAAAACGATACAGACCCGCATAGCCACGGTACACATTGCGCTGGGATAGCAGCAGCAGTGACCAATAACGGGGTGGGTATAGCCTCTTTCGCTTTAAACAGCGACTGGGTAGAAGTGATTAGTGTCAAAGTTTTTGATGCACGAGGACGAAGCAGCCAACAAAAAATTATAAATGGGATGATAGAAGCAGTGGATAGAGGCGCAACCGTTTTATCTATGTCTTTGGGAGGGCCTACTTCAGATGAAGCCCAAATCCTATACAAACAAGCTGTAGCTTACGCCAATAAAAAAGGGGCTATTGTGGTGGTCGCTGCTGGCAACGAAAATATGGACGCAAGCCAACGCGTACCCGCAGGAGTAGATGGGGTCATCGCCGTCACCGCCTTAGATAGCAGTTTGCAAAAAGCCAATTTTTCGAACGAAATAAGCAAACTAAAAATGGGAATTGCCGCCGCAGGAGTTGATGTTTATTCTACAACCCCCAACAATAGCTATGCCCATTTTAACGGTACTTCTATGGCAACGCCTTATGTGGCGGGTTTGGTGGCTATTATCAAAGCGATACGCCCAGAACTAAATACCCAGCAAGTTTATCAAATTTTGCAAAAAACTGGTCAAAAAACTAACCAATCCCAACAAACAGGGCATTTTATACAGCCAGCAGCCGTTTTGCAAGCGATAAAATAAAGTTTTGCTTGGGATAATAAATACCATTTGCACACATTAAAAAAATATATTATGTCCTTTAAATTAGACCCCAATCACGAAGCCCACAATCAACAGTTTGCGTTTCCCCCCAGCGTACAATTTCCCCAAAGTATGGAACAAACCATAGAGTTTTGGAAACAACATCCCCCCCACCCAGCTATTTTCGGCAGCAGCCCAGCGCTTGGAATGGCAGAAATTCGCCAATTTGACAAAAAGTACAAACTCAATTTGCCCAACGCGTATAAAATTTGGCTAACTTACACCAACGGGCTAAATTTTATCCTCAAAAAAAAAGTACCTTTTATTTTTTCTTTAGCTGAAATTCCTCAAGAAATAGAAGATTGGAAACAAGAAATTAGTCTGATAGCTGAAACGCTACAGGCTGATTATGGCCGCGATTGGATATATCCGCTTTTTCCCGAGATAAAAAATCCCGAAGAGATAAAACTAAGAAAATTTTTTCCTGTAGGGCGCGATTTAAACAATGACTTATATCTTTTGTATCCACAGGCAAATAAAGAAGATGTTTTGTTCGTTTATTCCAATGATGCTTATGAGTTTAAGCTCAAAAATAGTAATTTGTCCAATTATATTTGGTTCTTAAATCTCTACGGACATAGCCACCCGCAAGAAATTGATAAGCGTTTATTGCCTTTTATAGAAAAAAATATACAATTTAAGCCCTAATTTTAATAAAATAGCATTTTTTTTGCATTTTTTGTTAAAAAAACTTAACATTTTACCGTACCTTTACGTTTCTATTTGCATCTAAACACATACTTTGCCTGCGGCTATATTGCCCCATGATTTTTTTCAACTGTTTGCTATGCTAAAATTCCTAATTTTAGGTTTTTTGTTAGCGTGTTTCTTGTTGAGTTGCGACTCACAGTTCCAAGCCCAACCTAAACCCTTACCCAATTCCTTAGCCCCCAACGAAGAGGTTGTTCATATCAAAAAAACCAAATATGCTACCCAATTAGTATTCCAAAATGCTGATTTTCAACAAAAATCCTTATCGGAAAATCACAAACAAGAGCTTAAAAATTGGTGGGATAGCCTCCCCAAACCGCTACAATCTGACATAAAATCCAAATATGTGGATATAGAAGTGATTTCTAATGTGCGTGACAATCCCCAACAACCCATAAGCAGCAATCTCACCGATGCCAAAATAGAACAAACAGGCGCAGCCTTGGAAACGGTAATTGGCACCCCAACCGAAATGACTTACACAGTAAATACAACCACAATCAATGGGGCAAAAAATTCAGAAGTCGCTACCACTGATATTTTGATAGTAGAAACTGTATCTGTAAAACTCAAAGAGTTTGCGCTGCAAATACCCAGCAGCAGCAAAGCCGCTATCAATACAGATGTCACCCAAACCCTACAACGTTGGTGGATAAACCTGCCTTATGATGTACAAGAACAGGTCAAAAACCAAGAACTTTGGATAGACTTGCAATTGATAGCTTATGAAAAAAATCAACTTCAGGCAGACAATGAACAAAAATTATTCGCTTTGGAAGATGTTTTACATAGGCTTATAGGCGTATACCAAACAGGCGCACACAGCCAACCTTTAGCAAAAATACACGCTAATGTTATCGTCGAGGAAAATAAAATTTATTCTTTTATAAATCAAAAAATCCAAGTACAACTTAGACGGAGTAAAATCAACCCTCATCATTCAGCTTCTTAGATTTAGCAGCTTATTGTTTTTTTCCAAATGCTTTATTTTTTTCCAAACGCTTTTTTACCAAATGGGTAGAAAAGCGTTTTGTGTTTTCTACCAAAGTTGCATTTTTTGCGCCCACTTTTTACCCTTTATTAACCTTTTTTTGTTTTTTTTAACATTTTTTTTACATTTTATTAACGATAATAATAAATTATCAAATGAAATATAGCATCTTTGCAGCACATTTTTTTTTAATACTTTTTTTTTAATCTTTTTTTAATTCATTATTTTATGAAGTATTTACAACTTTATTTGCTGTTGGTGGCTTGCTTTTTGGCGAGCAACTCGTTTGCACAGCGCAAAATTTCGGGTACTATCACTGATGTTAACGACGACCCTTTATTGGGGGCTAGTGTTATCATCAAAGACAGCGACCCTTTGGTGGGCGCCCAAGCCGACGAAACAGGCAAATGGGAATTAGAGGTTTCTGCCGATGCCAAAGTGTTAATTTTTAGCTTCACTGGCTACACCAGCAAAGAGGTAGAAATTGGCAGCAGCAATGATATTAACGTACAACTTTCCGAAGGGGTAGATTTGGATAATATCATCGTTACAGGTATGGGAATTAGCCGCGACGAAAAATCACTAGGCTATTCTGTAGGCAAAGTAGATGGCGGCCGTGTCGCTAGTTCTGGTGAGGCTAACGCTATCCAAGGTTTAGCTGCCAAAGTATCTGGTATCCAAGTCGTGGGTTCTGGTGGTACTCCAGGTGCTTCTTCCAAAATTTTGATTCGCGGTAACGCCACTTTTACGGGCAATAACCAACCGCTTATGGTGGTGGATGGGGTGCCTTATGACAACCAAACGCTTGGTGCTGTGAGTGAAGATTATCCCTTTAATGAAAACCTTTCAGGGGTTAATAACTCTAACCGTGCTTTGGACTTGAACCCAGATGATATTGAAACAGTAACCGTTTTGAAAGGTCCTGCCGCTGCCGCTTTGTACGGCACACGCGCTGCCAACGGGGTGTTATTAATCACCACCAAAACCGCCAAAAAAGGCAAAAAACCAAGCCTTAATGTTTCTTTTAGCAGCAGTTTAGCTTTGGACAATGTGAACAAATTGCCCGAATTGCAAAGTACTTATGCGCAAGGCACAGGTGGCGGATTGTTTTCCGATAGCGTAAATGTAAACCCCAATGGCGTATACTCTGGACCATTTACCCCATCATCTTGGGGACCCAATATGGATACAGATACCCAAAATTTGCAACCTTACGACAACTTTGGCAACTATTTCCAAACAGGGACTACTTACAACAACAACTTGGCTATCAGCGGAGGCAACGAATTTGCTGCTTTCCGTTTGTCTTATGGCAATACCGCACAAACAGGTATAGTTCCCAACACCTCACTCAATAGAAATACTTTACGCTTAAATTCTCAAATTGGTACGGACAAATTTACCGTTTCGGCAGCAGCAGCCTACACCAACACCCGCTCTTCCAAAGCACAAAATGGTAGCAATTTGTCTGGAGTTATGTTGGCGCTTACCCGTATGCCTGCCAGCTTTGATATATTAGGTGGCACAGGTGCTAATGGTTATGATATGCTCGATGGTAGCTCGCACACTTATTTTGCGCCTTATGACAACCCGCTTTGGTCTGCATACAACAATCCTAGCACTGATGATGTCAACCGTTTTACTGGCAATGTACAGTTGAAATATATAGCCATCAAAGACAAACAACAGTCTTTGACCTTGACTTATCGCATAAGCAACGATTCTTACGACGACCAACGCACTCAAATTTACGCAGTAGGTGCTCAAGACCCTAACTTACCTTTTGGAGAAATTTGGGAAAATACCAAACGCCGCATAGAAATCAACTCCGACTTATTGGCTACTTATATGCGCGACATTAACGAAGACCTAAACATAACAGCTACTGTAGGTAATAACCTAAACCACCGCCACGATAGAGATTTATTCGCTCGTGGTCGCAATTTGGCTATACCCAATTATTACAATATGAACAATGCTTCTGAATTGTACTCTAGCCAATCTAATGTATACAAACGTTTGGCTGGTATGTTCTTTGATATAAGCGCAGGTTACAAAAATATGTTGTATCTTACCGTAGCTGGCCGCCACGACTGGGCTTCTACTTTTGGTGAAAATAGCCGCAACAAAGGCTTTTTCTACCCTTCTACCAGCTTAGCGTTTGTATTTAGCGAAGTATTGCCTAAAAATGAAATTCTTTCTTATGGCAAATGGCGCGCTTCTTACGCCCGCACAGGTATTGAACCTGATGCTTATGGCACAAGAACTTATTTCAACAGACCTTTTATAACTGACGGTTTTACTGGTGGGCTTTCTTATCCTTATTTGGGTCAAAATGGTTTTGGACTTTCTTCTGCTTTGGGTAATGCCAACCTACAACCTGAAATTTTGACCGGTATAGAAACAGGCTTTGACCTTCGTTTCTTGAATGGTCGTATCAACTTGGATGTTACATATTACAACCAAACCAGCTCTAATCTATTGGTGGATAGACCCATCGCTACTTCTACAGGATTCAAAACCCTTTATGTAAATGCGGGTAGAATGCGTAATAGCGGTATTGAATTGGAGTTGAATGCTAATGTATTATCTACCAAAGAAGTGAAAAATTTCAATTGGGACTTAATGCTTAATTTTACCGCCAACAAAAACGAAGTATTGGAATTGACTGACGGCGTTGAGCAAATCGACTTGGAATCTGCTTTTTCAGGTATAGGTTCTTTTGCTATAGTAGAACAACCTTATGGGGTTATTTACGGCACAAGTTGGGAACGTACAGCTGACGGCAAATTGCTAATTGGTGAAGATGGTTTGCCTATAGTTGGCGAACAGAAAAAAGTAGGTAATCCTTATCCGCTATGGACTATGGGTATAGCCAACACGTTTTCATACAAAGGACTTAGCTTGATGGTTTTGTTTGATATTCGCAAAGGTGGCGATTTGTGGAATGGTACTTATGCGCGTCTAAACCGCTTGGGCAGAACCGCAGAAAGTGCGGACAGAGGCCAATCTTATCTAATAGAAGGGGTTATGGCTAGCGATACCACCCAAACTAATACCACCCGCGTATCTGCATTTGAATACTTTAGCTATTACAAAGGGGATAGAAACGGTGCAGCGTTAGAAAATGCTATACAAGACGGTAGCTGGCTTCGTTTGCGTGAAGCTACTTTATCTTACCAAGTGCCTAACATCAAAGGTTCATTTATGGAAAAAGTAGGTTTGTCTGTATTTGTTACTGGCCGCAATCTTTGGTTACGCACCCCTTACAAAGGCGTAGACCCAGAAACTTCATTGACAGGTGCTGGTTCTAACGTGGGCGGTTTTGACTATTTTAATATGCCAAACACCCGTTCTATTATTTTCGGTTTGAAACTTAATTACTAATTTACCCATTCTTTTTATATTATGTTCAAAAAATTCTTGCTTTTTTCTGCTGCTGCCTCTTCACTTTGGTTTGGCTCTTGCGGCAGATTTGTAGATGGGTACGAAACCTCCCCCAACGAACCCACAGCATCTACCCCCGCTTTACTCCTCAACGTAACCCAATTACAAACTTTCCTAACCTATTCGGGCGGCTTGGCTCGTTTGGCCAATATATTCACCCAACACCAAAACGGTACTGATTTCCAATATGCGGACTTTGCCGCTTTCGGGATACAACCGGGCGATTTTGACAATTCTTGGGAAAATATCTACTCTGGTATGTTGGATGCCAAAACGCTCATTGATAATGCTGGCAACAGCAACCCCCATTATCGCGGAATAGGCAAAATTCTTTTGGCTATGAATTTAGGTATAGCTACTGATGTTTGGGGCGATGTACCTTACTCGCAAGCACTAAAAGGCGAAGGCACAGAAGGCGTGCTTAATCCTACCTACGATTCACAAGAATCTGTTATACAATCTATACAAACTTTACTTTCAGAGGCTATAAATGACCTTAACCGTCCAGAAGAAGACAATATATTGTTTCCAGACTCTGAAGATATGATTTTTCAAGGCGATATTCAAAACTGGATTTATACAGCGCACATACTCAAAGCACGTTATGCCAACCGCCTAAGCAAACGCAACCCTACCGCTTCAGCTACTGAAGCATTAGCACAATTGGATGCGGCTTATGCTGCTGGTTTGGCCTCTTCTTCCACAGATTGTAATGCTTATTTTGGTGCTGGTGGCAATGAAAATAACCAATGGTATTCTTTTGTATTCCAAGAACGCCCAGGTTATATGCAAATGGGTAAATTATTTGTCGATAGTTTGGTGGCTATGAACGACCCTCGTATTTCTGCTTATGCTGCTGAAGATGCTGCTGGCAGCTATTCAGGTACAGCCTTAGGCGATATAGACCAATCAACCTCTACCATCGGCAACTATTTTGCTGCTGCCAACTCCAAAGCGCCTATGGTCACTTATGTAGAAGCCAAATTTATAGAAGCAGAAGCCGCTTTGCGTGCTGGCGATGCCAACCGCGCTGCAACTGCCCACAACGCGGCTATTATTGCCCACATCGAATTGGTTACAGGCGCTACTGCTCCCGCTACTTATGTACAAGATAATGCGAGCGAAACCAACAGCACTATCACTTTAGAGAAAATTATGTTTCAAAAATACTTGGCTAGCTTTACCCAGTTGGAAACTTGGACAGATTGGCGCAGAACAGGTTTCCCCAACCTGCCTATGACCCCCAACGCGCGTATCTCTGCTATCCCTCGCCGTTTGCAAACTCCCTTGACCGAACTCAACTACAACAGCAGCGCGCCTCAAATCCGCGACTTGTTGCTGCCTGTATGGTGGGATAACTAAACTTTAGTATCCAAACTTATCGGTTTGTTTTAATCACAAAAGCCCCTTCGTTTTTATAACGTGGGGGCTTTTTGGTTGAAAAACTTTATTTTTTTTATTTTTTTATCAAAAAAACGCTACTTTTGCGCGTTTTTTTACCTTTTTACCTTTTTTTATATGCTTTCTATACCCACACTTCAGCACATTTATAAGTCTTACGCTGACACCCAACGGTTTAATCAAAAACCCGCTTCTTTGTACGAACCAATCAATTATCTGTTGGGATTAGGGGGCAAAAGTATGCGCCCTACTTTAGTTTTATTGGCAGCTAATTTATTCTCAGCACAGGTAGAAAAAGCCTTGCCCCAAGCTTATGCCATAGAACTATTTCATAATTTTAGCCTTATGCACGACGATATTATGGATAAATCTCCCTTGAGACGGGGACAACCCACCGTGCATATCCGTTATGACGAAAATACGGCCATTTTATCAGGCGATGCGATGCTGGTTTATGCTTTTCAATACATAGCCCAAACCAACGCGGATTTGTTAGCCCCTATTTTGCAGATATTTACCCACACCGCTATCGGCATTTGCGAAGGGCAACAGTTGGATATGGATATGGCTGCCGCCCCAACCGCTACTGTAGATGAATATATAGCTATGATAAGGCTCAAAACGGCGGTTTTATTGCAAGCTAGTTTGGAAATGGGCGCTATCATTGGGGGCGCAGACCAATCTCAAGCCGCTATTTTAGGCAGCTTTGGGCTAAATTTAGGCATTAGCTTCCAAATTCAAGACGATTATTTGGATACGTTTGGACAAGCCGCCCAAGTAGGCAAACGCATAGGCGGGGATATTTTGGAAAATAAAAAAACTTTCTTATTGCTCAAGGCTTTGGAATTAGCCAACCCCGAGCAAAAGGCAACCTTATCCCGTTTGTTATCTACCCGCCCGCTCAACGAAATCGAAGAACAAGAAAAAATAACCCACGTTACCGCCCTGTTCCAATCCCTTAACATAGCCCAACTAACTCAAGATTTTGCCCAACATTATTACCAGTTAGCTGTTGATGATTTGCAACGTTTGCAGTTGCCGCCCGACAAAGCCACTTACTTATTAGATTTTGCCCATTATTTGTTAAACCGACAAAGCTAACCAAATTCAACCAAAATATCTACACCCAATCATTCAATACCACCCTTTAAGCGTCAATTGTTGATGAAAACTTATTTTTTTCTTGCTTGCTTATTTCACACTATTTCATTGTTGGCTCAAGACAAAGTTATGGAATACGTGGATAAATATAAATTTATAGCCATCGCCGAAATGGAACGCGCGGGTATTCCAGCCTCAATCAAAATGGCTCAAGGGATTTTAGAATCTGGTATAGGCGTTAGCGACTTGGCAACCACCGCCAACAATCATTTTGGGATTAAATGCGGCGGAGATTGGAAAGGTGGCAGCCATTATGTTTGGGACGATGAACCCGTCAAATCTTGTTTTAGGGTTTATTTATCCCCAGAAGAGTCTTATATAGCCCATTCCGAATTTTTGCTAAACCCAGTCAAACAGTTTAGATACGGTTTTTTGTTTCAAATATCCAAATTTGATTACAAAGCTTGGGCTAAGGGCTTACAAAGTTCGGGTTATGCAACCTCCAAAACCTATTCAGAAAAATTAATCTCTTTGATAGAACGTTACGAATTGTATAAATTAGACCATTTAAGCCTCAAAACTGCCAAAATAAGCGAAACAGAATTGCAAAAAATACAACTCTGGCAGCACGAAATTAGCTTAGACACCAGCTTACTCGAACACCGAATTGATACAGCCCAAATTGATACGTTTAAAGCCGCTGAACCTTTTCCTCCCCTTTTGCCCTCTTTTTGGGAAACTTGGCAAGCTAATCAAAAAAATCAAATCCAAGCTAATAAAGTGTTTGAAATCAATAAACTACCTGTAGCTATTTTTAATAAAAATCAAACAATAGCTAATTTTTGCCAATTGCACAAAATTAAAAAGGCTAAATTGTGGAAATATAACGAACTTAAAACCAATTCATTGCAAACTGCCCAATATCTTTACCTTCGCCCCAAACGCAAAACTTATACAGGCTTACACACCCAGCATAAAATTAGCTCTTTTGAATCTTGGTATGAAATTAGCCAATTATATGGGATTAAAATAAAATCACTCAAAAAACTTAACCCTGATTTCAAACGGCGCATTCCTACCAAAGGCGATTCTATCCGCTTGCGCAAAAACTAAACAATTTATTCCTATTTTTATATAAAATAAACCCTTGTCAATATATAATTGGCAAGGGTTTGTTTTTTACCGTAAAAAATCAATATATGAACAATCTTAGTTCGTATATTAACAAT
This sequence comes from Chitinophagales bacterium, assembly GCA_013297745.1. Classification (GTDB taxonomy): domain Bacteria; phylum Bacteroidota; class Bacteroidia; order Chitinophagales; family Saprospiraceae; genus JAAFIM01. The sequence goes on along the minus strand of JAAFIM010000047.1, from coordinate 338 downwards.
CTTGCTTTGTATATTGACAATCTTGCTTTGTATATTGACAATCTTGCTTTGTATATTGACAATCTTGCTTCACATATTGACAATCTTGCTTCACATATTGACCATCTTGCTTTGTATATTGACAATCTTGCTTTGTATATTGACCATCTTGTTTCACATATTGACAAACTTGCTTCATATATTGACAACAATGACTCACATATTGACAACAATGACTCACATATTGACAACAATGACTCACATATTGACAACAATGACTCACATATTGACAACAATGACTCACATATTGACAACAATGACTCGTATATACTCAAGCCACCCATTTTTTCCCGCAAGTC
>JAAFIM010000046.1 GCA_013297745.1 Chitinophagales bacterium | reverse complement strand
ACATAGTTATCGGCGTATTTTAACGAGTGATATTTGGGAAATTCGCGCTTAAATCTGTCCTTCAAACTATCCAAACGTTGTGAAAATTGAAAAACATAATCTTGGTACAATTTTTGCGTGTTTTGCTCTTTGGTTTCTTGCTGTTTTTGGGTATAAAATTGGATATTATAGGTTAATTCCTTCTCCAATTGCAGCAAATCGCTGGGTATTCCCCCAAATTGTTTGGCTTGTTGTTCTTGAAGCGAATTGGATAATAAAAACGCTTTGCTGTCTTCCATCTGTTTGAAAATGAACTCATAATCAACCGTTTTATTCGCCAAACTATCGGATAAAAATTGGGCTCTGATGCTGTGTTCATACGCTTGAAAGGACAAATTGAGCAAAGTGGTTTTGGAATTATCCCGTTCTACGCCCTCGCGTAAGTTATTGAGCAATTTTATAGCCAAATTGGCGTGGGCTTGGTAAGCTTTTAGCGCGGCAAAATCCTTTTTATCTATGTAAGCTTTCTTGATACAGGCAGTTTTTTGCAACAATAACTTCAAATAATTAAAATTATCGCTAATTTTGTCCAAAGGTGCAAGTTCAAAATCATTTTTAAAGGTATAATTTTTAACATATTCAGCTATTGCTTGTTGGTATAAATTTAAAGCTTTGAGCGGTTGCATATTTTTACTCTCCCATTCAGCTTTATATTTTAGCAATGTGTAGGCAATATCGTTATTAACTGCCGTTTTATTGTGTACATTGGCAGCTTGTTGGTAGTATTTAGCGGCGTTGACATAATCGTTTTGTTTTTGATAAAAGTATCCCACTTCTGCCAAAAAAATATAATCTAAATTTTTATCTTCATTGCTTATAGTGCTGTCTACATAAGGTTTTGCATCCTTAAATCGATTAGACAAAGTATAGTTTTTAAGCAACATAGTCCAAATTTTTTGTTTGAATTTATGGCTATTTTCGTTCAAGTCGTTGTACTTGAGTGCTAATTTTGCGTGTTTTATAGCTGTTTTATAATCATCCTGCTCCATATATAAGGATGCTAATTTGCGATGATAAAACCTTAGCAGCTGTTCTTGGCTTAGCGGGTTATATGCTATGGCTTTTTGTTCAAATTCGATAGCTTTGGCATAATCACTCTTGGCAGTGAATATATTGCTCAAAGGGTGAAACAGGGTAGAATAAGTAACAGAGTCTAAGTAAGGTGATTGTTCCAAATAATTCAGGGTTTGATAGCTTATATTGAGTGCTTTTTCATAATCTTTTTGCGCTTTGTAATAATTAGTTAAGTGGTTGAGCCCAATCCACAAATAAGCTGGATAAGAATGGTACAAATAAGCAGTTTTTAACGAATCTAAAGGTGCATTTTTTGCGATAAGCGCATAGTTTTTAAGCTCGTTGTCGTCGTCTGCTACAAAATTATTGGCTTTTTTTAAGCTTTTAAATAAGCGGCAAAAAAATTCAATTTCCCAATCGTTGTAAAAATTATCATTTTCTAACCGTTTCAAGGCTGAAGTCTGCTGTGGTTCTTGCTCCAATGCATAGGACAGCCAAGCCAAAGAAAGATAATATCTAGCTTCCAGCCATTTATCGTTGGGAAAAAGTGCCAAACGCTTTTTTTGAAAATCGTTTATTTTCAACTGATATGGTTTTTCATCTTCTATGTACATTTCCCCCGTTAGAACAAAAATTTTGGGATATAAACATAAATAATCATAATCCATACCCAAGCGTTGGTATTCATTTTGGGCTTGTTCTAACAAAATAACTGAACTGTCGTGCTTGAAATTGGCGCGGAGATATTCTGCCTTGTCCAATAAAGGCAAGACTGAAGCGGGGATTTTTCTCGTGGGTTGGGCTTGGCCGCCAATAGCTAAAAAGGTGAGTAAAATGGTGAAGAGTATATTGTTCATAAATAAATTTTTTGGTTGCTAAAAAGGCAATTTTTTATTATAATAACAAATTTACTATAATAGTATAAAATAAAGGCAAAAATAGACCATTTTTTTTATTTTATTTGATAACTGTGCTTATTTGGCGTATAACTGTATCATATTTTTAACTTATTGTCTGGAGTTACGCTTGAGGTTTAAATTTAGTACAAAACAACTTTAACGTTAAATTGGTTAGAAATTTTTTTTGACGGCTTACGCCTAAAAAATTTATCTTTGTGCGCTGACGCGGAGGGCTTCGCCGTTCGTACTTTTTTGATGGCAAAAAAGTACCAAAAAAGCCAACGCCAACGGCGAAGCCCTCCCGTAAGGAAAAAGGCGTTTTTGCTTGTATTTTCTACGAAAATAAGCGCAAAACCGTCGCTACAAGCCGACGTTTTTTGCGTTGCAAAAAAGCTGCTGCCCTCGCTGCGCTCGGTTGGTCGTCTTTCCGCGACATACGCTGGTTTTGGCGTCGCACGGCGAAAATTTAGCTTTTGTATTTAATTTTTATCAAACAAATAGCTGAAGCGTAACTCCAGTTATTGTTTACCTAACCGATAAAAAAAGCGCAAGAGATTGTCTCCTGCGCTTTTTGCGTTTTTATAAACTTGGTTAATCATTTACCAACCCAGTTGTAGAAATTTAACATCCAGCCAACGCCCGAATTTATACCCAATTCGGGGAAAATGCCCTGCTTGTTCAAAACCCAACTGTTGGTGCAAACGTACACTAACCTCACTTTCTGCGTCTATTACCGCGATGATGTTTTTGATATTACCATTTTCTTTAGCCAATTTTATCAGCGTTTGCAGCAACTGGCGGCCTATGTTTTTCCCCTGATGTTGCGGGGATACATAAACTGAGTTTTCGGCGGTAAAACGGTATCCTTCTTTTACCCTAAACTGTCCCAAAGCGGCATAAGCAACCACTTTTTCCGCTATTTCTGCCACAATTACGGGATAATTTAACCCAATTTTTGCCCCAATTTGAGCTTCAAAGCTGACTAAATCCATCTCCTCATAATCGTAAGTGGCTGTAGTGTGCAAAACCGCCCAGTTGTAAATCTCCAACATTGCTTTGGCGTCTGTGGGTTGGTAGTTTCTAATCAATAACTCCATTTTCAATCGCTGCGGCTTATTTTTCTTTTAATAAAATGGCTATATCTCTTATCAATAAGTCCACTTTTTGCTCATCCAAACCGTCATAAAGTCCCCGAATATGCCCTTTTCTGTCTATCAAAGCCATAGAACCGCTGTGGTCAAAGCCGCCTTCAGCTTTTGGGTCTTCCAATGCGGTAAGCAGATAATCATAGGCTATTTTGTATAAATCTGCTTTTTCCCCCGTTACAAAATTCCACATAGGGGCTTTGGCGTTCATTTTTTGCGCATACCAATTTAATCGGCCTACAGTATCAAATTTGGTGTCAATAGAGTGCGAAATCATCACAAAATCTTTGCTGTTTTCGTAAGCGGCATAAACGCGTTTCATTTGACGTTTGACTTTGGGGCAGATGGTGGGGCAGGAGGTGAAGAAAAAATCGGCAACATAGACCTTGCCCGCTACAGTGTTGTGGGTTACAGAATCGCCGTTTTGGTTGATAAAGCTAAAATTGCTGATGCGTTGATAAATAGTGTCTACTTTGTCGCCATTTTGAACCGTATTTCTATTCCCCAAATAAGGCAGAGACGGTGTTTTTTGGCAAGACGATAAAAGACCAAATAAAATGAAAATAGATAAAAATTGGTAAAGCATAATTTTTTATAAAAAGGTAAAAATTAGGATTAGTTTTTAAAAATTAGGTTGCAGGGGTTGCGCTTGCGGTTATATTTTAGCACAAACTGACTAAAAGCAGCTTATTTGGGTTATTTGAAGCCTCTTTCTTTTTGTATAGATTCGTAGGCTTGGATAACTTTTTCGTATTTTAACTTGGCTGTATTTGTGGCTAAGTCTCCCAAATGAGCTAATTTGTCAGGGTGGTACTTGACCGCCATATTTTGATAGCTTTGTTTTACCTCGTTGTCGGAAGCAGAGGGCAAAATTTCCAGTATCTCATAAGCGGCGGTAAGTTCGTTTATGTGCATAGCCAATATTGATTTAAAATCATACTTATCAATAGACAACAAGTTGCTAATTTCCAAAATTTTGTCAATTTCTGTTTGTTGGAGGTTAAAATCAGCATTGGCTACACCCACGATAAGATAGAGCATTTGCAAACGGGTTTCATAAGCATTGCTGGCGGCTATATTGGCACAGGTTTCTGCGGTATCAAAATTATTGTTTAAAGCAGCGCGCAACATAGCTAGATATTCTGTGGTGTGGTGTTCTCCAAATTGTTCGCTCAAAAAGCGGCGCAAATAGCCCAATTCCAACTCGCTCAATTCACCATCAGATTTGACCACAATAGCAGCCAACAGGATAACGCTGGCTACAAAATCCTTGCTTTTATCTTTACTGGTTATTTGAATTTTTTTTACGGCCGTTGGGCTTTTGTGTTTGGCACGATGCAAAAAATAATCAACTACAGCACCTGTTAGCAATCCCAAACCTAAGCCAGTAGTGCCATAAAGATAGCCGCCTGTTGCTCCTGCGATAATTTTGGCGGTATGAAGTTTTATTTTTGCTAACAAGAACATATTTTAGATTTAAAATAAGTTTTAAATCGTTAGATTAGCACCTTATGTTGTTGTTGGGCTACTTGAGCGCGTACATAATCACATACGTTTGACATCGCTTTTTTACTTTCTGGTACTATTTTCCAAGACATATGCCATACGTGAAACATCTCTGGCCAAACTTCCAAAGTGAGTTGCGTGTTGGTTTTATCCGCGTTTTCTTTCAGTCGGATAGAGTCGTCGTGCAGTAGTTCGGCTGTGCCTACGTGCACAAGCATTGGGCATAAGTTGTTCAAATCAGCATAAACAGGGGAGATATAGGGGTTGGTAATATCATTAGTACCTGCGTACCAGCCCGCCCACTCGCGGCAGGCTTCCAACGGCAACAAAGGGTCGTCGGCGTGCAAAGCGGAGTTGGAGCTCATCGTCAAATCTCCCCACGGAGAGAGCAACACAGCTGTCAGGGGCAAAGGCTCGCCCATATCTCGCAGTTTTAGTAATAGAGATAAAGCCAAACCACCTCCAGCAGAATCTCCAATAATAATAATATTTTCTGGGGCTATATTTTGTTCTTCTACCAAGTAAGCATAAGCAGCTATAGCATCTTGTTGGGCAGCAGGGAAAGGGTGTTCGGGCGCAAGTCTATAATTGAAACAATATACGCGCATACCCAACTCTAAAGCGAATTTGCCCACTATGCCCGCGTGTGAGCGGGTAGAACAGGACGCATAACCACCCCCGTGTATGTATAAAACCACTTGGTCGGTATAAACCAATTTCTCTGTGGGTTTGCACATTACCGCGCTCATCCCCGCCATTGTTATCTGCTCAAATTGTACCTTGCTTGGGGGGGTAAGCCGCGCAAACCATTTTTCTTTCTCTACCCGCAAACGGGGTAAATCTTTGAGAATAGGCGCTGTGTAAGCGCGCAAGCTTTTGATAAAATACTTGGCTAATTTACTTCTGAATGAACTCATTGATTTTATAACCCGTTTGGATTTAATGTTGAATAATTAATTTTTGCGTGGCTATATTTGCGCCTGATTGCAACCTGAATAAGTACAAACCATTGGGCAAATCGGCTAAATTTAAACTTAAATTGTTTTCACCCAAAACAGTTGCTATGGTTTTTGTTACACAAACTTGCCCTAATTGGTTGACAATTTGTATTTGGGTTGGGATTAATTCTTGGGTTTGAAACTTAACGGTAAATTCAGCTTGGCTTGGGTTGGGATAAATTTCTAATCCAGTGTTACTTTCATATTCGGTAACATTTGTTGGGACTAAATTGACATTATAAACGCGTTGCAAACTGGCTACTTCCGACCTGTCGCTGGATATCGCTTTTACCCTGCCCAATGTAGAGGTAGTATTCCAAATAATCTGTACGCTGCTTCCATTCTGTGGGCTGTTTAATATCGTACCATTTTGTACCTCCCAACAATAAGTAGCACCAGGCAAAGGGTTGGCTATAGTGTAAGTTTGTATTTGTCCCCATTGGGCTAAATTAGCACCATTGATAGTGGGGGCAGCTGGGCGCATAATATCGTAGAAAAAGGTAGCGGTTTTGTCTATCATATCTCCCCAGTAAGCATTGGGGCCAGAAGGCAGCCAATCTCCATTTAGCGCACCCCAATACTCGTGCCCTTCTCCTTGTGCTATGTGCAATTCGCTGTCTATATTTCTGTTTTGCATGGCTGGGTATAATTTTGTTGAGCCGCAAGTAGAAGGAGCTACCAATATAAGCGAAGAAAAAGGTTGAGCACATTCAGCATCCACTATCAAATCGCCATCGCCGTGGAACATAATTACAGGGGCTTTGTTGCTGCCAGACAACCAGGTTGTATCACCCAAAGCGCCCCAATACGCTGCTATCCCGTTGGCTATAGAATCCACATCATTGCCCAATACAGTATTGCTAGCGAAAGGATTAAATGCGGTTAGTTCTTCTATAGGGCGGCTGTGCATCTCGCCCAAATCGCCCATAATTATTGGGGTTTGTTCGTAACTTTGGGGTATGCGTTCGTTGCCATCTATGAAAGTAGAATGTAGGCAAGAAAATGCACCCGCACTACTGCCGCTTATAAATATCTTTTGTTCATCAATGCCAAACCAGTTTGAATTTTTTCGCAAAAATCTAACCCCTGCAGATATATCTTGTGAGCCTCTCCACACTGCGCGCAAAATACTAGTGCCGCTCAATACATCAAAACCCGTTCGGTACTCAATACAAGCGGTAACATAGCCCCAATGAGCCAAAGTGTCAGCCAAAGCTTGTACGTCTTCATTATCCATTGTACCCACCAAAACAGTGCTACCCATAAATGCAATATCCACAAAACCTCCCCCAAAAGCCATAATAAAAGCTGGTCTTTTGGTAACCGTGTCAGTAGGTGGTGGGGTGCGTATGTCCATAACCAAATCAAAGGGCAATGTGGTTTCAATTCCCAAGGCTGCCCCTATAATTTTGGGCGCATCACGGCTATAAATTACATCTCTATAAACTTGTATAGAGTTAAAAACACGCTCGCGGTATCTTCTACCGCAATTTTGTGCATCCAAAGCAGTGGCGAAAGTTAGCCACATCAACACAAGATAAATGATTTTATTCATATCAAATTAGTTATTAGTTATTAGTTAAGTAACTGAACAAAATGGAAGTAATTTTTATGCTTTAGTAAAAACTTGGGTTTTGGAAATTTTCTTAACGGCTTGCGCCTAAAAATTTCTTTTTCTTCGTACTTTTTGCAGGCGCAAAAAGTACCAAAAACGCCTTGTTTCTACAAACTTGTTCGCTCCGCTTGCTAAAGCTACGCTCCGTCTCACTTCAAACAGTGTAGAAACTCAACGGATTAGTGTAGTTACGCGCTTCGCGCGATTATTCACTTTGTTTTTGTCTACTTACTTATTAGTGATTAGTTGTAAGTGATTAGTTGTAAGTGATAAGTTGTAAGTGATAAGTTGTAAAATAAATAAATGCTTGAGTAAATGAAATTTTATCAAGTATTGCTTATAATACTGGAGTTACGCTTGGGGTTTATATTAGGGTTACGAGAGTGTAGATTTTTTCACCGCGTGGGGTATAAGTACGTAGACAAAAACAAAGTGAAAAATCGCGCGGAGCGCGTAACTACACCAATCCGTTGAGTTTCTACACTGTTTGAAGTGAGACGGAGCGCAGCTTTAGCAAGCGGAGCGAACAAGTTTGTAGAAACAAGGCGTTTTTGGTACTTTTTGCGCCTGCAAAAAGTACGAAGAAAAGAACGGCGAAGCCCTCACTGAAATTTTTAGGCGCAAGCCGTTAAGAAAATTTCCAAAACCCAAGTTTTTACTGAAGCGTAAAAATTACTTCCATTTTGTTCAGTTACTTAAAACCCCACGCTCTCGCTTATTTTATAACGAAAAATATATTATTTTGTAAAACACGCTCTCGTAAGCCTATTGAGTACAAAATAGTTGTAACGTTAAATAGGGTGAATTTTTTCTAACGGCTTACACCTAAAAAATTTATTTTTGTGCGCTGGCGCGGAGGGCTTCGCCGTTCCGTACTTTTTTGGTGGCAAAAAAGCCAACGCCAACGGCGAAAATTTAGCTTTTCAACTTGACTTTTATCATAAAATAGCTCAAGCGTAACTCCAGATAATAACTAGCCTAGCCACTAATAACTAACAACTAACAAATAACAACTAACTATTCAGCACATTAGCAATATGTAATACTTTAAGCGGATATTGGCGTTGTTGTATATACCCATCCAAATGCATCAAACAGGACATATCAGTGGAAATGATATAATCTGCCCCCAAAGCTAAAGCAGTTTCTACCTTTTGTTCAGCCATAGCTACAGAAATGGGTTCAAACTTGACCGCAAAACTCCCTCCAAACCCACAACAAACCTCACAATCTGCCGCTTCCAATAAATTAAGCCCTTTTACAGCTTGCAATAACTTGCGCGGGGCGGCTTTAATCCCACATTCACGCAAAGCTGCACAAGAATCGTGATATACAGCCTTTCCTTTTAGTTTAGCCCCTAGGTCTACCCGTTTGAGCCGCTCAACAATAAACTCGCTAAATTCCCAAAGTCGCGCTGCTACTTGCTCTGCCGATTTTTGGTAATCTGTATTTTCTTCACCAATCAATTTGGGCAGTTGGTTGCGGGCAAATCCCACACAAGAAGCGGATGGGGCGATTATCAACTCGTCGGCTGACATATCTTTAACCCATTTTTGGGCTATCGTGGCGCTTTCTTGCCAAAATCCCGCGTTGAATGCTGGCTGACCGCAACAGGTTTGGGCTGGATTATAGCTTATTTCTACCCCCAAACGGCGTAATACTTGCACCATATCCACCCCCACTTGTGGGAATAGTTGGTCTATAAAACAGGGGATAAATAGTTGTACGCGCATTTGTTTTTTGGGATAAAAAGAGGGTTAAATCAAGTCTATAATACCGCAAATATACGCTTATTTCTAAAACTTAATCGTCAAAATCTATATATACAAACCTTTTTCTGATAAAATTGTTAAGAAAAATGTATTTTTGCCCCTAAATTTGATAAAAAAAATAAAAAATCGCCCATTAAATTATAATTTATACCAAAAAATATACGGATAAATAATGCACAAAACTTTAAGATTGATATTAGGCGACCAACTCAACCACGCGCACAGTTGGTTTCAGAAAAAAGATGATTCGGTTTTATACTTAATGATAGAACAACGCAGCGAAATGGATTACACTCGCCACCACGTGCAGAAAATAGCCGCTTTTTTCTCAGCTATGCGCCAATTTTGTGCAGAAAAACGCGCGCAAGGGTTTTCTTTTTTATACTATAAATTAGACGACAAGCACAATCTACCCACTTTTAGCGAGAACATTCGCGATATATTAAAAAAAAGGCAGTTAATACATTTTGAATATCAACAGCCTGATGAGTATAGATTGGATGAAGAGTTGGCAATTTTATGCGGTGAGTTGACAGAAATGGAGGGAATTAGCCACCAAAGTTATTCTACAGAGCATTTTTTGACCAATAGGGACGAAGTGAGCAATTTATTCGCGGGCAAAAAGTTTTTAATGGAGACATTTTACCAACACATGCGCCGCAAATACCAAATTTTGATGGAAAAAGATATGCGCACGCCCCTTACGGGCAAATGGAATTATGACCACGACAACCGCAAAAAGTTGCCCAAAGATATGGTTGTACCTTCCCCCAAAACTTTTGATAAAGATGTTAGCGAGATTGTGGCTATGCTCGCGCTGCAAAACGTGGCTACTATAGGCAAGATTGACAACAATAACCTAACTTGGGCGACTAATCGCGACGAGGCTTTGACCCTGTTGGAGCATTTTATCGGCACGCAATTGGCAAATTTTGGCGCGTATGAAGATGCTATGTCGGCGGCGCATAGGGTAGCTTTCCATTCCCAGCTTTCTTTTTGTTTGAATGTGAAATTATTGCACCCTTTAGAGGTGGTAAAAATGGTGGAAAGGTACTATTTGAAACACCAAAATACTATTTCTATAGCTTCTGTAGAGGGTTTTGTGCGCCAAATTATAGGCTGGCGCGAGTACGTAAGGGGGATTTATTGGTATAATATGCCCAACTATCCCAATATGAACTATTTTAACCACCAAAAAACGCTACCTGAATACTTTTGGACGGGCAAAACGGGTATGAATTGCCTACAGCAATCGCTCAAAAATAGCTTAGAACACGCTTATGCTCACCATATACAAAGGTTGATGATAATAGGGAATTTTAGCTTGCTAATCGGTGCTGCGCCTCGTGAAGTGGATAGTTGGTACTTGGGCGTATATGCCGATGCTGTAGAATGGGTGCAAATGCCCAACACGCGCGCTATGTCGCAGTATGCAGACGGCGGGCAAATGGCTACCAAACCTTACACGGCTTCTGCCAATTATGTGCAGAAAATGTCCGACTATTGCGAAGGTTGCAAATACAATCCCAAACTAAAACACGGGGACAAATCTTGCCCTTTAAACAGCTTGTACTGGAATTTTTACGAACAGCATAGGGAACTCTTATCCAAAAACGTGCGTTTGGCGATTACTTACTCCCAATTAGAAAAAATGGATAAAGACGAAAAAGCCAAAATACTAGCACAAGGGGCTGTTTATCTCGACCAAGTAGAAAAATTATAATGGTTAATTATTAATGGTTAGTTGTTAATTAAAGCTAAGTACTATGAATAATTTATTTGAGATTAAAAACCTGCATCTTTGGGTTGATATTTTTAATTTTTTTTCTTATAAACCCCGTGTTCTACACGGGGCAATTGCCGTTCAACCCCTTCGGGGTTGGCAAAATAAAACCCCAACGGGGTTTAACAGAAATAGCCCCACGTTACAACGTGGGGACAATAAGCGAATAAAAGCAAGTTTTGTTAATCACCAATAATTATTTTCACACACTTAACCACTAATAATTAACCATTAATGAATAATCAAACCGTAGTAGTCGGTATGTCGGGCGGCGTAGATAGCAGCGTAGCGGCTTACTTGCTCAAAGAAGCGGGTTATAACGTAATAGGCGTATTTATGCGCAACTGGAACGATGCTTCAGTAACCATCAACAACGAATGTGCTTGGATAGACGACAGCAACGACGCACTTTTAGTAGCCGAAGCGTTGCAAATCCCCTTTCAAGTGATAGATTTAAGCGAACAGTACAAACAGCGCATAGTTGATTATATGTTTGCAGAATACGAGCGTGGGCGTACCCCCAACCCGGATATTTTATGCAATAGAGAGATTAAATTTGACCTATTTATGCAAATAGCTATGGATTTGGGCGCGGATATGATAGCTACAGGGCATTATTGCCAACGGGAAGAAAGCAAAGATATGGCAGGAAACCCCGTTTATAACCTCGTAGCGGGTGCGGACAGGGGCAAAGACCAAAGTTATTACCTCTGCCAATTAAGCCAAGCGCAACTATCTAAAGCTCTATTCCCTATAGGGCATTTGCAAAAAAGCGAAGTGCGTGCTATAGCCGCTCAAAACGGGTTGATAACCGCCAACAAAAAAGATTCTCAAGGGCTTTGTTTCATCGGACACGTCAAACTGCCCACATTTTTGCAGCAGCAATTAGCCCCCAAGCAGGGGAATATAGTTGAAATCGCCCCAGATTTTGCTTATTATACCCAACAAAGACAATTAGCCGCTCAAACCGATGATATAAAAGAAAAAGCGCGCATTTTAGCCCAACGCCCAACCCTACAACCCAGCGACGGGAGAGTAATCGGGCAACACAACGGCGCACATTATTACACTATAGGGCAAAGAAAGGGTTTGCAAGTAGGCGGGAAAGAAAAACCGTTGTTCATCATCGCTACCGACACTCAGCAAAATGTGGTGTATGTGGGAATGGGCGAAGACCACGTGGGTTTGAACCAACAAGCCTTATTTATACAAAACGGAGATGTGCATTGGTTGAGGGAAGATTTGCGCCTGATGAGCGAAGAAACAGGTACTTATGGGGTTAGGATTAGGTACAGACAAGCCCTAAGCGAGGCTATTTTATGGCAAACTGAAGCGGGTTTGTATATTTATTTCCACGAATTGCAGCGGGGAATAGCCGCTGGACAGTTTGCGGCTTGGTACGACGGCGACAAACTTATCGGTTCGGGTACTATAGCTTAAAAGGTTGAAAATGGGTTTAATTATTTTTTAAAAGCGGGTATAGATAATAAAACGGGGCGAAAAACGTTCTATTCGGCAGAAAGAATTTTTTTTGAAAAACACACTATTTTATCCGCGCCGCATACAAGGAAATGTATAATTATGTATCTTTGCGGGCTAAATTTTTTTAAATAATTAAACGTATGAAGTACAACAAACAACTTTTTTTCACCCTGTTGTTGTCAGCGGGGTTTATGATGCCGAGCCTACAGGCGCAGGTTATCAACTTTGAAGAGACGTGGCAGGAGTTCTTGAAAAACGAGAAAACCTCCAGCGTTAGTAAATTGCCAGAGCCAGCCAAAGACCAAACCAACGATTACCTCAAGTATATGTTGATGACGGGTAATTCTTCTTTCTGTGCTGGGGATTTCAAAACGGCTGAAGAGCGTTTGGCTAATGTTAAAAGATTGGGCGAGCCAGCCTACAAAGGCATACCAAGTTTTAAAGAAAAATACGATGATTTGACCACCAAAATGCAAGCTGCCTACAAGGTGGACGAAGCTTGGGGGCGTTTTTTACCCTCTCGTTCTGTATCTGACAAAGAGCTAAAAATGTTGGAGTTGGGTAGAAAAGTATGCGACAAGGGTACTTTGGCCAAAGTTTTTTATATGGATTGTTTCAACCAATACTGTAAAGGGGATGTGGCTAAATCCAAAGAGGTGTTTGAGGGTAGAGTGTTGCAATTGACGGAAAAAACCAGCTTTTCGCCCACCAACGTAAAAGGTTTGCCAGCAGAAATCAAATTGATGAAAGAGGTTTATGCGGGTATAGCCAAATTGGATGTAGCTTGGGGACAATTTATGAGCACGGATAAATCCCCAGGTTTTCCCACCGATATTCCCCAAATTGACTGTTATACCATCCCCCAAATGAAGGTTTATATCCTCCGCGCAGCTTTGGATGTGTGCAAAAACGGACCTGAAATGTTGGAAAAAATCCGCGAACTGCAAAAAACCAACACTCATCCCATCCCCGACGATGTACGCGGCAAGATAGAATGGTTGGAAAAAGAGGTTGGTTCTTCAAAAGATGATTTGGCGATTGTCAACAAAGCTTGGGCTGAGTTTGTACCCAAAGATAAAATTGATAATACCGACAAATTGGTGTATGATTTTCCTTGTAATAAAGATGCCCAAATCAAAGCCTACATTATGGACGGTATGAGCAACCTTTGTACTAAAGGCGCAAGCCGTTTGGAGGATATTACCAAATTGCGCGCAGAAGCCAAACCCGCGTTGGACGAAACCACTATAGCTAAAATTAAGCTATTGGAAACCAAAATTAAGAAAATGGAATCCGATTTAGCCGCGTTGGAAAAAGCTTGGGGCGAATTTACCCCCACCGATAGCTTGACTACAGGCACTAAATTTGGTTACGAATACCCTTGCAACAAAGAGGCAGAAATCCGCGCTTATTTGATAACAGGCTTAACCTATTTTTGCGAAAAGGGGAAAGTGATGTTGGATAATATCAACAAAAACAAAGCTGGGTTAGAACTTAGCCCGGAAGTAACCGCCCGCATAGAAAAATTGGCTGCTAAACAAGCGCAAAATGATACCGAATTGGCTGCTTTGAACAAAGCTTGGGCTGAATATACGCCAAAAGATACTTTGCTTAATCCGTTGGAAGGTTATCAATTGGTGGACTTTTATTGTGATAAAATTGCTCAAGTTAAATCTTGGGTTATTAAAGGTTCTATGAATCCTTGCCCCAAAGGACAAGATTATTTAAACCTTATCAACAACTACCAAAAAACGTATAAATTGACCTTTGACGCGGCTTTGACCTGCGAAATTACCGCCTTGCGGATAAAAGTATGGGATTGTAGATATTGGGAGATTGTAGCTCAAGCGCGCAAAGAAACCCACGAAGAGCGCGAGAAATTTGGCCCTGCTTCAGCCCAAATTATGCAAGCTGACCTCAACACGGGCAAAACCGTTTGCCCCACTTCAGTAAAATACGAACCGTTGGGTTATATCGGGATTAGATACGTTATCACCATCTCTTTGTGCCAAACTGTGGACGTGGCGCAGATGGGAGACCCCAACTATTACAAAAAAATCGCCGACTGGGTAAATAACCAAGTGTTGGTAAAATACTGCAATACAGCCAATTGGCGTTGCAAAGAGGATTTTTTCATCTATATCGAAGGACACACTGACGGCAACTCTTTTTCGGGGGCAAGCTATCAACGCTCTTTGGAAATTCCTCAGGGAACTCCCTTTACCCACTACACAGCTAAAGATACCACCCAAAAAGTTACGGATAGACCCATCACCACCGCACTCAAAAACAATATGGAGTTGGGTATAGCCCGCGCTTGGTCGGTTAAACAACAGCTTGATTTTATGAAAGTGCCGATTAAAGTGGGTGCTTACGAACATCCTCCCAAAGAGAAAGGGGCAGAGTTTAGAAAAATTGATACTGAATTGACCATAACCAACCTTTTGCTTGATTTCTACGAGAAAAGATTGAAAGAATTGCTTATCGCATCAGGCATTGGCGAGCGTCCTAAAGCTTGTTAATAGCAGCCAACAAAGCACAAAAAAACCGTTGTACTAATCAGTGCAACGGTTTTTTTTATTATAAATTTTGGTAAGAACCCCGAGGTAAGAACAAGAACCCAATTGTTCAGCTTATTCGTAGCGGTTAGTTTGTAGATAATTTTTGACATAATCCTCAACTCCAGCTTCCAAACTGTGCAATTCGCGCTTATATCCAGCAGCCAACAACTTGCTCATATCCGCTTGAGTAAAATACTGGTAGCTATCGCGGATAACTTCAGGCGTGTCCATCCATTCTATCTTTTTCTCTACTCCCATAGCCGCAAAGGTAGCTTCTGCCAACGATAAAAAAGTGCGCGCTTTGCCGCTTCCGACATTATACAAGCCACTTGCGGGGCGTTTGTTCATCAAAAAGTAGATAATTTCGCAAACATCTTTGACATAAACAAAATCGCGCTGTTGTTCGCCATCTTTTACCCCCTCGCGATGAGAGCGGAACAGGGACATTTCCCCCTTGGTTTTAATCTGGTTGTGGGCGTGATAAATCACCGAAGCCATTTTCTGCTTGTGGTATTCGTTCGCACCATAGACGTTAAAAAACTTCAACCCAGCCCAAAATGGGGGCGTTTCCTGCTCATTGGCGCGGGCTTGCGCCCAAATATCCATCTCGTTTTTAGAAACGCCGTACAAATTGAGCGGGCGCAAATTTTCGGGGTTCAACCCGTCGCTGTAGCCCAACTCGCCAGCCCCGTAAGTGGCTGCGCTGGAGGCGTAAATGAGCGGGATATTTTCTTGATAGCAAAGTTGGAACACATTTTGGGAAAAATCCAAGTTGAGTTCTTGCAAAGTTGCCCAATTTTTTTCGGTGGTATCTGTGCGCGCGCCCAAGTGGATTACAAATTTCACCTGGTCGGCATTAGCCAAAAACCAGCTAAAAAAACGCTCGCGGTCTACTTTTTCGCTGTATTTTTTCCCTTCTAGGTTTTTTAGCTTGGCTTCATTATCAAATTTATCCACCAAAACAATCTCTTCTTTCCCCTTTTGGTTGAGAAAAGATAGCAAATGGCTGGCTATAAACCCACAAGCCCCTGTTAGCACTATCATAAACTAATCCTTAGCGGCTTATTAAACGATGTTAATCAACTCCAAATCAAAAATTAGGGTAGCATTGGGGGGAATATCACCGCCCGCGCCGTTAGCACCATAACCCAACTTAGAGGGGATATAAAGCTGCCATTTAGAGCCTACAGGCATTAATTGGAGTGCTTCTACCCAGCCTGGGATTAGCCCCCCAACGGGGAATGTAGCGGGTTGGCCTCTTTTATAAGAAGAATCAAACACTTTGCCGCTCAATAAACGCCCCTCGTAGTGAGCTACCACGCGGTTTTGTTGGCGGGGAATACGCCCCGAGCCTGCGGTGATGATTTTATACTGCAAACCGCTTGGGCGGACAATCACGCCCTCTTTTTGTGCATTTTTAGCCAAAAAATCTTCTCCCTCTTGTATAGCTTCCATCGATTTTTGGTTAGCAATTTGGCGCATATAAGGGTTCAAAATTGCGCTGGCTTCTTGCATAGTCATATCTGTGTTTTTGGCGGAGATGGTTTCCATAAACCCGCGCAAAAATTCTTCCCCGCTTATCTCATCCACTTTCAGTTGGCTGGTCAAGTCCTTGCCCAATAACATACCCAGCGCGTAGCTGATGTCATTTCTTTGCATATTTTTTATAAAAGGTTAAAAAGGTTATAAATTCAGCCGCAAAATTATAAAAAAATGCTCAAGCTGTATATTTTTATCTATTCAAAGTTGATGTTTGGATAATTTTGTTTCCAATCATTGAATAAAATAGCAGGAAAATCGTTGGAATTGGTTTTCAACTGCTTCAAATTTGGTAATCTCAATAAACGGGCGGGCAATTCTGCCAATAAATTATTGGATAAATTTATACTTTCTAAGTTTTTCCAGCCGAAGATACAAACGGGTAAATCGCCTAATGAATTTGCCCACAAATTAAGCTGTTTCAACTCTTTCCATTCGCAAAAACAGGGGGCTAAATTATTTAACCTGTTTTTGGAGAGGTTCAGATTTTTTAGTTTGGGCAAATCCGCCCATTGGGGGTGAATATATACAAGCTCATTTTGAGATAGGTCTAAAATTTCCAAGCTTTTGGCGTTCAAATTGGTTTCTGTTAGGCTGTCTAGCTGATTTTGGTTCAAACTGAGCTGTTTGAGTTTGGGCAAATTTAATAAATTGTTGGGGATTTTCCGCAGTTTATTGTTGCCTAAATCCAAACCTATCAAACTTTTCAAAAGGCTAAATTCTTTAGGTATCTGGTTTAATTGATTGTCCCATAAATTGAGTTCTTGTAGGTTGTTGAGTTGCCCTATAGAAGCTGGCAATTCCACAAGCTGATTTTCACCCAGATTGAGTATGGTCAAATTATCCAATTCGCCCAATTCTTTGGGTAAAGTCTTGAGTTGATTGTTGAATAAAATTAACGTTTCCAACTTTTTTAGCCGCTTTATCTGTGGGTCTATAGTAGAAATGTTGTTCCATTTTAGGTCTAAAATGGTTAGATTTTCTAGCTCAAAAATAACCTTGGGTATATCCGTTAGCAAATTGCCGTTCAAATATAATTTATTGAGTTGCTTGAGTTGGGCAAATTCTGGGCATAAATTTTGCAACTTATTGTATTGTAAATCAAAACTTTGCAACTTTTGCAAGTTTTTGACCGCAGGATGTACATAACTAATTGAGTTGTCGTTGACATCTAATTTGTTTAGCTTTTTTAATGTGCCTATAAAATCAGGTACTTCTGTAAGTTGGTTGCTGCTGACATCCAATTTTTCCAAATTATTCAGCTTTTCCAACAGTGGGTCTAAAAAAATAAAGCGATTGCTGCTAATATCTAATTTGATTAGTTTTTGTAAATTAAATAACTCTTTAGGCAACTGGTCTAACTGGTTGTATCTCAATACCAAATCTTCTAAATTGTTCAAATTGCCAATTTTAGCGGATATGAACTGTATTTTATTATCTCTTAGGTCTAATTCACGCAAGTTTTTCAGCTTGGCTATGTCATCGGTTATTTTGCTCAGTTCGTTGTTGCCCGCATTTAGCATTTGTAAATTTTCTAGCAAAAAAATTTCTTTGGGTAGTTCTGTCAATAAATTATAGCTTAAGTTTAATGTTTTTAATTCTTTAAATTTGGCTATATCGGCTGGTACTTGGGTCAAACTTTGATTGTGTAAATCTAAATGCTCTACCAATAGGGGCGTTTTTAGGGCTAAATCCCAATCCGTAAATAATCCTCCTTGGGCAGAGCTGCCGACAATAACAGAAAAAAATAAATAGACAAAAGCCCATTCTTTGGCGTAGATGCTTATTATTGATTTAGTCATTTTGTGGGTTGAATGGGATTAATCAAAATGGTAAAATTTACTGCATAAAATTTTATTGGTTGCAACCCTAAATATGCTGGCTTGAGGAAAAGTTGGCTGGAATATCTGTTCAAAATACTCAGCATCGGCTTGCTCTTTTTGGGTGCTGGTTGCCAATCTATTGTATAACAATATCCCTTGTGAAGATAAGCAGTTTTTGGCTTTTTGCAAAAAATCTATTTGCTCGAATTGGCTGGGGGTGTCGGCATCGATAAAAATATCCACTATCACGCAATCAAATTTTTGGGTGCAAACGTTTACAAAATCATCAGCACTGGCGCAAATTAGTTGATAGGGGGATTGTAGATTATCCAAAGCGTATTTTTGACAAAACTTGACCACTACAGGGTCTAATTCTATCAAAGTATAAGCTGAATTTTGCTTATAAATTTTTTCCAAAATCAAGGGAATACTTGCCATCCCCGCGCCTAAAACCAACACGTTTTTAAACCCTAAATCTATTTTGGCGAATAGTTGGTTGAAATTATAATATAAATCTTCGTGCGAATAAATCGCGTTGGGGCTGCTCAACACATAACGCCCTTTCCAAAGTCCTACACAAAGTTGGGCTGAAAACTCACTTTGCGCTTGTTCAATGCTAATTTCACCCAAATAACTGCATATCTTTTTCCAAAAAGGGGGTTTCATAGCGATAACTTTATTTTATGGTGGCTAAACTATACGCTTAAAGTTATTCTTCGCTTTTTCTTGCCGCGTCCCATTTGCTGAGTTGATTCTGCAACGCGCGTAAATCTTTTGGTAGTTCTGCGCTAAAAACAAGCTCTTGGTTGGTGGTAGGGTGTAGCAATTTTAGCGAAAGGGCGTGCAATGGCACACGGGACAAAATAGGTTGCTCGTCTTCATATTTGCCTATCTTGAACTTGCGCTGTTTGATTTCTGATAAGAAAATCTGTGTTTTTTGCCCATAAAAAACATCCACTGCCATCGGAAAACCGATATGCGCTAAATGTACCCTAATTTGGTGCGTGCGGCCTGTTTTGGGGCTTACGTGCAATATAGAATAGTGACGAAATTCTTCTTTTACCTCGTAGTGGCTTATCGCGTTTTTGCCCCTTTGATGTACCAACATTAACCCGGGCTGAACGGTATTTTCGGCGATAGCTGCGTCTATAATTCCCTGCTTTTCTTGCAAAATGCCTTCTACCAAAGCCCAATAAATTTTGGTCGGGCGTTGATGCTCAAATTGTATGCTCAAATTTCGGTGTGCAGCCGCATTTTTGGCAAAACACATTACCCCGCTGGTTTCTCTGTCCAATCTGTGTACGATAAAAACTTGCTCAAATAATCCGCGCAATTGTTTCAACACGCTCGGGATTTCTGGATTGTATCGGTCAGGTATGGTCAATAGCCCAGCAGGTTTGTTGACAATAATCAAATCGTCGTCCTGATAGATAATTTCTAAGTTGTTTTTCATATATTTCGATTGAAAAGTTCAAATTTATACAAATAAAAAAAGCTACCTGTTTGAGGTAGCTTTGTAGCCCGTAGGGGAATCGAACCCCTCTTACAAGGATGAAAACCTTGGGTCCTGACCGATGAACGAACGGGCCTTAAAGTTTTGACAATTTATTGGCGCATAGATAAAAAAGTAGCCCGTAGGGGAATCGAACCCCTCTTACAAGGATGAAAACCTTGGGTCCTGACCGATGAACGAACGGGCCAGTTTTATCTGCTTGCTTGCTAATAATAGAACTTATTTTATAAATTTGTTCCCTATTGCGTTAATTGCGGTGCAAAGGTACGACGAATTTTTATTCCCGCAAATTTTTTTTCAAAAAAATGGATAAAAATGCAAAAAAAAAAGCAAAAACACCAAAAAAAAAACATTTTAAGACTTTTTTAATTTGAATGTTTTTTATTTTATGCTTTAATATAGAAAAATGATGCTAATTTTGCCCCGACGCTAATTCTGCCAAATCTGCATTATCCCAATTCCCAGAACTCATCATTAGCAACACCACAGGATATTTATCGCGCTGTTCGCCCAATTTTGCCCATAAACTGCCAATATCGGTGCAAATTATTAAATTGGCTTTTGCAAAACAATCCCGTAGAAATTCAGCAGTAAATATCCCGCTCTCGGTTGGACTTTGTTTTTTAGCCAACGTGCTGGGGTTGTAATATAAATAGGCTGTATCTGCTGCCGCCAAACTGTGTTTATATTCGGGCAAAAATCGGGGGTTAAAACTGCTAAATGTGTGCAGTTCATAACCAACCACCAGCTTATAATCTGCAAATTGTTCTCTTACTGCTGCTACTGTAGCGCGTACTTTAGATGGCGCGTGGGCAAAATCTTTAAATAAAATAAATTTTTTATCTGGGCTTTGATATATTTTTTCCAACCGCTTGCTTGCGCCCACAAAACTGCTTAAACCTTTTATTATCTGCGATGTGGTTAAATTTAACCGCTTGGCTACTTGATAAGCTGCGTTTAAGTTTTGCAAATTATGCTGGCCAAAAACGGATAACTCAGTTTGCTTTTCTTCAATCGTGATTACTGTTTTTTGCGCTGCATTGATATAATAATTAAACCCTTGATAACCTTGCACGGCTACCGTTTCTTGATTTATATAAGCCAATAACTCGCCAATAACTGGGTCTTTTTCATAATAAAATAAATGCCCGCCCGAAGGTAAATTTTTTAATAAAGATATAAACGGCTGTTTGTACTGTTCAAAATCAGGAAACACATTAACGTGGTCCCAACTTATCCCCGTCAAAATTAGTATATTGGGTTGATAATGCAAAAACTTAGCTTGTGGGTCTTCTGCTGAAGATAAATACTCATCGCCTTCTATTACTATAATTTTAGCCGCAGATAATTTAACCATATTGTCAAAATTAGCCAATTGAGAACCTACCGCATAATCAAACTCTACGTTTGCCGTTGCCAATAGATGCATAATCGCTGCCGTAGTGCTGGTTTTTCCGTGGCTGCCTGCTACCACAATACGCAGTTTCTCTTTGCTCATTTCATACAAAAATTGAGGATAGGAGCTTATCTTTATCCCCAATTGCTTAGCTTTTTCCAATTCAGGGTTATCTTTGCGGGCGTGCATACCCAATATCACCAAATCCAAACCTGTGTGTATATTTTCAGCCCGCCATCCAACCACAGGCAACAAATTTGCTTTCAATAAATTAGCGCGGGCTGGCTCGTATATTTCGTCGTCCGAACCCGTTACCGTATGCCCGCTATTTTTGAGCGATATAGCCAAACTGTGCATTAACGCGCCCCCTATAGCGATAAGATGTATTTGCATATTTTTGATTTTTTGCTTATTTAGTTTATAACCAATTCAATCTTTTTTAGTATGAGTTTTTTCCAAAAAATAAAAGCCTTTTTTAATTTTAGAGCCATAGAGGTTAAATTATTATCTGTAGAAGATATTACTTTCAACCCAGAGGGGATAAAAGGCAGCTACAGGATACGCACAGATATACCAGTGCGGGTTCTTTCGGTCAAATTAACCGCTTTTGCAGCCTGCCACGAGCAAGAGATTACCATTGCTTTCGCTTCCATCTTAACCCAACCTGTGCATATAAACCCTAATGAAGAGAATATAGCCTCCTTTTTTATCCCGTTGGACTATTTGCCCGCCCAATTGACCAAACTTAACCTGCTTAATGAACAAGAAGCTTTAAACGAAAACTTACATTTCCGATTATTGTTGGCTGTAGATATAGAAGCCACAACCGCTTTATTTGACCCTACAGATAGCAAAACGTTTGAATTACTGCCTAGTGCTTAACCTCATCACAAGCCACAATTTTTATCTGTTTGGTTTTGTCCCAACGGTTTCTGGTTTCTACCCTGATAAACCCTTTATGCGGTTTTAAGCAAGGGCAGTATTTTTTCGCCAAAAAGGGTATAATCCAAGTTTCCGCATAGTAAGGCGCTTCAAACTCACTCATCACCCAATCGTCCAAATCAAAGTTAAAACTGCTATCCGATTCTACCCCGTAGGTTTTCCCGTTGTTAAATTTGCTGGGAAAGCAAGCCTGCCCCTCGTCCAATCCCACCATTTCTACCTCCAAACTCATCCCCGAATACATCATATTGGATAAATTATATTGCCAAAGCCCAAATAGGTTCAAAACGGGGGCGAAAAATAGCAAAAAAGTATATACCCAAGCTATAAATAATTGTTTCAACCAGCCCAAATTTATATTCATTGGTTTATCCCAGAACAAAACCCACAAACCTATAGCCATTCCTACATTCCAAGGATATACGATTTTGTTCCAACCATCTTTTACCAACAATATCAGTATAATAGCGTGCATCAATACCCCCAATAATACCGCCCAGCGTTGCGTGCGGGCAAACATTAACCCTATACCTACAGCTATTTCTATCAAAACCGATAGTACCGCCACAAAATGGTTATCTTTCAAAAACTTGCTCCATTCAAATATGCCCATTAGCCAGTTAAATACGCTGGTCAAATAATGCGCGTTGAGTTTGTTGAGCCCAGCCCATAAGTAGGTAGCCACAAAAACCATTTGTATTAAATAAAGCCCCTCATTTTGCCAATCTTGAGCGTTGGTTGCGTCCGTATTTAACCCTTTTTTATCCCGATAAGCCCAAACTCCAGCCGCCCAAATCAACATATATTGAAACAGCCAAGGTTGTAATCTGTTGACATCTATAATGATTAAAAAACTGCAAATAATCAACAGCGATAACAACCATAGTTTTTTATTTTTTAAAATAAACACCCCCAAAGTAGCCAAAGCAGCCGCAAAAAGCAACATTGTGTTGCTAAATTTTATATCCAAAAGGTAAGATAAATCAACCACAGGTATTATAGGATAGCTCCTTTCGCTGGATAAAGCCCATAACGGCCAAGATAATAACATCTGGCTTATGCACAAAAGCAAAGTAAGGGATAAAATTAAATCTAAACGTTTATTGGATATAAATGCAGATAGCATAAAATAGAGATAAAACTTTAAACGATGATATAAACAGAACAAAAACCCCACGCTTTAACCATATAACAAAAAGCCCCTCAAAATCCAAGCGACTTTGGGGGCTATTTTTTTGCCAAAAATGAGCTTATTTATCCTCTTCTTTCTTTTCTTCCTCTTCTTCCTGAAAAGTGCGGGTGTTAAAACTTTCCAACTCGGCAAACACTCTGTCCAAAGAAGAGTCTCTTAATCTTGCCAATTTGAACGCCCCGTACACCGTATCAGTATCCAACATCAATTCGCGCCCTATAGCCAACTGGGTATCGTCCCCAAGTTCTGCCATTTCTGCCAACACAACCTGCAAATCTTTATGCTGTTCAAAAGCGATTAACGTTTTTTCAAACCGAACTACATCCAAGTTGCGCGGAAGTATCTGTTCGGCAGCTTTAGCAGCTCGCAAAGTTTGACGCACATAAGCCTCCCTGCGGCGGCCTACAGAACGATTGCCGCGTCGTTCATCGGGGGTCAATGAAACCGCATAACGTTTTAAATAAACCAAAGCTTCTCCCAAGTGAAACATCATTTGGTCAAAATCAGCTTGAGGCAAGCTGTTGTCTGGGTTAAAAGATTGCTGCATAGCTAAAGTTTTTTTTAGATAATATAACTAAATGTTTAAATTTCTGAGGGTAAAATTAATAATAAAAAAAATACTGTGCAAATTTTTTGGCTATTTTTTTGCCCCAAACTAACCTTTTTTTGATTAAAATTGCTTTTTTGTGCTTTTGTATGACTTTTTGTTTTTAAATGGGATAAAATAAACCCTAAAAATAAGCCATTTTTGAAAAATTAAAATATACCCTTTTTTATAAAAAAAGAAAAATACCGCTCAAAAACTTTCGCCAATTTTACCCCATAAAATACCCGCTAACCAAAAAATGCTTAAACGGGTATAAACAACAAAAAATCAACCGCTAAAAAATAAGGATTAAATTAGCCCACAAATAACCCCCAAAATTAAAAAATAGCCATTTAATGCTAAAAAATAGCCAATTAATTTATACAAAAACAAACAGTAAGGCTCAAAAACAGCCATTAGGGTCTGAAATTCGGACATTACAGAATTTTAAAACAAACCCATACGGTTAAAAATGGGCTAAAATGGGCTAAAAAATAGCGATTAGGGTCTGAAATTCGGACATTACAGAATTTTTATACCAACGCAAAGGCTAAAAAACAGCCCTTAAAGGCTAAAAAATGGATATTGTTGACAATCTAAAACCTGATTAAAATCTATAAATAAGCATTAAGCGGGTAAAAAGTATAAAATTGGTTTAATTTTGATTATACCGCAAAAAAAATCTCTTGAGTTGCAAGCACTCAAGAGACTAAATAAAAGGCTAAAAATAGCCACTATGATTAAAACAGGTATAAACTTACTTTTTTGCAAATCGGTCGGCAAGCACCAACTCTTTGCTACCTTTTTGATATTTATAAAAACCTTCCCCAGATTTAACCCCTAATTTGCCCGCCGTTACCATATTGACTAATAAAGGGCAAGGGGCATATTTGGGATTGCCTAACCCCTCATATAACACGTTAAGAATAGCCAAGCAAACATCCAACCCGATGAAATCTGCCAATTGCAAAGGACCCATAGGGTGAGCCATACCCAACTTCATCACCGTATCAATTTCTGACACTCCAGCTACCCCCTCGTATAAGGTGATAATTGCCTCGTTAATCATCGGCATAAGGATACGATTGGCTACAAACCCAGCGTAATCGTTCACTTCTACGGGGCTTTTTTGCAGTTGAAGGCTCAAGTTCATAATAGCTTGAGTCGTCTCGTCGTCGGTAGCATAGCCTCTAATAATCTCTACCAGTTTCATCACAGGCACAGGGTTCATAAAGTGCATACCGATTACTTTGTGCGGGCGGGCGGTAACGGCGGCTATTTTGGTGATAGAGATAGATGAGGTATTGCTAGCCAATATACAATGTGGGGGGCAAAGTTGGTCAGCTTGTTGAAACAGTTGTAATTTTAGCGCAACGTTTTCTGTGGCGGCTTCTACCAACAAATCGGCAGAGCCAGCACATTCGCTCAAATTGGTATAAGTGGTCAAATTGGCTAAAGCGTTGGCTTTTTGCTCGGCTGTAAGGCTGTTTTTAGCTATCATACGGTCGCAATTAGCGGCTATGGTTTGCATAGCTTTGTCCAATGATTGTTGGGAAATATCCACCAAAGACACTTTGAAGTTGTGGATAGCAAATACTTGAGCGATGCCGTTGCCCATCGTGCCAGCACCGATAACGATAATGTTCTGCATTGTTGTATAAAAATTTATGATAAGAGTAAAAAAGCGGGTTATGAAAGTCTATTTTTGATAACATAGTAAATCAGCCTCAACCAGCAGATAATTGTTAACAAAAAGAAGAACAGTCCAGCAGCTATAAGGTTGTGAAAATTGTCCCATTGTGCATAAAAACCCGCATAAAAGAAAGCGAGTAAGAAAAAGGCTACACTTGAGGCTAAAAACAGTAAGCTGTTGGGAAAAGAAAAGAAAGAATTGGGGATAGGCAAGGGCATAAAAAACCAACGGATTAAATAAGGGTAAAAACTAAGCGGCTATCGAATAGACAACGGCAGCACAAAGATAAAAAAAACCTTATTGGGGATAGCAATAAGGTTGTGAAACGGGTAAAAAAGGGTATAAAATGGGAAGTTATGGATTATTTTTGAAAAACTTTATCCCCTACGCTGGTAAATTTGAACTCCAATAGCTCGAACTGGGCGATAATTTTACCCGATTGGTCTTTGGTTACGGATAGATAGGGAAAGCCTTTTAGCCCTTGCTGGGTCATTGTGTAGAAAGTGGGGTCTTGTTTTAAAAAATCTTTGTACAAAGCCCAATCAAAGGGGATGTCGGTGGTGTATTCGGCTACGGTGGTATATTCGCCGTGTATCATCTGGATATCCACATTTTGTTTAAAACGGGGTTCTATATTGCCGCGTCCAAGTTCGGAGTACTGTATTCCGCCCGCAAAGAGCGGATTGAGGGGAATGGTGTTGATTTTGGTGGCAAAAGGTTGGCTAAAATTGGGAACGCTGACGAATATGGTTTGAGCGGAGCGGTCAAAAACAGCTTTGATTTTTACCGATTTGCCCTCGTTGTCGAACATTTCCACCTCAGAGGCTAATTTATCCCCTTTGAAGTACCAAGTAACGATTTCGGTTTTATTCTTTTCATTAACCGATTTCAATTTGATAAAACCTTCGTTATTTTGGGCAAAAGATAAGTTTTGGGCTACAAAGAAGCAGCATAAAAGGGAGAAAAGGAGGTTGCGCATAGTATGACAAGGTTATGATATAAAGCAAAGATGATTGAATAGCGAATAAATAAGCGTTTATAAAAAAGCAAAAAAAATAAGCATTTCCAAACTTAGAGATGCTTATTTTATAGATAAGGGTATAAAAGGCAAAAATTAGGGACGAACGCGGATAGTTTTGGTTAAATTATGGCTATTGCTTTTATAAGCAGCGCGCATCGTGAGTTGAAAACTGCCTGTGTCGGTATAAGTATGGGAAATGGTATCAGCAAGCGGGTTAAATGCCCGTTCGGGCGAACCATCCCCAAAGTCCATCGTCAAATCTCCCCGCCCGTAAGTAGCGCAAGAGTTGATGAGTACGGTTTGATTGGGTTGAGTGTATTCAGGAGCGGAGAAGCAAGCATTGACTTCATTTTTGCAAGCCACAAACCCCAACATTAAGGAAAAGAAAACAAGTATATAAATAAAGAAACGCATATTGATAACAAACAGGGTTAGGGGCGCATATTTACAGAAGGATTTTCTTTAACCTCGTAATTGGGAGGTAATAGATTGAAATAGTTGCTGTTTTCGTGGAAAAGATGCACACTTTTATTGTCATCAATACCAAAATGCCAGCTATATTCGTAATCGTGGGGATAATTTTCTACATTCCGCAGGGTATAAATAAGCCTCCAGCCGCCTTTTATCTTCTCTAATTTGACATCAGAGCCCGAAGCATCGTTGTCGGGTAAGTTTGCCCACATCACGTCGGTTTGGTTGGAAAACTGTTGGTGGAAAAAATCCATATTCATAGGTATATCCGAATGGATAGCAAAGGCATAAAAACCGTCATTAACGCTTTCGAAAGATAGGCTTAAATTGGGATAAGCAGCAAAAAGGTTGGCGAAAGGGGTATTTTCTATATTTCGGGTATGTATAAATTCGCGCGCCCATTGTAAGCTATCAGTGGTATAAAACCAAAAGTCGTGAGCGTGGGCTGTTGCGCGCGGGTGAACATCAAACTGTTGGGTTACAGCATCGGTTTGGTAGGAGTGATGATTGTTGATAGCCCAAAGCAAGCCTTCTATCAAGTTGATATGTTCAAAAGACACATCTTCAGAAGCTCTTTGCTGATAAGCCAAGCGGGTAGCCAACTGTTCGGCATCCAAAGCGTAGCGTTGTTGGGGGGAAGAGCTAACGTCTAACAGGTCGTTGAAC
The DNA here is from genome assembly GCA_013297745.1 of Chitinophagales bacterium. GTDB lineage: Bacteria > Bacteroidota > Bacteroidia > Chitinophagales > Saprospiraceae > JAAFIM01. Next base: position 1,645 of record JAAFIM010000046.1, on the reverse strand, counting down.
TCTTGCGCTTGACCTTTTTGTACAAAAAAGCCAAACAATAACTGAAAGGAAAGGTAAAGATAGCGCATAGATAGGTTGAGTTTTCAGTTTTCTGAGAGCAAAGATAGCCTAATTTTATCAAACGACAAAACTATAGCAGCCAATTTTCTACTAAAAACAGTATTTTTACGATAAAATAAACGATTGGTAACGCAAAACTAACAAAAAACTGGGTCTTTTTCTTCTTTTTAGATAAAAAACTTAAACAAAAGAAGCGCGCAACTTCCAAGCGGAAAAGTTAGTTGAGGTTGTGGTTTGTCCGTTATGAGCGGTCGCAGCTGAACTTTGGCTATGGGTTTGAGTAGCCATAAGAAAAGCGGCTAAATTGGCGGCAACTTCAGCATCTTGTAGGTTGGGTTGGGGTAAATCAGTTGGTTTGAAGTGTTCTTTTACAAAATTGGTATCAAAATCGCCAGACACGAACAAAGGATGCTGCAGCACATACTCGCCAAAAGGTAGGGTGGTTTCCACCCCATAAATTTTATAATCGGAAATTGCCCGCAATAGTTTTTGGATAGCTTCTTCCCGATTTTGACCATAAGCCACCAATTTGGCAATCATTGGGTCGTAATAAATGGGAATTTCTGCCCCTTCGTCGTAACCATCATCAACCCGTACGCCGCTGCCTTTGGGGATTTGGTAAGTGGATAAAGTGCCTATGCTGGGTAGAAAATTATTGGCAGCATCTTCAGCATAAACGCGCAATTCTATAGCGTGTCCGCGAATTTCTAAATCGGATTGTTGAAATGATAATTTTTCCCCTCTTGCGACCAAAATTTGCTGTTTGACCAAATCCAAGCCCGTAATCATCTCCGTAACGGGATGTTCTACCTGCAAGCGGGTGTTCATTTCCAAAAAGTAGAAATTTTTGTCCTTGTCCATCAAAAACTCTACCGTACCAGCCCCCACATAATCGCAAGAACGGGCTATATCTACGGCACATTTGCCCATAGCGGCGCGAATTTCTGGAGTGAGCAACACAGAGGGAGCTTCTTCAACCACTTTTTGGTGGCGGCGTTGGATAGAACATTCTCTTTCAAACAGATAAACGATATTGCCGTGCGTGTCCGCCAAAACCTGTATTTCTATATGTCGGGGACAAGTTACGAACTTTTCTATAAAAACAGAACCATCCCCAAAAGCTGAAGTCGCTTCAGAAACGGCGCGTTGCATCTGTTCGTCAAAATCGGCTAAATTTTCCACCAAACGCATCCCTTTCCCCCCGCCACCAGCAGAGGCTTTGATAAGGATAGGAAAACCAATTTTAGTAGCAATTTGTTTCGCTTCTTCCACATCCGTAATCGCTGAAGCCGTACCAGGAACGAGCGGAATGTTATATTTTTGTGCAGCATCTTTTGCCGCTAATTTGCTACCCATAACGCGGATAGCGTGGGGGCGAGGGCCTATAAAAATCAACCCTGCTTTTTCCACCGCTTCGGCAAATTCGGCATTTTCGGACAAAAATCCATAACCGGGATGTATGCCTTCTGCACCCGTTTGTTGAGCAGCAGCGATAATTTTGGGTATAACGAGGTAAGATTCTTTGGAGGGCGCAGCGCCGATATGAACAGCTTGGTCTGCATAACGCACAAAAGCAGCGTTTCTA
>JAAFIM010000045.1 GCA_013297745.1 Chitinophagales bacterium | reverse complement strand
ATACTATTTCGCTAACGGTAATTTCTACCCAAAAAGAAGAATTATTTTTGGCTGTACAGGCAAGAAACCAAATTTTATTCTCCGAAGTCATAGCCGCTCAAGTTGGTGAAAATAAGATAGAAATTCCCGTTGATAAATTTCCCGTTGGCATCGCCCAAATTAGCCTTTTTGATAACCAACAACAACCAAGAGCAGAGCGTTTGGTATTTACTAACCCGCATAAACAGTTGAAAATCAATGTTAAAACAGACAAAGAAAAATACTTGCCACGCGAAAAAGTGGAAATGACTGTAGCCGTTTCGGACGAAAATGGCAATCCCGTTCAAGGTAATTTTTCTATGTCTGTAGCTGATGACAAATTGCTAACTTTTGCTGATGACAAACAAGGGCATATTTTATCCGCAGTTTTATTGGAAGGCGATTTGAAAGGGAAAGTGGAAGAACCCAACTTTTATTTTGATAATGAAAGCGATGTGAGCCGCCCCAAACAAGAAATTAGCCGCGCACAAGCCGTTGATAATCTGTTGCTTACGCAAGGTTGGAGAGGTTTTGAATGGAAAAAAGTACAAAATAGCGAGCTGCCCGCTTTAACTTTCCAACCAGAAAAAGCATTGATAAAAGGCATAGTCATTGACCATAAAAATAATCCGCTGCCCAACACTACAGTTCAGTTGACGAGTTACAGAAATGATGTTGCCAATCATAACACCAAAACCAACGAAAACGGTTATTTTGAATTAGACAACGTTACGCCTTACGGACAGCTGTATTTCCAAATTACAAATCTTAATTTTTATCAAACTTCAGTTGAATACTTTGGCGATTTTCAGAAAAATTTATACCAAATTGAAACTGCGCCTTATAAATTTGTAAGTGGTGTCATTTTACGCCAAAATGGAAAACCCATTTCTAATCTATTGATTGCCGACGAAAACGAATATTTTGCTACAGTTACAGATAAAAATGGTCGCTTCTCAATGCCCGTGAAAAATAATTATTGGAAATATCTTTACATCCAAGACAGCATAGATATTAAAACTGAGGATATGGCATTATATTTTTCAGATTCGCTGCTCACTCCGATAAGAATTTTGCAACCTGAAGAAAAAAGCAAAATACGCACACAAATCAGCATTTGGGAAAATAGAACTGTAGATTTAAACCCGATTATTGTGGAAAGTGAACGTCCTATAATAGTTGTTTCAGAAAATAGTAATACTAGAACTATGACCGCTGAAGATATAAGCCGCCAAGCAACCCGCAGCGTCAACGATTTGAGAGCCCAAAAAACTGGAGTTGTACAAAAAGATATAGGCGAAGAAACCCGCGCAATGGTCAGCCGCGCAAGTTCGGATGATATTTATGTTGATGGCGTGCGTATGTTTGGCAGCGCGAGTATTCCCGAAACTCAAATTGAAGTAATACAAATTGGCGGCACAAAATCAGCTAAAAAATCAGCTAAAAAACCCGTTGAACAGAAAAAAAATGAAGCCGAAGAACTAAAAGCTGAATTGACAACAACAATAGGAAAAAATATCACAAGTACAGATTTCAAAGCTAACGAACAGCCAGCCGCAGAAAAAAGCCTAACGCGTTATTACTTAGCTAGAAAATTTTACGCGCCCAAATACGAGCAAAAACAGGAAAATGTGGTTAGAAACGACTTCCGCAGCACAATTTATTTCAATCCGACCCTCAACACAAACGAAAAAGGCGAAGCAAAAATTGAATTTTACAGTTCAGATGATATTAGCCAATTCCGCGTAACTGTAGAAGGTTTTGGTAAAAAAGGCGAAATTGGACGCACAGAACACAAGTATTTTAGCCAACAACCTTTGGAAATGATAGCCAAAGTTCCAGCAGAAGTTTTGTCAGGCGATGTGTTATCTATTCCGCTCACCGTAAGTAATAATTCTGAAAAAGCCCAAAATACCAAATTATCTATTGCTTTGCCTGCGCATTTGGCTTGGGTAAAAAAACCTGTAGACAGTTTTGAACTCAAAAGCAAAGAGAGCAAAACAATACTATTGGAAATGAAAGTTTTAAATATCACAGCAGAAGAAAATTTGCTAATTTTAATTAAAACCAATGATTATTCCGATAAAATGATAAGTACTATAAAATCTCGCCCGCGCGGTTTTCCTGCTAAAAATATACTATTGGGGCAATCCAAAAAAGAAAATTTTATAGTTGAAATGCCCACTTTAATAGAAGGTTCGCAATCTGTAAATATCAAAGTTAGAACTTCATTTTTGGACGAAGCTATGGGCGGGGTTGAATCTATGTTGAGAATGCCAAGCGGCTGTTTTGAGCAAGTTTCAAGCACAACCTTTCCTAATATATTGGCTATCAAGTATTTGCGCAGTTCTCAACAAACTAATCCCAAAATAGAAAACTTAGCCAAAACTTGTATTGAAGACGGTTACGCGCGCTTGACAGGTTATCAATGCACAGATGGCGGTTATAATTATTATGGCGGCGCAATTTCAGACGTGCGTTTGACGGCTTATGGGATTGTGGAATTTAAAGAAATGAGCGAAATTATAAACGTTGCGCCCAAGTATATCAAACAGCCAGCAGAGTGGTTATTATCAAAAAAATCAGATTGGGGAGACAAAACAAAATATGGTTATTCAGCAAGTAAGCACATTTATATTCTGTGGGCTTTACAACAAGCAGGTTTTGAGAATAAAATTGCAGATGAATTAAACAGCGTTTTTGATTTGGCAAATGGTTCAACCGATGCTTTCGTTTTGGCTTTGGCTATTGATTTATTGAAAAATAACAATAATAAAAAAGCGAATATACTAATGTCGCAAATGCTAAAATTGGAACAAGCAGATAAAAATTTTGCTGGCGCAGGCTGCCCTGTAGGCTATTCTTATGGCACAGCCGCCAAAGTAGAAACCAACAGCGCGGTTTTATTGGCACTCGTCAACAGCGATAAACCCAACAAATCGCAAATTCAAGGCTTGGCCAAATTGGTTATCAACTCAAAAAACGCTTACGGGTTTGGTTCTACACAAAGTTCAGTTTGGGCGTTGAGTGCTTTATCCGCCGCCAGTCTCAATAACAAAAAAGTAGAAGAAGACGGACAAATTGTGGTGAAAATTGATGGTCAGATTGTAGAAAAAATAGCTTTTGAAAAAGGACAAAAAGAAATTTTAATCCCAGAATTAAGCAGTTATTTCACAGGGCAAAAGCACAATTTGGAGGTTGAATTTTTGGGTTGCAAAGAAGCTATACCCTTTGATGTAGAAGTTTTTTATAATCAAACTGTGCCTCAAAACAGCGATTTATGCAAATTGAAATTAGAAACCAAGTTGGCAGAAAAACAAACTACTGTAGGTCAAACCGTGCGTTTATCTGCTTCTTTGCAAAATAAAACGGCTGAAAATGTGCTTATGCCTATGATTATGGTTGGTATTCCTGCTGGCTTGTCTGTGCAACATTGGCAATTGAAAGAAATGCGCGACAAACAATTATTTGATTATTACGAAATTTTTGAAGGTTATGTAGTCTTGCATTTTATCAATTTCAAACCCAACGAAAGCCGCATCTTCAATTTTGACCTAAAAGCTGATATTGCTGGAACTTACGAAGCTCCCGCCTCTACCGCGTTTATGTATTACACGCAAGAATATCGCCATTGGGCGAATCCCGAAACTGTTGTTATTCAATAATTTATAAACAAAAAAGCCCTAACTTTCGCATTGAGAGTTAGGGCTTTTTTTTATTGTTTTTTTATAAAATTGAACTTGGCGATTTTTTCGCCAAGTTGATTTTTTGTCTAATTCTTGTTCTTTATATAAGTTTTCAATATGAAAACCAATTGTTCTTCTGGATTTACCAAATAAACTTTCCATTTCTTTGGCAGTAATCCACACAGTATAGTTATCTGTATCCACACAAATTGGTAAAATAATCTGTTTATCTCCAGCTTGGAAAGTAAAATTTTCGATTGAGAAAGAATGTATTTGTCCCATTTTTATTTGTATTTAAACGCAAAGATACAACTTTTATAAATAAAAAGCCCTAACTCTCAATGCGAAAGTTAGGGCTTTTTTTATGCTTATTTTTTTAATCTCTAAACATTTCAAAACGAGTAGGTTCGTGTCGTTGCGGGAAATAATTATTGCTGCGGTCTGTGTCTGCGGTTTCCAAATAAGGGTCTAAAATAACCTCTTTTATGGTTTTTTCTGTGATGAAAATTTTGCGGATATTTTCTGTGTCATAACGCCAAACTTCGGCAGGAATGTACTTGGTTTCGTTAGTTCCGTCTTCATACACAAATTGCAAAATTACAGGCATCACCAAACCACCTATATTTTTAAAACTTAGCTCATAATAGTTTTTATTGTCTAATAATAATTTCTTATCAGCTTCGGTAAGATTAGCTAATTTGCGCTCGTTATTTTTTTGGGTAACAATATCGCCTTTGTATGGGTCGCGGTCGTTGTACTCGTCTTTGAGTTCGGGTTGAGCTTCCATTAGACTTTGTTTCACTGAAGTTTTATTCCGCAAATCAGAAATATAAATCGGATTATCAGCATCTAATAATTTTTGCGCTTGCAACTCGGCGTTTTGGTCTAAACTGTTGATTTTGAAATGTCTAAAATTGCTAATCGCTATATCCACGTGGTCGGTAGAGTAGAACCAGCCGCGCCAAAACCAATCCAAATCTACCGCAGAAGCATCTTCCATCGTTCTAAAAAAATCTGAAGGCGTTGGGTGTTTGAATTTCCAGCGATTGGCATATTCTTTAAAAGCAAAATCAAATAATTCGCGCCCCATTACCGTTTCGCGCAATACATTCAAAGCTGTAGCGGGTTTGCCGTAAGCGTTATTGCCAAATTGAGTAATAGATTCAGAATTGGTCATAATCGGCTCTTGTCCGTTTTTATCGCCTTTCATATAATCAATCATAGAGGCAGTTGTACCACGGCGCACAGGATAATCGCGTTCCCATTCCACTTCGGTCAGATATTCCAAAAAAGAATTTAAACCCTCATCCAACCAAGACCATTGTCTTTCGTCGCTATTGACAATCATAGGAAACCAATTATGCCCAACTTCGTGGATAATTACGCCCAACATTCTATATTTGGTTTGCTCTGGATAAGTTCCATCTGGGCGCGGGCGACCAAAATTAAAGCTAATCATCGGATATTCCATCCCCGTAAAAGCGGCGTGGGTAGAAATTGCCACAGGGTAAGGATATTCAAACGTATATTTGCCATAGACTTTCATCGTGTGAATAATCGCTGCTGTTGAGTATTTTTCCCAAAGTGGATTGCCTTCTTTCGGATAAAAAGACATAGCCATTACTACACGCCCGTCCGACATCGGCACGCCTTGAGCATCCCAAATAAACTTGCGAGAGGTTGCAAAAGCCACATCGCGGACATTTTGAGCTTTGAAACGCCAAGTTTTTTTCTTAGTAGCTTTAGTTTTTTCCTTTTCTACAGCTTCGGCTTGCGTTTGGATAATAACTGGATTTTTAGCTGTTTTGGCTTGTGCCAATCGCTCGCGCTGGGTAGCGGTCAATACTTCGTTAGCATTTTGCAACTCGCCTGTAGCTGCTATAATATGGTCTTCAGGCACGGTTATATTCAGTTGGAAATCGCCAAAACTTAGCGTAAATTCTCCTCTGCCCAAAAACTGTTTATGTTGCCAACCTTGCACATCGCTATAAACCGCCATACGGGGATAAAATTGAGCTATGTGATAAGTGTAGTTTTTATCAGCTGGGAAAAATTCATAACCTGTGCGGGCGTTGGTAGCAATACCGTCATTGATATTGTAAGACCACTTAATTTTGAACGTGAAACTTTCTTTGCTTTTCAAAGGCGCAGGCAAATCTACCCGCATCATCGTTTTATTGATAGTAAAAGGCAAATCTTTGCTATTTTTATCTTTTACCCAATCTATAGCATAACCGCCCTGAAAATTGCTATTCAAACGCTGCAAATAGTTGGCATCCATACGATTGCCTATAGCGTCTGTGCGAGTAATTTGAGCATCTGAATTGGGCGCGAATATATTTTGGTCTAATTGCAACCACAGATAAGAAAGCGCATCGGGCGAGTTGTTGGTATAAGTAATTGTTTCTTCGCCCATAATCCGCTGCTTGTCGTCATCCAATTCTACATTTATTACATAATCGGCTTTTTGTTGCCAATACTGGTGTGCAGGCGCGCCTGCTGCGTTGCGGTAATTGTTGGGGGTTGGCCATTCTTCATCCAATTGTTTGAATTTATCTACCCGAACTTGTGCGAAATTGGTTTGCATAAAACAGCATAAACCAAATAATAAAAGGATTTTTTGCATATCAACGTTTTTATATTCCTAAATTTGAGCGCAAAGTTAGTCTTTTTTTAGAATATCACAACAAAAAAGCCCCAAGCGCAGGGCGAGGGGCAAAATTAACTTCATACTTTTCGCAATGTTATCGCTCATAATAAACTTTTGTGGCTGTCATATATTGATAATCTTTGCAAGTATCGCAACGCAATTGAATAGCATAAGGCCTGGGATTTCCCAAACTATCGGGGAGTTGGACTTCAGGTGGAAAATAAGAAGCTAAATTTTGGCTAAAAAATTCAAAACTAATTTCCTTTTTATTATCAAGCATAAAAACAGCATCCAATATAAGTAAAGGCTCTGTTTGCTCGTCATAAACCAATTGCTCATAAATTAGTATGCGCTGGCCTATGCCCTGTTTTTCAAGCCATTTATAACAATAACTCGCTTTTTTTAGGTTGGTTGATTCGCAATATTGGTTAGATTTGCTGGTGGTGTCGCAAGAATATAAAAATAATAAACCAAATAATAAAAGGATTTTTTGCATATCAACGTTTTTATATTCCTGAATTTGAGCGCAAAGTTAGTCATTTTTTAGAATATCACAACAAAAAAGCCCCAAGCGCAGGGCAAGGGGCAAAAAATCAGTATTTATACAAATAAATGGGCTGGTCTGTATTGTCGTAACCAATAAGTAAGGTGTCTGCTGATAGACAAATTTCTTGATAATCAAAAGTTCTAGAATAATTTTCATCTACAAAAATTTCATCAGAGACAAAATGTTTGCTCGCAGGCGGATTATCTTTTCTACCAACTATGTAAGACAACTGAAGTTTGGTAAATTCACAAGGTAAGGTTTTAATGTTCACGCTTGGTTGTTTGTAAGGTTTCCAAGTTGTAGTAGATAGAAAAAAAGTATCTACTATATTGGTATGCGGGCAATCCTGTAAATTGGCACGAAGATGAAAACAATGGGCTGTTTTGTCATCAAGCAAATAAATACAGTCTTTTAAGTCCATAGAGGCACAAGACTCTCCACCTTCACTATGGCCTTTTGCCAACTGCCTGTAAACATTCGTCTTGTATCGTGCAATGATTTTCGTTTTATTTTCTTGCTCAAATTTTTGCATTACACCGTCAGTATGGGTTAAATCTGGGTTGCTACTATCCAAAGCACAAGAGGAAAAAACAAGTAAAAAAAGCCAAAATCTATGGAAGTGCATATTTAATATAAAAAATGAATGAAAAAAAAAGACTAAATTAAGACTTTTTTAATTAAAAAATTAAAAAAACATAAATAAAAAAAAACTTCCTTTGGCAAGCAAAAGAAGTTTTTGAATCCGAAAGCCAACGCTGCGCAACGCAAACTTTCTAAGTTACCCCAATTAAATTGCGCAAAAGTACGACTTTTTTTGAACCTACACAATTTTTTGAGTTTTTTTTAGAAAATTCGAGCTTTTTTTTATGTTTTAGAACAAAAAGTTATATTTCAACAATAAAGTTTGCACGAAAGACACGCGACGGCCTGTACTTTCATAACCATTTACGCCTGTATTCAAATCTCCATCTCTATCCAATTGCACCAAAATATCGTGGTCATAAAATAAATTGGTGGTAAGAGTTAGCGACAAACCTTTGAAAATGTACAAATCTGTTTGCGTAATCCATTCTACATCTATATTTTGTGGGTCGCGCAAATAATTGGTGTATAAAGTGAGCGTGGTAGAAAGCCCCAAGCGCGCTTTTCCCTCTTTGTCTTTCAAAAATTTATTCTGATAAGTCCCTTTCAATGTCGCACCCAATTGGATAAAATTGTTGGCAAAATAGGTAGAATCGTTAATTTTACCACTCGGACGTATGCCATAAGATTGACGGAAAGCCTCTTCAGATGCAAAACGCCCCAAAGGATTGCCGTGCAAACTGTTAGTTAATGCAGCGTTGCCTTGCATAGCTATAGAATCGTCTGGAACTACTATCACTTTCAATGAAGCTGGAGACAACAAGAGAGAAAAATGTTCATCTGGTTTGTAAGCCATACCAGGCGAAACCGTTACTGTAGCGGGCGAGAAAAATTTAGCTATAGCATATTGGCGACCTGTAGATTGTGGTGCCAAAAAATTGCCTTGATAAGTGGGCGTCAATTGTGTAACTGCCAAAACATCCAACGCGTAAGCAAAAGGATTGTCTTTAGTCAAATTAAATAAAGCTGTAGAAGTCAGCCGCAACTCGTCTAACGATTTTTGAAATGGGCGATTCGGGTCTTTACCCAAACGCTGAATTACAAAATTGAGATTGGCAGCATTTTTCCAAGTCAAACGCCCTTTTTTATAATTGCCGTAAAAATTGGTATTTGCACCTATGCCTATTCTGTTTTCCCCTGCTCCTATTTTGGGATTTATCAACAACAGTTGCGAAAAATCAAAACCCATACCGCCACCTATTTTCCAACCGTCGGGATTTTCTTCTTTTTTATCTTGTGCCAAACATTCAGAAGAAAAAAGCAGCAAAAAACTCGCTGCAAAGAATAAAATTTGCTTCATTTCAAAAAAAATTAAAAAAAGTTTTGTATTTAAAAAGATTAAAAAATTAAGATTCTTTATTGGGTTCAAACAATTCTATTTTAGAATTGATAATTTCGTGCTGCGGAACTATCACTTTATGCCCCGATTGGTCTAATAAAATAGTTAGCGAAGTTCTATCTATGCCCGTAATTACGCCTTTATAATCGCCAATTTTTACAATTTGACCTATATTAAAATGCTTTTTGGAATAGGAAGAAGCCAACATATTTTTCAATAAATCGCGGGAAGAAAATCCAAAACCCACAGAAAAAGCGATAACAATACCAACCAATAAAATTTGTAAGTTTTGCGTGAGGAAAGTAGTATTTAAACCTGTTTGTTCTATAGCTGTTATGGAAATGGTTATCAACAAAAAGTAAAAAACCACGCCAGCCATAATTTTGCCCGAAGGGATATTGAGCGAGCGAAAAGCAGTTTCTAATATCTTTTTGATGATATTGGCCAAAATTGTACCGCCAGCAAATAAAATTCCTGCTGTTATAATTTTAGGAATTAAATTGATAATTGCCGTAATTTGTTGCGACACAATCGCCAAACCCAACGCATCAGAAGCAGCTGTAGCAAAAATCAAAAAGATAATATAATAAACCAACTGCGATAAAATTGTGCTTGCTTTTATCTCTACACCTGACTTAGAAAATAAATCTACTTCTTGCAGCTTTTCTGTCATTTTATCAATTTTGATAGCTTCCAAAATACGTTTCAGCACCATAGACACTGTCTTGGCCAATATCCGACCAAGCACTATGAGGATTACAGCACTCAATAATTTCGGCAATAAAGCACTAAATTGAGCAACTAACGCAGCTAAAATTATTTGTAATTGTTCCATTCCAATAAATCACTTTTTTATTTTTTTTGATATAAAATTTTTAAAAACCAAATTAAACCCGCTTTAAATATCGTTTTTGCTATTCAAATCGTCTTTTTCTTCGTTTTCATTGGTTTGAAAAAACCCCAATAAATCTATAAAGACAGAAAAAAAATCGCGTACATAAAGCGTCGTTGTATCACCCATTAGCCGATAAAAGTCTAAATTTGCCGAAACATTGCGTTTGATGTGTTCAGGTGCTTCTACCTCTTTTTCCAAATCGTTTAATTTTTCCATAAGCCTGTGAGAATGGTGATTAAAATGAGTAAGATTTTTTGATAATGTTCGCGCGCTTTTTCTTTGGCTCGCATCAACCGCATTTTGATAGCACTTTCAGTTTTGCCTGTAATTTGTGCTAAGTCTTTGATAGGAATGCCATCTTTGTACTTCATCACCAACAAAGCGCGGTCATCAACGGACATTTTATCCAAGGCTTTACCCAATTTTTTCAAATCCATTTCCAAAAACTCGGCATCGCTCATTTCTGTGCGGTCTGCCAAATCTGGTGCTTTTTCGCTGTCCGCAGAAATAGTGTTGGACATTTTTTTGTTTCGGCGAATTTCGTCTATACAATAATTATAAGTTATCGCATAAATCCAAGTTGAAAATTTAGCTTCGTGATTGAAACTCGACAAACGAGTAAAAATTTTCATAAATATCTCTTGCGCTGCATCTTCGGCTTGTGTGGGCTCTTTGAGCATAGTCAAGCATTTACTAAAAATTTTACTGGAATAGCGGTCGTACAATTCAGAAAAACAAGCCTGATTTTGGTTTTCCATATACTCGGCTATCAATTCATCGTCTGTGTTGCGTTTATAGACGTTTGCGTGCATAAAAAGTCATTAAATTTTTTGAATAGAATAAAAATTAAAACAAGGCTAAAAAACGCACAAAAGTAGTATTATAATAGCAAATATATAAAAAAACACTTATTCTTTATGGCTAATGGTAAATTATTTCTCATTCCGACACCTTTAGGTGAAGAAAGTTACACTACTCTACCCCATTTTGTACTAGAAAATGTAAAAAAACTGCGTTATTTTGTGGTTGAACGCGCCAAAACCGCCCGCCAATTTCTAAAATCTGTACAAATGCCCGTTCCGCTCCAAGATTTGAACGTGGAAGAACTCAACGAACACACAGCAGAGAAAGATATTTTGGCTTTACTTGCGCCCGTTTTGGCTGGGCACGATTTGGGGCTGATGTCTGAAGCTGGCTGTCCTGCTGTGGCTGACCCTGGTGCTATGTTAGTGCGTTTGGCTCATCAAAAAGGGCTGCAAGTTGTGCCTTATGTGGGGCCTTCTTCTATTTTGTTGGCACTTATGGGTTCTGGATTACACGGACAAAGTTTTGCTTTTGTGGGCTATTTGCCCGTAACGCCGCCCGAAAGGAAAAAAATGCTGCAAAATTTGGAACGAAACGCCAAAAATTATCACCAAACTCAACTTTTTATAGAAACGCCTTATCGCAATAATGCAATGTTGGCCGATTTATTGGCTACTTTATCTCCTCAAACTATGCTTTGTGTGGCTTCTCAACTGACTACAGCCGAAGAGTTGATAAAAACCAAAACTATAGCCGAATGGAAGCGCGCCGAGTTGCCCGATTTGAATAAAAAACCAACTATTTTTCTGTTTTTATAATTTTATACAAATTTTATACTGTTTTTTTAGAATAATGATATTGATTTATTATAAAAATTTGGATTAGCATTTTTTAGTTTTTTGTACAAAATTTTGCTATAAATTGAATTTACAAAGTACCAAAATTTAATAAGTTCGCTAGAAAATTTACAAAATTTTATCTCTTTTAATTTCATTATACCAATTTATATTCTTAAAAAATAGAATAAGTTATTTCAAAACAAATTTTATTCCGTTTTCAATGAAAAATATACTCCAAAAAATTCTATTCGCTTCTTTTCTCCTCGCAAGTCCTTTTGCTCAAGCCCAAACTGATGAAGACGTGGAAAAAGTTGCCGATATTTTTGAAACTTCGCTTACCAAAAGCAGTGCTTATGAATGGTTACGTTATTTGTGCAAAAACATAGGCCATCGCTTGGGCGGTTCGCCAGCCTACACAGCAGCAGCCAATTACACAGCGCAAATGTTGGACACGCTGGGCGCGGATACTGTTTGGTTGCAACCGCTAAAAGTGCCTTATTGGAATCGCGGCCAAGTCGCCAAAGTTCGCATCGTCAATTCACAAACCATTGGAAATCAAGATTTAAGCTGCATAGCTTTGGGTTTTTCGGGTGCAACTCCGCGTTTAGGCATCACAGCCGAAATCGTAGAAGTGAAAAGCATAGCCGAGTTGGAAAAATTGGGTAATAAAGTCAAGAATAAAATTGTCTTTTTCAATCGCCCAATGGATGCTACTAAAGTAAGCACATTTTACGCTTATGGCGGCGCTGTTGACCAACGCAGTTCGGGGCCTCGTTTGGCAGCAGAATTTGGAGCTATAGCTTGTGTAGTTCGTTCTATGACGCTCAAGCAAGACGACGTTCCACACTCGGGAATGACTGTTTTCAATAATGTAAAACCTATTCCAGCCTTAGCTTTGGGTTATCAATCGGCTGATTTGTTGGCTGAATTATTGGCACAAGAACCAAATTTGCGCCTCAATGTGCAAACGGATTGCTCTACCAGCCCAGAACAAACCGCCTATAATGTTATCGCTGATATTCGCGGGTCTGAACGCCCCAATGAAATTATAGTCGTGGGCGGGCATTTGGATTCTTGGGATATTGGCGAGGGCGCGCACGACGACGGCGCGGGTTGTGTGCAAGCTATGGACGTTTTAAATTTATTCAAACGCTTGGGTATTCGCCCCCGCCGCACGATTCGCTGTGTGTTGTTTGCCAACGAAGAAAATGGAATGTACGGCGCGACAACCTACGCGGAATATGCCAAAAACAACAAAAAAGAAATTCATTATGCCGCTTTAGAATCCGATGCGGGCGGACACAGCCCACGCGGTTTTAGTATGGATGCAGTTCCCGATGCGCAAAAAAATGCCTTTGCCAAAGTTCAAAAATGGCGCGAGATATTAGTGCCTTATGGTTTGTACGATTTGCAAGCGGGAAGTTCGGCTGCTGATGTGGGCAAATTGCGAGAATTGGGTACTATTTTATTCGGTTTGAAACCTGATAGCCAGCGATATTTTGATTTTCACCACGCCAAAACCGATATTTTTGAAAATGTAAATAAGCGAGAATTGGAACTTGGTGCTGGTGCTATGGCGGCTATGGTTTATTTGATTGATAAATATGGTTTTTAAATTTTTTTGTAAAATACAACTAAAAAAAAATGTACGAACAAATAAAAGAAGTCGTTTCAAGTTTAATCAATTTGAATGAAGTTGAACTCAATTATTTCATAAGCAAACTACAAGTTAAGCATTTTAATCGCAAAGAAATAATTTTGCAAGAAGGACAAATTTGCAGATATGCTTACTTCATCAATAGAGGTTGCATACGCTATTTTCATAATTTGGAGGGTGAAGAAATAACAGCTCAATTCTTCTTTGAAAATGGCTGGTACACGGACTATGGAAGTTATTTATCAGGTACAGCTTCCACCCAAAATATACAAGCTATTGAAAAAACAGAAATACTTTTGTTATCAAAAACAGACTTATACAATTTATATCAAACAATACCACAGTTTGAAAAACTTGGTAGATTAATGGCAGAAAGAGCATTTTTGGGGCTAAGACAACGAACTGAAATGCTAACTAATCAAACACCAGAAGAGCGTTACTTGAACTTAATCAAAGATAGACCAAAAGTTTTTGAACGAGTACCTCAACACTACATAGCTTCTTATTTGGGTATAAAAGCACCTTCTTTGAGCCGAATTAGAAAAAGAATCTTTGATAAAAAGTAAAAAAAAACTCCAATTTTTCATTTCTTAACTTGGGTTAACGTTTAGCAGCTCCAATCTATCGACCTTTGCAGCCGTAATTAATTCTTTAATTTAAAAACGTTTCGAAATGAGAAATTTTCTTTTTAATCTTGTAACAACTCTAAGTTGTTTATTTGTACAACAAGCAACAGCTCAAACACCAAATACTCCAACAACACCCAAATGGGGAATTGAAGTTGAATTGGTTGCTCCTTTTATACCCACAGTGCATATTGCCACCATAAAAGCAACAAGAACCATAATACAAAATTCTAAACAAACTCTTCATGGTGATTTACTTTTGGGAGCCTATATTCGCCCTAATGTAAAACACGATGTAGTGGAAAAAATCAATGAATATTTGCTAACGGTTGGTTACAGACAGTATTTGATTAAAGGGCTACACATTGAAGCACAAATAGATGCAGGTTATGCTTGGGGAACCAAAAATAAAATAGATGGAAAAGACTACAATAATTTTGCCTTACTTGGTGAAATAAATACTGGATACATATTTCATTTGCCTTCCAAAAAAAGTTCAAACTTCTACATACTTCCTCAATTTGGTGTATTGCAAGGGCTATCAACTAATATAGGACCTCGCGGTGGAAAAACTGATACATTCATTCAAGGTAAGCTTTTAGTAGGCATCACTTTTTAAAATCTAAAAAAACAAGGCAATGAAATACACAGCAATCCTATTATTTACAATCTTAGCCATTTGGCAACTCAATGCTCAAACTAATAGCGAAAAAAGCTTATTGTACAGCAATAAATTTTCAATTTTGGCAGGGCTAATCCAGCCAATAGTACTCAAAGGCGGCAATGTAGAAATTACTTACACCACCAAAAGATTAATTTTTGACTATTCGCATGGCTTCAATCTGAACGTTGCGCCTTTGGGAGATATAAAAACTCAAAAACTCACGCTTGCTATTCCTTATTCTACAGGTTTTGGTGTTGGTTATCGAATAAATTCATTTCTAGATATCCGAGTTGAACCCAAACTTCATAGTTGGGATGTTTTCTATGAAAATGATGCGCAAACTGCTGACAACAAAATTCATAATTATAAAACCTTTACACTTGGTTTAGGTGTTTATTATCGCTATTTTCCATTCAGAAACAGCAAAAGTAAGATATTACAAGGTATTACAACAGCGACTAGTGTTCGGTGGTGGCCAAATATTGGTTCAACACTAAGTAATGATGAATTTATTTATCAAAATTCGTACACGGGCAAACAAGAAACCATAAAAGCTAATAACATTGGAATTGTGAATACCCCTTTTATTTTTAACATCTCTATTGGCTATACATTTGGCGGAAAATAAATTGCGCATTACAATAATGTCTACATCATTATTTGCGACGATTCATAGAATTGTTAAAATAGCTTGCAATAAAAAAACTTGCGTGGGAACTTTATCTCCTGCGCAAGTTTTTTAGTTTTTATGAATATACAAACTGCAATACAATTAGGCAGCAGCCACCCCGTATTTTGTGAGGATTTTTTACTAACTGCGCCCATTGGCAACGATAAATTATTAGCTGTAGTAGCTGACGGCTGCACAAGTGGAAAAGATAGTCATTTTGCTTCTACCTTAATTATCAAAATTTTACAAAAAATAGCTATAGAACAAAGTTATCTAGAAAATTATAAAATCCAGCCTTTGGATGCACAAATTAAAGAAATCGTAGCGCGTTTGTGGGAAGAGTTGAAAACTGTTAAAAATTTACTTTTGCTGAAAAATGAGGAATTATTGAGTACGGTTTTGCTCGCTTTGGTGCATAAAGAGCAGAAACAAGCCTATTTTGTAGCCTTGGGCGACGGTTTATTAGTCTGCAATGGCGAAATTTGGGAGTTTGACAACAACGACCATCCCGATTATTTGGCTTATCATCTCCACGAGCAAAAAGATGAGTATATCAATCAGCAAAATTTTATCTTTTTAACTGATATTCAACAACTTAGCATCTGTACAGACGGCATTTTTAGCTTTGATATTTTTGATAACAAAACCTACGAAACGCCCACCACTCGCCCACTCGACGATTTATTAAGCCTAGCCACTAATCCCCTAAATACCAACGAGTTGTATAAAAAACTGCGCCATTGGGAGCTACATTTTGGCTTGAAGCCTGTAGATGATTTGGCTATGGTGAAGTTGATTTTTTAGCAGCTATTTTTTGTTTTATTTGTTAATTGATAAAAAAGCCGTATTTTTGCGGCTAAAACTTAGAAAAAATGATAAACGAAATTCATATTCAAAACTTCAGATGCTTTGAAGATACTTGGGTGTCTGGTTTTAGAAACATCAATTTGATTGGTGGCTTGAATAATTCAGGTAAAACAGCTTTGTTGGAGGCTTTATTTTTGGCAAGTTATCCCAATCCCAATACTTTTGATAAATTAAATGAATTACGAAAAGAAGACAGCAGACAAAAACGCTGGGATTCATTATTTTTTAACAATCAAAAATACAACACAAAAATAAAAATTGATTGTGTTGACGAAAATGAAAAATCAAAACTCACAGAATTTTGGTTTCTAACTGACAATGAAATTTCAGAAAACGAGGATTTGCTACGATTTAGTAGTAATAATATTCTTGAAATCGCTTGTTTAAAAATAGAAAATAATAAATATTTCCATATAAATTCTACAGAACGATTGGTGAGAGAATGGATTGGGTTTGGATTTAGAGAGCGAGAGAAAAATGTTTCTTCTTTTATTGCTAATGGTTCTAACTACAAAAAAAATCAATTAGCTGATTTGTACGAAATTGTAAAAAGCCTAAATCGCAAAGAAATTTTTCACAACATACTACATATTTTTGACCCTAAAATAAAAGAAGCCACCATTGGTTCAGATGAAGGCTATTCCAATATTAAATTGGTGTTAGCTGATGGCACAGAACGTGCGCTTGGTTTATTTGGTGATGCAATTCGCAAAATTGTAGAGATATTTTTGTTAGCACTTTCTAATAATTCTAAAACTATTTTCATTGACGAGGTTGAAAATGGTATTCATTCAACTAAACACCAAGAATTTTGGGAGAAATTATTTGAAATATCGGCTATGTTAGATATTCAAATTTTCGCAACTACACACAGTTTGGAAATGATACAAGCTTTTACAAAAGCCGCAAAAGATAAGTACGAAGATAAAACTATGTATTTTAAAATGGGTAGCCAACCACTAAAAACTCGTACTCGCATTATAGCCAGTCCTTTAAGTGTCGATTTATTAGAACACAATTTATTGCCTGTCAATTTAACCGCAAAATACCCCCTTAAATAACTATGGCAAAAACTTTAATCATTTTTGAAGGCGAACTTGATGAGCCTTTTATAAAAAGAGTACTTTCAGAAATGCGGTTACAAGATGCTTTTAAATTTGAAGAAAATGATTTTCAATATGAACAAAGCACTGCTGACCCAAACCCTGAAAAACCTACCAAGCTAATAAAGACACTCAAAACATTTAAGGAGAGTTTTGTTTTAAAAGAAATTTCAAAAGTGGTAATTGTGAGGGACTTAGATAAGGGTCAACTTTCAGATACTTTGCAACTTGTCAATAATGCTTTAATAGGAGCTTATGCTACCCAAGTCGCAGATATTCCTAAAATTACAGAAGAAAAACAATTTGTTACGCTCAAATTCAAAGAAAACAAAAATGATTCTGATGATGACGCTATACAAATTCCGTTTGCTTGTTATATAATTGGTGTCTATGTGCAAAAAGATGGAGTGTTACAAAAACAAGGCGAAACTGACGATATTTTGAAAAAAATTGCTGTAAATCCTTCAAATGTAGCCGATTGTATAAATAGTCATCTGCCTACTTGTTTGAATAATCGTGTGCCCCCTGCAAGTCTTGACGAAAAAAAATTAACAAAACTTTGGGTTTATAATTATCAACGCTTTGATGACCCCAATTTTGAAGTCAAAAACTATCGCTTTGATGCAGAAAAAATGATAAACCGCGAGCCAAATATATTTGATTTCAACAAAGATATTCCAGAATTAAATGAACTTAAAAAGTTTTTAAGTGAATGCGTCTAATTTCAAAAAAAGGCTTATCTTTGCCGCAAATTTTTACCATTATGAATTTTCAACCCACACAGTCTATAATTATTATTCGCATAATTATCCCACATTCGGTTTAATCTGGAATGAGGCTGTGTTGTTATTGATATAACCTAGTCCCTTGCAGATTGAAAAATTTGCAGGGGATTTTTTATTCGCTTACGCGGATTTTCGTTTTAAAATAATAGAAAAAATGTATAAAATCCCACTTTTACCCTTAGCGTTTGATGTTGAAACTAAAACAGTGCTCAAAAAAACGACTTCTGCAAGTAGAAAATTGGCAGAGCTAAAAAGTATAGCCAAGAGAATACCCAATGAAGCAATTCTTATTAACACATTGGCCTTACAAGAAGCCAAAGACAGTTCAGCTATAGAAAATATAATTACAACCCACGACGAATTATTTAAAGCCAATACTTTTTCAGATTTGATAACAAGTATAGCCACAAAAGAAGTACAAAATTATACAGAGGCTCTTAAATTAGGATTTCAAACTATTAAAAATTTAGGATTTTTGTCTAATAACCACATTATTAAACTTCAAGAAATTTTAGAAAAAAATAATGCTGGTTTTAGAACTCAAGCGGGGACGACACTAAAAAATTCACAAACTAACGAAATAGTTTATACCCCACCACAAGATTATGAAACTATTGCCAAATTAATGGATAATTTAGTTAACTATTTCAATAACAACGAATTATCAGATACAGATGCCTTAGTAAAAATGGCGATTATTCATTTTCAGTTTGAAAGTATACACCCATTTTATGACGGTAATGGACGTACTGGTAGAATTCTTAATATCTTATATTTAATTTTACAAGGGCTTTTAGATTTACCTATTTTGTACTTGAGCCGTTATATCATAAAAAATAAAGCTGCTTATTATCAAAAACTACAAGCGGTAAGAGACCACAATGAATGGGAAAATTGGATTATTTTTATGTTAGAAGGTGTTGAAATTACGGCGGCAGAAACTATTGTTTTAATTGAAAAAATGATAAACTTGATGCAAGAATACAAAAAACATATTCGCGGAAAATATGAATTTTACAGTCAAGAACTACTAAACAACTTATTTAAGCATCCCTACACCAAAATAGAGTTCATACAAAACGATTTGCAAGTTTCCCGTCTAACTGCCAGCAAATACTTAAATACTTTAGCAAAAGATGGTTTATTGACCAAGTATAAAATCAGTAGAAGCAATTTCTACGTCAATCACGCCTTATTTAATCTGTTATCCAATAATGATATGTAAAGCAAAGTGGCTTTTCCTTTACATATCCGCCACAATATGTAAAGCAAAACGGCTTTTCCTTTACATATCCGCATATTTTTCAGCACAAAAATTCAAATACGCACTCTCTTTTCAAAAAAAGGCTTATCTTTGCCGCAAATTTTTACCATTATGAATTTTCAACCCACACAGTCTATAATTATTATTCGCATAATTATCCCACATTCGGTTTAATCTGGAATGAGGCTGTGTTGTTATTGATATAACCTAGTCCCTTGCAGATTGAAAAATTTGCAGGGGATTTTTTATTCGCTTACGCGGATTTTCGTTTTAAAATCACATAAAATTTTGTATAAATGAAAAAATATAACACATACCGAAATTTTGATTTGCCTGCTATAGATACGCAAATTTTAGAATTTTGGCAAAAAAACAACATTTTTGAGCGTTCTATGAACGAGCGCGAAGATGCAGAATCTTTTGTTTTCTATGAAGGTCCTCCTTCTGCCAACGGTTTGCCTGGCATCCACCACGTATTGGCGCGCAGTGTGAAAGATGTTTTTTGTCGTTTCCAAACGATGAAAGGCAAGCAAGTGAAACGAAAAGCGGGCTGGGATACGCACGGTTTGCCTATAGAATTGGCTGTAGAGAAAAAATTGGGCATTACCAAAGAAGATATTGGCAAAAAAATATCTGTGGAGGCTTACAACGCCGAATGTCGCAAAACGGTGATGGAATATAAAGATATTTGGGATAATTTGACCCACAAAATGGGCTATTGGGTGGATTTGTCGCAGCCTTATATCACTTATGAAAATCAATATATTAGCTCGGTTTGGCACTTGTTGCAGAAAATCTACAAAAAAGATTTATTGTATAAAGGCTATACCATCCAACCCTACTCGCCTGCTGCTGGCACGGGTTTATCTTCGCACGAACTCAACCAACCAGGTTGCTACAAACCAGTAAAAGATACTACAGTTGTGGCTATGTTCAAGGTCAAAAAAGATGAAAAATCAGCCTTTTTGTTTGAAAATGAGAATGAAGATGTGCGCATTTTGGCCTGGACGACTACGCCTTGGACTTTGCCAAGCAACACGGCTTTAACTGTCGGAGGAAAAATAAATTATGTAAAAGTAAAAACTACAAATCCTTACACGCAAGCTGAAGTTAGCGTCGTATTGGCTGAAAAGTTAGTTTCTAAATGGTGCAACGAAAAAGCCAAAACTGCAGTTTTATCCCAATCTGATGCTTTCGCGGGTACAAAATTAGATGCGGTTCGTTATGAACAATTATTACCTTTTGGGAATGAAATTGAACATTTAGATGGCAAAACTGATGCTTTCCGCGTTATTTTGGGCGATTTTGTTACTACAGAAGACGGCACGGGCGTAGTTCATACAGCGCCGAGTTTTGGTGCGGACGATAGAAAAGCAGCCAAAGCGAGCGGAATTGGTACGCTCACGCTGGTAGATAAACAGGGTAAATTTTTGGATACTGTAGGCGAATTTTCTGGCCGCTATGTCAAAAATTATAAAGACCAAGCCGATTATAAAGAAGTTGATGTAGATATTGCAATTCGTTTAAAAACAGAAGGTTACGCTTTCAATGTTCAAAAATACGAACACAATTATCCGCATTGCTGGCGCACGGATAAGCCCGTTTTATACTATCCATTGGATAGTTGGTTTATCAAAGTTAGCGCGATAAAAGACCGAATGTTTGAATTAAACGAACAAATCAATTGGAAACCTGCTTCTACAGGCGAAGGTCGTTTTGGAAATTGGTTGAAAAATGCCCAAGATTGGAATTTGTCCCGCTCTCGTTATTGGGGTATTCCCTTGCCGATATGGAGAACTGAAAATGGCGAAACTGAAATTTGTGTTGGTTCGGTTGAAGAATTGAGCAAAGAAATTGCCAAAGCCAATCAAGTTTTGGGTTTAAATCAAACCTGCCCTGAAGATTTGCACAGACCTTTTATTGACCAAGTTATTTTGGTTTCTGATAAAGGGGAAAAAATGCAACGCGAAACCGATTTGATAGATGTTTGGTTTGATTCTGGTGCTATGCCTTACGCGCAATGGGGCGCATATCCAGAAAAAGCTGAAGAATTGAAAGGCGTTTTTCCTGCTGATTTTATCGCTGAAGGTGTTGACCAAACGCGCGGCTGGTTTTATACTTTGCACGCTATAGCAAGCATTTGTTTTGATACTGTAGCTTATAAAAATGTGGTTTCCAACGGTTTAGTATTGGATAAAGCAGGGCGCAAAATGTCCAAACGCTGGGGAAATGCTGTAGAACCGTTTTTTGCACTCAACAAATACGGCGCGGATGCGGTGCGCTGGTATATGCTCACCAATGCCCAACCTTGGGACGATTTGCGTTTCAGTTGGGATAAAGTTTATACAGACAGCGAGGGAAATGAACACACTTTTGACCCAGACAAATTGCTAAAAGAGCCAGATTTTTATAATAAAATGACTTTGAAAGAGCAATATTCGGACGGCATTACCGACGTTATCCGCACTTTTTTTGGCACTTTATACAATACTTACAACTTTTTTGCGCAGTACGCCAATGTAGATAATTTTTATTTTAAAGACGCTCAAGTACCTTTGTCAGAGCGCGCAGAAATTGACCGTTGGATTATTTCGTTGCTCAATACTTTGGTCAAAGAGGTCGAAGCCGATTATTCCAATTACGAACCAACTCAAGCGGGGCGCAAAATTGCCGAGTTTGTGGATAGCCATTTATCAAATTGGTATGTGCGTTTGTGTCGTCGTCGTTTTTGGAAAGGTGAGAAAAATTTGGATAAAATAGCAGCTTACCAAACTTTATACGAATGTTTATTGACTGTAGCCAAATTAAGTGCGCCTATAGCTCCATTCTACAGCGACTTTTTGTACCGCGATTTGAACCAAGTTACTAATTTAGAAACACACGAATCTGTGCATTTGGCATTTTTCCCAAAAGCAGACGAAAGCAAAATTGATAAGCAATTGGAGCAGCGTATGGATTATGCCCAGCGCATCGCGTCTTTGGTGTTGTCGTTGCGCAAGCGCGAAAAAATCCGCGTGCGTCAGCCTTTGCAAAAAATGTTGTTGCCTGTGTTGAATAGCGAATTTAAAGCGCAAATTGAGTTGGTAAAAGACCTAATTTTGTCTGAAGTCAATGTCAAAGAATTAGAATTTGTATTTGACACATCGGGATTGGTTTCTAAAAAAATCAAACCTAATTTCAAAACTTTAGGCAAAAAATTGAGTGCGAATATGAAAGCCGCTCAAGCCTTAATAGAACAATTTGCTCAAGCCGATATTCAACAATTGGAGAAAACAGGCGCGCACGTACTTACGATTGATGGCGTTGATTATCAATTAGATACAAACGATTTTATCATCAGTTCAGAAGACATAAAAGGCTGGTTGGTAGCCAACGACCGCGACTTGACTGTAGCTTTGGATGTTACGATTTCCGAACTATTGGAAGCTGAAGGCATAGCGCGCGAATTGGTGAATGTAATCCAAAATAAACGAAAAGCGAGGGGTTTGAATATAGTTGATAGAATAACTATTAGCGTTAATGCAGATGCTACTATTACTCTAAAAAATAGTCTTGACAAATTTAAGGATTATATCCAAAATGAAGTTTTGGCTAACATTTTGAAAAAAACTAACCTTTCCTCCCAAAAGCACGAAGTGGATTTTTTGGATAGCAAAATATTGATAAAAATTGAACTAGTTAGAGAAGTTCCAAATGGTATGGATTCTCTTGAAGCCACAACATTGTTGCGAGGAATAGCAAAAATAAAAGCGGAAATGGAAATTGGCGAAAAAGATGCTGTCAGATTACACATCAATAGCACAGATTTTGTAAAATTAGCGCTTGACCAACACGCCAAGGAACGCATAAAAAAGGAAAACAATGTAATCAACGAATGGATTACGAATCGAGCCGTTGGCAAAAATTGGCACAAAATTGAAATTAACGGAAAAAGTGTTAGGCTGACTTTACAAAAAGCTGTAACACCAGACGAATACATTTCACTAGAAGAATTTCAAAGCATTGTCAGTGTGTGTTTAAAATATGTAACTGAACACGTTTTGCCAAGAGCATTTGAAAGTATTATAACTTTGTGTGTAAAATATGAAAAAAAACACACTTTGCCAAAAGCACTTGAAAGCATCATCGGGTTATTTTTACAAAAATATGTTCCAAAAGAATACATTTCGCCAGAAGCATTTCAAAGCCTCAAGAATTTTCTAACTATTACTATCAACAGCGAGCGTGGGCAACAAAATAAGTTCGATAAAGAACGTAATTTTATCAATGCCCTTATCCACAACTTTATCCAAAATAAAGAACAAAAACTAAATTTGGATAATTTGGCAACGAAGTATTGCAGCATCACGGAATTTGCAAATTCCGTGAAAGCATTCAAAGAGTTCATTAGAACATTCAAGCAAAAGTTGGAACGCACTGAACTAAATGAGTTGTGGCAGCAAATTAGCCAAATAAGCAGCGCGAAAATAGCAAACCAATTGGAGTCTGTCCTAAATTTTTTAGTGGAAAAAAATTAGCATAAAAAAAACCGAAGTCGTCGTGGCTTCGGTTTTTTGTGTTTCTAAATATACAAATTTTAATACAAAAGTTTTATAATTTAAAAAAGTATCTACAATTACAAATAAAACCAAAACTGTAGATAAGTTTTAGACAAAACAAAAACATTAAAATTTTTTATAACTTTGCAGACTTATCCACAGCCAACCTGTGGATAAGTTTTTTATTTTTATAATTTTCAATCTCAAACCTTATGTTTTTGAATAAAAAAAGCCTTTTTTTAGGGTTATCCACAGCCTTATTGTGGATAAGTTGCGGAAAAAACACAATTAATTTGCCTTATCAACAAATTGATTTACAAACAAATACAAATTTAAACGCGGTTCATTTTATCAATAATGATACTGGATTTATAGCGGCAGGGCAAATGTTTTTTGATGGCGGCGCAATTTATCAAACTACAGATGGCGGCGAAAATTGGCAGAGCGTTTTGAGTAGCGAACAAGCCATAAATGATATAAATTTCAACCCGCAAAATCGTCAAATGTATGCGGCGATGTTTGGCAATAAATTGTTTAAAAACGATAATTTCAATGGTTGGACAAACATTATTTTATTGGGTTGGCAAACGTGGAAAGCGTCCGCATTTAATTCGCAAGGGGTTGGATTTATGATTTCGGGCAGAAATTTTGGGGAAGGCAAAATACAAAAATTCGACAATCAAAACACAATCGACACAGGACAAGTATTTGCGCACGAATTGAACGATATAATCAATTTAAACGATTCTACATTTATCGCAGTAGGTTATGGATTGATAATAAAAACAGAAAATACAGGCGGCAACTGGCGCGCTATCGACGTGAGGGGAGATTTTTATAAAGCGGTACATTTTCCCAGCGAAAAAATAGGTTATGTGGTAGGCGAATATGGTTCTATTTTAAAAACTACTGACGGCGGCGAAAATTGGGAAAAACTAAAAAGAGCCAACACATTTTCCAATAAAAAAAATCGCCCACAAAGCATTTACTTTGTGAGCGACCAAGAAGGTTATGTGGTAGGAAAAGCTGGACTTTTTGCAAAAACGACTGACGGTGGCGAAAATTGGACTTTTATACAAACAGATGAGGCGACAAATTGGAAATCAATTTTTGCGACTGCTGAGTATATTTTTTTAGTTGGGGAGGCTGGTATCTGTTGGCGATTTAGCAGATAACAAATGTCCGCCTTTGCTAAATTGATAATTTAAAAACAACAAACAAGCAAACAAAACCATAGCTCCCCCTTGATGCAGAACCCCTAAAGTAGCAGGCACTTTGCCCACACAACCAATGAGCGTATAAATCCCCAAAGTCACCTGTGCCACCAAAGCGAATAAAACGAGCCAATTTGCAACGTTTAATGCAGTTGAAGCGTAGAGACGTCTTATGGTCAAAAAGAGTATAGGAAGCAAAATACAGAGCAAATAAGCGGTACTTCTGTGCAACAATTGAATCAGGGCAGGCGCAAAACCATTTTTTTGGTAATCTTGCAGATTTGCCCACGTCCATTGATGCTTTTCTTTGAGCACATCTGCTATCCAAAGATGCGTGCCGTCAGGTTTGACTTGCATATAAGGAAATTCATTGAAAAACAAACCCGCCTTCATCCCAGACATAATTCCCCCCAATATAATTTGCAAAAAAACGATGTATGTAATACGCCAAGCATATTTTCGCAAGCGGCGGTTGTGAGCTTCGGCTGTGTAAGGTTGCCAAACCCTCAAAGTTATCCACAACAAGTACCCAAACAAAATAGTGGCTAAGGACAAATGTATTGTTAATTTGTACGCATTTACCCAAGCATAATCTGGTGTATTCAATCCACTCGCCACCATAATCCAACCAAAAGAAGCAACAACAGCAGCCAACACAACAACGAAGCCTAATTGGCGTAATAAAGCTGGTGGTAGATATTTTTTGCGCCAAAAATACAAAAAGGGAAACAGAAACACAAATCCCATACTGCGCGCCCAAAGTCGGTGAAAATACTCCCAAAAATAAATGTACTTAAATTCTGCCATCTGCATATCGCTGTGGATAGCGTTAAATTGCGTTGCAGCGTGCGTTTTGTACTTGGTGAAGGCTTCGTCCCATTGGACTTCATTTAGAGGCGGTAGCGTGCCTTTTATGATGTCCCATTCTGTTATGGACAAACCTGAATCTGTGAGTCGTGTAATACCGCCAATAATAATTTGGGTAAAAACCATTATTACCCCTATAAGCAACCAAACAGCTACTGATTTTGGTAGGGGCTTTTTTTCTAAATTCATAAAATGCTATTTACGATGTGAAAATTTTTTCTGAATTGAACTGCAAAGATATTTTCTTTTTTTGAATTTTATACTAAAACCGCTTTTTTGACAAATTGTTGAAAAGGTGGTTTTTTATTTTTTCAATTTATAAATTTCTAAAAGTAGCATTAAGCAAAAATATCCAACCTAAAAAAAATTGGCGTAAGCCAATCCAACAATATAATATATTTTCTCTATATTGTTGTTATAGAGCGATTATCCGTGGATAACCCGTGGATAACTCCTAAAATCGGACTTTTTTAGTATAAAAATCTGTCATAATTTTGTAAAAATAAGACTTTTTTAATTATAAAAAAAGTTATCCACGGGTCATCCGTGGATAACTTTTTTGCTTAATCTGTTGATTATTAATTTTTTATCAACTCCTTCAATTAATAATGTCCGCTTCCTTTTTTTATTGTAAAATAGAAAAAAGTTATCCACGGGTCATCCGTGGATAACTTTTTTACCCGTGGATAACTCTAGTTCAATTCAAAACATTTTGTTGTAAATCGGAAAGTTATCCACGGCCAAAAAAGTTATCCACGGATGACCCGTGGATAACTTTTTTTTTAATTGCTTGATTATCAATTATAAATATATTCAAAATTTCAAAATTGTTGATAACTACAGATTATACTTTTTTATATATATTTTTTTGTGTAATATAATGCGTTTTAAGACGCTTCTAATTTGAATGTCGCAAACATTTTGTTTTAGCCCTCGAGTTATCCACGGCTGACCCGTGGATAACTCGAGTTATCCACGGGTAAATTTTTTTAGAAAAAATGTTAAGGAAATGTTAAGAGTTTTGAAAATGCATAAAATGTTGATAATCAGTAAATAATATATTAAGGTTTTGAATAAAGTCAAAAAACATTTTTAATTAGAAATGTAGCTTTTTCTCAAAATGGGAAAGTTGATTTCTCAAAAATGGAAAAATGTTTTAATTTAAAATGTCGTGTAGGTTTTTTAATTGATTATTAGCATTTTATATAATAAATTTTATATAATATGAAAAAAAAACACTACAAATTAAACTTTTGTCCTATTTTTGCCCAATTTTTTAAAAATCCAAACTCCCTAAGTCTATATAATGTGCCAACGTTTTTCATTTTCTATATCTCGCGAAAAATTAAAAAGACAATTTAGTCTGAATATCAAAGCGGCAGAATTACAATATAGTTACAATATAGCGGTAGGGCAAAATGCTTATATTGTTGATAATCAAAGCAATGAACTCAAAATTATGCGCTGGGGCTTCCTCCCCTATTGGGCGAAAGATGAACAAATTGGATTAAATTATGCCAATGCCGCCGCTGAATCTATTTCTACGCAGGATAGTTTTCGTATGGCTGTGCGCCGTCAGCGTTGCTTGGTTTTTGCTGATAGTTTTTATGAATGGCGGAGACAAGGCAGACAAAGCCAACCTTACAGAGTTTTGTTAGAAGATAATGGAATTTTAGTTTTTGCTGGTCTTTGGTGCGAGTGGCAAAATGAAAAAAATGAGACACAACAACGATTTACTATTTTGACCACTCAAGCTAATGCAGAAATGCGTTTATTTGGTACTAGAATGCCTGTTATTTTGAAAACCGCCAACGAACAACAAGTTTGGTTGTCAGACGCACCATTAGCTACTATTTTGGATATGCTTAAACCTTTGAATGACAGCGCTTTACGTTATTATCCTGTAGCTAAGGAAATAGAAAATTTAGATGTCAATTATCCAGAAATTCATAGACAAGCTGAACTTAGTGAAGAAGAAATAGAGTTTTGGAAAAATTACTAACGCCAAATTTTATTTTTAATTTCTTATAAATATCAATATAAAAATTTAAAAAATGCCAACAATACAAGAATTAGAGAATATCGCCTCACAAGTACGCCGCGATATTATTAGAATGGTAGCTCAATGCCAAAGTGGGCATCCTGGCGGCTCATTGGGTTGTGCCGATTTTTTGACTGCATTATATTTTGAAATTATGCAGCACAACAGCCAAAATTTTAAGATGGAAGCTCATAATGAAGATGTTTTTTTCCTGTCTAATGGTCATATTTCGCCTGTTTGGTACAGCGTTTTGGCGCGTAGTGGTTATTTTCAAGTTGCTGAATTACAAACATTTAGAGCTTTAAATTCTCGCTTGCAAGGGCATCCCACCACGCACGAGGGTTTGGAAGGTGTGCGGATTGCTTCTGGTTCTTTGGGACAAGGTTTATCTGTTGCGATAGGAATGGCATTAGCTAAAAAAATGAATCAAGATGAACATTTGGTTTTTGCGCTCACAGGCGACGGAGAATTGCAAGAGGGGCAAATTTGGGAAGCTGCTATGTTCGCAGCACACAATAAAGTCGATAATTTAATCGTCGCTGTAGATTGGAACGGTCAACAGATTGACGGCAGCAATGAGGACGTATTGAGTTTAGGCGATTTAAACGCCAAATGGCGCAGTTTTGGCTGGTTGGTAATGGAAATGCAAGGCAACGATATGAAAAGCGTTGTAGAGGGCTTAAAACGCGCTAAAAACGAAACAAAGAAAGGACAGCCAATTGTGATTTTGATGAGAACCGAAATGGGCTTTGGGGTTGATTTTATGCAAGGCACACACAAATGGCACGGTTCTGCGCCAAATCCCCAACAAACAGCCAGCGCTTTGGCTCAATTGGCAGAAACTTTGGGCGATTATTAATTTTGTGCAATCAGCAAATTTATATCTAAAAAACGCCCTATGCGTGCGCGCGCGCGTACGCGTATGAGGCCATACTTTTTTAAAACTTTTTGTTGTGGTTTTTACAAAAAAAAAGAGTGAAGTTATTAGCTTCACTCTTTTTGTATTTTGGGCAATTATTTTTAGAAGTAAAACATCAAAAATAAAGCACCATTGAAATTATCTGTATCTACAGCTGTAATGTGGTTAACATCGCTTTTTTGTGTTCTGTTGATTACATTGCCAGTTGAAGATTCAAAAGCTTCAAAAGTTTCAGTTGCGCGTCCGAAACGGTTGTAAGCAATTCCCCAACCAAATTCGCTACCAATAGAAATGCGAGGCGCAAAGAAGTATTCTACCCCAATAAAAGGACGAACACCAATCGTAAATTGAGAACCACCCAAACGGCTAACCATACGCTCAGCAGTAGGGTCTTCGCTGTTCACGTTGCCTTGACCATCCCAATCAGTAGAAGTGGGAGCAGGATTCAACAAACCAAAGGCATTGCCATAAGAATATCTACGTTGGTCAGGACGTCCATAACCTACAAAAGCTTCCGCGCCGAAAATACCGCGAATTCTGCCTTTGCCGCGTCTCATTTCATAACCACCACCCAAAACATAGAGGGAGTTATTGATAACCAATTTGTCTGAAACTAAAGAATCAGGACTGTTTTTGGTATCGTCGAAAACGCTGTTATTGAGGCTTGAACGGTCGCCAGCTATACGCAAGTGCATACGAATAGCAGCGTCGTCAGCAAGCATATATTTGCCAAAAATAACGTTATTGTTGAGGTTGCTCACAAAACGGTTGTTGCCTGCGTAAGTGTTGTTGGTGTTGCCGTTGAATGTGTTACCGACAAAGCTAAGCAAAGGCACAGCATTAAAACCCAAACCAATGTCGCCAGCAGTTGGCATAATTGCCTGGCCGTTTTTATTGGTCATTGGTTCGTCTTGCGCCGAAACAGCAGAAGCAGCTATACCCAATGCAGCCAAAACGCTTAAAAATTTATTTTTCATTGTTCTTGAAATGCTAAAAATTTTTTCTTAGGAATTTAGAAAAGAAACAGATTATTGAATAGTATATTCAAAATCGCGTACATAGACACCACCAGCTTGAACATTAATCATTTCCATTGATTTTTCAAAACGCTCGCGATATTGGCGAGTAGCAGGCAAACCGTTGGCTGTAGTATCAGCTGGGTCAATACCATAACGCGTAACGTTGGTTTCAAATTCGTTGAAAGAGATTTCAGCAGAAATCCATTGTTCAAAAGCAGGTACATCCACAGTGTAGTTGCCACTTGCGTCTACAGTTGCTGTGCGAACTACTTTTTTGTAAGGATAGTTGGCGTCTGGAGTAGCATCCAAATCCATACCATCAATCGTAAAGGTAATTATTGTACCAGCAGGCGCATACTCCAACTTCTCGCCCATTGAGGCAGCCGAACCATCTGACAAAGTGTCATTAGCTTCATTGGTGTTAGCCCAAATTTTACCCATAACTTTAGCTGTACCAGCTTCAGCAGGAGCTTGTGTTTCTTTTGAACAAGATGCAAAAGATACGAGCAAAAAAGCAGCAAGGGTTGAACCCAAAAGTGCGTTTTTCATGTTTTGTTGTTATTGTTTGATGAAAAAAAATTAAAAAATAT
>JAAFIM010000044.1 GCA_013297745.1 Chitinophagales bacterium | reverse complement strand
TTCCACACGCTTTTTGTCGTATGCATTTTTACTTGATAGCATAAACTTTTCAAGCTCTTTTTTCTCTTTTTCTTCTAATTTTATTTTTTCCATTTTTTTACTTTGGTTTTGTCTATTTACTTAATAATTTTCTGTTTATATTATTTTGGTCAAAAAGCAGCTCCAATTGCGTTAAAATATGTTGCGTATTGGCTATTTTTTTAGTTTGTAGATAACTTTGAAAGTAAAAATGGTGTTTTTCCTGTATATGTGACGATAGGTTTCGGTAATAGCCAAATAAAGGAGCATCAAATACAAAGCTTGCGCTGTTTGGCTCACCATAAATTTGTTGAATAATATGTTCAGGTTGTTCAAAATTTCCCGAGTAAATAGCAGCAGTTTTTTGAAATTGTTCTAAAAGCAAACGTAAATTATCTAAATTTGTATTAGAAAAGACCTGTTTGGCAAAGCGCAAATGAGTTGGGAAATCAAAAAATAATTTTTTTTCTTCGACAAAAATATACAAGACCCCAATGATAATCTGTTGGTTTAAAATAAAAGAAGGTCTGTAATACAAAGGGCAACTATAATATATTTTTTTCATATTTTTAAATTTGGTCTTTTAAAAAAGAGATGAAAATATTCGGGTTAGCGATTTTATCGTGTAGATAAGCGATAATATCTCCAAATTTATTGGAAGGGATATTGTCGTAATCTGATAACTGCTGGTGTAGTTGATTTAATTTTTGGTTTAACTTAGTCCAATTTATATTTTCTAAATAATAAGCGAAAGTATCAAAAATGCTCGCCCCGATATTTGATTTTTTCAAAATTGGTTGCAAAGTATGATTTTTTGCCAAAGTTGATAATTGCTCTTGCCAATTATTAGCGTTGGTATTAGCAAAAGCTTTTTCATGGTCTATCAACCAAAAATTATCCCACTCTCCAAGAAATAATAAATTTAGTTTATCTTTTCGCCTATCAGTATTGGCTATCAATAAATCAAAAGCAAATAAATTTTCCAACAACCATAAATTAAGTAACTGAACAAAATGGAAGTAATTTTTACGCTTCAGTAAAAACTTGTGTTTTGAAATTTTTTCTAACGGCTTACGCCTAAAAAATTTTTTTATTCGTACTTTTTGCAGGCGCAAAAAGTACCAAAAACGCCCTGTTTCTACAAACTTGTTCGCTCCGCTTGCTAAAGCTGCGCTCCGTCTCACTTCAAACAGTGTAGAAACTCAACGGAATTAGTGTAGTTACGCGCTTCGCGCGATTATTCACTTTGTTTTTGTCTACTTACTTAATAAAATATAGTTGCAAATCGAGAGGATAATTTTTATATTATAAAAGTATATAATCAAACCGAAAGGATAATTTTTTAAATATAAAAAAGATATATTTTTTTGAAAAAAGGTCAAAAAAAATGTTTATATCCACCCTCGCAAGTTGGAAAGTGAATATAAACAGTATTAAATGGTAAAAAATATAAAAATTATTCTTTTCTAAACATAAATTTGGTAAATTCCCAAAAACCTATTTTTTTGCCGTATAGCAATATCCCCACGCGATAAATACGACCTGATAGCCATACAAAAAATACACTATTAGCCAACAACAACAATAACGATAAGGCAATTTCCCACCAAGCGGGTTCGAACACAATTCTGGCAGGCATTACTATAGGTGAAAATAGCGGGAACATAGATGCAAAAAAAGCAAGATTGCCGTTAGGATTTTGGATAGCTGCCGTGCCGATATAAAAGCCTAAAATAACGGGTACAGCTACTATTAAGGTCAAACTTTGCCCTTCGCCCCAATCATCGGACATAGCCGAACCGACGGCAGCAAAAAGGCTCGCATACAGCACATAACCCATTATAAAAAACAGTAAAAAGAAAATTACAATACTACCATAGTTAAAACTGCCCAATTCAGCCATTATAGCGTTGATTTTGTTGATATTAACATCCCCTGCAGTAGCAGCTTGTTGGTTGGCAAGTTCGGAAAGTCGCGGCGCAAAAACGAAAATAATTCCCATATATAAAAGCGGAACGGTAATTGCCCAGATTAAAAATTGGGTGATACCAACCGCCCCGACACCCACGATTTTGCCCAGCATCAAATAAAAAGGTTTGACCGAAGAGATAATCACCTCTACTATTCGGTTGGTTTTTTCTTCCATTACCGAACGCATTACCATATTGCCGTAAATAAACACGACGATATAAATGAGAAACATCATAATCGCCCCCAACGCCGTCGCTACATAAATGCGCATACTGCCTGTAGAATTGTCATCTTTGGCGGGCTTGAGTATAGTTTTGGAGCTAACTTCCACGCTGGTTTCAAAACTGGCTAAAATGGTTTCGTTTAACCCCGCTTTTTTTACCTTTATGTTTTTTACGTGTTCGGAAAGGCTGTTTTTGATAAATTCCAAACTTATCAACCCCAATTCGCTATCAGAGTAATAATCAACCCTTAAATTGCGCAGTTGGGAAGTGTCTTGAGCAACGATATGCAACAATCCCACCGCTTTGAGACTATCCAAGCCTTTTTTGGCTGTTTCTAAACTGCTATTGACCAATTTGAATTTTAAATAGGGGCTATCTTTGAGCGCGCGCCCTTGCCGAGTTTGCAAAAGGTCGGTTTCGTCCAACACTGCAACGGTTTTTTCTTCAGCACCTTGAGTACTCAACCATAAAGATACCCCCATCAACAGCGCAAAGCCTAAAGGGGCGAGAATAGTAGCCAAAAGAAACGATTTTTTGCGAACACGAGTCCAATATTCGCGTTTTATAATCAACCAGATTTTATCCATAATATAAACAAGGTGTAAGGTTTGAAAAAGGGGTTAAATGGGTTTATTTTCTACCGTTTGGATAAAAATTTCTGAAAAAGTGGGCAAAATTTCATTAAAACCGACTATATTCACATTTTTATTCAATAAATAACGCAACACAATTTGAGGAGAATTGTTAGGTTTTAACTGTATAAATAAACTTTGCGCTGGGTTGAAATTTGCCGCGTTGGGATTATCCGCGATGATAAAAGGGGCATCTTCTTCTATAGAAAATCTTTCTCCCGCCCAATCTATTTTGTAGATATTTTTTTTAAACTGCTCTTTAATCGCTTTGACCTCGCCATTAAGCATATTTTTGCCCTTGTTGATGAGCACGATATGCTCGCAAATCAATTCCACTTGTTCCATACGGTGGGTAGAAAATACGATAGTTGTGCCATTTTTGTGCATCTCGGTGATTTCGTCTTGAATTAAAACCGCATTAATCGGGTCTAAGCCCGAAAAAGGTTCGTCCAAAATTAGCAATTTAGGCCGATGCAAAACCGTGCTGATAAATTGAACCTTTTGTTGCATACCTTTGGATAATTCCTCGATTGGTTTATCGTACCAAGACGCAATATCAAACTTTTTCAACCATAAATCCAACTCGGCTTTGGCGGCAGATTTTTTCATCCCTTTCAACTGGGCTAAATATAGCACTGTTTCTCCCACTTTCATAGATTTGTACAAACCCCGTTCTTCGGGCATATAACCGATTTCGGACACGTGGGTAGGGGATAAGGGTTGGTTATTAAATAAAATTTTTCCCCCATCGGCTTTAGTGATAGTGGTAATAATCCGAATAGTGCTGGTTTTGCCCGCACCGTTGGGGCCTAAAAAGCCAAAAACGCTAGCTTCGGGTATTTCAAAGCTTAAATTATCCACAGCGCGATAATTGTCATATTGTTTGACCACATTTTGGAGCTGAAGTATAGCTGACATAATAAGAATAGTATTTTATAAACAAAAAATAGAAAATAAAGCACGACCACAATTATAGCCGTTTCAAACACAGCACAAAAGTAGCTACAGCTTATAAATTGGGTTGTTTTTTTATACCAAAGCCGCTTAAATAACGACTAATTAAAAAATATAAACCGATTAAAGATAAGGATATTTAATATCCATCAAAAAAAGCCCCTGCGGTTCTACCGACCAAGCGTTAGGCAAAGGTTGTTGATTATCAAGCTGTTGTACTAATGTTTCTAAAGATAATCTACCCGCGCCGACATTCAGACAAGCCCCCACGATAAGCCTAACCATCCCTCGCAAAAATCGGTTGCCGCTAATTCTGTACGTCCAAGTATGCGCTTGTTCAAAATTCCAAAACGATTCGGTAAGATGACAAACGCGGGTGTGGCTGTCTGTGTTGGTTTTGCAAAAAGGGGCAAATTCGCTGTAATTCAATAACATACGCGCTGCGGCTTGCATTTTTTCTTTATCTAAATTGGCTGCTTGGGGGAAAAAAAAGCTATTTTCTCGCTCAAAAGGATTTTTACGGGTTGATATTTTATACTCATAACTGCGGGAAGTGGCATCAAAACGGGCGTGGGCTTCAGCCTGCACTTTCAAAACCTCATAAATGGCTATATCCTGCCCAACAAGCGCGTTCAAACTTCTCAAAAAAGAGGGCACAAGGGCAACTTCTGTATCAAAATGTGCGTAATAGTCGCTAGCGTGTACGCCTGAGTCTGTGCGCCCACAACCCACAATTTCTATAGGTTGTTTTAAAATCACTTGCATAGCGTCTTCTACAGTAGCTTGTACAGAAAGCCCGCGAGGTTGTCTTTGCCAACCCTCAAAACGGCTGCCGTTGTAGGCCAAACGCAAAAAATATCTATTCATATTCACATTTTATTAACACATTGATTATATTTTAAGCCGCAAAACTCTATATTTTTTTTAAAATTCTTGCTTTTTTTAAAGAAAAAGTCCTAAAAATAAAAAAAATTGTTTAGAATGGTTCTAAATATAGTCTTTTTTTAACAAAATGTTTGGAAACATTGAATACGGCTGTAACTTTGCGGGCAAATTTGATGTTTTTATGACAGAATTTTGACAAAACAAATACATAATTTTTTATCATGATATACAACTCACTACTCAACTATCTCGTTATTAGCCTTTTATGTGTGATGAGTTTCGCACAAACGGGCAATGCGCAAGGAGACCCGAAAAAAGGGAAAACGTTGTTTTTGGAAAAATGCGCTCAATGCCATAACAACGATATGAAATCCAAAAGCACAGGCCCTGCTTTGGCTGGTGCGCGTGGACGCTGGGAAGGGCAACCCAATTCCATATATGAATGGATAAAAAGCCCCGTAACTGTTGTAGCAACCAATAATTACGCTAAAAAATTGTACGCAGAATACGGAAGTATGATGAGTTCTTTCCCCCAATTAACAGACGCTGATATAGATGACATCCTAGCGTATGTGGATGAAAAAGCAGCAGGCGGCGGACAAGCAGCAACTGCGGCAGCAGGCGCTACAGCCCAAGCTACAGCTTACGGAAAAGAAGAAGAAAAAGGCTTCAACTACGGTTTGGCTGGCTTATTTGTGGTGTTGATAGCAGCAGTAGCATTATTGGGACGCTATGTAAACAGCTTGAGCCGTTTGGCACAACAGCGCGCTGGCGAACCAGTAGAAAGGCCAAAATCTGTGGTAGAAATCATATTGAATCCTTTGGTGATTAAAATTTTGATTTTTGCTTTAGTTATTGTGGGCGGTTATACCACAGTCAACAATGCTATTGGATTAAGCCGTCAGCAAGGTTATGCGCCTGAACAGCCGATAAAGTTCTCACATGCTTTGCACGCAGGTCAGCAAAAAATTGATTGCCAATATTGCCACGATGGCGCAAGACGCTCCAAACACGGTTCAATTCCTGCGGTCAATACTTGTATGAATTGCCACTCCGCTATCAAGAAAGGTTCTCAATATGGTACAGCAGAAATTTTGAAAATTTATGCTGCTGCTGGGTTCAATCCTATAGCGGCTAGCCGTGCAGATTATTATTTTGCCGATAGCGTAAACAACGAACAACGTTTGAGTATTTACAAAGAATTTTTGGAGGAAACTTACAAAGAAGACTTGTTGGCCTCAGACAAAAAGGTTCAAACCCGCAAAGATATTGATTTGCAGTTGGCAACCATCACTTCACTTATTGGCAAACCAATAGAGTGGATACGCATACACAATTTGCCTGACCATGCTTATTTTAACCACCAACAACACGTAATAGCTGGTGGGGTGGCTTGTCAGTCTTGCCATGGCGAGGTGGAAAAAATGGAAGTGGTAAAACAACATGCACCTTTATCAATGGGTTGGTGTATCAATTGCCACAGACAAACAAAAGTGAAGTTTGAAGAGAATGGCTACTATGCCGAAAAAGAAGCGGGTTCTGATTATCAATCTTATGAAAAATATCATAAAGAAATTGAAGCAGGTAAACGTAAAAATGGCGTGACAGTGGAAGAGATTGGTGGTTTGGAATGTCAAAAATGTCACTATTAAAAAGCTTATTTAGGTTGCTTGCGCCTTTGTGTGGGCAGCCTAAATATGTTTATAAATCAAATATCGCTAAACATTTTATTCTCAATACAATAAACAGAGTTTGAAATCAAATTCTTTTCATCATATATTTATGAGCAATTTGAACGAAAATAAGGTTTGGGTAACTGTAGAAGATTTAACTTCTAACCCTGAATTTCTCGCCCAACAACAGCAAGAATTTATAGAATTGCCTATTGTGGCGAATGTGGAAAAAACTGCGGAAGAGATGAAAGCCTCTACCAACCGCCGCGATTTTCTAAAATACGTTGGTTTTGGCTTGGGTGCTGCTACAGTAGCAAGCTGCGAAGCGCCAATTAAAAAGGCTATACCTTTTGTGGTTAAACCTGACCAAATTATACCAGGTGTGGCCAACTATTTTGCATCCGCATTTGTGCGTGGGGGTGATTTTGTCCCTGTATTGGTCAAAACTCGCGAAGGTCGCCCTATCAAAATAGAAGGAAACCCAAGCTCTTCCATCACTAAAGGTGGTACTTCAGCCCGTGCGCAGGCTCATGTTTTAAGTTTGTATGATACCAATCGTTTGCAATACGCTGCCAAAATTACGGATAAAAAAGCGAGTAAAATCACTTGGGCAGAATTGGATGCAGCCGTAAAAGCTATACCAGCCGATACACAGGTAAGAATTGTAAGCCATACCAACATTAGCCCAACACTAGCGCAAGCAGTAGCAGATTTTAAGACTAAATATGTTAATACTCAACATATTCAATATGACCCGTTCTCTTGTTCAGCTTTATTAGAAGCCAATGCTGCTATGTTCAAAAAGCGCGTGGTGCCAAATTATCGCTTTGACAAGGCTATGTGCGTGGTGGGGATAGAATGCGACTTTTTAGGAACTTGGATTTCTCCTGTAGAGTATACAAACGATTATATCCAAAACCGTAAAATAGTAGATAGCGAAGAGTTTGTGAAAAATGCGGCTAAAAAAATGTCGCAACATACACAATTTGAATCAGCTATGTCTATGACGGGTTCAAACGCCGACAATCGCGTTTTGATTAAACCATCTGAACAAGCAGCAGCTATTATTGCGCTATATAATGAGGTTGCTTCTAAATTAGGGCAAGCTGCTCTACCCGCAAAGTCAGCCGACTTCGCTTGGAAAAAAGCCAAAAAAGCTATAGAGCTTACCGCCAAATCGTTGGTAGCCAACAAAGGTAAATCATTGGTTGTTTGTGGCATCAATGATGTCAATGCGCAAATGATTGTGAATGGGTTGAATACGATGTTGGAAAGTTATGGTAATACCATTTTGTGGACGGAAACTTCTAACCTCCGCAAAGGAGACGACAAAGCCTTGAGCAATTTGATAGCAGAAATGAAGTCAAAAGTTGTAGGTGCGGTCTTTATCTTAGATGCCAATCCGGCTTTTGATATAGCAGGCAAGGCTGCAGAATTTGCAGAAGGCTTAGCACAAGTGCCTGTTTCTGTTTCTATGAGCGAAACGTTG
The DNA here is from genome assembly GCA_013297745.1 of Chitinophagales bacterium. Taxonomy (GTDB): domain Bacteria; phylum Bacteroidota; class Bacteroidia; order Chitinophagales; family Saprospiraceae; genus JAAFIM01. Next base: position 23,338 of record JAAFIM010000044.1, on the reverse strand, counting down.
GATGAAACAGCCGAATTATGTAAATTTGCTGCACCTGAGCATCATGGTTTGGAGGCGTGGAGTGATGCCAATCCTAAAGATGGACACTTTTATCTAATTCAGCCCACAATTCGTCCTTTATACGAAACTCGCCAAGCTGGTTTGAGTTTCTTGACTTGGGCAGGAATGGCGCCAACTACTGAAGACCCTTATTACAACTATTTGGCAGCTTATTGGAAAAATAATATATTCACAAAGCAAAGCAAATACGCAACAATGCAATCTTTTTGGGATAATTCGTTGCACGATGGTTTTGTAGAGTTGCCTTCTGGTTCTGTGGTGGTGGAAGAAACCACTATTCCCGAATCTGCGCCTGTGGTAGCTGATTTATCAACAGCCGCTTCTAGTTTCAAATCTATAGATGCCGCAGAAATTGAGGTTACTTTGTTTGAAACAATCGCTATAGGCTCTGGTCAATATGCCAACAACCCTTGGTTGCAAGAAATGCCAGACCCAGTCATGCGCACCACTTGGGATAATTTTATTTCTGTTCCATTAGAATATGACGGTGATAACAACTATAAATCGTTATCTAATCTAAATGATGGCGACATTGCTAAAATTACCGTAAATGGGCAAACGTATGAGTTGCCTGTTGTGCGTCAGTTTGGTCAAATGCAAGGTACGGTATCTATAGCTTTGGGTTATGGGCGTACAAAAGCGGGCAAAGCGGGCAATAATGTGGGCAAAAACTTATTTCCCATAGTTCAGAACTTCAACTACTTTGCGGCTGGTTCAAAACCTGAAAAAGTGGGTAAAGATGCAAGTTTTGCTTGTGTGCAAACCCATCATACTTATGGTTTGAACCCAGTAGATGCAGATGGCAAAATCAAAAACGCCCCATCAGGCAAACCTTTTAACGCAGACGAGCAAGTATTAGGACACAGAGGTTATCAAGGTTCTTTGACCAACCGTTCGGTATTTTTCCAATCAAATGCCAATAGATTAGAAAAGAGCTTATTAGAACTTAAAGGAAAACGCGCTGAATACCAACACCTTAACGATTTAGGTTTATACCCAGACCACAAAGATTTATACACAATGGGACACCATTGGGCAATGACTGTGGACTTAAACTCTTGTACAGGTTGTGGCGCTTGCGTGGTGGCTTGTATGGCGGAAAACAACGTGCCTGTAGTTGGCAAATATGAGGTGGCTATCGCCCACGAAATGACTTGGTTGCGTATTGACCGTTATTTTTATGGAGCTGAAGATACCCCCAACACGGCTTATATGCCGATGATGTGCCAACATTGCGATAATGCACCTTGCGAAAATGTTTGCCCAGTGGCAGCCACCAACCATAGTTCTGAAGGTTTGAATCAAATGACCTACAACCGTTGTATTGGTACGCGCTATTGCGCCAACAACTGCCCGTATAAAGTGCGTCGTTTCAATTGGTTAGATTATACTTCTGCGGATTTATTCCCAGCCAATGAGGTGGATATTAACAGAGGTAAAGCAGGGGCTGAAGAATTGGTTTATTACAGCGAAAATATCACCCGTATGGTATTGAATCCAGATGTAACCGTTCGCTCGCGTGGTGTGATTGAAAAATGTAGCTTCTGCGTGCAACGTCTACAAGAGGGCAAGTTGAAAGCTAAATCAGAAGGACGCAAACTCAAAGACCAACAAGATATACAAGTAGCCTGTGCTCAAGCTTGTCCAACAGGTGGGATTGTATTTGGTGACCGCAATGACAAGAGTAGCCAAGTGTACAAAATTATGCAAGAAAATAGAATCTACATTCCTTTGGAAGAAACAAACGTGCGTTCATCTGTACATTACTCTATGAAAGTGGTAAATCGTAACGAAGAAATCAACGGTATGTTGGTAGAATCTGCCCCCAAAGCTGAGGAGAAACACAGCTAATTATTGTTAAAAAATATACAAGCTGGTTTAAGGGTTAATTCTGGACAGCCAGTTTGTTTTGTATAAAAAATTTGATTTAAACATTCCTAAACTTCTAATAAGTTAAATTATGAGTGGAGTTGTATCAAGAGTTCGCCCACCACTTATCACGGGGAACAAAACTTACCACCAAATCACAGAAGACATTTGCGCTTCTACCGAAAAATTGCCTGGCGGCGGCTGGGTAATGTTGTTGATGATGGCTTTGGGATTGCTAACCTTTGGTGGCGTTTCCATGTTTTTCACAATTTGGTACGGGATTGGAACTTGGCATTTGAACCGCACTGTAGGCTGGGGTTGGGATATAACCAACTTTGTATGGTGGGTTGGTATTGGTCACGCGGGCACGCTAATCTCTGCAATTTTGTTGCTGTTTAGACAAAAATGGCGTACAGGGGTAAATAGAGCGGCGGAGGCGATGACAATTTTCGCGGTTATGTGTGCGGCTATATTTCCTGGTATTCACATGGGACGTATTTGGGTATCTTTCTTTGTATTGCCTTATCCTAATACTAGAGGACCTTTATGGGTCAATTTTAACTCGCCTTTGTTGTGGGACGTATTTGCGATAAGCACTTATTTCACCGTTTCTTTATTGTTTTGGTATACAGGCTTGGTACCTGATTTTGCGACCATTCGCGACCGTGCCAAAGGATTTAGAAAGAAAGTGTATAACTTTTTATCTTTTGGTTGGACAGGTTCTGCCAAACACTGGCAGCGTTGGGAGTCTTTATCTTTGATATTGGCTGGTATTTCTACCCCTTTGGTATTGTCAGTACACACGATAGTATCTTTTGACTTTGCTACTTCTGTTATACCTGGTTGGCACACCACAATTATGCCCCCATATTTCGTAGCAGGTGCGATTTTCTCTGGTTTTGCGATGGTGCAAACGTTGATGATTATTACCCGTAAAGCGTTGAAATTGGAAGATTATATTACTATAGAGCACATAGAGTCAATGAACAAAGTTATTGTTTTGACAGGTTCTATAGTTGGGGTGGCTTATTTGACAGAATTATTTGTAGCTTGGTATTCAGGTTATGTATATGAGCAATTTGCGTTCTACAATCGTGCCTTGGGGCCTTATTGGTGGTCATACTTTGCGATGATGAGTTGCAACGTTATCAGCCCGCAGTTTTTCTGGTCAAGAACTATGCGTAGAAACATCGCGGTAACTTTCGCTTTGTCTATCGTGGTAAATATCGGGATGTGGTTTGAGCGTTTTGTGATTATCGTAACTTCTTTGCACCGCGATTTCTTGCCTTCAAGCTGGGTTTATTATTCACCATCTTGGGTAGAAGTGGGCGATTATATGTTTACCTTTGGTTTGTTTGGCACTTTGTATTTGATATTTGTACGCGTTGCGCCTGTAGTAGCGATTGCAGAGATTAAATCAATCCTCAAGACTGGTGGTAACCAATATACGGGTGAAAACGCTGAGAAACACCACGCACACAGCAGCCACGCGCATGTAGCGCACCGTCCAAATCTGGGAGAAGCGGACAAACCCTAAATTTGAAAATAAAATGAGATAATCTGCGGGTTGGCAACAGCCCGCATATCAACACAAAAATACAACTCTTCCATGAGAAAATATAATAAAACCGTACTTTATGGTTTATACAACGACGAAGAAATTCTAAAGTCTGCCGTTGTTGCTATTAAAGGCAAGCAAGTGGATATTTGGGACGTATTTACCCCTTTTCCTGTGCATGGATTAGACCCATTATTGGGCTTGAAAGAATCAAGGTTGCACATAGCTGGCTTTTTCTACGGATTGATGGGCACTTCTATAGCTTTTGGTTTTATGACTTGGGTATTTACCCGCGATTGGCCGATTATATTTGGGGGAAAACCTTATTTTTCTGCGCCTTCTTTTATCCCAATCACCTTTGAATTTACGGTGCTAATGGCTGCAGTAGGTATGGTGATTACTTTTTATCTAGTCTGTGGTTTGGGGCCTGGTGTAACCAATCCTTATTTGGATAATCGCATTACTGATGATAAATTTTGTATAGCTTTGGACATTACCAACTATAGCGCCGAAGAAATAGAACAATTATCTTCTTTGTTGAAAAATACTGATGCGGAAGAAATTCACACCAAAACTATCTAATCCCATAATTTTAAAGCTAATATGAATAATTTCACAAAAACACTCACACTAGCGGCAACTTCATTGGCGTTGGTGGCTGGGTTGGAAAGTTGCAGCACAAAAGCAAGCGGCAATTTTCAAGGGCGTGAATATATGCCTGATATGGCGCACTCGGTAGCTTACGAATCCAACGTATTTATGTTTTATAACCAAAACCGTTGGGGTGGAGAAGAAGGCTACACCGCTTTTTACAAAAAATATATTCAAGGGGCAAAACCGCCAGCCAATACTATAGCACGCGGACAACGCCCACACCATTATAAAGATACAGAAGAGGAGCGCACCCGCGCTATGGCAGAAATTACCGAAAATCCTATCAAACCTGCTACTGAAGCTGAGTTGGAAAAGGTGTTGAAAAATGGTAAAAATCTGTACAATATCTATTGTGGTGTTTGCCACGGCGAAACAGGCAATGGCAATGGGGTGCTTTATAATGGCGGTGATGGCAAATATCCAAACAAGCCAGCCAATTATCTTAGCGAAGATTTTCTCAAAGTAGGAGATTCTGACGGACGTTATTATCACGCTATAGTTTATGGAAAAAATGTAATGATGCCTCACGCAGATAAACTTAATTTTACTGAACGTTGGGAAGTTATCCACTATATTCGTAAAATGCAAGCTGATGCTAAAAAAGAAAAATATGACTTAGCGGCAGCTAATCGTATGCGTTCGAATGTAGCTCCAGTAACTGTGGATAGCACAGCTAATAAAGTAACGCCTCCTGTTGAGTTAAAAAAAGAGGAGACAAAAGGCGATAAAAATAAAAAAGGCAAGACTAAATAATTAGCTTGCTATTTTTCAAAAAATAAATCTCATTTTCAAATAAAATGAATCATACAACCGAACAACATAACCATCAGTTTGTGTTTGACGGCAGGTTGAAGTCAATTACGGGTGGATTAGCACTTATTGGTTTAGCTTGTTTGTTGGCAACTTACTTCCTTGATGGGGAATATTCACACAGCATTTTTTGGAGTAATTTACTTCATAATGCGGTATTTTTTACGGGTGTGTCTTTTGCCGCTTTGTTCTTTATTTGCGTGCATACTATAGGCTGGGGGGGCTGGCATGTGGTTTTCAAGCGTGTGCCTGAAGCTATGATGATGTTCTTGCCTGTTGGGGCTGTTTTGATAGCGATAGTAGGCATTGCTGTTATGCTGGATGTAAAAGGTACAGATTTCTTGTATATGTGGTCGGATTCTAAATTGCTAGAAACAGACCATTTGCTCCAACAAAAATCGCCTTTTCTAAACCCAACAGTCTATTTGTTGACTATAGCTGTAGTTGCTATATGGGCTCTTTTTGCTGCTATTATTCGCAAACTGTCTGTTTCGCAAGATAAAGATGCAAAGTTGGGAGAAACCAATTTGTATAAAATGCGTTTTTGGGCTGCTATTTTCTTACCTATCGCTGGTTTTTCTAGCGCGTTTGCTATTTGGCAATGGGTAATGTCTGTTGATGCGCATTGGTACAGTACTTTATTCGCTTGGTATTCTAGCGTTAGCCTTTGGGTGAGCAGTTTAAGTTTGATATTATTGATAGTGGCCTTTTTGCAATCGCGTAATTTATTGCCTGGTTTCACTAGAGAGCACATGCATGATATGGGTAAATATATATTTGGGTTTAGTGTATTCTGGACTTACTTGTGGTTTTCTCAATTTATGCTAATTTGGTACGCAAATAATGGCGAGGAAACTCAATATTTCTTTATCCGTTTTGAGCAATTCAAACCTCTATTTTTTATAAATCTGCTTATCAACTTTGTAATTCCTTTCTTTACTTTGATGATGAATAGTGCCAAAAGAACATTGGGTACGGTAGGATTTATCGCTGGATTGGTTTGTTTTGGTCACTGGGTTGATTATTTTTTAATGCTAAAACCTGGCGTTTGGCACAATTACGAGCATACTTTGCATGAACACCACGACGCTCATCACGACCATTTGCATTACAGTGTAGGCGAGAGTTCACACACACCTATTGGTAGCTTGAACAATAATCAAAACGATAATGGAAGAGCAACTTTAACCTATTATACTCAACCAGAACCTACTACAGATACTACACAGTCAGATAGCACCAATACAGCAGCAAACACAGACACCACCGCAACTATTGCGCCAGTCACAGCCGAACCAAAAGCTGACGACAAAGGTACAACAGAAACAGCGCACGCTCATTCTCACGAACACGCGCACTTTGTGATGGGTATTCACATGCCTGGTTTGTTAGACTTAGGCACTATGTTAGGATTTTTGGGCTTATTTTTATTCGTAACTTTTACTTATTTGGAAAAAGCCTCTTTATATCCTAAAAATGACCCTTTCCTCGCTGAAAGTGAGAATCATCACACCTAGTCTGATACATATATTTTTTTATTTAGAATTATTCTAAATACATACATTTTTTGAAAGTTTTTTGATAAAAAATCTTTCTTTTTAATCCAAATCAATAATTTTGTGTTACAATATAGTACGAGACAAGATTATTCACATAAAATTAAAATCATCAAATGGAAATTTTTATCGGTTTCCTCTGCGCTGTGTTACTAACGGTTTTGTTGGTGCAAATCGCTAAGGCGCGTGAGTTAGCTACAGCTGTCCGCGCTGACCATAATGAGGAATATGAAGTCAACAAACTCCAAGCGGGTATGGGGGTAGTATTTATGGTGCTATTTTTAGTTGCTTGTGTGGTTTCCTTCATTTATTACGCTCCTTATGTTTTGGGTTGGGGTGTCAATACGGCCGCTTCAGAACACGGTCCTATGGTAGATTCGCTATTCAATACCACTTTGTTGGTTACTTCTATCGTATTTTTTGCCACCCAATTTGCTTTATTTTGGTTTGCTTGGCAATATCGCGGTCGTAAAGGACACAAAGCTATCTACTGGTCTCACAACGACCAATTAGAAATGGTTTGGATGATAGTGCCTGCTGTAGTTATGACATTTTTAGTGGTACAAGGCTTACAAGCTTGGAACACCATAATGGTAGACGAAGGCGACCACGACATAGAAATAGAAGCTACAGGATACCAATTTGCTTGGGAAATTCGTTACCCTGGCCGCGACAATATGTTGGGAACCAAAGATTTTAGAAAAATTGGCGGCAAAAACACTTTGGGTCAAGATTGGACTGATGCCAAAAATATAGATGATGTGGTAGCAAGTGATATTTATCTGCCTGTGGGCAAAAAAATTCGCGTGCGCATAACAGCCAAAGATGTTTTGCACAACTTCTATTTGCCTCAATTTAGGGTAAAAATGGATGCTGTGCCTGGTATGCCCACATACTTTATATTCACTCCAACAGTAACAACAGATTCTATGCGCCGTCGTCTAAGTGCTTCTCCTGATTGGCAAGTAGCTGACAAACAAGATGATACTAAAAAGCGCTACGAAACTTTTGACTATGAGTTAGCTTGTGCTGAGCTTTGCGGCAAGGGGCACTATTCTATGCGCAGGGTGATAAAAATTGTTAGCCAAGAAGAATATGAAGCTTGGTTGGACAAACAAGAGGCTAATTCCACTTATATGTCTATAGTTCGCAACTTGACAGATGAAGAAAAAGCCAAAGGGAAAGTAGAAGACCCATTCGCATCTACCACAAAAGGAGAGCTATTATTTGAAAAATTAGTAGCTATAAAAGATAGGGTAAATACGCAATTGAAATCTCTAAATGATGCTCTTATTGTGGCTAAAAAAGCTAAAAATGCAGCTGAAGTGACCAAAATAGAGGCTGCTATAGTGGCTATGCAAGCTCAACAAAGAATCGCGCGTATTACCAATAATTTAGAGGAAGCAAATACGGCAGAGAGAGAAGCCAATCGCATCGCAAGCCAAGTTATGCAAGCCAATCTGACAACGACTGATAATGCTGTTATAGATTCTACTGCTGTGCCTTTAGATTCCACAGCAAATAAAATTCAATAATTAAAAATATAACCTTTAGTTAGTTTTTAAAACACAAATATTATGGCAGATACAACGATTTTAGAAAAAGATTTGCATGGTGCGCACGCACATGGCGAACACGGCCACGACGACCACGATCATCATGGCGACCGTTATCAATCCGCTTTTATTGATAACTATATGTTTAGCATGGACCACAAAACTATCGCTAAACAGTTTCTTATAACAGGGATGTTTTGGGCTATAATAGGCGCTGCTATGTCCATTATTTTCCGTCTACAATTAGGTTTTCCTGGTGCAGACATGTCTTGGTTGCAACCGCTATTAGGCGGGTGGATAAATATAGACCCAGCCACAGGCACTGGTACATTAAGCCAAGAATTCTATTATGCGCTCGTTACTATGCACGGTACGATAATCGTATTCTTCGTATTAACAGCTGGTTTGAGCGGTACATTCAGTAATTTGCTGATTCCATTACAGATTGGGGCAAGAGATATGGCTTCTCCGCTTATGAATATGCTTTCCTATTGGTTTTTCTTCCTATCAGGATTAGTAATGTTTATCTCTTTGTTCTTAAACACGGGTCCTTTCTCTGGTGGCTGGACGGCTTACCCTCCTTTGAGCGAATTGCCGCAAGCCTCTGATGGGTCTAAAGCTGGTGCCACGATGTGGATAATGAGTTTGGTACTTTTTGTAGTATCAGTTTTGCTTGGAGGTATCAACTACATCACTACTGTTTTGAATATGCGTACTAAAGGTATGTCAATGTTCAGACTCCCGCTTACTATTTGGGCATTCTTAGTAACAGCTATCATTGGTTTGTTGTCTTTCCCAGTATTGGCCTCAGGCTTCTTCATGGTTATGTTAGACAGAACTTTGGGTACTAGTTTCTTTTTGAATGAGATTTATATAGCAGACACAGCGCTAACAGAACGCGTTGGTGGTAGTGCTATTCTATACCAACATTTATTTTGGTTTTTAGGACACCCAGAAGTGTATATCATCATACTTCCCGCAATGGGTATAGTATCTGAGGTTTTGGCTACACATGCGCGCAAACCTATTTTCGGATACAAAGCTATGGTGTTCTCTATACTTGCTATTGCGTTCCTATCTTTCATCGTTTGGGCGCATCACATGTTTATGACGGGTATGAATCCTTTCATATCCAACATATTTGTAATTTTCACCCTTATTATTGCTGTGCCTTCTGCAGTTAAAGTATTCAACTGGATTGCTACAGTATGGGGCGGGGCGGTTCGTTTTAACTCTGCTATGTTGTTTTCCTTAGGCTTTGTATCTATGTTTATTTCTGGTGGTTTGACTGGTATATTCTTAGGTAACGCTGCCATTGATATACAACAACATGATACTTACTTCGTAGTTGCCCACTTCCACATCGTTATGGGTGTAGCTGCTTTCTTTGGTATGTATGCAGGAGTTTACCACTGGTTCCCTCGTATGTATGGCAGATTTATGAATGAATTTTTAGGCAAACTTCACTTTTGGGGTACAATGATAGGAGCGTATTGCGTGTTTGGTCCTATGCACTACTTAGGTATGGCTGGGGTACCTCGTCGTTATTATTCTTTTGAAACATTCAATGCATTTAGTGAGTTTGATGCAATGAACCAATTCATCACCATAGCTGCTATAATCACCTTTTTCTTCCAGATATTGTTTGTAGTAAATTTCTTCTACTCTATATACAAAGGGAAAAAACAGACTGAAATGAATCCTTGGGAAGCAACCACTTTGGAATGGACAGCACCTATTCATGCGGGACACGGCAACTGGGAGGGTGCAATTCCTCACGTACACCGTTGGCCTTACGATTTAAGCCGTTATGAAGACCGTGAGTTTATACCTCAGACAGAGCCTTTGAAAGAAGGAGAAAAGGATGGTGGGCATTAAAGCTAGACCATTTCAACATTGTAAATAATAATTATGAATAATCTACAAAATACAACCAGCTTAGGCAATCAGTTAAGGCAAAAAATACAAGATTATAAACTTTTGTTTAAATTTAGGCTGTCTATGCTGGTGGTATTTTCTTCAACCATTGCCTTTGCTTTAGCAAGCCCTACCATTAATTGGCAAGACTTATCTATATTGTGTTTGAGTAGTTGCCTAATCACTTGGGCAGCTAGCGCCTTAAACCAAGTCCTAGAAAAAGACCTTGATAAATTAATGTTGCGGACAGCCAACCGCCCATTAGCGGCGGGAAGAATGGAAAGCTCAGATGCAGTTTTGATAGCGGGTTTAATGAGTGTGGTAGGAATTATCCTCTTAGCTTATTTTAACCCTCTAACCGCTGTTCTAGGCTCTCTTTCTTTGATTAGTTACGCTTTTGTATATACACCTCTCAAAAGGGTATCTCCTTTAGCTGTTTGGGTTGGAGCAGTTCCAGGTGCCTTGCCTATGGCTATAGGTTGGGTAGCAGTTACCAACAACTTTGGTGCAGAAGCTTTGTTTTTATTTTCAATACAATTTTTTTGGCAGTTTCCCCATTTTTGGGCAATTGCATGGTTAGCACACAATGATTATCGAAATGCAGGATTTCAGTTATTACCAACTACAGGAGATGACGGACGCAATAAAACTACAGCTTTGTACTGCATCTTATACGCTGTTTGTTTGTTGCCTATAAGTGTTTTGCCTGTGTATCTGTCAATAGCTAATTCTTGGGCTGTTTGGGTTATGCTGATTTTAGGCTTAATTTATTGTCTTTATGCTTTTAACCTATACCTAAAAACAGACAACGCTGCCGCCAAAAAACTAATGTTTTGTTCTTTCTTCTACCTGCCCATTGTATTGATTGTTCTATTATTGGCAAAAATCTAAATACAAATTAAATTATGGCTACCAGTACTGTAAAAAAAATACACCCCAAAAAATTCGCACTTTGGATTGGGCTTACTAGTATCGTTATGTTTTTCGCTGCTTTTACTAGCGCGTATATTGTGAGAAAATCACAAGGGGATTGGGCTGATTTTGCTTTACCCGCTGAATTCTTTTACAGTACAGCCGCTATATTGGGCAGCAGTATTTTGTTACATGCTTCTTACAAAGCTTTCGCTAGCGAAAAATTAGCACTATTCAAGACATTTCTTGTCTCAGGCTTTGTATTGGGTTTAGCCTTTGTTGTATTACAATATCAAGGCTGGCTTTCACTCAACGAGGTAGAAATTTTTATACACACTAATCAACACAGTAGTTTCATTTTTATGATAACAGGTTTCCACGTAGCTCACGTATTAGGTGGAATTGCAGCCCTGTTGTTTGCTATGGTATATGCTTTTTTACCGCGATACCAAGCCACCACACCAAGACGCCTGTTGCGCTTAGAGATAATTTTCACCTATTGGCATTTTGTTGATGTGCTTTGGATATATTTATTTATATTTTTTATGGTACAACAATAAATTAAATTGATATTCAGAAATTTTATATTTACAAAATAATTCTAAACTTTACCTTATAAAATGGCACAAGACACTGCTGTTAAACTCCCCGAACAGGAACATCATAAAGATGAGCATCTTTGGGAAGGCGGCACAGAACCGTTCAAAACGAGTTATGGTAAACTCATGATGTGGTATTTTTTACTTTCGGATGCTTTTACCTTTGCTGGCTTTTTGATTGCGTACGGTGCGCTTCGTTTTAGTATGGAAGCCTGGCCTATTCCTGACTTTGTGTTTAGTACTGCGCCTTTCAATATCCATCATGCGCCACTTATATTCGTTACCTTCATGACCTTCGTACTTATCGTAAGTTCTGTTACCGTACTTCGAGCTGTACAGGAGGGGAAAAATGAAAATGAGGGTGGGGTTATAAAATGGATGATAGCCACTATTATTGGTGGTGGTATTTTCTTAGGTTGTCAAGCTTGGGAATGGACAAATCTTATCGTGCAAGAGGGTACAACTGTATTCAATAACCCTTTTTCTACCCACGTAGAAGCTGGCAAATATCTTACGCTGGACGAAATCTCTCAAATTCCTAAGACCACAAAAGTAGAAGAGACAATACATGGCAAAAATGTCGTTTATTACCAAAGTGTAGTTGATGGTACCAAATACTTTACTAAAGCTGACCATAACGGTAAAGCTCCTGAGTCTATGGATTTTGCTAATGGTAGTTCGTACTTGGTGACTTACCACGATGGCAAATATATGAATGCAGCTTACAAAACAGCAGATGGCACCATCAAAACAGAACCGATGGGACCAAAAGCTTTTGGTGCATTATTTTTCTTTATCACTGGTTTCCATGGCTTTCACGTATTCTCTGGCTTGGTGATTCTATCTGTTATTACCCTAAACGTTTGGAGCGGTATGTATAAGAAACGCCAAAATGGACACGAAATGGTAGAAAAGGTAGGATTGTATTGGCACTTCGTGGATTTGGTTTGGGTATTCGTTTTCTTGGCGTTTTACCTTATCTAATTTTTTAAACAACACAAAATAAAGATATTATGTCACACGGACACGCTCTTCCTTCCCACGAAGATAATATGCGAGTAGTTATAAAAGGCTTTATATTATTGCTAATAATTACACTCGTAGAGGTAGGTATAGCCCTCATAGGCAATGGTCACTTGATACACGGTTTTCATCTATCCAAATGGATTATGGTTCCTGTTATGTGTTTGTTGAGTTTTTATAAAGCATATTATATCGTTAGCGAATTTATGCACTTGGGGCACGAAACCCGCGGTATGGCTATGTCAGTAGTTTTGCCTACCTTGTTGTTAGTTTGGGGTATCATTGCTTTCCTTTGGGAAGGTGATGCTTGGCGCAACAATCGCAAACGCGTTGATGATAAAGAAAAACTACCTGTTAATACTCAACCAATGAAAGAGAAAAAAACAAGTTCTCTGCCATTAGATAATGCTTACTTATTTAGAGGTTAATTTATCTTTGCTCGTTTTAATAAACGCATTTACTTAGGTGAATGCGTTTTTTTTATCCCCATTGTTGAACACTAAATCGCCAAAATTCTAACCATAAAAAAAAAAGCCAGTTCTGCATCGCAGGCTGGCTTTTGTATTGAAACTGAAAAGAAAAAAAGATTATACAACTTTGTCGGCGCAAGCAGAACTTGCGAAAGCGTGGGGTTTGGCTTTGAACTCGTAGCCCATTCCTAGAATGTAACCCATAGCTTCTTTGAGTGCCACATTTGATTTGAAGCTGGTGTCGGCGTTGATGTCGGCGTGTACCTCCAGCGGCACATTGTAAGCAGCCAAAATATCGGCTATTTCGTAGGCAACACCTACCGATTTGCTCACCTCATAAATCATACGCTCTTTGATAGACATAGCTTGGCGGCTGTCTTCGTGGCTAATGAACATAAATCCGCCCTTGCCTTCGCGCAAAAAAACAATAACTGTAGCAAAAGAAATCTCTTGCCCGCGCACTTGGGAGTCCGTACCCACGCAGATGCGCAGTTTATTGCCTAATTCTTGCTCTTTTTGAATGGTTTTTTCCACCGCTTCGGTGATAGGAAGCAAAATACGGCTTCCGTTTAGTTTTCGCCAGTTCATAATGTAACACTCCTTTTTTTTGGATAAAATAATAATACTTCACCTCTTTTTGAACATACAAAAATGGTTTTTGTTGATAATAAAAAGTTTAAAATTAGCAGTTTATGCTAATTACTCCCCTATAATCAAAAAAAAAGCGCAAAAGTTCCCAAGCCGATAAAAAAAGTTGTATTTTAATTATTATTTATTTTTTTAGAAATTCCCCCAAGCTCACAAACCGCGTTTCCACCCCTTCTTTTGGCTGTGGCTTAATCTTTTGGCGCATATATTGGCAATAATTTTCCTCCTGTTCTGCTAATAAAAAATACCTATGTAATAATTTCGCCACTTTACCTACAGTGCCGCTGCCCGCAAACGGGTCAAATACCAAATCATTTTTGAAAGAATAATACCGTATCACTCGCTCGCACAAATCTTCGGGGAAAACGGCTGGGTGTATTTTATCATATTCTGGCTCTATAGACCAAACATTGTTAGATTCGTACTCATTTGCTATCAAACTATCTTGGGTTATGCTCGGTTCATAATGTTTTAAATTCCAATCTAATAACTTATTTGTTTGTTTTCTATAGACCATTAAATACTCGGTTACGGTGTTGGGCTTGTAAGATAGCGGTTTGCGGTTGTTGTCAAAACTCTGCACGCGGCTTTTTACCGCATACTCGGGCTTGAGCCAGATAATATCGTCTATAAATTCCCAACCCTGCGCAACCAACAAAGGGTGCAAATCAAACGGTATCGCGTATCTTTTGCTGCTGTGGGCGCGGCTAACTCTTGGGATTATAATTGGGGAGGTATTGACTATCAAAAAACGCCCCTCTTTGGTTATCCTGTGCGTGTGGGCGAATACTTTAGATAAAAAGTTGAGATAGGCTTCATACGATTCATAAATGGAATAATCTCTCGCGTTATAATACGGGGGCGAGGTAAAGGTCAAATGTACGGACTCATCGGGCAAATGGGGCAAAACCTCCAACACATCGGCGTTTATCACCAAATTCTTTAACCCGTCATATACGTGGCTATGTGCTTGGCTGTTGGCCGCTTTAGGCTTTTTTTGTGAAAATTCCTTGTAGATAACCGTCCGCACCGTTTCATTAGGATGATTGATTAACGCCTGTAGCCTTTCCAAAATATCGGGGTTGGATTTAAAATATAATAAACCCCGTATAGCTTGACAAACCAATTTAGCGTCTTTTTCCAATAGTGTTTCCAATAGTATATCTTGGGCTTTTTCCGTTTTCAACCTGCCTATAGCTGCCACAATCTCCCTTTTGACTTGTGTAGCGGTCTCTTGCTTGAGCCAAACGATAAACTTGTTTAAATACGCTCCTTGCTTCAGCTTGGCTATGTTCTTAATCGCCCAAAATCTCACCTTTTCGTGGGAATGAATGGCATAATTATCCAAAAAATCCCCTTCAAAATCTACAGGCAATTCTCCCAAATTTTCCAATACCAGCGTGATGCTGTTGATGTCGGACAATTTTTTGAGATATGCGCCCACCTGCGCCCCGCCCTGTAGTTTTAGCTCTTGTATGGCTGCTTTGTCTATCATTATAAAATTTTTTATTTGTGTTTGTTTTCAAACCGTTATTAACAAAAAGCGCGTAGGTTGTCCCTTACGCGCTTTATTTATTTTAAAGAACTTACCTGCTGGGCTATCTCTTCCACCACTTCTGGGTTCAAAAGGGTAGAAATGTCCCCGTAATCTGGCTCGTTGGCTAATATCTTTTTCAGAATACGGCGCATAATCTTCCCGCTTCTAGTCTTGGGTAACCCCGTTACAACCACTAACGTTTCTATTTTGGAAAAACTGCCGATTTCTTTGCTAATCATAAACTGTAGTTCCGCAAATAATTTGTTTTTATCCTCCACTGGCGCAAAAGGGATAACAAACGCCGCTATAGCCTCGCCTTTTATCGGGTGAGCGTATCCAACCGCCGCACTTTCTACAATCTCTATATGCTGATTAAGCACATTTTCAACCTCTGCCGTGCCTATTCTATGCCCAGACACGTTCAACACATCATCCATACGCCCTATGATTCTATAACGCCCTTCGGCATCGCGCTTGGCTCTATCCCCCGTAAAATAGTGGTTGGGATAAGCGGAAAAATAGGTGTTTTTGCAACGGTTGTGGTCGCCGTAAGTTGTTCTTAACAAAGATGGAATTGGTGTTTTCAAACATAAAGCCCCGTCTGCTTCGTTGCTGTGAATTTCTTCCCCGTTCTCGTCCATTATCGCCATTTGCACCCCCACTAAAGGATAACCTGCCCAACTTGGTATGCTTTGGCTTATGCCCGCTATCGTGGAAATCATTATTCCGCCTGTCTCGGTTTGCCACCACGTATCTACAATAGGGCAGCGTTCTTTCCCAACCTGTTCATTATACCAATGCCACGCTTCTTCATTTATCGGCTCGCCTACACTGCCCAAAACTTTAAGCGTGGATAAATCCCAGCCCTGCACATATTCGTCCCCCAACGCCATTAACGCCCTTATTGCGGTGGGTGCGGTATAAAAATGGGTTACTTTATGCTTTTCTATCAGTTGCCAAAAACGGCTTGCGTCGGGATAAGTAGGCACGCCCTCGTACATCAATTGCGTTGCGCCATTTAGCAACGCTCCGTAAGCCATATAGCTATGCCCTGTTATCCAACCTATATCCGCCGTGCAAAAAAACACGTCCTTTTCTTTATATTGAAACACGTTGGCAAAGGTATAGCCTGTATAAACCATATACCCGCCGCAGGTATGGACTATCCCTTTGGGAGTTCCCGTAGAGCCTGACGTGTAAAGGATAAATAGCATATCTTCAGCGTCCATTATCTCGGCTGGGCAGTGGGTACTTTGGGCATTTGCTACACTGTCAAAGTCGCTAAAACTCTGCTCTGGGTAGGTTTTTCCCTCGCCACTTCTATCAAAAATAAGCATCTGTTTAGCGGTTGGGCTTATCTGATAAGCGACACGGGCAGCCGTCAATATATCTATAACCTTTTCGCCCCTATAAGCTACATCCGACGTTATCAACATTTTGGCTTCAGCTTGTTGCATACGTTCTGCCAACGCTTTGGGGCTAAACCCGCCAAACACTACGCTATGCACTGCCCCTATTCGGGCGCAAGCCAGCACAGAAATTAGCAATTCGGGTATCATCGGCATATAAATACACACGCGGTCGCCTTTGACTATTCCCTTGCTTTTCAACCCGTTGGCAACTTGACAAACCCTATCCAACAGCTCTTTATACGTATATTGGCGGTTAGGGGTTTCAGGCGAATTGGCTTCCCAACAAATCGCCAACTTATCGGGAGTAGCTGCCGCGTGCCTATCCAAGCAGTTGATAGTAATGTTTAACTTTGCGTTGATAAACCATTGATTGCGCCCCTCGCTAAAATCATATTCCAACACCTTATCCCAAGATTGAGACCATTCAAAATTATTGGCTATGTCTGCCCAAAACTCTTCGGGGTTCAACAAAGCGCGGGTATAATCTTCTGTATATTGCTCGTAGCTGTTGATATAAAAAGCCATATTATAATAATTGTTGAGTGAATAAATAAATCGTAAAAGTATGGGTTGGTTTGGCAAAAAGTTGTTTTCAAAAATATAATTTTTTTATAAATAGCCGTTTTGGGTTTAGTTTATAAATAATTTTTTATAATCATCTCCACCCTAAAATTAGCTTAAAACTATATTTTTATAACCAATTCGGGGGCGGTTTTATCAAAAAAAATTCCCCAGAGCGTATTTCGCTGCTGGAATTAACTCTGGGGAAATTATTTTAACGGTTTTAGCACCAAAATTATCTTTAGAATTTTCCCGTTAAGGGTTTTGGTATAAAAGCTGCGTTTGGGATTTTCCCGTTAAGGGTTTTGGTATAAAAGCCGCGTTTATAATTTTCCCGTTAAGGGTTTTGGTATAAAAGCTGCGTTTAGAATTTTCCCGTTAAGGGTTTTGGTATAAAAGCCACGTTTGGGATTTTCCCGTTAAGGGTTTTGGTATAAAAGCTGCGTTTAGAATTTTCCCGTTAAGGGTTTTGGCATAAAAGCTAAAAAAAAAGACTTGTTTTAAAACAAGTCTTGGCTACATATATTATTTTAATTTTTGTTTGTAATAATCGTACATCTCGATTTGGCTGCGGCGGTCTGTATCTTTTTTAGTCTTGGGCTGGTATTGATTGGATAAAGTGGCATCGATTACCCTCGCTTTGCAGTTGTCTTGCCATTGAACGTTTAGGAAATACAGTATCTCTGCTTTCAGCTTAGGATTATAGACAGGGAAGGCGGCTTCTATGCGATGGTGTAAATTTCTGGTCATCAAGTCGGCCGAGGAAAGATAGACTTGCGTATCGCCTGCATTATGAAAACAGTAGATGCGGGAGTGTTCCAAAAATCTATCTATGACGCTAATCGCTTCTATGTTATCGGAAAGCCCTTTGACTTTGGGCATCAAGCAGCAAATACCCCTAACGATAATTTTTATTTTGACCCCTGACTGGCTGGCTGTATAGAGTTTTTGGATAATTTGCTGGTCTTGTAGGCTATTGACCTTAATAAAAATTTTGGCTTCCAATCCCGCCCTTGCATTGCTAATCTCATTCTCTATCATTTTATCCAATTTGGCGGGTAGATATTTGCCGATAAGCAAGTTTTTGCCTTTGGGGTGGGGAGCGTTAGGTTTGGCGGTTTCTAAGAAGTTAAAAATGGTATGAACATCTTTACAAATTCTTTCATCTGCCGTAAAAAAGCCGTAGTCGGTGTATAAAGTTGCGGTATTTTCGTTAAAATTGCCTGTGCTTAGATAAGCATACGAGCGGGTTTTGTTGTTTTCGCGGCGGCTAACGAGCGCCAACTTAGCGTGTACTTTTATTTTGGGGATACTATAAAGTACGGTAGCGCCCCAAGCCTCTAATTTTTCCGCCCAAGATATGTTGGCTTCTTCATCAAAGCGAGCCTTGACCTCGATAAAAACGACCACTTCTTTACCCATACTTAGCGCGCGGCGGAGTGCCAAAATAACCTGCGAATCTTTGGCTACCCTGTACTGGGTAATTTTTATACTTTTGACCTCTGGGTCAATGGCTGCTGCTTCCAAGAACTGCAAAACGTGTTCGTAGCGTTGGTAAGGGAAGTGAAGCAATTGGTCTTCCTCGGCTATGGTTTTGAACAAGTCTTTGCTCTGGGAAAGTACTGGATGGGGTAGCGGGGGCAAAGGGCGGTCTTTGAGATTGGTTTTGCCAAAGCTGGGAAACTTAAAGAAGTCAAAATTGTTGTGGTAACGTCCTTCTGGGTACATATCGGCAGCATCAAAGTGAAAGTTATCCATTAAGAAGTCTTTGCAGTTGAGGGGCATTTTCCTATCAAAAACAAAGCGGGTGCCTGTGCCTATATTTCTTTTGGCGAGCGAGCGTTTGATTTTATCCACTAGATTGCCTTTGTACTCGTCGTCTATGTGCAACTCGGCATCGCGGGTCATTTTGACCGAAAACGAATCCCGCACCGTATAGCCGTGAAATAAAGAGGGCAAGGCGTGGCGCACAATATCATCTAATAAAATAATCGTTTTGGTATCTTTCTCATCGCTTACGAGTTCTATAAAACGGGGCAAATTATCTGTAGGGATGCGCACGAGGGCATAACGGAGCGATTGTCCTGTGGTTTCTAATATAGCGACCAAGTAAAGGTTGTTGTTTCTCAAAAAAGTCCGAATTTTATTCTTGACCATCAAAATAGGCTGAATATATTGGATAAGCACCTCTTCGACATAAGTGTTGAGTTCCATATATTGGTTTTGGGTCAGTTCGTGCAAACGGACGACTTGTATCCCTTCTTTGCTCAAAGCGGGCAAAATCTGTTTGGAATAAATTTCGCTGAACTCAATCTGTTGTTTTTTGACCAATTCGCCTATATTGTACAGTGCTAAAGCGGGGTCAAAATCCATCTGTTTTTGTGTTTTGGCGCTTAGATGCAACAATTTTTTGAGCGAAGCGATACGCACGCGAAAAAACTCGTCCAAGTTGGAAGAATAAATCCCCATAAATTTTACCCGTTCCAAAAGCGGCACATTTTCATCTTTGGCTTCTTGCAAAACTCTATAATTAAAGGCCAACCAGCTAATATCGCGGTGCAGCATCATCGTTTTTTTGGTGGGTAAAATGTGCATAATGGGATAAAATTAGTGATGATAAAATAATAAGAAAGATTTTTGGGCTACAAACGCGCGCAAAAGTGAAGTTTTTTTGCGAAAATAAGGCAAAAATGGGGATAAAAATGTTTTTTTTTTTAATTTTTTTACCCAAATAGATACAAGTTGTATTAAAAGGCTAACTTTGCGGCTGTATTTTCTACTTGTTATCATTTATTATTTTGTATTATGACCAGCCGCCAAATAAGAGCTTTTTTATTAGTTGGGGGATTTGTGCTATTTTTTATCGTTCAATTATTCCATAATTCAAAAGTACAAAAAGCGACTTGGATATGGGCAGAAGATTGGAGCGAAGAAGTGGCAGAAAGTTCTAAATCTGAAAAAAAACAAGAAACCGAAAAGGTTGATTATTTTAATCTGCATCTAAACCAAACAAGCCCTTGTTTGGTCGTTTGTGCGATTGCTTACCCAAAAGCAACCGCAACGGGGGGTTATTATGCCCCTCAATTTCGCTGGCCTGCTCAGGCTATATGGCGATTATATTCTCTTTTTTGTAATTATAGAAAATAGCTAAAGGCTATAAGTAACTGAACAAAATGGAAGTATTTTTTACGCTTCAGTAAAAACTTGGGTTTTGGAAATTTTTAGGCGCAAGCCGTTAAAAAAATTTCAGTGAGGGCTTCGCTGTTCTTTTCTTCGTACTTTTTGCAGGCGCAAAAAGTACCAAAAACGCCTTGTTTCAGGGAGGGCTTCGCCGTTCTACAAACTTGTTCGCTCCGCTTGCTAAAGCTGCGCTCCGTCTCACTTCAAACAGTGTAGAAACTCAACGGATTGGTGTAGTTACGCGCTCCGCGCGATTTTTTACTTTGTTTTTGTCTACGTACTTAATTGTGCTGCAAGGATTTTGTTGTGGATGCTTTTTTTGCGGCGAAAAAATATCTGTACGGCAGATAAACCCAAACAACTTTAATTTACTAACTGGAGTTACGCTTGAGGCTTTATTTTAGTATAAAAAAAACTAAAAATTAAATAGGTTAGAAATTTTTTTGACGGCTTACGCCTAAAAAATTTATCTTTCGTACTTTTTTGATGGCAAAAAAGTACCAAAAAAGCCAACGCCAAAAAGGCGTTTCCTTCGGGAGGGCTTCGCCGTGTTGCTTGTATTTTTTTCAAAAATAAGCGCAAAACCGTCGCTACAAGCCGACGTTTCCTTCGGGAGGGCTTCGCCGTGTTTGCGTAGCAAAAAAGCTACTGCCCTCGCTGCGCTCGGTTGGTCGTCTTTCCGCGACATACGCTGGTTTTGGCGTCGCACGGCGAAAATTTAGCTTTTCAACTTGACTTTTATCACAGAATAGCTCAAGCGTAACTCCAGTTACTAATCACACAAGAAAATTGTTTATACGTTTCTAAAAAAAAATTAAATGGATACTGATTTATTTGTGCTGCTATTGGCTTTGCCGATGGCACTATACATAATGCCCAAAAATTGGATAAGCCCTTTTCAGCTTTTGCTACAAGTGGCTATAGCCGCTATAAGCAGCAGTTGGGCTATAAGCAGCTTGAGTGCTGGTGAAAATATAATCGTTGAGCTACCCATAAGTTGGGTGGTTGGAGACATTGATTTGTCCATCAATCCTTTGAGCGGTTTTTTTATTTTGCTTATTAATCTAACCACATTTACGAGCAGCGTTTATGCACAAGGTTATTTGAAAAGCTATCAGGCGGCTAAAAACAGATTGTTTTTGGCTTGGCACAGTTTCAATATGCTGTGGTTGCAGTTGGCTTTGTTATTGGTGGTCAGCAGCCAAGAGGGGGTTTTATTTTTGGTAAGTTGGGAATTGATGTCTTTATCCTCTTTTGCGTTGGTTTTGTTTGAGGCTGAAAAAGCAGAGACTTTAAAAACGGCTTTGCGTTATTTGGTACAAATGCATATAGGTATGTTATTTTTACTATTTGGATTTATTTATACCCAACAAGTAACGGGCGCTAATTTTGGTTGGTTGGCTGTATTTAGTTATTTTGGCGAACACCAAGCGACATTGGGTATTTTTAGCATATTTTTGCTGGGTTTTGGGTTGAAAGCGGGTTTAGTTCCTTTTCACAGTTGGCTGCCACAAGCTCATCCAGCCGCGCCTGCGCATATATCTGGGCTTATGTCTGGTATTATGATAAAAATGGGGGTGTTTGGTTTATTAAAAATAATGTTGGGATTGAGCATCAACAACCCTGCTGAATCTTTTGGGGCTGGGGTTTTATTGTTGATTTTTGGGATAATCACTGGTTTATATGGGATAATGAATGCTATAGTGCGAAAAGATATTAAGGAGATATTGGCTTATTCATCTATTGAAAATATAGGGATTATATTTTTGGGGATGGGATTGAGCCTATTGGCTAGCAGTTGGGGTTTGAAGACGTTACAAACGCTAAGTTTGGCGGGTAGTTTATTGCATATTTTAAACCATTCGTTATTCAAATCTTTGCTATTTTATTGCGCTGGTTCTATTTATCAACAAACTCATACCCGTTATATTGAAAATATGGGCGGATTGATAAAAAAGATGCCCAAAACAGCAGCTTTGGCTTTGGTAGGTTGTTTGGCTATATGTGGATTGCCGCCCTTCAATGGATTTGTATCTGAATATCTGATATACTTAAGTTTATTCAAGTCATTGAACGAAGGGGATTTATTGAGTTCTTTATCATTGTTGGGGGTTATTATCGTATTGGCTTTGATAGGCGGTTTGGCTTTGTTTGCTTTTAGCCGTTTTTATAGTATAATTTTTTTGGGTTCAGGCCGTTCAGCTTATGTTGATAAAGCGCAGGAGGTAGAAAAAATAATGCTGGGGACTAAATTTTTGATAGTGGGGATGATATTGGCTGTGGGGTTGGGTGCTGTGTGGATAATGCCAGTTATTGGGCAAGTGACTGCATCTTTTGGGCAAAATTATACCTTGCCATTGGCTGATATTGCCTCTCCGTTGCTCCAAGTGGGTATAAGCGGGGGGATATTTATCTTAGTTATTGGACTATTGTATGGACTGCGCACATATCAACAAAAACGGGTGCTTGTTTCTCAAAATTTGCCTTGGGGTTGTGGTTACGATTACAAACCTGAAGATGTGCCGTTGCATCAATATACGGCTACTTCTTACGCGGCTAATTATGTAGAGATTGGCAACGCTATCACAGGGTCGCGCAAAAAGCCGATTTTATACGCAGAAGAGGAGATTTTCCCTACAGCGCGAGAATTTAAAGCTGTGCCGTATGACAAATTGGCGAGCAAGTTGGTAAATGAACCCGCTCAAAAGATATTGGCAGCGAGCGAACAAGTGGCTGTTTTCCAAACGGGGAGTTTGAGGCATTATGTTTTGTACGCGGTAGCTTTTGGATTGTTGATTTTGATATTGTCTTATACGGGGATGATTTAGGTGTGCGGTGTGCGGTATGCGGTTTGCGGTATGTAGTGTGCGGGAGCCTGTGTGTAAGTTGCGGTAGCTTGTGTGTAAGTTGCAGTAGCCTGTGTGTAAGTTGCGGTAGCTTGTGTGTAAGTTGCAGTAGCTTGTGTGTAAGTTGCGGAAGCCTGTGTGTAGAGTGGAGGGGGATTTTAACCCACCCC
>JAAFIM010000043.1 GCA_013297745.1 Chitinophagales bacterium | reverse complement strand
CTATTGGGAGTTGAACAAAACAATAATTTAGCATTAAGGGTTAAATAGTGGGGCAAAGTTAGCCCTGTTTATATCAATCCCTTAATTTTATTGATGATGAAATTAATCAAAATATGCTTTTTCGGGGCAAGTTTAACCTTTGGAGCTTGTCAAAATCCGCACCCAGAAGGGGAAAAATTATACAAAGTACATTGCGCCAACTGCCACATGGACGATGGCAAAGGGCTGGAAGGGTTAATTCCGCCTTTGGCCAATTCGGATTATTTGCAAAAAAAACCACAAGAATTGGCTTGCCTTATCCGCCACGGCTACGAGGGAAAAATGACCATCAATGGGCAGATTTATGAGGGCAAAATGCCAGCCAACAAAGCCTTGAGCGTGGTGGAAATCGCCAATATACTCAACTACATCAGCAATACTTGGGGAAACAAGCGCGAATTTATCCCCCAAAAAACGATACAATCGGCTATTGATAGTTGCCAATAAATTCAAAAGCGCGCAAAATTAACTTTTTTTTACCATTTTTATTTTTACAGACTAAAAACAACCCAAAATTATCCTTTTTATATGGAAAAAGACAAAAAAAAATCCAAAGGTTTGGCCTTAGGTGCGGTATTTCAAACCATCAACACAGATATAGAAAGTAAAAGCATACCTTATCAACCCAATACGGTAAGCCTTATCCCTACCCAAAATATAGAAGTTAATCCTTTCCAGCCTAGAAATGAGTTTAATCCAGAGCTATTGCAAGAACTGGCGCAATCTGTGCTGCTGCACGGACTTATCCAACCCATCACGGTAAGACATTTGGGCGGCGACAACTTCCAACTCATAGCAGGAGAAAGACGATTGAGAGCTTGCAAATTGGCCAAAATTGAACACATTCCAGCTTTTATCCGCACCGCCAACGATGAGCAAATGATAGAAATGGCTTTGATAGAAAATATCCAACGCCAAGACTTAAATGCTATAGAAATTGCGATTACTTACAAACGAATTATGGAAGAGTTTGATTTAACTCAAGAACTTACCGCCCAACGGGTGGGCAAAACCCGCGAAACCGTCACCAATTATTTGCGGTTGCTCAAGCTGCCCGAAGAGATACAATTGGGGATAAAAAATGAAAAAATCAGTATGGGACACGCCCGAGCTATTATTGGGCTTTCAGATTATGCCTTACAAATGAGCGTTTATAAAGAAACCTTAGAAAAACATCTTTCTGTACGCGCGGTGGAAGCTTTGGTGCAAAAATTGAAAGAGATACAAGCCCCGCAGAGCGATAAAAAATCAAAAACAAACCCCAATCCTACCGTTGAAGCTGTACAAAAACAAATTGCTGAGCTATTGGGCAGCCGCGTACAACTCCGCCAAAACCCCAAAGGACAGGGGAAAATTGTTATACATTTTGCTGACGGGGAAGATTTAAACCGAATTTTGGAACTTTTGGATAAAAATTAACCATTTTTGCCTTTTTATAAAAAATCAACCGCTTTATTGTGGTTGATTTTTATTTTTTAGCCTATATTTGCAGTTCTTTAATCAGCAGCAAACATTTACCCTTCAATTAATTTTTTTTTGTGATGAAATTAGCCCTTTTCTACAGCCTTTTTATCCTTATGTCTTTGGGCTTAAAAGCACAAAATCCCAACAATTGGGGATTAAGCCCAGCTATAAAAAAAGCCTTTGACAGCAAAAATTATCCGCTAAGCAAAAAACTAATGCTCGATGAGTTGGGCGGGGGCGATATAACCCAAAAAAATAATTACATTCGTTTTTATTTGTACAATAGCATATTGCACCCCGACAAACTATTGGCGGCAGAATGGGAAAAAACTTTGGCTTTGGATAGCTTTCTTACTTTATTCAATCAAACAGATGCGGTTTTAAATTTATTAGAAAATTATATGAACGTGGTTCAGTCCAATAATTTGATAACCATTAGCTCAGCGGAAACAACCGATAAAATTTTTGACCACGCCGAACGCATCTTTACGCTCCATCAAGATTGGAGCAATTTGGTAGCCACCATTAGCTATAGAGGTACGTTATGTTTTTATATAAGCCACCAAGGCGATAAAGCCACTACGTATTATCTAAAAAGTATAAATTTGTATAAAGAAAAAAAGATAAATAATCCCCCACTCGCAACATCTTGTTATACCTCGTTGATATATAACCTATACGGCTTAGAAAAAAATTTTGAGTTGGCTTCATTTTACATAGACGAATTTGTGGAAATAAAAGGTATTACCGCAGAGGTTAAAGCTAGTATGTTGGAGATGAAATTTGATATTTTGAAACAAAAAGGGGATTTTGAACGTAGTTTTGAGTTGATACGCGAGCAGTACGAAACTTATCAAAAAGATAGCAGCTTGGCTTTAGCAAAAGCTATAGCTGAGATTAGAATGGGTGAATATCAAAATAAAAAAGGCAATTATAAAGAAGCGGATAAATGGTATAATTCAGCCCGTAAATATCTAAGCAAATTTGCCAATCGGGCTGGTATGCTGAATTATTACTGGTTAAATTATCTATATGGGCAACAAACCAATAATTTTTTGCGCTGGGGCAATCGCCTTGACACCGCCCAACAGACCCTACAACTCGCTGACCCCAACAATATAAGACCAGAATTTTATCACCCTTGCGAGGTAGAAATAGCCATTCGGCGACAAAACAGCAAAAATATAGAAAATATATTGATAAGCGGTGTAGAAAAATTTTTGCAAAACGACAAAAATAACCGCATAGGCGCTTCTGATGTACCCGCTTTATTGGCTTTTTCCAAAGCGGCTGACTATCTGCAAAGAGAAAATGATGCGTTTCAGTTTGTAGCCGAAGCGGAAGAAATGCTAAATATCTCCTACCAAGAATATAAAAAAAGTGCTAATATAGCCGACCCTATCAACGCCTTGAACGTTTTGAAACAAAAAATTCTGTTGCTGCGTCGCTACCAACCCCAACAAAGCTATCAAAAAGAGGTCAATTTGGCTATAGCGCTATTGGATAATCTACAACAATCTTATTCCACCAAAGGTGCGAAAGAGTTATTGTTGAATGATGCTATGTTTTTTTATGAATCCGCTATAGAAATTTGTTATCAAAAAGCGCATAAAACGGGCAAAATGGATGATTTGTCTATAGCTGAAATTTACTATTTGTCCGAAAAAAGCAAATCTATGCTATTATTGGAAAGCTTGCAAGAAAACAAAGCCCGCTCTTTTGCCAATATACCCCAACAACTCCGTAGCGAAGAAATGTCTTTGCTCAACGATGTCAATTATTATGAAGCGCAAGTAGCTCACGAAAGCGATAGCAAACAAAAAGAACTACAACAGGATATTTTGTCCCAAAAAAGAAAAAAATTAGATAGCCTCAAAACCATCTTAAAAACCCAACACAGCAAGTATTTTGAGTATAAATATGCGCAAAAATTGCCAAAAATAGAATCAATACAAGCCCAGTTGGACGATAAATCGTTGATGTTGCACTACTTTGCGGGCAAAAATAATATATACGCTTTGGCGATAAGCAAACAAAAAGTAGCCATACATAAAATAGCCATTGATGAACAATACTACAACCGATTAAGCCATTTTTTGGAACGATTAAGCGGTGAGTACTACATTCATAACTATTTAACCCAAAATTTTAGCCTATTTGTGGCTGACGCGTATTGGTTATATACCGATTTAGTCCAACCCTTTGAAGCCAAAATACAAGATAGCAACTGCGAAAAATTGCTCATCGTGCCCGACGGAAAACTGCATTATCTACCTTTTGAGTTGCTATTAACTTCCAACAAAATAGAAGCAGGGAAAAAAACATATCAAGATTTACCCTATTTACTAAAAAAATTGGGGATAAGTTATGCCTATTCGGCTACGATTTGGAGCGAAAATATGTTAAGCCCAGCCTCTAAGTACAGCAATTTATTGGCAATGGCACCAACTTACCAAACCAAAACCATTCCCCCAAAAAGCGACCAAGAAAAAATTTTTGCTTTGCTTAGTGAGTTGGACGGTACAAAAAAAGAGGTAGAATGGTTAGAAAAGTTTTTTAAAGGACAATTTTTTTTCAATGAAACCGCCACCGAAACCCAATTAAAAGCAAATATCTCCACCGCCAATATCATCCACTTATCTATGCACGGGGTTTTGGATGAAAATCCAGCCTATTCAGGTTTGTATTTTTGCCCCAATCGCGACAGCAGCGAAGATAATGTGTTGTATGCTTATGAAATTCCTAGCCTTGACCTATCCGCAGATTTGGTGGTTTTATCCGCTTGCGAAACAGGCTTGGGTCGCTACCAACACGGTGAGGGGGTAATTAGTATGGGGCGAAGTTTTATGTATGCGGGCGCGCCAGCTATTATCACCAGCTTGTGGTCAGTGAATGACAAAACAGCCGTTTTTTTCACCCAACATTTTTATAGCAATCTAAGCCAAGGCAAAGATAAAACCGAAGCCTTGCGTCAAGCCAAACTAACCTACCTCAAACAAGCCAAAGGACTAGCCGCTCATCCCTTTTATTGGGCTGCATTTGTACTACAAGGCAACACCAATCCCATAAATATAGCCCAAAAAACCGTTTGGCAGTGGTGGTTGGTTGGTATTGGGCTAACATTGATAAGTCTTTTTTACACCAGCCGAAAATTACGCAGATAATTTAACCCAAAACCTATTTTTTATCAAAAAAAATTAACCCAATGAAATCATTTTTAGCCCTATTGATTATACTTTTTGTGAGCATTTTTGGTATAAAAGCCCAACCCGACACCAACAATATCAAAAGGGGGAAAATGTCGGGGATTAAACCCAACAATACCAACAATAATCTAAGCCCCAAAGAGGATAATGATACAACAATTGTGTATAAAATTCAAAATCGTATGATAAGCGCAAAAGCTGATACCAACGACATTTCAAGCGAAAAAACAGCAGATAATGTGGGGGGAAATACGATAGCAAAAAAACCTTTCCGTTTAGACCAACTCCGCCCACGACAAGTGCTATTTTTGGGGCTAATTATACCCAGCGCGGGGCAAATTTATAATAAAAAATGGTGGAAATTGCCTATTGTATACACAGCCTTAGCTGGGGTTACGTATTGGGTGTATGACAACCGCATCAATTACCTAAAATACCGCCGTGCATACCTGTATGCGGTAGATAATAATCCATTAACTACTGGACCTTCAGGCAATGCAGCCAACCTCAAAAGTAATAGAGAACGGTATCAAAACCTTTACGAACGCAGCCTTTTGATAGGTATGGGCGTTTATGCGCTGATAGCCATTGACGGGTTTGTAGATGCCCACCTCAAAACGTTTGAAGTCAATGACAATCTATCCCTCAAAATACAACCTAAGTTTTGGAATATGGATAACTTAACCCCGCAAATAGCCACCAATTCAACCCAAAACTCCAGCCTTAATTTTATCCAACCCACTTTATCCCTAAAATTTTCTTTTTAATATCTTGTTACTGACCATAAATTCCGCAGACAACGAGCCACAAATATATGCTTGGCAAAATGAAGAAACAGAGCAA
This sequence comes from Chitinophagales bacterium, assembly GCA_013297745.1. Classification (GTDB taxonomy): domain Bacteria; phylum Bacteroidota; class Bacteroidia; order Chitinophagales; family Saprospiraceae; genus JAAFIM01. The sequence goes on along the minus strand of JAAFIM010000043.1, from coordinate 27,589 downwards.
GAATTATTAGATTTATTGCAATGGGATAAAAAAACGCTCGCTTTATTCAACCAACACTATCAGCACAGCCACGCGAGACTTAGCCATTTATCGAGCCGTTGCCTTTTAAAAGCGTTGGGGCTAAAAATTGAAAAAAACAAGCAGGGCAAACCCTTTTTGGCTAATCATTCCCAGCATATTTCTTTAAGCCACAACCATTTATACAGTATATTGGCGCTGCACAACCGCCCTGTGGGCATCGATGTGGAAGAAATAAGCCCTAGATTTATGCGCTTGAAAAAAAAATTTGTAGACCAAAATGGTTTAATTCACGCAGAAAGTTTAGCACCCGACCAACAAGTTCTATTTTTTGCTTACTATTGGGCTGCCAAAGAAGCCGTGTATAAAATTAAGGGCGAAAGTTTGGCTAATTATGCGGAAATGATAAAAATTGACCCATTTATACCAGAAAAAAAAGCGGATATATTTGCATATTTGGAAAAAAGCGGTACTTTTGCGGTCTATAAACTGATATTTTTGTCTTTAAGTTGTAACCATTTCACGGTTGTAGCTTATTAAAGATGACGAAATAATAGTTTTTAAACAATCTAAATTATAAAAAAAAATGAAAAAATTAGCTCTTTTCTGCGCGCTATTGTGCATAGTGTTGCTTTCTGCTTGTGGAAAAAAAATCAAAACCGATGCTAACGGTAAAGAAGATTTCAACGCTTTTTATGAACAATTTTATAAAGACAGCATTTTTCAACTCCAAAGAATAGAATTTCCTATGGCTGGGCTTTCGTCAGAAGGCAAAGAAAAAATATGGGACGAAAGCAATTGGAAACTTCAAATACCGCTAAAAAAAGAAGACCCAGACTTAAAAATTATTTTACAAATTGATGAAAAATTTGCCCGTGAGCGGATTATCTATCAAAATGCTTTTATAGCAGAACGCAATTACAACTTGGACGCTAGCGGCAAAAAATGGTTGCTAATCTATTATGCCGAATTGCATATCCCCAACAATCAAAGCGACCGAATCAGCAGTGGACAAGCGGATACTTTGGGCAGCGAACATCCAGACGTGGATACCACAGCCGCCAATTAGGGGTTTAAAACAAAAATTTTATTATAAATACGGTTTCGCACCGAAATAATCAACTTTTTTAGCTAAAAATGAGCTTAATCAGCAACATTAGCAGCATATTGGGCGACGAAAAAAGCCAATACCTGCTCCAACACCAATGCAATACTTTCCCTAAATCAAGTTTGCAACTCCCCACCCCCCACTTTATCGACCACGTGTGGAAAGAAAGTAATCGCAACAATCAAACTTTACGCAGTTTGGCTAGTATTTATGATAGCGGCCGCTTGGCAGGAACAGGTTATATCTCCATTTTGCCCGTTGACCAAGGTATAGAGCATACAGCAGGCGCATCTTTCGCCCCCAACCCTGCCTATTTTGACCCCGAAAACATCGTTAAATTGGGTTTGGAAGCTGGCTGTAGTGCTGTGGCCAGTACTTTTGGGGTTTTGGGTATGGTAAGTAGAAAATACGCCCACAAAATCCCCTTCGTGGTGAAAATAAATCATAACGAGTTGATGACTTACCCCAATAAACACGACCAAATTCTATTCGGTACGGTCAAAAATGCTTGGGATATGGGCGCAGTAGCCATAGGTGCAACCGTGTATTTTGGTTCTGAAGAAAGCAACCGCCAACTAATAGAGATAGCTGAAGCGTTTGAGTATGCCCACGAGTTGGGAATGGCTACCATTTTGTGGTGTTATACCCGCAATAACGGGTTCAAAAAAGATGGAATTGACTATCACACCGCTGCTGACCTTACAGGACAAGCCAACCACTTGGGCTGCACTATACAAGCGGATATTATCAAACAAAAACTACCCGATTGCAACGGGGGATTTACCGCCCTCAACTTTGGCAAATCGGATAAAAAAATGTATTCGCAGCTTTCTACCCCTCACCCTATCGACTTATGCCGCTATCAAGTAGCCAATTGTTATATGGGGCGTTGTGGACTTATCAACTCTGGGGGCGGTTCTACCTCCAACGACCTGCAAGAAGCCACCGAAACAGCAGTTATCAACAAACGCGCTGGGGGAATGGGGCTTATTTTGGGACGGAAAGCGTTTCAAAAGCCGCTTGATGAAGGGATAAAAATCATCCATACTGTACAAGATGTATATTTGTGCGACGAGGTAACTATTGCCTAAGCACTGAAATTTTTTTATAAAAAAAGCCCTTTCCCGTATTAGTGCAGGAAAGGGCTTTTTTATTTTTCCGAAAGTCTCCCTCCTTTTTTAAGGACAGGTTGAGGTGGGTTAAAACCACACATAAAAGTAAACTTTATACATTATCATCATCAGTAAACAACAATTTTCCGTATTCCTTCAATTTATCTAAAGTGATAAAATTAGAATACCTTTCCTGCATAAAAAAAGAAAAAGGTTTTACGACATCAAGATAATGTTGTTCCAATAATTCCTTTCCTCCCATTTTATATTCTTCTACATTTAAAGTCGTAAATTCTATATATTTATCAAGCAGTTGATGCAGTACAAGACTTCCATTTGCTAACGCAGTTTGATACAAGATAAACGTATCCATATCAACTAAGACAATTGGTCTAACGTTTTGCCATTTCAAATCTGGCTTTGCTTTTTTCAGTGCAGTAAGCTCTTCATCAAACCAATGGCGCAATAAACTATTTACGCCTAAAGAATTAATACTTTGAGAATCTACAACCACAATAGGATAAATTTTCTTATCCTCTTTGTCAAATTTAAATTCTTTAAAATTGCTCAATATACGTTCAGCATTGTTTAAAAGCTGGCGTATTGCCTTTGACTCTTCTTTTATTTCCCCTTGTTTTGTTTTCCCTTGTTTCCAATACAACTTCTTCTTTATCTCTTTCTCTATTTCTAGGAAGTCATAAGAGTGTTTTACTTCTGCATTAACCAAAGTATCTTTGCATTCAAATAAATAAACATTTTCCCCTTGTAGCGCATAAAAATCAGGCTCACCTTCAAATGTTAAATTATTGCCTTTCTCAAATTTAAAATCCAAATTAGAAAATATATTTTCTAACATTTTGTATAAGAGCCATTTTTCTACAAACTCCGAACCATAGAAACTTTTAAAGGGTTCTTCTTCTCCCTTCCTATTAAGTTTAACAGCCTCGCCAGTTTTAAGCAATTGTTTATCAATATCCTTTAAAGTAAAAAACATAACACTATACATTTTTTCAAGCAAAAATAGCTCAAAAACAATATGATATGTATTTTCTTTTTTCAAGTCTTTAAAAATAGGCTTTGCGCGAATTGCCCTAAAATCTTTGTCTGTATCAGTATCATCCGCTTGTAAAACAAAATCAGCTATAAATTCTCTGATGTCAGCCTCTTCTATCACTAATAAAGCACTTTTAAATTCATTTTTGTGCCGAATTAAAGGCAAAAACTTTCTTAAGTAATCTTCCCAAGTTTTAGACTTTGTATTTTCTAAAAACTTTGTTAAATAAAGTTTTAAATCTTGGCGAGATTCTAAAAATTGGAATAATTCACAAGCTTTAACTATTTGAGCATAAAGCACATCGCGAAATTCATAGTTATTGATATAATAACTATGAAAATTTTGCCCAAGCAAGAAAGCAGGTAAATATGGGTCATTATAATTTTGTCCAAATTGTTGTGTTGGCAAAATAAGAAAAGTAGATTTATTAGCAAAAAAACTGCTTTTCTTTATGCTTTCAATAAATTTTTTTTCATTTTCATTTTGCTGTTCATTAAGCCAAAGATAAGCTTGAAAAATTTGCAGTTTTTGTTGAAAGTTAGATAATATTGACACAGAATTATTATCTTCCATTGGCAACAAATACTCAAAAAAACGAAGGCTACTTATTCTATTAATAAACCCCATTTCTTGGTTTTTCATTGCAAATTTTGAAAAACGAAGTTCTATATCCGCATAAATAAAATTATCTCTCATTGTTTTTGCTGACGAGTCAAACCATTTTTCTAATGAAATTTGATGATTTCCTTTAGATATTAAATCAGTGGCTACTCTCAATAAAATAGATTTTTCTATACCCACCAAATATTCTTCAAACTTAGCTTTTGGCGTTTCATCAGGGAAAATATCTTTAAAACTTATTCTTAGCTGCATATTTTATAACACGATTGGTTTATATCGTTGGCACACAAAGGCATTTTTTGAGCCAAAAGTTCCCTCGGGCTGAAATTTCTATCGTTTTTTTTAATTCATCCACATTATTGTTAAGATTATGATTTGTATCACAATGCGCAGTAGAGACGTTGCATTGCAACGTCTCTACCCTACCCACATCAACCCCCACATTTTATTATGTTATACAATCCCCAATGATTTATTCTAATGGTGTGGAAATAATTATTGGTGATAAAAATTTACGTGATAATACCTTGTCTCTACACCAACGCCATCAATTTTTTGAATATCGTATAACCACCAATAATTTATTTTCACACACTTAAATAATGAAAAAGAATTATTAGGAATTTATAAAAAAAACATTAAAAACATAGATGCAAAGATATACGTTTTTAATCCCTAAATAATTTATTTCCAACACTTACACACCTATAAAATTTTAATTTTTCCCTCAACCGCCAACAAAGTATCGGGATAAGGATATCGAGCTGGTTGATTATTAGGCTGATAATAATGATACCTTATAGAACCGCTATGATATTGAGTTTTTGTTAGCATAATTTTATCATCGTTTTTTATCGTTTTTTTCAAACTAGTATCCATTAAAATTATAGCCAACCACGAATAGCGATTACTTTGCACAACCAAATGAGAGCGACTATCTACTCTACAACTCACATAGTCATCCTCAGAAAGCCAAACAGCTTTAACTACTAAAGTATCTTTTTTGATGGCATAAAAATCCATTTCCGTTAATGGTTGAAGTACTGCTGATTTCCAAACCCCAGCAGGTTTTTTTCTATAAAATATACAAGACGAAAAGCACAATAACAGAATTAAAGATATACGCATAGATAAAAATTTTGTTTGAAAATTATTTGAGTTCATTTTTTAAAAATCTAAACAAACGCTATAAAAATCATTACCAACGGGTTGAAACCCGTTGAAAAACAAACAAGCCTTTGCAACGGACTTTAGTCTGTTGCGATAAAAAAATCCCAAAACTGCTATTTTTAAATTTATCTTACACACAAGCATACAAAACTTACACACAAGCATACAAAACTTACACACAAGCATACAAAACTTACACACAAGCATACAAAACTTACACACAAGCATACAAAACTTACACACAAGCATACAAAACTTGCACACAAGCATACAAAACTTACACACAAGCATACAAAACTTGCACACAAGCATACAAAACTTACACACAAGCATACAAAACTTACACACAAGCATACAAAATTTACACACAAGCATACAAAACTTACACACAAGCATACAAAACTTACACACAAGTCCCCCTCCCTTTTTAAGAAACGAAGTTGCGCGCAAGCGAAAGGGTCGGGGTGGGTTTAAAACCTACCACCCAGGAAAAAACGCATCAATAAAATGTTCCAAATGTGGCGGCAAACGCTCGTACAGCACTATAGAGATAATATCAAATCGAATTTCCCCCTCATAATTTTGCTGGTGCATATACTCTGTAGCTGCTTCGTACAACAATTGTTGTTTTTTGTGAGAAACAGCCTCTTCTGGGTTGCCAAATGCAGCAGTTTTGCGAGTTTTGACCTCTACAAACACCAAAATACGCGCGGGCGACCAAGCGATAATATCCACCTCTGCCCTACCAAAACGCCAATTGCAAACCACAAGCTCATAATTTGCCCGCTTGAGATGTTCTACAGCCAACTCTTCCCCCATTTTGCCTATAATTTGGTTATGTTTGGACATAATTTTTGCTTTTTTGGATAAAAAAAACCTTTTTTGTGATTTGTTTGCTAAAAATCCCCTTACTTTGCGGCAAAATTATACGTTTTTCCCAAAACTGCAAATTATTACACTACAAATAAATTAAAACACAGCTACAATTATGCAAATGAACGAGTTGATAGCCTCCTTTCCCCAACAGTTGGAAGAAGCGCTACAAATTGCCGAAAGGGTAAAAATTCGCCCAGCTACACAACCACTACAAAATGTGGTCGTTATGGGCTTGGGTGGTTCGGGTATAGGCGCAAATTTTGCCGCCTCTTTCGTACAAGACGAGTTAAAATTACCCTATTTGGTTTTAAAAGGTTACGATACGCCCGCTTATGTGGGTGCAAATAGCTTGGTTATCTGCTCTTCTTATTCAGGCAATACAGAAGAAACTTTGCAAGGGTTGGAAACCGCCTTTGCGCGCGGGGCGAAAATAGTTTGCATCGCTTCAGGGGGCAAATTGTTGGAATTTGCGGCTAAAAACGATTTAGATTTTATCAAATTGCCCAACTATGGCGCACCTCCCCGCGCTTGTTTGGGGTATTCGTTGGTACAACAATTAGCCGTTTTGCAACAATTGGGTTTAATCAGCGAAAAACCAATCGCCGATATTCGCGCTTCTATAGCTTTATTGCAAACAGAACAATCCAAAATGCAGCTCAAAGCGGATAAAATAGCCCGCACTTTCGTGGGAAAATTCCCCATTTTGTACGCAACCGACCGTATGGAAGCCGTTTTGGTGAGATTAAGACAACAATTGAACGAAAATGCCAAAATTCTCTGCTCTCATCACGTTGTACCCGAAATGAACCACAACGAGTTGGTGGGCTGGCGCGAACAACCTATCCCATTTATCGTGTTGATATTCCGCTCATCCTTTGATAATGCCCGCAACCAACTGCGCATAGACATCAACAAGGATATTATCAGCAATTTTACCAACACTATAGTAGAAATCCATTGCAAAGGCGACACACTTATAGAACAAATGTTGTACGCCGTGCATTTAGGCGATTGGATTAGTTGGGAAGTTGCCCAATTGCGCCAAGTGGATGCCGTCGAGGTGAAAGTGATTGATATGCTCAAGTCTCAATTAGCCAATTTTAGCCCAGCAGGCGACAACAAACAAGATTAAGTTATTGCTTACGTACAAATCTCCTTATCTTTGCGGGTGAGGAGATTTTTTTTTATTCATACTTATACTAAATTCAAAAAGTAAGTGTGTAATAGAAAAAAGCCGCGCGGAGCGCGTAACTACACCAATCCGTTGAGTTTCTACACTGTTTGAAGTGAGCCGAAGCGCAGCTTTAGCAAGCGGAGCGAACAAGTTTGTAGAAACAGGGCGTTTTTGGTACTTTTTGCGCCTGCAAAAAGTACGAAGAAAAGAATTTTTAGGCGTAAGCCGTTAAAAAAAATTCCAAAACACAAGTTTTTATAATTATAGTGCTTAACAACTCTTATTACACACTCACTTTTAAAATTCTATATTACTTCTAAAACCTGACATTATGCGGATAAAATTTATACTAATTCTCATCTTCCAACTGTATTTTTTCCCCTACACACAAGCCCAAAAATATAAAGGTTGGCGAATAGAACCCAATTTTACCTATGGCAAAATTTTTGTACATACCAGCCGCATCAACACCCCAATTACAGCCAATACAATAGGGGGAGAAATTGCTATAGAAAAAAAATTGCACGGCAAAAATCCCCAACATATTTACGCCAAATATCCAGAAGTGGGGCTTTTATTAAATTATCAAAATTTTAATCAACGCTATATTGGCTGGGGAATGGGTTTCGCCCCTTATATCAATATGGATTTTATTAAATATAAAAATTTCCGCTTATACGGGCGTTTGGCTGTAGGAATTGGCTGGTTATCAGACCATTATAACGCGGCAAATAACACCTATAACAACATAGTAGGCTCGCACGTTTCCAACAATACCATTCTGAGATTAGCGGCTGGAGTGAAAATAAACCAACATTGGGAACTGCGCCCCGCTTTTCACTTCTCGCATTTTTCCAACGGCGCAAGTCAATTACCCAATTATGGGATAAATATAACCTCTTTTCAGCTGGGTGTTTGTTACCAACCTCAACCTTATGCAGACGATGAATTTATAAAAATAGATAGCCAACCCAAACTATCCAAGCGGTTTATATTTGGCGTTAGCGGCAATATCGGTATGAGAGAAAGCACCACTTTTGGCGGGGCAAAATATCCTATTTATCAACTTTCTGCCGATGTTAGCCGCTGGATAACCCGCTTGCATAGGGTTAGAGTAGGCGTTGAGTACGAAAAATTAGATTATGTGCAAGAGTTTTTGCTTAATTTAGCCGTTTATAACCCACAACAAGCGCGCCAACAAGCCACCCGTTTTTCGGCTTATGGGGGGATTGAGATTATGTGGGGACGTTTTACTTTGGGGGGAAATGTTAGTTTTTATCTAACTAAGCGCGAATTACAACCTTATTTTATGCATTTTAGGGTTTTAGCCCGTTATTATTTTTGCAACCCTGTAAAAGCTAAGATACAACCTTACGTAGGATGGGGGTTGAAAACGCATAAAATTATAGCCGAATATATGTCCTTGAACGTAGGGGTTTTGTTCTAAAAAACTTTAATTATATTAACAATAAAACCTTTAATTATAAAAAATTTAGAGGTTTTGGTGGGAATAAAACCCCGAACTTTAGAAAATTTAGAGGTTTTGGTGGGAATAAAACCCCGAACTTTAGAAAACTTAGAGGTTTTGGTGGGAATAAAACCCCGAACTTTAGAAAACTTAGAGGTTTTGGTGGGAATAAAACCCCGAACTTTAGAAAACTTAGAGGTTTTGGTGAGAATAAAACCTCGAACTTTAGAAAACTTAGAGGTTTTGGTGGGAATAAAACCCCGAACTTTAGAAAACTTAGAGGTTTTGGTGAGAATAAAACCCCGAACTTTAGAAAACTTAGAGGTTTTGGTGGGAATAAAACCTTATATATTATCAACGTTTCTTTATATATAAATTTAAAACTTTATCCCTGTGGCAATTTCTGCAAATTCTGCCTCACCAAAATAAGCGCGCACTTGCAACCCTAGCCAAGGATGAAAATTTTTACCTTTCCAAAGCGAGCGAAAGTAATAATTGATACCAATTTTAGAACTAAATACGCTCCGTTGAGCTATATGTGAGTTAAGATAAATACCCCCAGCGGCTACCAGCGCAAGCCGAGAAAAAATAAACTCGTACTGAGCCACAAAACTATAGCGATAAATTTTTTTTGGGGATAAATTTCCCCCAGCGATATGATTATAGAGTTCAAAAGTGGCGGTATTATAGACCCATTCCAACCCAGCAGAAACGCAACCTTTGGGGGAAAATTGCTTACTCACGCCTAGCAATACCGTATAAACGGGGAATTTTGCCCCCCGCGATGCAACAGAGGTAAATCCTAAACCAAATTGCACAAAAGGGCGGTAATTTTTTGGATAATCAACCATTTTGGGGGAAAATATAGATAAAGTATCCGAATCTGATAAGTTGGATTTGGGCGATAATAAGTTTCTTTTCTCCAGTTTGTGGATTTTGGTATTAAAACGGTAGGAAATTCCCCCCGTTAGGGCTGCTATATTTACCCCCAAATTGGGACTTTGCACCCCTGCGTTGGAGTAGTGTATAACCGCAAAAGCCGCGTTGAAACTTAATCGGGGGCTAATTTTATACGTATAAATTCCCTCTGCTTTGCCAAAAGCGTTGAGAGTAGAGCCAATTACCACATTTTGCGGGTTATGAAAAGAATCATAATGGCGGGTTAAGGCAGCTAATCCTAATTGTAATCGGCAGTGGAAATAGTTGCGGCGGCGTTGGTATAAATAAAAATCTAAGCCAACAAGTCCCCCCCAAGCGTTGCCCAAAATCTGCGCATTGCCCAAAGATTGCGCGCTTATGGTATAAACCAATTGAGTGCGAGAATATAATTGTTGCCATTGCGTATTAAAATTTTGGCGGGGCGCATAATCAATTGAAAGCCCTTGCGCGGGGCTTATCAAGGGGGGAAATACGGGGTTGTTTCTGACCGTTTGGCCTATGCTATAATCTACAGATAACGATTGCGCTGCAAGGCGGTTGGTATGGATTGAATAAAGAATAAAGCTAAGAACAAGGATAATTTTTTGCATAAAAAAAGCGATTATAGGCACAAAGGTAAAAAAAAAGCCCAATTTAGTACCAAATAAAAATCCCCTCCGCTTTAAGCGAAAGGGATTTTTGAGTTTAAGAAAAGGTTATGTTTGAAATTTTAGTGCGTGTTGTTGTTCCCGCTGCCGCCGTTAGGGTTAGTAGTTGGGCTGTTGGGATTAACTTTAGCCTCATTGATAAAGAAACGCGCAGGCATATTTTGGAAAAGTACATTTTGACCGTCAAAATATATTGGGGTTGGTGCTGTACCTTGAGCAGAAGCATCAGCTTCACTCATCATAACCCCACCTAAATTGCTATCAAAACTATTCGCCAAAATCGTGTTAGAAACCGTTATACCATTTTCAAACCCAGCTTTTGTACCAGAAGCTGACCAATAAAAGGCTGCATTGCTTATACCTTGCATATTTTCGCGCACGAAGAAGCCTTGAGCAGTAACCTGGCTAACATATACGCCGCGAGTTTCTGCTCTTGGGGTGATATTGATGATAATAGGCTCATTGGGGTTGATAAGTTTGCGGAATTTATCATCAAAAGCCACAAAAACTTCCCCATTTACTAAAGCGCTAGTGCCTTTGGTCATCACATCCACTTGAGTAGAAGTTGGCGCATAAGAAATAATTCTATCGTTACCTTGAGGGGTATTGGTTAATTGTACTATGGGTTGATTTACTATAGTTTTGCCTTGCACATACATACCAAATTCTTGCCCAGAACTGACCATACCGTATTGATTTCCTTTTACATAACCGCCCATAAAGCCACCATTGATACCTAAACCAATGTGGTTGTTGGGTTGAGGTGCGTTATTTTGATTGTTGGAAGAACCACCTGTGAAGTTACCTGTATTGCCATTCACTATGCTCCCTGAAAATAATCCACCCCCATAAACGCTATATACAGTGCTTGTTAGCCCTTTGTAACCCAACATACCAAAACTACCGCTACCGCTTGAACCCAATACCCCACCAGAGCCGTCGGGAATAGTACCAGAGAGAACTAAAATATCGCCAATAACACCAAACATATACCCATTATCGCCAGCCGCTGCTCCGCGAGAGCCTATATTACCATATACACCAGCCACAGATTGAGCGGTTACAGTGGCGTAAGCACCACCAGTGAAGCCGTTTCCTCTGGTAACATTATTATTTTCACCCAATACTGGAGTTGCTCCTCTCATCCCAGCTACACTTTCATCCAAGATACCGTGCACACCAATAGGTATGCCTGTAGCCCCTGTAGCACCATCAGCTTGGCCTAAAACGCCCTCACCGCCTTGTATAAAGTTGGATAAAATGCCAGATTGGGTAAGACCTACTACTCCATAGCCGTCTCTGTTAGCATAACCAAAAATACCCATACCGTTAGCATCAGCATAACCAGCGATAGCTCTAGAAGCTGTTACAGAAGTATAACCTGTTACACTATTGAAAGCGGTGGCTGAGGTATGAGAGGAGAATATATCCCTACTATCTTGCCCGTTTGGTTTATTAATAATAGTTTGTCCCTGTACGCGTAAGCCGTTGGCTGGTGCAGCGTTGGCTAATGTGCCAGCGTAAGTTGTGCCTATTGTGGTTGCGCCATTTACGGATAGGCTAGTAGCGGGTGTAGTTGTACCAACCCCCACATTACCCGCGCTCGTTACGCGCATTCTTTCTGTATTGTTGGTTCGGGTTACAAAATCTACTGCGTCAGTTGTGCCTACAAAGTTATTGGCTGCGTTTGTACCTGTATTGCCTAAGATAGTCCAAGGATTACTAGTCCCATTCATAAGCCTTTCCCAACGCACACCAGACCAATAGTAATAACCAGGCGTTACGTCATTGATTGTGGCTGTATTATAAACTAATAAAGAAGTGGTTGGGGTGGTAGCTACAGGGGCTATATTAGTAGTTTGAGTAAGCGATACTCTTGGTATCAATACTCCGCGAGTGGTCGCAGCTATTTCTAATTGAGCGGTAGCATCAGGAGTACCTGCAACAGTATTCATACCAATTTGATTATTGGCGTCAAAAATACGCATAGAATAATTGGCAGGGCTGCCAGTAGTAGCCAATGCAGACGAAGAAGAAAAGAAACAAAGCACATCATCAGCCAAAGAAGCTGTTCCATTGGATGTATGCCCAATACCAGCAGTTAATCCGCCAAAACTATTTCTCCAACCTATAGCTCCAGCATCGCTCAATCCGACCAAACCACGCCAGCCGTTGCTCGTCCAAGTCGGACTGGTAGCGGGATTTATATCTAATTCGTGTATAGGAATAGCAGTGCCAATACCAACCAAGCCCGCGCTCGTTACGCGCATTTGCTCTACATTATTGGTGCGGGTTACAAAATCTACAGCGTCAGTTGTGCCCACAAAATTGGTTGCAGCGGCTGTTCCTGCATTGCCTAAAATTGTCCAATCGTTGCTTGCTGTGGCTGTACTGCCAATACGCACCCAACGCAATAGAGTGCCATCCCAATAGTAAAGCCCCTCTGTGACCGCAAAAGGTCCAGGCGCGCTAACATTGGTGTTAAACACTACCAACCAATTAGCGGGGGCAGTTACAGGAGCTTGCAAATTGGTAGCTGTGAGTGCAACACGGGGTAATAAAATCCCTCTGTTGGCATCAACAATATCTAATTTAGCTGAAGCATTGGGGCTGGCTGTGCCTATACCCACATTTTGAGCGGTTATGGATAATAAGGGGATTATAGCGGCTAAAGCTATAGTTGTAAGTTTTTTCATACCAAGAATTTTTTTGATGTGTATGGTTTAATATGCGCAGAAACTGCAAAAATTATGCCAATTTTTTTAAAAAAGAGATATTTCGGCTTTTGTTACGAAAAAAAGCCCCTGAAAGTTAAATTTCAGCGACTTTTTATAATCAATGGATTATTTATTTATCTCTTTGTTAGCTTCTTTGGTCAAATTGAGCCTTAAGTCCTCAGGATAGGTTATAGCTGGGCTAGGGCTAGGTTTCCAATTGCGTTTGGCCTCTAAGTCTTGTTTGACTTGTTCGTTGTAATCAACTGCGCGTTTGGGAGCGCGTTCTGAATATTGGCGGGTATCGCCCTCACCCCAAACGGGGTCATTGCCAAATCTGTGGTCAGGAAAATGAAGACGTTTAGCAACTAAACGGTAAGAAAATTTAACATTAGATTGTCCGCCTTGTTTTTCTTTAACTGTAAACCCTGTTTTATTGGGGATTACGTAAACATCGTTGCACTCGCCCTGTACTTGTACAAAAACGTGCATTGGGTGTTCGTCATCGATTAATACCGTTTCTAAGTACATTTCATCCAATTTGACCTCAGCTTGGCCATTTTGCAACTGCGCCGTGCCAAAATCTTCAAACCAAACCTCTGGACTTTCCATACAGTATAATAGTTGATTGCCTTTGCTGGTGGGAACTGATGCGGATTTTGTACCGTTGGCGATAACGTGATTCCCGTTGAAATAGCCACTATAGTTAGCATTATTAGCACGCCAACCCACGACAGCTACATCATTATTGCCAGTCATAATCCCACCACCAGCACCTATACCATACACGCCTATACCAAATGCTGTTGCTGTATATTGTCCCAATACACCCATTCTTTGGTTACCAGTCGCTATGCTATTTTCACCGCGAACCCCAACTCCACCAGCGTTGGCAGCGGGAGAAGAACACACACCAACAACCCCAGCGCGAGTATTAGAGGTGTTTGTACCATTATAGTTGCCCAAAACCCCCGCACCTTGTCCGCTACCACCATAAACACCTTGCACAGCAGAGAAAGCCGTTGTACTAGCTGTTAGAATTTCCCCCCAAGTGCCCGAACCGTTTTGTGCTGAATATCCGTTAAGCGCGAAAGTAGTGGTAGCTGTTGCGACAGCAGAAAGTGCATCACCAGCATAAGGAGAAGCCGTTGCGCCCCATACAAACTCACCATCAGTTGGATTAACCCGACCTCTGGCTATGTTGTTAGCAATAAATTGAAAAGGTTGGTTGGTGGTTGTACCTATACTGCGCAATCCTGTGGTCGCGTTTCCGTTGGTATACCAAGCATCTCTAACCGTTTCATTAGTGCGGCGCAATGAACCGTTGGCATCTACCAAAACCAAAGCATCAGTGGCATTGGTTACTATGGTTGTAGTTGAAGATAAACCTGTGAATCGCCCTGTTGCGGTATTGGGAGTGGCAGAAGTTACGTGTAATTGTTCAGCAGGGGTAGTTGTACCTATACCAATGTTGCCCAAGTCTGTTATTCTCATCCGTTCTTGATTGCCGCCTACCCCAGAAGAAGCTGTGGTATTAAAGCGGATATTACCCCCATTGCTGGCACCGTTGATTAAAATAACTCCACCGCCACTACCATTGACTAACTCAAAGTTTATATCATCAGTTGGAGCTGCCCATCCCAAATAAGCACCCGTATTACCATCATTGCCGCGTCTAAACGAAATTTTCCCTGATTGGGCGCCTGTACCCAATACCATTTGCCCTGTATACCCAGCGTTAGCACCAGTTTGTATATCCAAACCAGTAACAGGTGAAGTCGTACCTATACCCACATTGCCATTACTAGCTAAAACCCGCATTCTTTCTGTATTATTGGTGCGGGTTACAAAATCTACTGCATCCGTTGTCCCGATAAAATTAGTAGCAGTATTCGTGCCAGCATTACCCAACAAAGTCCAATTTGTGGCGATATTGCCTGCTTGGAAACGCACCCATTGGGTTCCATCCCAATAATAAAGCCCCGGGCTTACGGCGGTTGCGCCCGCGCCCACTGTTGCGGTATTGAACACACAAAGCCAGTTTGCGGGGCTAGTTACGGGAGCTGCTACGTTGGTAGCGGATAGTGAGACACGAGGGAATAAAAACCCTCTGTTTGCATCTACAACTTCTAATTTAGCGGAAGGGTTGGGGCTGGCTGTGCCTATGCCCACATTTTGAGCATTTGCAGTCAAAGATGCGAAAAGCAACGCTGCTACTGTATAAATTTTTTTCATATTTTTAAAATGATTTTATAGGGGAAAAGGCGCAAACGGCGAAGTTTGCGCGCTATTAAAACGGATGTTGTTACTTTTTCTCTTCAAGAGATTTTAGCCGTTGCTCCAACATCGTATTTTGTTGTTTTAACAACTCAATCTGTTGTTGTTGCTCTTTGAAAGCTTCTATAAACAAGGGGGCAAATGCGGCGTAATTTACCATATAATCGCCATTATGGTTGCTAACTGCTTCAGGTAATACTTTTTCTACTTCTTGTGCCATAACCCCTGCTGCTTGTAGTGGTTTTTGACCTTTTTTAACCTCTTCTGGGGCTAATTTGAACTGGTAAGTATAGCCGCTGATTGCCATAATTTTTTGTAAGCTATTGTTGATAGGAACGATATTCTCTTTAGTTTTGGCATCCGATATTTGGAAATACTGTCCACCGCCATCAATACGAGCGCGCATAGCATTATTGTCAAAAACAGAACCAGCATTATTGAACAAATCTTCATCAATAAACTTTACCAAATCGTTATCGCCTGGGCTTATTATAGCCGAATAGTTTCCATTAGACCAAAAACCGCCCTCTTCTCCCTCGTTATTGCTAATATAAACACCCCCTCCTCCGTTATCAAATTGGTCTGAAAATGCTTGTGGGGTTACTCCACGATAGAATCTATTAGCAGTATTTTGTACCTGAACGGGTTGGCTGATGTTTAAGAACCCTGATGTACCGCTTAGTATGGGGTTTGTACCAGTAAATCCTAACTGTAATTCGCCAATGGCTGTATTGCTGCTGCTGATGATAGCCATACGGTGGGCTGCATCTACATCTGATAGAAATGCATCGTCGCCAATAAGAATATTTTGTCCCCCCGCACCAGTTACATCCCTTGCTGCTATAGTGCCGTTAACATCCAAGGGGACGCTTGGGGCTGTGTTTCTAACCCCTATATTACCTGTGGTGTGATTCCAAGTTTGTATAAATGAGCCTGTAGCTGTGCTCCAAAGTTGTAAATTTTCTGTGTTATCGTTGTCTTGCTGTAAAATCCAGCGCGCTGCTCCCCCTGTCATAAACCAAATAGAACCTTCAACGTTGGCAGCTGCGCGGTTGATAGAAATAGCAGCAGGGTTTAGATTGGCTGTGTTTGTGCCTGCATTCACTTGGAAAATAGTGTTTGGGGTGTTGGTATTAACCCCCACATTACCACCTGTGGTAATAATCATACGGTCTGCATCTGCTACTGTTGTTCCCCCATCGCCAGTTCTAAATAGTAAAAACCCAGCTTCCATAGTAACATCATCGTCAGCATCATTTTGATTGGCTATCAAAAGTTTGGTGTTTTCACCCCCTTCTGTGTAATAACGAATGTATGGTTCATCCCCACCACCACCAAAAACATCAAGTCCCCAATTAATACCAGCCGCTGATATGTTACCAGCTTCGGGGCGGATAGCACCGCCAGCTACGTGCAGGCGCGCAAGGGGATTGTTTGTACCCATACCGATATTTCCCGCATTGGTTACGCGCATTCTTTCGGTGTTGTTGGTGCGGGTTACGAAATCTACAGCGTCTGTTGTACCCACGAAATTGTTAGCAGCGTTTGTACCCGTGTTACCCAATAAAGTCCAATTGGTTGTTGCAACAGCAGCCCAAGTGGGATTGCCAGCTACTAAAGTAAGCACTTGTCCGTTTGTACCAGTAGCGATGTTGGTTAGCGTTCCATTCGCGTCTGAACTAACCACTCTATTCCCAACTCCAGCCAAGGAACTTGTGCGAACATTGCCCACCACTTCTAATCTTTCAGCGGGTGTGTTGGTGTTGATACCCACATTTCCAGCTGTAGTGATAATCATACGGTCAGCATCTGGTGTACCGCTCGCATCACCCGTTCTAAATAGTAAAAAGCCCGCTTCCATAGTAATATCGTCGTCAGCATCGTTTTGATTGGCTATCAAAAGTTTGGTGTTTTCACCCCCTTCTGTGTAATAACGAATAGAAGGTTCGTCACCACCACCACCAAAAACATCAAGTCCCCAATTAATACCAGCCGCTGATACGTTGCCAGCTTCAGGGCGGATAGCGCCGCCAGCTACGTGCAGGCGAGCAGAAGGGTTATTAGTACCCAAACCCATATTACCTGCGCTGGTTACACGCATTCTTTCTGCGTTGCTGGTGCGGGTTACAAAATCTACTGCATCCGTTGTGCCGATAAAATTGGTAGCAGCATTCGTGCTTGCATTGCCCAACAAAGTCCAATCAGTAGCAGCATTGCCTGCTTGAAAACGCACCCATTGGGTTCCATCCCAATAGTAAAGCCCTGGGCTTACGGCGGTTGCGCCCGCGCCCGCCGTTGCGGTATTGAAAACTACCAGCCAAGTGGCGGGTGTAGCTACAGGCGCGGCTATGTTGGTGGCGGTTAAGGCTACTCTTGGCAACAAAATACCCCGATTGATATCCACAATTTCCAATTTAGCGGATGGATTAGGGCTGGCTGTGCCTATGCCCACATTTTGGGCGTTCGTAGTCAAGGAAGCAAAAAGCAACGCTGCAACTGTGTATATTTTTTTCATAGAAATTGTGATTTTTGAATAGAGAAAAGAGTAAAAAAGCGTTGGCTGAACCCAACCAACGCTTTGAAAGAGATTATCTATTGTGTTTGACAAATTCTTTGACTACATTAAAATCTTCGCTGGTTATTTGTATCAAATACACAGCTGAAGCCCAATGGTCTGTATTGATGGCATATTGGTTATTGCCTGATAGCATATTAATTTCTTGGTTATGGATTTGTTGCCCAATAGCATTAAATACTTTTAGGCTGGCATTGCGCGCTTTGAGCGAAGCTATGCTTATATTTACATTACCTTGTTGTACAGGATTAGGGAAAATAAGTACATTTTCAGCCAAATTTTCACCTGTAAGGGCTGCTGTTACCGCATGGCTATACTCGTGAGTTGCATCTATATTGATGGTTTTGATACGGTAGTAATAATCTTGATTAGCTATTACATTATTATCATTGATGTAATAGTTTAAAGGGTTGCTAGAAAATCCACCAGTAGCAGGGTTTGTGGTGTTGATGTATTCAAAATTAACCCCGTCGGTGCTGCGTTCTATTTCAAAATAATCAACCCCTTCTTCTTTGGCAGTAGCCCAATCTACACGAATATATCTATTGTTGATAGCGTTGGCTTGCAAATCTAATAAAGAAATGGGTAATACTGTATTGGAAAAAATGGTAGTACCGTGTAAGCGGAATATAGAAAAACCAACTTGGTTGGTTAATACATTTCCTGTCGGAGGGCAAGGGGTAGCTGTTGTTCCCCAACCCATAGCAGGCAATAATGCGGGTTGAGATGCACCAACGGCTGCTATTGGAGTACCACCAGGTACGCCATCTTTGGCCAACCATTTTAGGGTTTGGGTATTGCCCCCACAAGTAGCAGTAAGGTAAGTATTGGGGTCAAAAATAGGTCCAGGGAATACATCAATTCTGTAATTAAAAGTATTAAGCGCACCAGAGCGATTAACCACCCATTCGTGGCTGCGGTTTAGGTCAGCTATTGCTTGGTCCAAAACCCCGTCAGGACCACCAATACAAGAACTGAAAGGGTCGTTGATATTAAACCCTACTGGGTCGCGTCCCATATCAAAATTCATGCGATTGTTGCCTGGCGCTATAAGCGCTTGAGTAGCAGGTTGAAACCAAGTGGTTAGTTTATCATTGGGAGCAGAGGTAAATGTCAAACGGAAAGGTTCTTCCCCATCCAAAAAGGTAGGTTCTATCCCTATAGGAAAATCATAGGTTTGTGCGCCTGATACTTGTCGGGCTAATTTACCTTCTACATAACGGGTTGTACCCGACATAGCATAACCCACTATGCTTGTAGGCGCAGTATTATTGACATAAAACTCGCGTAAATAAGCAGCTCCATTGCTACCCCGTCCGACGGCATCTGTACGCAAACGCCCCGTAACAAAAGTTAGCACCCCATTGGCTTGAGCGTTGGCGGTAAGCAAAGCTACCACATTATTAGCCACAGTGGCCGCGCGGTTATCCACAACCAAGTTGAAGAAAGAGTTGGCACCCATCATATCCCCTGTGATGTTGTTGGGGTCTGCTGTATTGACGTCATCGTTGCGAAACTCAACCGTACCTGTGGTAGATGTGTAAGCGCCTGTGCCGCCTCTTGTCCAATGCCCTTGCACCTCCATAAGCCCTTGATTGGTCAATGCGCCGCCTGTTTGTATAGATACATCCCCCATAATATGGACATTTGCGCCACTTTGTATAAACATGTCCCCTTGCACAAACAATTCATTATTGTGTTGTGCGAATGCTGGTGAGGTGAGCAAGCCAGCAGCGAATAAGGGGTAGATTTTTTTAAGCATAGAAAAAAGTTTTAACGTTTTAGAATAAGAGAACGTAAAGAATTAAGGTTTTGTGTATAAAACAGTTTATTTTTTTTATTTTTTTATTATAGAAATCAACAATTTGTCAATTCGCAAGCCATCCATATCTATAACCTCAAACTTATAGCCTTCTATCAACACGGATTCACCAGCGTGAGGTATTTTGCCCATACGCTCTAAGACCAATCCGCTGATGGTTTCATGGCTTGACGCTACCAGTTCATTTTCCAACCCCAACAATTCGACCACATCGTCAAAAGCTGTGCTGCCATCCACCAAATAAGAGCCATCATCTCTTTTGACCACCTCTGGGTCATCTACATCATCTATATCGGGCAATTCGCCAAATATATTCTCTGCCAAATCGTGTTGGGTAACAATGCCCTCAAAATGTCCATATTCATCAATAACAACCCCAAAATAATTTTTTTGTTTTACAAACATTTCCAGTACTTTGATAGCTGTAGTTGTGCGGGGTATGTAAATCGGTTTGGCTATAACTTGAGCAAGTTGAAAGTTGGGTTGATTGCATTGTTGATAAAAATCTTTTATGGTTATCATCCCCACAATGGTATCTTGTTCGCTATCATAAATAGGATATTTATTAAAACCATATTCTTCTATCATAGCTTTGATATCAGCTACTGTGGCTGTGTTTTCTACCCAAATAACTTCAGTGCGTGGGGTCATCAACAAGGCTGTTTTTCTATCTTCAAAACGAAGTAAATTTTGCAGCATTTCTGTCTCTTTATTTTTGAGCGTGCCTTGTTTATTAGCTAATTTTATCATCATACGCAGTTCTTCCTCCGAAATAGGCTGGGCTGGATTTTCTTTGATAAATAACATACGCAAAAATATCTTATTACTAAAAGTCAGCAATTTCACAATGGGAAAAGTAAATCTACTAAATATGGTTATAATAGGGGCAACAAATAGTGCCAAATTTTCCGCGTTGTTAAGGGCTATGGTTTTGGGAGCAAGTTCTCCTAGTATAATAGAAAAATAAGTAATCAATGCCACAACTATACTAAATGCTATTTCTGGCGCCAATTCATCCGACACTAAGTTTATGCCACCCGAACCCAATAATGGAGCTAACATTTTGGCAAAAGCAGCCCCACCAAAAGCACCAGATATAATGCCGATAAGAGTGATGCCTACTTGTACAGCAGATAAAAATTGTTCTGGGTCTTCTAGCAATTTTAATGCCATTTTTGCCCTCGAGCTGCCTCTGTTGGCTTCAGCTTCCAATTTTGTTTTTTTTGCTGACACTAACGCCGTTTCTGATAAAGCAAAAAATCCGTTTAAAATTGTTAATAATAAAATGATTATAAATTCCATTATAGTTGTTTTTTCGTGAAAAAAAGCCTTACCGCCATTGCAGTAAGGCTTACTTGTACTTGATTGGGCTGATAAGATGTTTTTAGTTTAATTATTGTGGTCTAAATTATCCAAAACGTGGCAAATGCTGTTGAATACCTCTTCTATAGTGCCTATACCATCTACAGCGAAACTTTTATTTTGTTGCCGATAATAAGCAGCCACAGGGCTGGTTTCTGATTGATAAACATCCAAACGTTTTTGTATAACAGCAGGGTTGCTATCATCTGGTCTGCCCGAAGTAGCGCCTCTACCCAACAGCCTTTTCATAAGCTCTTGATTGGTAGCCGACAATTCTACAAAAGCATCCAAAGGCATATTTTTTTCTTTCAATAAAATATCCAAGGCTTCTGCTTGAGCTACTGTGCGGGGAAATCCGTCAAAAATAAACCCTTTAGCGTTGGGATGTTTGTCCAATTTATTTCTGAATAAGCCCAAAGTTACTTGGTCAGGAACTAATTTACCCGCATCCATAAACGATTTGGCTTCTAATCCTAATGGGGTTTGTTGGCTAATTTCGTAACGGAACAAATCTCCTGTAGAAATATGCACTAAATTGTATTTTTCCACCAACAAAGGGGATTGTGTACCTTTACCTGTACCAGGTGCGCCGAATAATATAATGTTTAACATCATTAAAGATTTAGGATAAATATGCTTTTGCAGAGTATAGGGCTGTTTTACGCTAATCTCGCAAAAAATTGCCCGCAAATATACGCTTTTTTTCTATTAAAAAATTTTTTTAGTTTTTTTTTATTCGCGAAGTTGTTTATTCATGCTCAAACCACAGCAGAAAAAAGCGTATATTATTCAACAAAATAATTTTGTATTGGGGCTCTTAGACTGTTTGTTATTTTTCTAAAAAATTATTTTTATAATCACCCAAAAAGCTAATTTACACGCCCTTTGATAGCCGTCGAAAGATAATAACCATTGCTCAAACCAATAAGAGTATTGCCATTTCTGCGCACAGCGTTGCCAGCCACCCCGCCAGCGGGAAAGCCTGAAGCGGGCGGATTGGGAAAGTTTTGGTTTAATATCGTTACCGTACCGACAAAAGGAACAGATATTTGCGCCAATACATTGACGGATAGTGTTCCTGAGGTGCCATCTATGCCATAGTCGCCCCCATTGCCGCCAAAAACTTGCGGGGTTAGGGTGATATTCACCACACTTATACCAAAATTGATAGGGGTCGTCAATAGCCCCCCACGGCCACCCACAGCCAAAAATCCTAAAGTTGCATTTTGTCCTGGTGCATAAAAACCAAAACCTGTACCCAAATTGCCCCCTAAGCCTGCTTGCGCACCACCACCACCACCTGCACCTATGCCTAAATTTAAGGTTGTCACCCCCAGAGGTATAGAAGCCACAAAACCTACCGAACCACCACCACCACCACCAGCATATATTTTGCCGTTGTTGATAAGGTGAGTATGTGTGGTTAAGTTTATCCCATCTGTACCATTCTGCCCCCCGCCTGTACCGCCGCCTACTACCCCAGCGCCTAAACCACCATCGCCGCCTTTGGCCAGCAAATCGCCATTATTTAATATCCCCACACGGCTAGAAGGGTGCAAATTGCCACTGCTAAACACTGCGCTTGGTAGCGTACTGCTCAATTGTACTCCAGCGCCTATTGTTGCTACCACACAAATCGGGGTGTTGGTGGGTAAATTATTGGCTGTTTGTAAGTTGTAATTTACCTGTGGGCTGTTTATAGCCACTTGTATACAAGGTTCTACGGTTACGATAAACACTTGGCTGGATATAGTGTTGCCACAAACGGCTTGTACAATAATAGGATACGTACCTGCTGGGGCAAAAATATCTGCTGTTACGGTTACGGTTACGCTGTCGTTTCCATTGACTATAAATCGGTCTAAAGTCGCTGTTATCCCTTGAGGTAAATTGGGTATAATATAAACAGGAATACTTTGGCTACCGCCTGCAATTTGGCTGATATACATACGGGTAGAATCCGAATTGCTAAAAATACGGTCTATTGTGCCTGTAGTACGTTGGGTTCTAAAGTTGAACGCACAATCGTCACAATTTCTTTGCCACGTGTATAGCCAACAACGCCCATTGTAGTATTGCATCAAACTATCTGTCACGTTATAAACCTGCAAACCTGCTTTGGGGCTTACGATGTTGCCAATTTGGCTGGTATCCAAACGCGGCAACAATAGCCCCCTGTTGTTGGATTCAAGGTGTAAAATGGCAGAAGTGTCAGGGTTGAGGATATTAATCCCCACCTGAGCACGTAGCCCACAAAAGGCGTATAGGGCTAAAAAAATCAGTAAAAAGTTTATTTTTTTCATAAGAATTTAACTGTTATTGATGAAATAGTTGTAAATTTGCGGGTAAAATTAGCTTTTTTTAAAAAAACAACCATTCTTTCCACAAAAAATAGCCTTAAAAAGGTTAAAAAACGATAAAAATGAACAAAAAAATCTGTTTTAGCGAAATTCTAACCCATTTGGGCGAAGACCGATGTAAGTATTATGGGGCTATATCGCCCCCTATTATTCAGACTTCCAATTTTGCTTTTGATACAGTGGAAGAATTTAGAGAGGCTTTCCGCGACGAATTGCATTCTCACGTTTATACTCGGGGCAATAATCCTACAGTGGAAATGTTGAGGGCGAAAGTTGCGGCGTTAGAACACACAGATGATTGTTTGGCTTTGAGTAGCGGCAGTGCGGCTATGACGGCTGCAGTTATGGGCTGCATCAACGCAGGAGAGCATATTATATGCGTAGAAAAACCTTACAGTTGGACATACAAATTATGCGAGGTATTATTAAAACGCTTTGGGGTAGAAACCACTTTTGTGGATGCTCGCGAGATGGAAAATGTATACAAGGCAATTCGCCCCAATACCCGTTTGCTGATTTTGGAAAGTCCCAATTCATTAAGTTTTGAAATTCAAGATTTAGCCGCTTGCGCCCAATGGGCAAAAGCAAACAATATCTCTACAGTCATAGACAACAGCCATTGCTCGCCTTATTACCAAAATCCAGCCAATTTTGGCATAGACTTGGTTGTACATTCAGGCACAAAATATCTAAATGGACACAGTGATGTAATTTGTGGGTTTATTTGCGGCTCCAAAGAGCGGATTGCAAAATTATTTCAGAGCGAATTATTGACTATTGGCAGCATTATATCCCCACACAATGCTTGGTTGGTATTGCGTGGATTGCGCACTTTTGTTATCCGTATACAAAAAAGTCAAGAAAATGCTTTGGCTTTATGCGCTTTTTTAGCCAAAAGACCAGAGGTCAAAGAGTTGATATATCCATTATTAGAGAATTATCCTCAATTAGAGCTGGCTCGCCGTCAAATGAAAGGCGCAGGGGGATTGTTTTCTGCCATTTTCCACTGCCAAGATGTAACAAAATTGGAAAAATTTAGTAATATACTTGCCAAAACTTTCCAGATGGCTGTATCTTGGGGCGGGTATGAATCTTTGCACTTGCCTTGTTGTATTTTCTACAACGATTATGCCCCAAAACCTGTATTGCCTATCAGTTTTATGCGTTTTTATGCTGGTATAGAAGAACCAGATTACTTAATCTCAGCTTTTGAAAAGGCTTTGCCTGCTTTGCATTAATAGTGATTAGTTTTTAGTTATGTAAGTAAGTGAAATAAATTATTGGTGGTTATATGATATTTAAAAAATTAATGGCGTTGGTGTAGAGACAAGGCATGCCTTGTCTCTACAAGGTATTGTTACATAAATTTTTGTCACCAATAATTAAACTATTAAATGGTTTAAAGGCAACTAATCACTAATTTTGCCATTTTTATCAATATATTGCCATTTTTCTTGAAAAAAAACGTGGGCTTTCCCCTCTTTAAAGCCTTTGGCGTGCTCATATTGGAATGGAATAACTGTTTTGCCATTCGTGTCGATAAACCCCCAAAGGTCGTCGATGGTGACTGGAGCTAAGTTTTCCAAAAAAGGGCGGACTTCGGGCAATCCTTCGTACAGAAAAATTTGATTATATTGAGCAGGGATAACCAGCTCGTTTTTTCGGTTGATAAACCCCCATTTGGTATCGCCTTTGGGTATCACTGCGGCGCGGTTATTGCTAAAATTACTGGCTTGTTCGTATTGAGCGGGGGCAATAATTTGCCCTTTTATATCCAAAATTCCCACATAAGCATAATTTTCCCCCGCAAAAACTGCTGTACCTTCATTTATATCCCCTATATTTGGATAAATGCAATTGACGGTTAGCTTCATATTACTGTCTACAATCCCGAAACGCCCGTTTTGGCTCACTACTGCGTGCCCATCGTTGAAGTGGCTGATAAAATCATATAAACTGCTGTCTTTTTTTGCGGCTTGGGGGCAATTAAATAGCCTATATATAAACGCTTGTTCGCTTTGCACGGTGGCGATTTCTCTTTTGGCTACGACAAATTGGGTTTTATCCCCAAACAACCATTCTTCTTCTTGGCTAAACGGTTGGCTTTTATTTTCCAAATAGGTAATTTGCCTATTTATTTTACAATTTAAACCATCGCAATCCCCTTTGAGCAAAATTTTATAGTTTTTATCCGCCACAGGCAAATATCCTTGCCCTTGCCCAGCAAAACCTTGAGCATCAAATTCGATTTCTATCCACTCGTTCATATCTTTTGTGTGGAGCAAAAAACAATGCTTGTCGCCGATTTGATAACTATTGTGCAAATGCGCATCACTTTGGCAAGCAGTTATTGAAATTGTAGCCAACAACCCCCCCCACAAAATGTTATAGTTATTTGTGTTTTTCATCATTTTTTAATATTTTTATATAAAATTAAAATGTATAAATTTTCTGTTTTATCACTTGGTTTAGCCGCAACTTTATTCGCCTCTTGTGGCGGCGGCGGTAAAGATTTGACCAAACACGTACCCGAAAATGCTGTAGCCGTAGGTACTTTTGATATGGGAGCTTTGCTCAAAAAAGCCAATTTTGAACGATTTAGCCAAACCCCAGAGTACAAAAAAGCGGTGGAAAAAGCAAAAGAACCCCATCGTAAATATCTACTCAACCCCTCCGAAACTGGTTTTGATATGGCTGGCACAGGGGTTTTTTATACGCAAGTAACCGATGATATAGGCACTCAAATCAATACCGCTTTGCTTTTTCCGATAAAAGATGGGGCAAAGTTCGACCAATTTTTTCAAACCATAAACGCAAATAAGGACTTTACAGAGCCTGTAGAGAAAAAAGGGTATAAATTTAGCACCCCAAGCTCCAAAGTGGATGAGTTGTTTATGGCTTGGGATAAAAAAATGTTTGTTGTTGGCTATGTTGGGGGGGTAGTTCCCAGCCCTGAAAAAGAGCTGATTATTGAACGGATATTCAAACCAGAGGGCAAAAGTATCAATAATAATCCAGATTTTGCCAAACAAGCCAAATTGAAAAAAGATATAATGTTTTGGGCTTCTACCGATAGTTATTTCAAACAATTATTGGCGGGCGAAACAGGCCCAACGGTAAAAATGGGCTTGGGATTTTTTGGGGTGCAAGAGGCTGATTTGACGGGTAATTCTTTGGCTGCTTATCACGATTTTCAAAATGGCAAGTGGGAAGGTACAACCAATTTTACCTTTAGTGCAGGGCTTAAAAGCCAATTTGGGGGTATATTTAAGGACAAACCTAGCCAAACTTTTGAAAAATATCTACCCGCAGAAAAATTGGCTGTTAGTCTTTCTGCCGCTTTAGACCTTAGTCAATTGTACCAAGCTTTAGCCAAACGTCGCTTGCAGTCTCGCCTTGATGCTGTTTTGACCAATTTTGATTTTACCTCTAAGGAATTATTCAACGCCTTGTCTGGTGAAGGTTGTGTGGCTGTATATCCCAAATTAGCGAACAAAGAAAACAATCTTACCGACAATGTGCCAAACCCTGATGCTAAATTAGAAAGTAAAGAGCAAATAGAGAACTTTAACTACAGCCACCAACCTAACGTTGATTTTGATGTGATATTTGTATCTGGGGTTAAAGATGTGGCTATTTTCAACAAATTATTGTCCAAGCCAGAAATCGCTATGTTGGTCAAAAAACAAGCTGATATTTATGTTTTTAACAATCCTCAAGAAGGTGGAAAAAATGCTTATATCTATCTTTCGGATAAATTAATACTGATTTCTACTACAGAAGCGCCTGCTGTTCAGGCTGCTAAAGGTGGATATAGCAACAGCCTACCCGCCGCTATACCCGCTCAAATGAAAAAAGGTTGGGCTAGTTTTTATGTGGATATGGCTGTACTTTCCCAATTTACTGCTGACAACCAAACGGATGCTAATTTGTCTATGGACGCAGCTCAAAAAGCCCTATTCAATGAAATAGTTGATTATTCGGGTTTTGCACAAGGTTCTCAAGCTGTTATAGGGGTAGAATTGAAAAGCAAAGATAAAAACTTTTTGGAACGTTATATAGAATTATTGATAGCTGCTGCCAATAAATAATTTTTTAAAAATCTCAAATTATGGGGTAATCTAATAACAGATTATCCCTTTTTTTTTATAATACTGAATTTGAAAAGTAAGTATGTAAGTAACTGAACAAAATGGAAGTAATTTTTACGCTTCAGTAAAAACTTGGGTTTTGGAAATTTTCTTAACGGCTTGCGCCTAAAAATTTCAGGGAGGGCTTCGCCGTTCTTTTCT
>JAAFIM010000042.1 GCA_013297745.1 Chitinophagales bacterium | reverse complement strand
TACTTTTTTGCCATCAAAAAAGTACGAAAGATAAATTTTTTAGGCGTAAGCCGTCAAAAAAATTTCTAACCTATTTAATTTTTAGTTTTTTTTATACTAAAATAAAGCCTCAAGCGTAACTCCAGTTTATGTCTTAAAATCCCAACACTAAAATTTCATCTGCGCCCAATCGTTGACAGGCGGCAAATCTATATTATCGCCTTCAGTGGATTTGGTAATAATGCCTATACTGTTGCTCAACCATTTGAAAAATTCGGCAAATTTATTCCCTTGCAAGGGCAAAGGGGGAGCAGAGGGCGGGCAAATTTTTTGCATTAACGCGTGGTTATAACCTTTTACCCCTAGAGTCCAAAATACCATTTTTTTATTTTCTACAGCGGTTCTTATCTCTTCCGACAAACCGTTTACGTCTTGGTCTTTGTCGGGTTCGCCGTCCGTAATCAACACCATCAACGGGCGATAATAAGGCTGCCCTGTGCTTTTGTACCATTCTTTGCGCTCTTCACTTTTTTGCATTCCTACGCGCACAGCATCTACCAAGCGGGTTGTACCCGAAACTTGCAACGTTGGCATATCAAATTGGCTAATTAGTGCTGGCTCTTGGATAATTTTTATCTCGCTGCCAAAGGTAACTATACAAACCTCCAAACGGTTGGCGGCTATCAAATCTTCTTCTACAGCCGCATAAAATTCCTGCAAACCGCGATTAAGTTCGCGAATAGGCTCATTACTCATCGAACCAGATGTATCCAAAATCAGCGTACACAAACATTTTTGTTCGTAATTATCGGGCGTTTCTCCTTTAAAATAACTCATAATCAACTATTTATAAAATTAGGAAAAGTTATTAACGATATTTGGTCGTTTCAATCCGCAAAAATAAGATAGTTTTAGCAACAAGCCAAAATTATTTTTGTTTTGGTTGGTATAAAAATAAAAAAGCGGCTATTTCAGAGAAATAACCGCTCGAAAATCATCAACTTCGTTCTGTCTTAGGGCTAAAATAATCTGCTCCACAAATTCGCGTTTGCCCGAAGTTTGCCAACTTTTGTAAAATAAATAGCCCAAAGGCTAAAAACCGTTTCCAACCCACGAAACCAGTTCCTCAACCCCTCTCAACCCTAGTGAAAGCGAATTTGAGAAGATTATTTTAGCGATGCGATGATTGGGTAAAAGGCAGGAATGCCGAAACAACATTCAATTTGCAAGTTCTTGTGATGACTTTCGGCAGAGTTTTACGCGCCAAAAGGCAGAAGGTTGCAAAAAACGAAAAAAATTTCAATTTTTTGGTAAAAAATCTTACCTTTGCGCCAAAATTGAGTTTTTAACCCTTTTTTTTATTATTAACAACCAAAAAATCTTGCTATGAAAAAAACGCAAGCGACAGCAACCAAGAAAAAAAGTGCCGAATTTTGGCAAGAAGCCTTGAGCGATTATAAAATAGCCGTATTGAGCCGCGAAGCGAGTTTGTTGGGGAGAAAAGAGGTTTTGGGGGGGAAAGCAAAGTTTGGAATTTTTGGCGATGGCAAAGAAGTAGCTCAAGTGGCTATGGCGCGCAGTTTCCGCAAAGGAGATTTCCGCTCTGGATATTATCGCGACCAAACTTTTGTGTTTGCGGCTGGTTTGGGTACGGTGCAGCAATTTTTCGCCCAACTATACGCCCACGCGGACGAAACCCAAGACATTTTCTCGGCAGGCAGACAGATGAACGCGCATTTTGCCAGCCCTTTGGTGGATAAAAACGGCAATTGGTTAAATCATACCGAACTCAAAAACATAAGCGCGGATATTTCCCCTACAGCGGGGCAGATGGCGCGGGCTTTGGGTTTGGCTTTGGCTTCCAAAAAGTATAGAAGTTTGCCCCATACGGCAGCTTTCAACCAATTTTCCAACAACGGCAACGAGGTGAGTTTCTGCACAATAGGCGATGCCAGCACTTCAGAGGGTGTTTTTTGGGAAAGTATCAACGCGGCGGGAGTGTTGCAAGTGCCTTTGGCTACTTTCGTTTGGGATGACGGTTATGGAATTTCCGTGCCTATTCGCTACCAAACCACTAAAGCGAGCATTTCGGAAGTTTTGGCGGGGTTTCAACCCACAGCCGACAAAGCGGGCGTTGCTATCCAAACGGTTAAAGGTTGGGATTATGCAGCTTTGCGCGAATGTTTTGCTGAAGGTATCCACCAATGCCGCGATAGCCACCAGCCCGTATTATTCCACGTGCAAGAAATTACCCAACCTCAAGGACATTCCACGTCTGGTTCTCACGAGCGGTATAAATCCGCTGAGCGTTTGCAATGGGAGAAAGAACACGATTGTATAGTGCGTATGCGGGCGTTTTTGTTGGAAAATGAAGCCGCCACAGCAGCCGAATTGGATGAAATTGATAGCAACGCCAAAAATGAGGTCAAAAAAGCTGCGCGCGCTGCTTGGGATAATTTCAACAAGGACGTAAACGTTAATAAAAACAGAGGCTTGGAACTTTTAGCTGCGCTTCCCCAATCTGCTGCGGTTCAGAATCTAATCACAGAGTTACAAAAAGGCCTAAACCCAACCCATTTGAACGTGGCTAAAGTTTGCCGACAAGCACTTTACGCCACCCGCGAGGACAAAAACGAAGCGAGACAAGCTGTAGCTGATTTTGTAACTGAACTTAATCAGTGGGGAAAACAAGCTTATTTATCACATTTATACTCAGAAAACCAATTCGCAGCCAGTCGCGTGGCTGAAGTTAAGCCCGTTTATAGCGCAGAAAGTCCGATTAAAAACGGTTTTGAGGTTTTAAACGCTTATTTTGAACAACTATTTGCGAATAATGCTCAAGTTTTGGCTTTTGGCGAAGATGTGGGCAAAATCGGCGATGTCAATCAGGGCTTTGCCAATTTGCAGCAAAAATTTGGCGAAGAGCGCATTTTTGATACGGGCATCCGCGAATGGTCAATTATTGGGCAAGCTATAGGTTTATCTATGCGCGGTTTGCGCCCGATAGCAGAAATTCAGTATTTGGATTATTTGATATATGCGCTTTCTCCCCTTTCTGACGATTTGGCTACTGTTCGCTACCGCAGCAACGCTATGCAACAAGCCCCAGCGATTATCCGCACCCGTGGGCATCGTTTGGAGGGAATTTGGCACTCGGGTTCTCCTATAGGTATGATGCTCAACTCTTTGCGCGGTATCTGCTTATTATGCCCAAGAGATATGACTAGAGCTGTAGGTTTTTACAATACAATGTTGAAATCTAACGACCCAGCTATTATTATAGAATGTTTGAACGGTTACAGATTAAAAGAACAATTACCAGATAATTTGGCGGATTTTACCGTTCCTATAGGTCAAGTAGAAATTTTGCAAACGGGTACAGACATCACCTTGCTAACTTATGGCTCTTGTGTGCGCGTGGCTGAAGAAGCGATTAAAATGTTGGCTGAAGTGGGAATTTCGGTGGAATTAATTGATGCACAAAGCCTTTTGCCTTTTGATACTACAGCCCAATGCGCCCAATCTGTGCGCAAAACCAACCGTTTGGTGGTATTGGATGAGGATGTACAAAGTGGCGCTTCAGCTTATTTGCTCGACCAGATATTAGTCAAACAGCAAGCCTATAATTATTTGGATTCTGCGCCTGTTAGCATTTCGGCGGCTTCTGTTCGCCCCGCTTTCGGTTCGGATGCTGATTATTTTATCAAACCCAGCGCAGAGGATATTTTTGAGCAATTATACACTATTATGCAAGAAGCAAAGCCGCATAATTACACCAATTTGTAGATGGATAAAAAAATAGGAAGTTGTAAATATAGCAGCTTCCTATTTTATTTTTTAGAAAAATTGGCTGCAAGTCATTAGGATTAGAAAAAAAGTGGTATTTTTGCGCCCTTTGCTATACTATTCTTTTTAAAATAAAGCAATCAGCCTAATTATTGATAACTATGAAAATGGAATTTAAAGCGGTATTTTTGCCCCGCACCAAGTCACACTTACCTGCACAACACGATTTGACTGAAGATGAAATAGATACAGCTTTGGACGCTTATCGTCGTATGTACAAAGCTATTAAAGCGGAAAAATTGAAGGAAGAAGACAAAGATTTGTTGAGAAAAGCGTTTGAGTTGGCTTTGCTTGCCCACGCTCCCCAAAGGCGCAAATCAGGCGAACCTTATATTATGCATCCTATAGAAGTTTCGCGAATTTGTGTGGTAGAATTTGGGTTGGGGCCTACAGCAGCTATAGCTGCACTTTTGCACGATGTGGCTGAAGATACTAATGTAGATTTAGAAGATATTACAGCAGAATTTAACCCCAAAATTAGCGAGATAGTAGAAGGTTTGACCAAATTGGGTAGCATCAATACATTGGCAGAAAAACATGGTATAGAAAGTCCCCAAGCCGAAAATTTTAAAAAAGTTTTGCTTACTATATCCAAAGATGTGCGGGTGGTTTTGATTAAAATGGCTGACCGTTTGCATAATATGCGCACTTTGGGCTCTATGCCCCGCCACAAACAGATAAAAATAGCTTACGAAACGACCTTTATTTACGCGCCTTTGGCTCACCGTTTGGGATTTTATGTGCTCAAAACAGAGTTGGAAGACCTTTGTATGTCTATCACAGACCCAGAGCAATATATTTTTGTAGAAAAAAAGCTCAAAGAAACCGCAGGCGAGCGTAACGATTATATTGAAGCGTTTAAATTGCCTATAGAAAAAAGGCTTAAAGAAGAAGGGTATAAAGCGCGCGTTTTCGGTCGGGTCAAATCCATAGCTTCTATTACCAACAAACTGAAAAAGAAAGCAATTCCTTTGGAAGAAATTTACGATTTATTTGCTATACGGGTAGTTTTGGATGTCAATAAAGAAAAAGAAAAATCTGCTTGTTGGAACGCTTATTCTATAGTGACTGACCATTATACTCCAGTACCAGAAAGGTTGAAAGATTGGATTTCTACCTCAAAATCAAACGGTTATGAATCGTTGCACACCACAGTTATGGGACCCAAAGGTAGATTTGTAGAGGTGCAAATTCGCTCTGAGCGTATGGATGAATTGTCAGAAATGGGTGTAGCAGCGCACTGGAAATATAAAGGTGTCAATAGCCAAGAAACTGCTTTTGAAGAGTGGTTGAACAAAGCCCGCGAGGTGTTGGAAAACCCCAGCAATAGCGCCATTGATTTTTTGAACGATTTCAAAGCCAATTTATTCGCTGAAGAAATTTACGTTTTTACCCCCAAAGGCGAAATGCGATTTTTGCCCAAAGGCGCGACAGGTTTGGATTTTGCGTTTGAAGTGCATACAGAATTGGGCTTCCGTTGCAAAGCGGTAAAAGTAGACCAAAAAATTGTACCTTTGAGCTACGAACTGAAAAGCGGCGACCAAATACAAATTATCACCGCCAATAACCAAAAACCGTCAGAGGATTGGCTCAAATTTGTAAAAACAAGCAAAGCCCGCAATAAAATCCGCCTTGCCTTGCGCGAGGAAAAAATGCAACAGAGTTCTTTTGGTAAGGAAGCCATAGAAAGAAAATTTAAGTCGCTAAAAATAACTTTTGAAGAAAATATAGATGCTTTGGTCAAATTTTATAACTGCAATACCCGCCACGATTTGTATTATCAAGTGTATTTGGGGGATATAGAGTTGGATGAAATCAAATTGCTGAGATATGAAAATGGTCGATTGTTTCCAGAAAAAGTGGATACTACAGCCAAAGCCAATTTAATCATAGAACCTATTGTTGCCAAAAAAATTGTACCCAACAAAACAGGTAAGCCGCGCATATTGATAGAGGGCGAAGATAGCACTTCGATGACTTATACATTTTCTGAATGTTGTAACCCTGTGATGGGAGACGATATTTTTGCTTTTATTTCTACCCAAAGCGGGATGAAAATCCACAGAACAACCTGCGCTAATGCCGAATATCTACAAGCTACTTATGCGCACCGAGTAAAAAAAGCCGAATGGCAAAATTCTGATAATGAAACCTTTATAGCTGATTTGTTGATAACTGGTATGGATGATATGGGGGTGGTGCAACGCCTTTCAGAAATAGTGACCAATAAACTCAAACTCAATATGAAAGCTTTTTCTATGTCGGGCGACCAAGGACATTTTGAGGGCAAAATTTCTGTGCAAATACATTCTAAAGACGAACTGAACAAACTTATCGGCGAACTCAAAAAAATGCAAGAGGTCAATTCTGTCGTGCGTTTGGATAACCAATAAGTTTTAGGATGCTAAGACTTGAGGATATTAGGACTTGAGGATGCTAAGACTTTACGATATTAGGACTTTAGGATAATCTTAACTTCCTCCAATCCTAACATCTTAACTTCCTCCAATCCTAACGTCTTAACTTCTTCCAATCCTAACATCTTAACTTCCTCCAATCCTAACATCTTAACTTCTTCCAGTCCCAACCTCTTAACTTCTTCCACTCCTAACATCTTAATCTACTAAACTCCTTTTCAATTTATGGAAAATACTCGCGAAGTTATCAAAATTTTCAACCAATACTTAGAAAAAAATGGCTTGAGACGCACACCAGAACGTTTTACCATTTTAGAAGAAATTTATAAACGCACTGACCATTTTGACGCTGAAGCTTTGTATATCCATATGAAAACGGAAAAATATCACGTGAGCCGCGCCACTGTTTATAATACTTTGGAATTGTTGGTCTCTTGTGATTTGGTTCGCAAGCATCAATTCGGTAAAAATATGGCTTTGTACGAAAAATCCTATGGCAATAAACAACACGACCACGCCGTTTGTATAGAAACAGGGCAAGTTTTTGAATTTTGTGACCCGCGTATCCAGCAAATCAAGCAAACCGTAGCCGAAATTTTGGGCTTTGAAATTACCCACCATTCGCTTACTTTTTATGGCTATAGCCCAGCAGGCAAAGAATTGTTGAAAAATAAAAATAATGCTTAAATGCAAAAATCCCCGCGCCTTGTTGGTGTGGGGATTTTTTAAAATAATAATAAGAACTTTCTTTTTTGAAATGTTTTTTTATTTTTACAACACTAAAAATATACCTATGCAATTTCTCAACTTCTTTTTTCTATTGTTTGTATCCTCTTTTAGCCTTAGCGCTCAAAACTTACCGTTGCCTACAGATACTTGTGCTTTTTGCATTTTTCCAATGCCTACGGCCCATTTGAATGTACCCCCACAAATCAATTTGTATTGTATTCATCCTGATATAAATTGTCATATTAAATGTATAAAACAATTTAAACTAAACGTGGCTGATGAAAATGCAGATGCTAACCAAGATTATACTTTTAAGGGGAATATTGCCCATAGAGGTGCCACTGCTAAGCCTTTTGATTTAAGCCAATATCTCAAAAGTAATAGTATTTTTACCTTTACTGACATTTGGGTGGAAACATCAGCAGGCAAGCTAATCAAAATAGAAGATTTTATTATTTATCACAACTCAGAAACTTTTAGACCTTTTCGTTCAACCCAATTAAATGATAGCCTTTTGTATTATGCTCGCTACCAAAGAAATTGGATACATATTAAAAATACACATCCTCAACTTATAGGCAAATCAAGCGAACATTTAACCATATTATCTTTTCGTTTGGGCAAAAAATTGATAAAAAGCGATAAATTTGATGCCAATATGTATGGCCGCAATAGGCGTGTAACACACATAAAAGCTTTATACAAAAAAGAACCTATTGAATTGCCAGATTATGAGTTAAAATAATTGAAAATAAGGCTTTAAAAATATGCTAAAAATGATATTTTGTATAAAAAAAGCTATCTTTGCGGTTTATATTTTGCGATTGGCATCAAATTTGATTGGTATCAATTTTTTTTTCACATTCTTAAAAGCGTTTGAATATGTACAATTTGACTCAATGGCTGCGTAGCGGCTTGTTGTTGTGGATAGCAGCAACCATTTCTACCATTTCTTTGGCACAAGAGGGCGGCGAAGACGAACCTGAGTACGACAAAAAGGTTTATAATTTGATTAGTAAAAATAAGCCTGCTTTTGAGGCTTGGCAAAAACAAAATCCAACTACCGTAGTTAATCTTAAAGGCGCAAATTTGGCGGGCAAAGATTTATCGGGGCTCAACTTAGCGGGTGCTATATTTGAAGAAGCTGACCTTCGCGGAGCTAAATTTTTGAAAACTAATCTCAATAAAGCGAATTTTAAAAATGCCGATATGGGCGAAAGCGATGCAAGTTTGACCGATTTTTCGGGTTCCAACATAGAGTACGCCAATTTTAGTGAAGCGGATGTGACTACAGCCCGTTTTCATAATGTTAAAGCTAAGGGCGCGATTTTTAGAGAATCTGAAATGGCAGGAGCTAACTTTAGAGAAGCAGATTTGACGGATGCTGATTTTACCAGTGCGGATTTGTCGGGAGCTGTATTCAGCGAAACAACGGTTATTCGTACTAAAATGCAAGGGGTAGAATTGGAAGAAATAACCGTTAACAAATGCAAAGGTTTGGATAAAGCAGGCAAGCCTGTAGAATTAAATACTGTTGCTCAATTCGTGACTAATTTACTTGCTGGTAGCCAAAAAGTAGATGATGAGGATTAAAATTATAAAAAATTGTAAAATAAAACGCAATTTACTACAGAAAGTAAGTTGCGTTTTTTGGTTTTATAAAAATAAGTTGTACTTTTGCGCCCGAAATAACAATACTTATTTATTCATTTTAAATTTTAAATTATGAACAAAATTCTGCTTTCTTTAGCAACGATTGCGTTTTGCGGGGCTTCATTGCTGCCAGCCCAAACAACTTTTAACCTCACGGGGGGCGTGCAAACCTATACGGTTCCTGCTGGTATTACCGAGATTACCTACACAATCGCTGGTGCTGCTGGCGCTAATGGGGCAACAGGTGGTAATAATTCTGCTGGTGGTAATGGCGGCTTGGGCGCAGTAGCTACTGGCACTTTGACGGTTACGCCGGGCGAAGTGCTTAATCTTTTTGTAGGCGGGCAAGGTCAAGGGGCTGTTGGTGGCTACAATGGCGGTGGTGCTGGCGGAAATCAATTAGCTGGCGGCGGTGGTGGTGCTTCTGACATTAGAAGAAATGGCTTAGCATTAACTGACCGCATACTCACTGCTGGCGGTGGTGGCGGCGGCGGCAGAGGGGGGTGCGACCCAGCGGTAGCTTTTGGAGGGAATGGCGGCAACGCTGACGCTAATGGCAGCAATGGAGGCGACGCACCTACATCAGGTGGTGTTGCTGGTGGCGGTTTCGGCGGTGTCGCGGCTACTGGCGGTGCAGCAGGGATAGGATGCAGTGGATTTTTGGGTGCTGTAGGCGCAGCAGGTTCATCGGGACAAGGCGGAAATGGCGGAAATGGGCAAACTTGTTGCTGTTTTGGTTCGCCTTCCATACCTGGCGGCGGCGGTGGTGGTGGTGGATTTATTGGTGGTGCTGGCGGTGGTGGCGGTTCAGCAGGTACAACGGGCTGTAGTGGTAATGACAAAGGCGGTGGCGGTGGTGGCGCAGGCGGTACTACTGACGCTACTGGGGCATTTATTGATTATACAAATACAGGAAATGGTTATATTATCATCTGCCCAACTCCAAATATAGCGCAAGCTACAATCAGCGGGCAATGTATAGGCTCCACCCAAATACTTTCTGTTACAGGTAATTTGGGTACTTCTGCCGACTGGGAATGGTTTACTGCTGCTGGGACTCCCGTAGGCACAGGCAGTAGCGTGAATATAACAATACCCAACGTTCCAACCGATTATGTGGTTCGTCCTACTTTGGGTTGCCACGCTACTATAGTGGAGGCTACCGTTTCAGTTGACCCCAATCCTATTTTTGGGCTAGTAAATAGCAATCCACAAGGCTGCGGTGCTACAACCATTACCCCACAAACAAATGTTCCTAATACTTACGCTTGGAGTACAGGCGAGCAAGGTAGTTCTATTACCATAAATACACCAGGCACTTACAATGTCGTCGTTACTGCCACTTCTCCTTTTGGTTGTACAGCTACCCAATCTACTAGCGTTGCTGTTTTTGCACTTCCTACAGTGAGTGTTACCAACAATGGAACTGGTGTTTTGACCGCTACTTCTGGGTTTGTTTCTTATCAATGGTTGGATGCTTCAGGAAATATCATCCCCAACGCAGCAAGTGCCCAATATACTTCTCCTCAGGTGGGGGGAACTTTTACAGTTCGCGTTACAGATGCCAACGGTTGTTCCAATACTTCGGCTGCTACAGTAGTGGTTACAGTTGATGAGGTAGCAAAATCTATCTTTACCGTTTTCCCTAATCCGACCAAAGATATTATTAATGTGCAGGGTGCTAACGTAAAAATGTTGCAGGTTTTCGCATTGGACGGGAAATTGGTAGCTACTTACACCAATACCAACAGAATTGATATTAGCAAATTGCCTGCTGGCATTTATAATCTAAACATTAGCACAGAAAATAAAACAGAAAGCATACAAATCGTAAAAGAATAGCCATTTATTAAAAAATTAGAACGCAACCTACGCTAAAATGTAAGTTGCGTTTTTTTATTTTGATAAAAATATCTAACTTTGCACCCAAAATTGGTTTTCAAAAAAACAAATGAAAGAATTGTTTATAAAAATGTCGCAAATAGCGGCTACTGTGGCTTTGGTTACAGGTGTGTTTTATGGTCTAGCTAATTATACATTGCATATTAATGGTATGGATTTTAGCAACCTACAAATTTGGACGTTTAGGCTAAGCGTAGTGGCTGCAGTCACTTGGTCTATGCTTATATTCAGGAAACGAAATGGTTTTTTGATGAGTATACGGCAAGGTTTAGCTGTGGGGATGTTGGCTAGTTTGTTTATTGGGGCTGTAATTGCACTCAATACGTTTGTGATGCGCGAGTATATTTACCCAAAATACAACAGCGATTTGAAAGAAATTTATAAACAAAACCTTATTTTAGCCGACAAACAGCGTATTGAAAAGGCAAAAGCTGATGGTACTTTCAGCAGTACAACTGATACGACAGGCTGGACACCAGAGCGATTGGATAGGCAACTGAATAAAGATTGGGGGGTGTTTTTTACCACCAAAGGGGGAATGGCTGTGGATATGTTTGGGGCTTTGGCGGTAGGATTTCTCACCTCTGCCACTGTTAGTTTTATGTCGAGAAGGGTCAAAAAAGAGAATTAAACACAATGAATAATTTTAGCACACAAATATCAGTAGTTATTCCCCTACTTAATGAGGCTGAATCTTTGCCCGAATTGACGGCTTGGATAGAGCGGGTGATGCAGGCTAATAACTTTAGTTACGAGGTGATTTTGGTAGATGACGGCAGTACAGACACTTCTTGGCAAGTTATAGAGCATTTATCACAACAAAATTCTTCAGTCAAAGGGATTAAATTCCGCCGCAATTATGGCAAATCAGCAGCTCTTAACGAGGGGTTCAAACTCGCCAAAGGTCAAGTTATTATCACAATGGACGCGGATTTGCAAGACAGCCCAGACGAAATTCCCGACTTGTACAGATTGATAGCGGTAGAAGGCAACGATTTGGTATCGGGTTGGAAACAAAAACGCTACGACCCTATCACCAAAACCATCCCCACCAAATTGTTTAATGCAGCTACCCGTTGGATAAGCGGGGTGCAATTGAATGATTTCAACTGTGGGTTGAAAGCCTATAATTATCAGGTGGTCAAATCTATAGAAGTTTATGGCGAAATGCACCGTTATATTCCCGTTATCGCCAAATGGGCTGGGTTCAAAAAAATAGTGGAAAAAGTGGTTCAACACCAAGCGCGCAAGTACGGCAACACTAAATTCGGCATAGAGCGGTTTATCAACGGCTTTTTGGATTTGATGTCCATCACTTTCGTGGGTAAATTTGGTAAAAAACCAATGCACTTTTTCGGCACAATGGGCGTGATTAGCTTTTTTGTGGGCTTTTGTATCCTGTTGTATTTGACTATAGACAAATTTTGCGGGTATCAATACCCAATGACAGACCGCCCGATTTTTTATTTGGGGGTTTTAACCGTTATTTTGGGTTCGCAGTTGTTTTTGGCTGGATTTTTGGCTGAACTCATATCCCGAAACTCGCCCAATCGCAACGATTATCAAATAGAAAAAACGATTGAATAGCTTTCTAAACCATTGATTTTTATAATGATAAATAATAAACTAACGGGTACGGGCATAGCTTTAGTTACCCCTTTTGATAAAAACTATGCGGTAGATTTTCCCGCTTTGAGCCGATTGGTAGAACATTGCATCGCAGGCGGGGTTGATTTTTTGGTGGCTTTGGGTACAACTGCCGAAAATGTGGTTTTATCCGAAAGCGAACAAACTGCTGTTTTGAACCATATTATCTCCGTTAATAATAATCGTTTGCCTGTAGTGTTGGGTTTGGGGGGGAATAACACAACCGCTTTGGTAGAAAAATTGAAAAAATTAGACACCAAAGGATTATCCGCTATTTTGTCCGTAACGCCTTATTACAACCGTCCCAGCCAAGAGGGACTTTTCCAACATTACAGCGCGTTGGCTGCTGCTTCGCCCTTGCCGATTATTTTGTACAACGTGCCTACTCGCACGGGGGTGAATATGACTGCAGAAACTACCTTGCGTTTGGCGCATTCCAACCCTATTTTTATCGCGGTCAAAGAAGCATCGGGCAGTATTAGCCAAGCTATGGAGATTATCAACAACCGCCCCGCGCATTTTGCGGTGTTGTCGGGCGATGATAATTTGACCTTGCCTATAGTAACCTGTGGGGGAGAAGGGGTTATTTCTGTAGTTGGGCAATTATACCCAGCCGAATTTAGCCAAATGGTGCGCGAAGCGCGCGCGGGCGATTTGAAAACTGCGCAAAAATTACATTATAAATTGATGCATTGCACCGATTTACTGTTTAAAGAGGGAAATCCTGTGGGCGTAAAAGCAGCTTTGGCGCACTTGGGCATTTGTGGCGAGACTGTG
Organism: Chitinophagales bacterium; assembly: GCA_013297745.1. GTDB lineage: Bacteria > Bacteroidota > Bacteroidia > Chitinophagales > Saprospiraceae > JAAFIM01. Next base: position 20,418 of record JAAFIM010000042.1, on the reverse strand, counting down.
CGCTTGCCTTTGGTGGCTGCTTCTGCTTCACTCAAAAACTTATTATTATCAGAAATGGAGAAAATTACTCCAGTTTTTGAACCAAAAAGCTAATTTGTTGGTTTCTAACGAATTAACCCCAATTTTTTAATTATGAACGAATTATTTTTTGAAAAAAATCCTCATATAGTTGAGGTAATAGCTTTGCTGGAAGCAGAAGGGCAAAAAAAAATAACACAGCAGTATGACCTTAAAGGAAATCTGTATGAATTCTCTGTTGTTTCCAAGTGGTCTAATAAAGAAAAAGCGCAAAGGTTTATAAACAATGTTCTTGAAATTTTACTCGCTTTCGGTTTGGGAAAGTTTAGAAACCAAATGGATGAAACGCTGAAGCAAGTCTTTGAAGAAAATTTAGCGGACATCACCACTGACAAATCGGAAATGCTCTTTGACCTTGAATTAAATCCTGATGCGTTAGCGTTTGATTTTTTAAAATGTTCTAACTTTGTTAGCGGAGATTTTCGGCAGTTTTTACAAATTTTGCATTCTGTTTCCCAATCCATTCCAAGACGCTACACAAGCCCAGCTTTATCAAAGCTAAAAAAACATTTTTACAATTTTTTTGAAAAAGAGAAATTTCTACAACAAATTAATGCTAGCCAAACAACTTTTGATGAACTTTATAAAGCCTTATCTTAATGAATTTTATAAAGTATTTGGCTGAGGATGATTTTTTGCTAATCAACGAGCAACAGATAGCGCGTTACACAGGACTAAAGTCACCGATTGGTATAGCCAAACTGAATGAGTTTGAATATTTATTAGATATGGTGGAAAACGATGCCTTCTATCCAGGACTTGTAGAAAAAGCAGCGTTTTATGTAGAAAAAATAATTACTAATCATATTTTTCACGATGGCAATAAACGCACAGCGGCTATGGTTTTGGATATATTTTTAAAAAACAATGGCTACCGACTCAAACAAAGGGTTTTACCCGTAATTATTGATAATACTTCTTTAAAAACAATACCAGCCCAAATTGATAAATCAGACACCACAACACTTTTAAAAAGTTTTTTTGAAGAAATAGCTCAACCAGAGACATATAACTGGAAAACTGAACACATAAGGCTATTTATTGATGAAAATATAGAAGAGTCCTCTTTTTGATATTTATTCTCTTGCAAGAAACCCAAATACTTCATTTTTTATGGCTTTTATGATAACTGACGCTTGCACTAGTTGCGGTGCCTGTTTGCCTGAATGCCCTACCCACGCAATTTATGAGGGGGGCGCATTTTGGAAATACGCAGATGGCACAACATTATGCGATACATTCACCCTACACGACGGGCGCGAAGCGGATGCGGATGAATTTCATAATCCCATTGCTGAGGATTATTATTTTATCGTGGCGGATAAATGTACTGAATGTGTGGGCTTTCACGAAGAGCCACAATGCGCGGCAGTTTGTCCCCATGAAGCTTGTGTGCCTGACCCTGATTATGTAGAAAGCAAAGAAACGCTTTTGCAAAAAAAGGCAATTTTACAGCTCTTTTTTTAAAAAAAAGCACAAAAAAGCGATAATTATTTGTTCAAAGAGGGCAGAAATGGAAAAAAATGCTCCAGCTTTTGAACCAAAAATTTAATTTTTTAGTTTATAACCCGACAAACCAAATTATTCTATTTTTTTATGGCTATTATGATAACTGACGTTTGCATCAATTGTGGTGCTTGCGAACCTGAATGCCCCAACAATGCAATTTACGAAGGGGGTGTCTCTTGGAAATATGCCGATGGCACAACATTGCGCAACTCATTCACTCTACACGATGGGCGCGAAGCAGATGCGGATGAACTCCATAATCCCGTTTCTGACGATTATTATTTTATCGTAACGGATAAATGTACCGAATGCGTGGGCTTTCACGAAGAACCACAATGCGCAGCAGTTTGCCCTGTAGATTGTTGTGTGCCTGACCCCGAAAATGTAGAAACACAAGAAACACTTTTGCAAAAAAAGGCGATTTTACACCTCTAAAAAATGTTTTTTTAAATAAAAAAGTCTTAAATTGGTAAAAAAATGCAAAAAAAATACAAATTTTAGCCTTTTTTATAAAAAAATGCTTTAGGGAACTTTGCAGATAGAAAAAATGGTTGTACCTTTGCAGCGCAAATAAAATAAAAAATGGCGATGTTAGCTCAGCAGGTAGAGCACTAGATTGTGGTTCTAGTGGTCACGGGTTCGAGCCCCGTACTTCGCCCGTTTATTTTCAACGGCTCTTGTCTTTAACGACGAGAGCTTTTTTTTTGCTTTTTTTTAGAAAAAAAAGATAATTTTTACCTTTTTTTAATATACAATTAATAATCTCCAAAAAATGTACTATTTTTGCGGCTGTTATTTTACCAAATTTTTAAAAGCAAATCATTCTCCTTATTCAATAACAATAAACAAATTTTGTATGCGATTTTTTAACAAACAAATCATTTGGCTTTGCTTGTCTTTTTTGCTGCCTATGTGGGCAAAAGCTCAAGTAAACGCTTATACGTTTTCCCAACTGTCGGGAACTTACACCGCTATCACAGGAGGTACAGTTTTAGGCGGTACTGCAAATGACGACGAGCGTTTTGTAGACCCAGCCGCACTTGCTGGAGGTACAGTTCTGACGGGTGTAGGTTTTCCAATTGGTTTTAATTTCACCTTTAATGGTACAACCTTTGACAGATTCGCTGTCAATGCTAACGGTTGGATTGTATTGGGGCGGTCAGCTCTTAGCCCGTCTGTGAATATAACCAGCTCTAGTTCTTACACTGCAATTAGCGCTACCACTACAACCACACCGCCTGAACTTGCCAACCGCATAGCAGCTTTTGCGCGCGACTTGCAAGGGCAAGTAGGTTCTGAATTGCGTTTTGAAACTACAGGAACAGCCCCCAATCGTGTTTTGGTGGTGCAATGGGCAAATTATCGTCGCTTTCTTGCTACGGGCAATAACTTTAACTTCCAAATCCGTTTGACAGAGACTTCTAATATCGTTGAAGTGGTTTATGGGACTTTTACTACCACAGAGACAACCGCTAATACAGCGCAAGTGGGTTTGAGAGGTGTCAATAATACAGATTTCAACAATCGTTCAGTAGCAAATGGTACAAACACTTGGGCTACATCAGCGGCAGGCGCAATAAATACTGCGTCTATAGCTTTTTTGAACACTTTAGTACCAACTAGCGGGCAAACTTACAGATGGACTCCTAGCACTTGTCCGCCTCCCGTGGGTTTGGCAGCAACTACACCAAGTCCGACTTCAGCCAATTTTACTTGGACAACTAATTTGACCAATGGACAGATGGTTATTGTGCCACAAGGTAATGCAGCTACGACAGGAACGCCTACCCCTATTACAGGCACTAGCACTAGCAATACAAGTTTGACTGCAGCCACCAGCTACAGTGTTTTTATTAGAACAATATGTGCTGTGGGCGATACCAGCAATTGGTCATTAGCAGTCAATTTTACTACCCCTTGCGTAAACTTAACCCCACCTTGGACTGAAGGTTTTGAAAGTGTAGCGGTAGCCACTGTAGGCGGTCCTATGCCAAATTGTTGGTTTAGAAATGTAACTGACTTTGCTACGGGCAACGGAGCACAATCTAACAACAGAAGCGCGCGTACGGGTACAAAATACCTTTATACAGCTTGGAGTACAGCAGCAGGTACAGGTGACTGGGCTTGGACACCAGCATTCACGCTCACAGCAGGACGTCAATATGACTTTTCTTTTTGGTATAAAGCTGATGGGGCTACAGGATTTGACTCTTTGCGCGTAGGTGTAGGCAATGCCCAAACTGTAGCTGCTATGACAAGAATTGGTACTACAGTAGTCAATGTGACCAACACAACTTATCAACAGCATTTTGTATCATTTACGCCCACTACTACAGGCACTTATCATTTTGGCGTCAATGTATGGGCTAATGCAGTGCCTTTTTATATAGTTTTTGACGATTTCAATCTTATCGAAACGCCCACTTGTCCTCAACCCAATAGCATAACCTTTCCTTCTTTGCGTCCAGATTCTACTGTGGTAGCATGGAATTCTCCTGCACCAGGCAATAGCTGGTTTGTATATCATGGCGCTGTAGGTACAACACCAAGCGGCACAGGTACTTTGGTTACGACCAATCCTTATACGATTACGGGGCTTAATCCAAACACAAGCTACACTTTCTATGTTCGTGAGTTTTGCAGTGCGGGCGATACTTCAGCTTGGTCAGGACCTTTCAATTTTATCACAGATTGCGCGCCAAGCACAGTAGGGGACTCATTACAAACAGCGTTTAATGTCAATACGATTAATTATACCAATAGCAACAGCACAGCACGTTGTTACACAAGCACTACGGGTAATACTTCTCCTGATGTTTGGTATAGAGTTATATTAGACCCTTGCGCCACTCAAATCACGGCTTCTTTGTGTACAGGTACAACATACGATTCTTATTTAAGACTTTACGATGCTACAGGGGTTAATCAACTGACTTTTAATGACGATGGTTGTGGCGCACAATCGATAATTAGCAATTTTGATATTCGCGCTCATGACACCGTTTATGTGGTGGTAGAAGGATGGACGGCTGGTGTTTCTGGTAGTTTTACCATTTCTATTAGCCAAACTTCAGTGACTCCTACAGCTGATATTTCTTATACAAACACCAGTTATTGTACGAACGGAGTTAATCCTATAGCGGTTAATAATGGTTCTACAGGTGGGATATTTTCTGCCAATCCCAACAGTTTGACCTTAGACCCTGTAAATGGAGAGTTAAATCTTTCTTCAGCTATGGGTGGTCAAGCTTATCAGATTATTTACACAGTAGGCCAACCTGGCTGTGCTTTTGTTGATAGCTTCCAAATTACTGCTACAGCAGCAGATAATGCAGATTTCCACTACAACTTAGCTACTAATGAACATTTGTGCGAAACCAATACAGCAGCGGCAGCCAACGTTTTGGGGCTTGCTGGAGGTACTTTCTCGACCGCTTCCAACAATTTAAGTTTAAATACAACTTCTGGTACAATAGATGCTAGCGCTTCTGCTGCTGGAATGCACCGTGTATATTATACCACCAACGGCATTTGTCCTAATATGGATTCTGTAATGGTACAAATTGATACCACTGAAGATGCAAGTTTTGATTATTTCCCAACCACGGTTTGTAATAATGTAGCCAATATCAACCCAACACTTATGGGTTTAATGGGTGGTTTATATGGCAGTGCGGCTGGTTTGGCGGTAGATAGCTTGACTGGTGAAATTAACGTGATGATGTCTGCAGCTGGTTCTTATACCGTTTCTTACACTTTGCCCAACGCTTGCGCTTCTCAATCTACGGACGTATTGACGATTACGCCTATGGATAATGCGACTTTTGCTTATAGTTCAGCAGTTTATTGCCAAAATGCAACTCACCCAATGCCAATGATTACGGGTATGATGGGGGGAACGTTCTCTTCCAACACGGGTTTGCCTGTTGATATTGGTACAGGGGTTATAGATTTGAACAATGCAACAGTCAATACACCTCAAACGGTAATTTATGCTACAAATGGCGCTTGTGTCAATTTTTCTGTAGTTACAGTTACGATTATTCCTGCTGATACGGCTGATTTTTCTTATGATTCAGTTACTTATTGCCAAACATCGACCCCTAATTTGCAAATAGCTACCCTTCAAGGCTCTCAGGGTACATTTACTGTATTGGGTGGAGGCTTGAACATTAATCCTAACACTGGTGCTTTTTCTTTGGATACTGCACTCAATAATGCTGGTGTTTATACCATCCGCCATATTAGCAATGGACCTACAACTTGCCGCGATACAGCAGAATTTACAGTTAATATATTGAATTGTTTCCCTGTGTCTATCAACGAAACTGCTAACGAAATGGGGCTTAATTTATACCCTAATCCCAATGCGGGTCAGTTTTTTGTAGTTGCTAATCAAGCCAGCGAAGCGGTGAATTTAGATTTAATCGATGTATTGGGACGTAGCGTATTGAGCCAACAAAATGTTTGGTTGAGCGCGCAACCTTACGCGGTTAGCACCCAAAACTTGCCCGCAGGTACTTATTATTTGCGCGTAAGCAGCGGTAGCAAAATCCAAACTTTACCCGTTGTGTTGATGCAACCTTAATACAATCAGTATTTTATAAAAGATAAAAAACCTACTCGGCATCTGCTGGGTAGGTTTTTTTATTGGGTTTAATCTATGTTTTCGTGTCCCCATCTGGCCAATCTGGGGTCGTTTGGGTCGGCATCTACGATTTGGGTGAGGTTGGGGGTTCTTACTAAAGTAAGTTTTAGCTTTTTTTCTAAAATGATATTTTCTAAATGCTTGCTAATGAATATATTAGTGGGCGAATCCAACACTCTAAAAATGTTTCTATCTCCAATTTTATCCGCGCGCATTTCTACCCGCGTAACCTCGTCAGGCCAAAACTCGCTGGGGTTGATGTGTTTGCTTCTTTTGATATATTCGCTGTTTTCCCAATCAAAACAATCCACTAATTCCAATAAATTTAATATCCAAAATTGCTCACTTGCTTTTGAATAATTGGATTGGCAGGGGATAAACTGCATATATTGACTATCGGGCAAAGTGGTTAATATCTCCTTAAATCGGTTGGAAATGATGGTAAATCGCCCAATTCCGCCCACATAATCGGTCATTTTGGCGGTTTTTGCCCTAAAATGGATAAATGGCTTGCCAATATCGTTTATAATTTTTCCCTCAAATTCCAACTGTATCGCGTTTTTGTCCAGACCTGTAATATCTGTGTACCACAAACTACCTTTGGGTTGATAGCTGATGATTCGGATAAATTTTGACATCAATAAAATTTTACCTATTGGTTAAAAAATGGATTATAATAAAAAACGCTACCAGTTTTCACCGATAGCGTTTGATATATCTTAAACGTAAAGAACTGAATTATCAAAAGTCCATTTGCGTTTTTTGCCTTTGAGGTTTTCAGCGATAGATTGAACGAATTTTTTCTCTCTAATTCTTGCTGCTTTACCCACTTGACCACGTACATAGTACAATTTGGCACGACGTACACGACCTTTTTTAAGATTTACTATATTAGTAAGGGCTGGGCAATTGAAAGGGAAAATACGCTCTACACCAATACCATCAGAAATTTTGCGGATAGTGAAGCTGCGGCTGATGCCTTCGCCTTTAATTTTGATAATATCGCCGCGAAATGTTTGCTCGCGTTTTTTATCGCCTTCCACGATTTCGTAGGTTACAGCTACGTTGTCGCCCGGGCGGAAAAAGTCAAATTTGCTGATGTCGCGGGCGCATTGCTGCCCAACAAAACGAATGAAGTCCATGATTTTTTTGGCTGAATTTATATTTTTATTTGGAATAAATTGTGAATAAGTGGTTTGGCAAAAAATGCAACAGCTTGTTTTTTTGCACAAAGTGGCGCAAAGTTACGGCGTTTTTTTAAAAACAAAAATTTTTTAGCAAAAAAATGCAAAAAAAGTGAAAAAAATTTGAAAGCCTCGTAAGTTATTGGCTCACAAGGCTATTTTTTAACGGAAATGGGAGCAACTTAAGATAAAGAAAATTCTAATAAAAGCAAATTCTAATTTTTGCTTTGTTGCCATACGACCCCATAGGCACAGCAACTGCTTTTAGGTTACAACACTGTTTTAAGATATTGGCTCCATAATTTCCGCAAGCCTCAGAGATTAGCTCGTTGATGTCAGGCCGTTTGCTGCGGATGGTGTAGCCTTCTACTCTGAGTGTTAGTTCGCCTTGTTCTATTTGCTCCAAAAGGATTTTATATTTAGGGTTTTGGGTTAATTTTTCCCCAAAGGCTAAAATTTGCTGTTTTACTTGCTCATCAGATTTTACTTTTTGGATAAAAGTATCAATTTCTACGGGGATAGGAATTTCAATTTCGACCTCTTTTATCAGTTTGATAATATGTTTTGTGCTGTCGATAGGGCAAGTAGGACAAGCGGGACAAGGTGTGGGAGTTTGGTTACAAGATAACAGCGTTAGTAAAAATAGGATAAAAATTCGTATCATTTTTTTAATAAAAAAGTAAAAAAAATTTCACTATCGGCAACTTTTCAAATATGCACCCGTCAAATTACCCATACAAAACAAAGCGTCTAAGCTGGTTAAGTTGGGCAAAAAATTATGAAAATCGCCAAATAATTGTGGGTAAACTTTGGGGGTAAAGTTTTCATATTGGGCTTTTTGATAGTTTTGTAAATGCGAACTTGTGGCAGCACTTTCAATTTTGTAGGCGTTAGTAAAACAAATTTCTGTTTTAATTTTTATTTTATCCAACAACCAAGTTAATAGTTCTATATTCCAGTCCCACAAAAAATCGTACTTTTTTTGATAAAAAAGAATTAAACTATCCGCATAGTATTCCCAAAAAGGGGCAGCGTTGTAAGCCGTTACTAAACTACGCCAATGTTGTCTTTGCCAAGCTTGTTGGTTGTCAATTTTGACTTCGCGTATAGCTTGCTGTTCGTTTTTGCCACTTTGCAAGGGTATACTCAATTGTAGCGTGCCTTGGGCTGTGTTGATAAAACAACGGTTTCGAAAAGAGCGTTTTTGATAATTTTCAAATTGTTCTATACAAATAGTTGTGGCACAAGCTATTGCGCTTAGATATTCTATATTAGGCAGATAGTACAAAGGAAGTACAGAAGAGGACAAATCTAAGGACATAGTATTTATAATAGGTCAAAAATTTTTGCAAAAATAGTATTTTTTCTTTATTTTTATTTGCCTTTGGGATTTTTATCAAAAAAATAACCTGAAAAATAATTTTTACACAAAAAATAATTATCTTTGCGCCCGAAAAGTCATAAAATTTATCAATCAATCACTTTCTATATGAAAAAGTTATCCCTACTCACTTTTTTTTGTTTAGCTACAGCTGCTATTTATGCCCAGCAAGCGTCTATGTACACCAAGTACATGTTCAACCAATTGTCTTATAATCCTGCTTATGCGGGTAGTGCAGACGCTTTGGATGCGGTATTATTGCATCGCCATCAATGGGTTTCTATGGGACCAGACGCGCCGATGACCCAAAATTTCACTTTACATTCGCCTATACAAGCTAAAAATATCGGTTTGGGTTTGAATATGACTTATGATAGAGTGCCTACGCAAAACACTTTTAGTTTTTTCCCTTCTTTCGCTTACAGAATAAAATTTGGCGACCCTCAACAAAAAGGTGGCTATATTTCTTTGGGTTTGCAAGGTGGGGTTACGAATTTTCGCGCGGATTACACGGGCTTAGATTTGGATAATCCTGTTGACCCAGCTTTCCAAAACCAACAACCCAATTTGTGGTTGCCTAATTTTGGCACAGGGCTTTATGTGCAAGCCAAAACTTGGTTTGTGGGTTTATCTTCGCCTATGTTGGTTACCAACGCTTTGCGCAAACGCACTCCAGCAGATTTGAACAATACTCCCATTGCTCAACAATTTCGCCATTATTATCTGACTGGAGGTGTAGCCTTCAAATTGACTCAAGATATTACATTTAGACCTACTATTATGCTTAAAAATATAGGTTTGTTTGTGGAAAGAAATATAGCTGACGAGAGAAGAGGCGCACCCAATACTTTTGATATTGACGCAGCTTTTTTGTTCAAAAAACGGCTATGGTTGGGGGTAGCGTTCCGCTCTGCCTTTGAATTGAATACAAGTTCTTACGACTCTGTAGATTTTTGGGCTTCTTTGCGCTTAAATAATGGCTTGCGTATTGGTGCGGCTTTTGATTATACCATAAGCGGTTTCAGCACAGCCAATCAAGGCAGCTATGAGATTATGTTGGGTTATGATATGATACGTTTGGACGAAAGTAAAGTTATACACGTGCGCTATTTTTAACCAGCTAATAATCTGATTGCATAAAAAATCCCCTCCGTCGGTTGGCGAAGGGGATTTTTGGTGTATAAATTTCTCTCTATTTTTTTAATAACAATTTAAACAATTACATCGTGAAAAAAACATTATTTTCTTTATTGCTACTCTTGAACGTAGCCTTAATTTTCGCTCAAAACCAAACTTGGGAATGGGCAATTCGTCCTCAATTTGACAACTTGGGTGATTTTTCAGAAGGTTTGGCATTAGCCGAACAAAATGGCAAGTGTGGATTTATAGACAAAAAAGGCAAATGGGTGATTCGCCCACAGTTTCAAAGTGCCACAATGTTTAGAGAGGGGTTGGCTTCTGCCCAACAAAACGATAAATGGGGATGTATAGACAAAAAAGGTAAGTGGATTATCCAGCCTATATTCCAATTTGCATTTTATTTTGACGAGGGTTTGGCAGTCGCAATTTCAGAAAAAGATGAATTGCTGATTATAGACAAAAAAGGGCAACAAGCTATAAACTTGCCAGTGTATGGAGCTTCTCATTTTAGCGGCAATTGGGCAGCAGTCCAATTGGAAAAAGACGGCAAATACGGATTTATAGACAAAAAAGGTGAGTGGTTGCTTAAACCACAGTTTGATATGGCGAATGTATTAGATGACAATACAGGTTTTGTGGTAAAAGAGGGCAAATATGGGATTATAGACAAAAACGGCAAATGGATTTTTGAGTCCGATACTGAATTCTTTAGCAATTTTTCTGAAAATATGCTTCCTATTACCAACACAGACGACAAGTATGGATATGTGAACCAAGCTAACGAAATGGTTATTCCTTTTGAGTTTGATTATGCTTACAGTTTTTCGGAGGGCTTGGCTTTGGCGAGCAAAGAGGGCAAATATGGGTTTATAAACAATAAAGGCAAATGGGTTATTGAACCCCAATTTGAAATTTTTAGCGATGATTTTGAAAATGGCCTGGCCAAAGTCGCACAAGATATAAGCACATCAGAAGATAGCCCAGATTTGAAATGGGGTTTTATAGACAAAACGGGTAAATGGGTTGTGGAGTTGGAAGCTAGTTTTGTGGCTGAATTTAGCGAAGGATTGGCTTCAGTACAGGATAAAAAAACAGAAAAATGGGGCTTTATTCGCCTTAAAAACAAAAAATAGTTTGATTTTTTTTATAAATTAGGTTTGTACTCTTGATATTCTTTATCGCGAATTGCAAGCATAGTTTTTGCTAGTTCTTCGCCAAATCTAATGTGTATAGACCATATTTTATTTGTTGATACTTTTGCTTGGTTTATTGCAATGTCAGGATTAACAACAAAACCTTCAAAAACTATTCTTCGCGTATGTGAACCTTCATCTTTTCTCCAAAGGCTTGATTCTGAAAATTCTATTTTTAAGAGTTTAAGTTGTGTGTTTAAAGTTTCTATATTTTCAGGTTTACCTTTTAATCTTGTACAGTAAGAAACATTGCTATTTTTTAACATGAAATATTTCTTATCCTTAAAAACTTGAAAATCATCAAAAATAGTCGCGCTTTCAATTTTTTTTGGAATAGAAAATAAATCGTCAAAAAATTTATCTGTTTGTGTATCATTTTTAAAATCTGCCTCATCTACACTCAAAGTAAAAGGCGAACAAATAGCTAAATTGACAACTAACCAATGGTAATTGGGCTTTTTTTGTTGGGTGAAAATAGCTATTTGGGGTATAGCTTGCTTGATTGCTGGGCTTGGAGTGTTGAGAGATAAAGCAAGAACAACATTATTAGTCGCAGTATTGAAAATTTCTATAAACTCTTCTTCGAAGGTCTTTGATTTTCCTGATGTATTAACTTTTCCATCAAACTCATCTTCAAAATCTATTGATGTTTTAGATGTGTTAATTTTTGGGGTAAACTCATCAAACTTACCATCTCTTAGTTTATTAACTAGATAAATAAACTCTTCTCTGTATTTTTCCTCAATTTCTTTTTCTATGAATGAAAAGAAATTTTTAGAAAATAAAAAGACTAAGTTTTTGTTATTAAAAATTTGGTTAATTTGTAGTTGTTGTTCTTTATCCTTTAAGTTTTGTTTGATAAAGCCCAAAATTAAGTCTTTGTGTATAAGTACTTTCATTTTAGCTCATTAATTGAAAACCTAAATCATAAGAAACATCATAGAAACCTTTTGGAAAATTAGGGCGTAGTTTCCCTGTTTCGGAGTTTATTTTATGCTCCGATTTTTGCATTTCTTTGAAGTAATGAATTGAAATATCGTTTGATGCTATGCCGCCGTTTTTAACCATAACTTGCAGTCTTCGAACAATATGCTCGCTGTGCGTTTCTATAAAATAGACATTGTTACTACCAATACTTAGTAGTGTTTCCATAAATTTGGCTTGTAAAGCTGGGTGTAAATGAATTTCTGGCTGTTCTATCAAAAGAGTTTTACCTTCTTCCGTGTCAACCTTCTTTTGGTCTTTGTCGATTGTTGTTATTTTTATACTTTCTAAAAAAAGTGCTTGGGCAAAAATAGGAATTTGTAAGGATACACCAAAACCGACATCTAATATATTGCTATCCATACCATTTATAATTACCCTAAATTCTCTTGTAGGACCTTCTTTTTTTATATAAAAATCATCAAGAAGCCCTAATTTTTTAAGGAAATTAGTTAAATCAGTTTTAAATATTTCGTTTGTCGTTGGTGCTTCAAGAAATTCAATTAAATCCCTTATATTTTTGATTTGTTGTATTCTTTTTGGCTCACTTATAAAAGAATACATACGTTCTGCTTTGTCGTCTAACAAAGGATTTACATATTCCAACCTAATTAATTGTCTTTGTAGAAAATTTTGAGATGTCAATAAATACGCAAGTTGATTATGAAGTTCCACCTGTTGTGCTTCTTCCAAGTTGCTATATTTAGCAATGCTATTCTTTAAACTTCCATTTATAAGAGTTAAAAAAGCCTGCTTTTCATATTCCACTTCTTTTAGTTCAAATACTTGATTAAAATATTTACTTTCAAATATAAGCTCACATTTTGGGCTTTCACCAATTAAATAAATATCTTGTTCAGCTATATTTTCGTCTTGCGGAAATACAAATTTTATTGTCCCCACAGTTTCATTATTTATACTGAAAATGATATTTTTATGGTAGCTTAAATTTTTACTGAGTTCAAAGTTTAAAACTGTTTTTGATTGTGCAATGTTTTCAAGAAAATTATTAAATTTATGCCCTTTTGGTAATCTATTTGAAAAAAAGCGGTGATAATTTTCGCCAAATTCAAAAGAAAAAAATAAATTTCTATCTATTTCGTGGTTATAGATAGTTTCTTTATAATTTCCTAAATCCACGTATTCGCCTGATAACGTTAAATTAGATGCTCTGTCATTTCGGGAACGCAAACTTTGTTTTAAAGCAAGTAAAAATTTAAAAATACTGCTTTTGCCAGCACTATTTTCACCTATTAATATGTTGACACGAGAAAAGTCAAATTCTTGATTTAAGAAACCGCGAAAGTTGTTGAGCTTTAATTTAAACATTTGTATGGCTGATTTTGGTGTAAAAAGCTAATTTCGGCACAAAGGTAAAACCAAAATTCAATAACACCAAATAAAAATAAAAAAAATCCCCTCCGTCAGTTGGCGAAGGGGATTTTTATTTTTAATACGCTTTGGCGAACAAAACGCGCTGGGTAGCGGGCGCGCCGGTCAAAATACAAGTTTTTGTACCTTCGGCTACTTCCAAATCCCAAGGCATACAGCGAGCGGTAGCTTGAGTTAAGTTTTTGATTTTAACTTCGGTTTCTGTAGTGCCATCCCAATACGCGTACGCAAAGCCGCCTTTATTTTCTACCACATCCACAAACTCTTCCCAAGTGTTGACGGTATGGGTGCGGTCTTTTAACCTTTGGCTGGCTTTTTGGTACAAATTATCTTGAATTTCTACCAATAAATTTTCCACATAATCGGCTATATTTTCCAAACTAACGGATTTTTTCTCTTTCGTATCTCGGCGGGCGATTTCTATAGTGCCATTTTGCAAATCGCGCGCACCCAAAGCCAAACGAACGGGAACACCGCGCATTTCGTACTCTGCGAATTTAAACCCTGGGCGGGTTTTGGTATCGTTGTCGTATTTGACCGTAATCCCTTTTTTGCGCAATGCTTGGCTAATTTCTGCCACTTTTGCATCTATAGCTTCGTCAGGTTTGGGTATGGGTATAATCACCACTTGTATGGGAGCGAGTTTTGGGGGCAAAACCAACCCTTCGTTGTCGCTATGGCTCATTATCAACGCACCCATTAATCGGGTAGAAACGCCCCACGAGGTCGCCCAAACGTATTCATTCTTATTGTTTTCATTCAAAAAGGTAACCTCAAACGCTTTGGCAAAATTTTGACCCAAAAAGTGAGAAGTGCCCGCTTGCAACGCTTTCCCGTCCTGCATCAACGCTTCTATAGTATAAGTATCGTCTGCACCCGCAAAACGCTCATTGGGGGTTTTTGTACCTTTATAAACGGGCATAGCCATAAAATCGCGGGCGAAATCGGCGTAAATATCCAACATTTGGCGCGCTTCTGCTATAGCTTCTGCTTCAGTAGCGTGGGCTGTATGTCCTTCTTGCCACAAAAATTCGGTAGTGCGCAAAAATAACCGCGTGCGCAATTCCCAACGCACCACATTCGCCCATTGATTTATCAACAGGGGCAAATCGCGATAAGATTTTATCCAATCTTTGTAAGTGTCCCAAATTATCGTCTCTGAAGTGGGGCGAACTATCAACTCTTCTTCCAATTTGGCAGTTTCGTCGACCACTACGCTCTTGCCGTCTGCGCCAACCTTCAATCGGTGGTGGGTAACTACAGCACATTCTTTGGCAAAACCATCGACGTGGGCTGCTTCTTTGCTTAGAAATGATTTGGGTATAAATAGGGGAAAGTAAGCGTTTTGGTGCCCTGTGGCTTTAAATTGGCGGTCTAATTCATCGCGCATTTTTTCCCAAATTGCAAACCCGTACGGCTTAATTACCATACAGCCTTTGACTTTGGAATTATCCGCTAATTGGGCTTTTTTTACAATATCCAAATACCATTCCGAATAATTTTCTTCTTGGCTGGTGATTTCTTTTGACATAAACTTTAGACTTTTGGTTGTGGTATAAAAATAATTTTTGCGGGGCAAAATTACAGCTTATTTGTAATTATCTGCCTTTGTAGGGTTGCAAACACAGTTTTTTTATCAAATAGTTCGCAAAAAATATAAAAACTACAAAAAAAGCTTTCTAAAAGACTATATTTGCGCCCGCTTTGGATTTTCTTTTATTCTACAAAATATCAAAAACGCAAAAATTGCAATGAACGCTATAAAATTTTTTTTAGAGGGGATGAAACGGTTCAAAACCGTTGGGGCTGTGGCTGCTACCTCCAAATTTACCAGCAAAAATATGGTAAAATATATGGACTTCGATAATGCCAAATGTATTGTAGAATTGGGGGCTGGTGACGGTTCTATCACCAAGTATATTTTGCAAAAAATGAAGCCCGATACCAAGTTGATTAGTTTTGAAATCAATGAATTGCTAATTGCAGAATTGCGCAAAACTGTAGGCGATGACCCTCGCGTTACTATAGTTCAAGATGATGCCGCCAAAATGGGTCAATATATCCAAGCGGCTGGTTTCGAGCAAGTGGATGGGGTGATTTCTGCTATCCCTTTTGTGATAATTCCCACCGACGAAATCATCGAACAAGCGCATAAATATATGAAAAAAGGCACTAAATATGTGCAATTGCATTATTCTACTGCTGCCAAAAAACGCTATCAACGCATATTCGGCAATGTGGTGATTGATTTTGTGATGCTCAATGTGCCGCCTGCTTTTTTGCACGTTTGCGAGAAAAAAGAGGATTAAAGTATTTTTTTCAACTCAAGTTGTTTAGTAACTAAAATTTGTAAGCCATTCGCGCTCAATGGTGAAACCCACGCTATCAAGTGCACATAGTTGTTTTTTGCTGGACAACTTTAATTACTAAACAACTTCGGTTGAAAAATCCGTAAAATCTACCAGTTTAGCATATAAATTTCTATGCAAAATCAAAAACGCCTGGTGCTTTTCAACGAGCTATTAATATTAAAACAGGTAAAATAATAAAGGAGGCTAACTAATGCGTCTTATACTTATTTTTTTTTTATTTTTTTTGGTAAGCTTTTCACTAAAAGCACAAGATACTGTGTTTTTAGCTAAATGTGAGGCTGTAAGTTCTACAAAATATGAATATGATGAGTACATTTTGGTTCACACTATTTTGCAAATGGAGGACACTATACTACTAATACAAGAGTTTTACAATAATTCTAATAGAGTAGTATTTGTACAACCTAAAAGTAATGCAGCCTCTTTAAACAGAAATAACGTACCATTTTTAGATTATGTTGATGAAAATAAATGTTGTCCTCCTGTTCTCAATTTTTTTTTTGAAGCAGAAAATAATGATGACCAAACAGAAGCCCCGCTTTTATTGCCTAATCAAAAAATTAGATATTTTTATACTTTTGTAGAATCAGAAACTTTGATTGATTTCAACGCTAATAGAGAAAAAAAAGAAAATCATATTCAACAAGTAGGAGCAAATTTTTCTTTTTTTGAATACCCGTTACATATTCCTATTTACAATTTTATAAATAAGCCCTTTATGAGAGGCAAGCTCAACCGTTGGCATCAAAATATAAAAGGTATAAATATGCAATACATCAGCTTATTTTGTACAATTCCCGAAAAATAAACGTCTTTTAGCCCCCAATTCTTAGCGCAGAATGGGGCTTTTTTATTTAAAACCATTCTAAATAACAAAAAAAATAGAACAAAAAGCCGTTTTTTGTTTTGTATAGTATAAATTTGCGCCAAAATTTTTTTTTATAAATAAACATTTTAAACCCAGCAACCAGCTAAAAATTATATTTTTACAATTATGTGGTTACTCAAATTTTTTAATTCATCTATCGGCAGCAAGCTAATAATGAGTCTCACAGGCTTATTTTTGTGCACGTTTTTGCTGGTACACATGGCGGGCAATTTACAACTTTTTGTTAACGACCAAGGTTTAGCATTCAATGCTTACGCCAAATTTATGACTTCCAATATCCTTATCAAAACTGTATCTTATGGCTTGTATGCTATGATTTTGTTGCATGCAGTTAAGGGGATTTTGATTTGGTTGTACAACCGCAACGCCAAAGGACAAGCTTATGCGGGCAAAGAAAAGTCAGACACGCGCTTCCGCTTCGCTGCACACAATATGGCAACCTTGGGTATCATCGTTTTTGCGTTTATTGGCACGCACATGTTCAATTTTTGGGCAAAAATGCACTTTACCACTATGCCTGTAGATACAGCTGGCAACAAAGATTTGTACAAATTGGTAGCCGAAGCATTCCAAAACCCTATATTAGTGGGTTTCTATGTGGTCTCTATGATTGCGCTTTCTTTGCATTTATTGCACGGTTTCGCTTCTGGTTTCCAGACTTTGGGGCTAAATCATAAAAAATATACGCCTATAATACAAAGCACAGGCACAGCATTTTCTATTATCGTGCCATTGGGTTTTGCGGCTATGCCTTTATTTTTCTTTATCAAACATGTTTCAGGGTTCTAATTTTTATAAAGCAGTATTTCAAACTTTTAATTATGAGTAAAAAATTAGATGCAAAAATCCCAAAAGGCGAATTGTCCAAAAAATGGTCGCAATATCGCTCTGATATGCCTCTTGTAGCTCCCCACAATAAACGCAATTTGGATGTCATCGTGGTAGGTACAGGCTTAGCTGGTGCTTCGGCTGCTGCTACTTTGGGTGAATTGGGTTATAACGTTAAAGCATTCTGTTTCCACGATAGCCCCCGCCGCGCGCACAGTATAGCCGCTCAAGGGGGGATAAACGCAGCCAAAAATTATCGCAATGACGGCGACAGCGTTTATCGCTTGTTCTATGATACGATAAAAGGGGGCGACTTCCGCGCTCGCGAAGCCAATGTGCATCGTTTGGCTGAAGTATCTGGTTCTATTATAGACCAATGTGTAGCTCAAGGCGTGCCTTTTGCGCGTGAATACGGCGGCAATTTGGATACGCGCTCTTTTGGTGGTACTCAAGTACAGCGCACTTTCTACGCACGTGGCCAAACGGGACAACAGTTATTGATTGGCGCATACAGCGCACTTTCTCGCCAAATCGCGTTGGGTACGGTCAAAATGTACAACCGCCACGAAATGTTGGATTTGGTTGTTGTCGATGGCAAAGCGCGCGGTATCATCGTTCGCAACCTATTGACGGGTAAATTAGAGCGTTTTGGTGCGCACGCCGTAGTATTGGCTACAGGTGGTTATGGCAACGTATATTATCTATCCACCAACGCTATGGGTAGCAACGTTACCGCCGCTTGGACAGCTCACAGACGCGGCGCATATTTTGCCAATCCTTGCTTTTGCCAAATTCACCCCACTTGTATCCCCGTTTCTGGCGATTATCAATCCAAACTAACCCTTATGTCCGAGTCTTTGCGCAACGACGGGCGGGTTTGGGTGCCAAAAAATGCAACCGATTGCAAGAAAAAACCCAGCGAAATTGCTGAACAAGACCGCGATTACTACTTGGAGCGTATGTATCCAGCCTTTGGTAATCTCGTGCCTCGCGATGTGGCTTCTCGCGCTGCCAAAAAAGTATGCGATGAAGGTCGCGGCGTGGGTGCAACGGGCTTGGCTGTTTATTTGGATTTTGCGGCGGCTATCAAACGCTATGGCAAATCGGTAGCTTCTGCCAAAAATATCAACAATCCCAGCGATAGCGAAGTTATCAAATTGGGTAAAGAAGTGGTAGCGGCAAAATACGGCAACTTGTTTGATATGTACGCCAAAATTACCAACGAAAACCCATACGATACCCCTATGCGTATGTACCCAGCCATTCACTACACAATGGGCGGTATTTGGGTAGATTACAACTTAGAAACTACAGTACCGGGCTTATTCGCTGCTGGTGAAGCCAACTTCTCCGACCACGGCGCAAACCGCTTAGGTGCTTCTGCGCTAATGCAGGGTTTGGCTGACGGTTATTTTGTATTGCCTTACACAATCGGTACGTTCTTATCCAAAGAGATTAAAACGCCCAAAATTGATACCAGTAGCCCTGAATTTGCTCAAGCAGAAGCTGACACCCGCGACCGTATTCAAAAACTAATCTCTGTCAAAGGCAACCGCTCTGTAGAGTCGTTCCACCGCGAATTAGGGGTTAAAATTATGTGGGAATACTGCGGTATGGCGCGCACCGAACAAGGGTTAAAATTAGCTTTGAATAAAATACAAGCTTTGCGCAAAGAATTTTGGTCAAATGTCTATGTGCCAGGAGTTGCCGATGAATTTAACCCCGAGTTGGAAAAAGCTTTGCGCGTAGCTGACTTTTTTGAATTAGGCGAGTTGATGATTAGAGATGCACTCAATCGCAACGAATCTTGTGGCGGGCACTTCCGCGAAGAATATGCAACGGACAAAGGCGAAGCGTTACGTCGCGATGCTGAGTTTGCTTATGCAGCAGCTTGGGAATTTACAGGCGTGGATAGCGAACCCGTTTTGCACAAAGAAGAGTTGGTATTTGAAAATGTAGAGTTAAAAGAACGCTCTTACGAATAACCTTTTAAACAATCTCCAATTATGGCAGAAGAAATCAATCTCAAACTCAATGTCTGGAGGCAAAAAAATGCTGCCGATGTAGGACATTTTGAATCATATAATGTCAAAGCCAATACCCACATGTCTTTCTTAGAAATGTTGGATGTATTGAACGAACAACTTATCCAAGCCAAAAAAGAAACCGTTGCTTTCTCTCACGATTGCCGCGAAGGTATATGTGGAACTTGTGGTTTGGTTATCAACGGCCGCCCTCACGGGCCTATGAAAGGCACGACAGCTTGTCAAGTACACATGTACAACTTTCAAGACGGCGACGAGCTGTGGATAGAACCTTTCCGCGCCAAAGCCTTTCCCGTTATCAAAGACTTAGTTGTCGATAGAAGTGCCTTTGACCAAATCATCCAAGCGGGTGGTTATGTGTCTGTCAATACAGGCGGTATTCCCGACGGCAACGCTATTCCTATCTCTCAACAAACCGCTCAAACTGCCTTTGAATCAGCAGCTTGTATAGGTTGTGGCGCTTGTGTAGCATCTTGTCCCAACGCTTCTGCTATGTTGTTTACCTCTGCCAAAATTTCTCACTTGGGGCTATTGCCACAGGGCGAAGTAGAACGCAAAAATCGCGTACAGAAAATGGTTTTACGTATGGACGAACTTGGTTTCGGTCTCTGCTCCAATATCGGCGCTTGCGAAGCTGAATGTCCCAAAGAAATTTCTATTTCCAACATCGCTCGTATGAACCGCCAATATCTCGCCGCTACCTTTACCGCCGACGTAGATGCAGCCAGCTAATCACTAAAAATAATAAAGCCTCAACGAAAGTTGGGGCTTTTTT
>JAAFIM010000041.1 GCA_013297745.1 Chitinophagales bacterium | reverse complement strand
GTGGGTCTTGATACAGTTCGTCAGGGCGTTCGGTTTCATCTGCCGTATTTATAAAAGGGGGTTAGATTAAAAAAGGACAAATTAATTAAAACAAGCTACGATTTCACTAAGCGGGTTCTACCCAAAACAAAGGCTGGTCATATTCTACGGGGGTAGAATTTTCAATCAATACTTTAACGATTTTACCTGAAATTTCTGAACGAACTTCATTGAATAATTTCATCGCTTCTATCAAACAAATAGGAGTGTCTACGCTTATCATATCACCTACTTTCACAAAAGCGGGTTTGTCAGGGCTGGCGGAGCGATAGAATGTTCCCACCATAGGGGATTTAATTTCTACATATTTGGCTGCGGTTTCTTTGGGAGCCGCTTTGGTTTCTGTTACGGTGGCTGGTTTTTCTACTGCAGCTGGCGCAGCTTGTTGAACGGGCTGGGCTTGTGGGATAGGTGCAGCTTGTTGGATAGCTGGGGCAGCAGTTTGCACAACTGTAGCAGCTTGGCTGCCTACAAATTTATCAGTGCGGATATTGAGTGAAAAGCCTTTTTGTTTGATATTCAGTTCGCCTATATTGCTGTTTTGAACCAAGCTAATCAATTCTTTGATTTGGGAGAAATCCATACACATAATTAAAAGTTTATATGGTTGTGTTTTGTAAAAATATGGTTTGAAAAGTCAAAATTTGCGTTTTTTTGCAAATAATTGACCGCAAAAGTAGGGACTTATTTTAGATTACCAAACTTTTTAGCTTTTTTTGCGCTAAAATGGTTAAAAAAATTCATCGTGAAAATCAATTCTACAGCCACTAACCACTAATAACTAACCACTAATAACTAATTTTATGTTTTTATCCCGATTATTTAGAATTTTTATAGAACCCTCTCTTATTTATTGGGCATCTGTAGGGATTGCGGCTGGCATTTTGCGCCGCGAATATGTGCAAAAAGCAGCAGCCTTAGACACTGGAACAAACCCACAACAGATAGATTCTACCCAAGTGGTGAAAATTATCCAACAACGCAACGCCCTCAAGGATGAAATTCGCAACGATGGCAACGACTTAATAGAAAAAATGGCAGAATCTCGCAATTTGAAAAAATATGGGAATGAATTAGGCCCCGATTATAATTATTTATACCAAAAAATGCGCGAAAAACATCCCGACTGGACTCCCGAACAGTTGCGGGCTGAAATCGTGGCTGGAGCTACTCGCACCAATGAAGCTGCTTCTGAAGGCGCAAGCACGTTGGAATATATTGGTTATGGTTTGTTAGCCGTTTTATTGTTAAGGCTGATTATTTCGGTGTGGCGCAGTGCCAAAGGTGAGGGGTTTTTGAACGCTTTTCATATTTTATCCTGTTGGCTTATGGGTTTTATCGGCTCTATGCTGGGGTTGGTTTTGACGGTAGAAAATGTGAGCGAACAGCATTTAGTTTGGGCGGCTATTGCTGCTGCTGCTGGCACTGGGGCAATTTTTGTGCTGGTTTGGGATTTAATTTTTGGTTTTTTCGTATCTGTATTAAATAAAGATTTGGCTGAGTTGCGTAAAAAAAGAGGATTTTAAGGGCAGGTTGCAAGTTCAAGGTGTATCTAAAATTTCCATAAAATCAACTAACCACTAATAACTAACCATTAATAACTAACAAATTAGCCTATGCGATTATTATTCATTTTTAGCTTTTTATGGATTAATTTCCAACTTTTCGCGCAAAGTCTCAACGATTACCAGCGCGCGGCAGAGGAAGCCTTTGCCAAAAAAGATTATTTCAACGCCGCCTATTATTACGATATAGTGCTGCAAAGTCGCAAAAAAACGGCTATTTATTACCAATCCGCTGAAGCCAACCGCCTAAGTTATGCTTATCAAAAAGCGGCTAAGGCTTATGAAATGGTTAGAAATAGCGAGGACAAAAGCAAATATCCCCTGCTGGAGTTTCATTATGGCAGCGTTCTAAAACACTTGGCGCGGTATGAAGACGCGGCTGCTGCCTTTTCCCGATTTGAAAAGAGCTATACTACAGCCGATTATTACCAACAAAAAGCCCGCCAAGAGTTCTTATCCTGCAATTATGCTAATACTATCAAGGACAAACCCAACGATAGCATCATAATTGTGCGCTTGGGCGATAATATCAACAGCGAGTATTCGGATTTTTCCGCTTCCGAACAGGATAGTTTTATATATTTTAGCTCTTTAAAGTATAAACGCGAGCGCGCAGAGGACGAAAAGAAAGAAAAGGGCAATCCAAAGCGACTAATAGCCAAATTATTGCGTATTCCCAACCCTTACTACATCAACCCAGCAAGCCCCTCGAGCGTTCCGAGTGATGCCGAAGCGACTTTTTTAGCTGAATTGAACACAGAATCCGACCACAACGCCAACCTTTCTTGGGCAGCTGATAATAAAACCGTGTTTTTTACCCGTTGTGAGGGAAAAGATAACGAAATACGCTGTGATATTTACACGGCGGAATGGGATTTTTCATTGAATAAGTTTGTGAATATCATCAAGTTAGATAACAGCATCAACGCGGTGGGCAAAAACAGCACCCACCCCCAGTTAGTTTATCAAAAAGAGCTAAAAAAATACCTATTATACTACGCTACAGACAGAGCAGAAGGTCTGGGTAAAATGGATATTTGGGCAGCAGAATGGCAGGGCGGGTATAAATTCGCGCCAGCGTTCAACTTGGGCGCAACTATCAACACCATAGACGACGAAGTATGCCCTTTTTATAATCTCAAAACGGACGAATTATACTTTAGTTCCAATTGGCATCTCGGGCTGGGGGGCTTTGATGTGTTCAAAAGTAAGCGTTTGGGTAATACACTTTGGCAAAATCCTACCAATTTGGGCTTACCTTACAACAGTGCGGCTAATGATTTGTACTTTATCATCAACGATAACGATACTTCAGGCTATTTGGCTAGTAATCGGGTGGGTTCTATGACCCTGGCGGGCGAATCTTGCTGCAATGATATTTACCGTTATGGGTATAAATCGGATAAAAAGCCCCCTTTGGACACCCCCAAAGTGGATACGCCCTTGTTGGTGGTTAATATACCCAATAAAGACCCCAAAAATCCAGCCACGCCCAATACGCGCCCCGATATTCCCAACACAAAAATAGATACACCCACCTTTGATTTGACCGATTTGAACAAAATGTTGCCCTTGCGATTGTATTTCCACAACGACGAACCAGATTCCAACAGCACAGCCGCCACCACCGATAAGCCTTACGAATATCCTTATCAAGATTATATGGATATGAAAAAATTATACCAAGACAACCACGCCACCCAATTTGCGCCCGAAACCCAACCTATGGTGATGCAACAAATCAGCAATTTTTTTGAGGACGAGGTTAAGGGCGAATACAATCGTATGAATTATTTTTTTGATGAAATTTTAAAACTTTTGGATAAAGGCGCGCGGTTGGAAATCGTAATCCAAGGTTATACCAGCCCCCGCACCACAGAGCAATACAACAAAAACCTATCTATGCGGCGTATAGCCAGCGTCAAAAAGCAACTTTTTATCTATAAAAACGGTATATTCCTAAAACATTTCCAACAGGGACATTTTTCGGTAAAAGAACAACCCAACGGGGAAACGCTCGCACCCAAAGGCATAGCAGATGCTATAGACGACCCGCGCAATTCTATTTTTAGCGTAGAAGCCAGCCGCGAGCGTAGGGCTGAAATTGTGGTTTTGCAAAAAAAATAAATTTTTTGCTTGCTTTTTTTTACCAATTTATTAACAATAAGCTAAACATTTACTAATTTTGCGCTGTTTTTTAAGCTTTTATATTTTTCAAACTTTTTAAATCATCAATATGAATCGTTTTTATAAACTTTTTGTAGCCGCATTGATAGCTTGCTTGCCCCAATTCGCTTGGGCACAAACAGCATCTTATATGATGAGCTACACAGCCGACGGGGGTAATCCTATGGGATTGAACACGGATGCAGACGCTGGGCAATTAGGCACATTGGGCTGGACTAACATTTTGGCGGGTTCGCAAAATGCCAATTTGTGGAGTGCCAATCAAACCATACCTTTTGCTTTTCAATTTTATGGACAGCCTGTAACCCAGTATAAGGCAAGTGCCAACGGTTTGCTCACTTTTGATGTAGCGGGAGCCTTGCCAGCAGGCAATAATTCAGCGTTACCAGCAGCTACTTTGCCAGCTAATACCATTTGTGCTTTTTGGGATGCTTTTACTGATGCGCCCCCAATAGGTGCCAATGATGTGGTATGGACAAAAACTTTTGGCACAGCACCCAATCGCCAACACTGGATTTATTGGTTTTCTTACGAAATGGGAAGTCCAAACGCCAGCTTTTTATATTTTGGCATAGTTTTGGAAGAAACCAGCAACCGCGTTTATATTATGGATACTTATGGTACAAATACGCCACTAATCTCTTCCACAGTAGGGGTACAATTAAACGCAAGCACAGCTGTGACTGCTGGCAATAACATCCCTCAAGCTGTCAATGGTACAGCAACTACAGACAATGATTTTTGGACATTCCAACCCATTACGTTATTCAACAACGATGCTGGTGTTACCGCCTTGACCGCACCAACAATGAACGGGGCTGGAGTAGCAGGCAACCAAGCGGTTCAATTCACTATGCGTAATTTTGGTGGCAACGCTATCACTTCAGCCACTATTGGCTGGCAAGTAGCGGGTGTAACCCAAACCCCTTTTAATTATACAGGCTCTTTAGCTTCACTATCCAATACTCCAGTGGCTGTAGGCAATTATAATTTTCCAACAGGATTAAGCCGTATTAAGGCTTGGACAAGCGCACCTAATGCCACATTAGACCCCAACAATTCTAATGATACGTTAAATACTTATTTCTGTACCCCTTTATCAGGAACTTATACGGTAGGGACACCTACTTCTGACTTCCTTACCCCACAAGAGGCGGCGCAAGCATTAACCACTTGCGGTATATCTGGTAACGTAATTTTCAACGTCGCGCCTGGTATTTATGCTGGGCAAGTTCGTATTCCTGCTATCAACACAGCAGCCAATCGCACGGTCACTTTCAACGGCAACGGTGCAGCTACCCTTACCCACAATGGTACAGGCACTAATGGTATCGCTACGGTTTCTTTGGAGGGTGCAGATTATGTAACTTTCAACGGTTTTACTATAGCTACTACAGCTTCTATCAACGGTTGGGCTATTTTGTTGCGCGATACTGCCAACTGGAATACATTCACCAACAACAACATACAAGCCACTTGGACAAGCGGTATTCTCAACACTTGCGGATTGGTAGCAGCTGCTAGCTTTAGCAATCGCACCGCGGCTGGAAATAATGCCAATTTTACCCTAATTCAGAACAACGTTTTCACTGGGGGAGAAGAGGCTATACGCTTGACAGGTTTGGCTACTCCGCGCAATCGCCAGAATAGAATTTTAAACAATAGCATCTCTGGTTATGATGATTATGCTATATTTGCGATAGACCAAGATTCTATTTTTGTGAATAATAACCAAGTGTTTAACGTTTTAAACCCTGCTGATGGTCGTGGGTTTGGTTTGTTGAATGTTATGAACTTTGATGTGGTTGGCAACAACCTTAAAACGGTAACGGCTTCTATTATTGTACAAAACGCCAACACTTTGGCTACACCAACCCGTACAGGACGTTTCCAAAACAATATGGCGATTTCGGATTTAACGTTTGCTTTTGTATTAAATACTGCATCTTTTACCAATTTTTACCATAATACGGGCAAATCGGGTTTGGCTGCGCTCAATATGATAGCCAGCACCAACCAAGTGCGGGTAAAAAATAACATTTTGTACAGTACTACCGATGTAGCGCTAACTTCTAGCAATACTACTGCGCCAACCGAGTTAGATTACAACCTATATTTTACCGAAAACGGGGCAAATTTAATATCTTACAACAATCTGAATTATGCTAATTTAGCCGCTTGGCGAGTTTCGCCATTAGCTTTGGATGCCAATTCTTTGTCTGGAGACCCAGTGTTTGCAGCAGCCGACGATTTGCACGTGGAGGGATTTTTGGCTTATAACGCTGGCGCAACCAACACAGGGGTGGCTAATGATATTGATGGACAAGCTCGTCCTGCAAATGGTGGTTTTGATATGGGAGCTGATGAGTACCAACCCCCAACCAATGATGCTGGGGTTACGGCTATGGTTAGCCCTGCGCCTCCATTTAGCCCTGGATTTAACACTATATCTGTTAGAGTTCGTAATTTTGGCGTAAGCCCTATCAACACCGTACAGGTAAAATGGACTTTGAATGGGGTGTTTCAAACCCCGATAAATTACAACGGCGCGCCTATAGCTCCTCGTTCAAATGTAACAATGACTTTGGCTGGGGTTAATTTGCCCGCTACACCTTCTAATTTTGTGTTTTGGACCAATTTACCCAATGGTAGCCAAGATGACCGTATCAATAATGATACTTTTATCACCTATACTTGCACCCCTTTGGCTGGGGCTTATACTGTAGGTGTGGGTGGTGACTTCGCTACGGTCAATGAAGCAGCAGAAGCGTTGGCTAATTGCGGAATTATTGCTCCTGTAGTGTTTAACTTGCAAGCGGGAACGCATCAGGGTTATATCAATTTGCCCGCAATCACAGGCGCAAACGCAACCAATACCATCACTTTTGATGGGGGGAACGTTGCTACCACTACGTTAACGTACGACGGAAGCAATCCTGATGAAAATGCGGTAATTAATTTAAACGGTGCGGACTATATCCGCGTGCGCAATCTCAAACTAAAGCACACAGGTGCAGCACCAGCTTGGGGGGTATTATTAACCAACGCTGCTAACCACAACATTATAGAGGGTACTAGTGTAGAAATGGTTTATATGGCTGGTATTTCTGATGTAATAGGTATTGTGGCAGCAGCCAGCAACACCAATGACTTTGCTGAAGGTGATAACGCCAACTTTAATATCATACAAAATAATACCATAACTGGGGGAGAAATGGGTATTCACTTGGAGGGCGCAAACGGTTCTGCTGTGGGTACAAACCATCTCAAAAACTACGGTAATCAAATCCTCAACAATGACATCAGCAACGTGGATGATTTTGGTATTTACTTAGATGACCAAGATTCTATTATTGTAGCTGGCAACCGCATCAATAATGTACGCGATATTAACGGCGATGGTATCAACGCTTTTGATTTGATGAATTTTGTTTTTGCTAATAATCAAATTACTGTTCCCGATTGGGGTGTGTATATTTTGGGTGCAAACCGCGACACAATTCCCGCTTTTGGTGCTTTTGTTAATAATATGATTATCAGCACTACTAATGATTACGGTTTCTACTCAAGCAATATGGGCGCAACGGGTATTTATCATAACACTTTGCAAGGCGCGCCCGCTATGTATGTATTGGCACAAACGCCAGCATCTTTGGACATCCGCAATAATATATTCTATAGCCCTGTAGGTTTTGCTTTCCAATGCGGCAGCAACATCACTATGGCGAATATGAATTATAACCTTTTCCACGTTGAGCCTACTGTGACCAACGCTATTCGTTATAATACAACCAACTATGCTAATTTAGCTGCTTGGCAAGCTGCTATTTTTGGTTACGATGCCAACTCAAGACAAGGCAATCCTGTTTTTGTGTCAGTTACTGATTTGCACGTAAGAGGCGGTTTGGCTAATGATGCTGGTATTAACACTCTATTATTCCCCGTTCCTGTTGATATTGACAACCAACCCCGCCCCGCTGCTGGTTCTACTACAGTGGATATTGGCGCGGATGAATTTTCTATCTTTACCAGCGATGCTACCGCAGTAGGCTTATTGCAGCCTATAGGAAATGCTTGTGGTAATGCTAATCAAACCATACGTGTATCATTCCGCAATTTGGGTACAACCCCAATTACCTCTATGCCCGTACAAGTGATTGTTTCAGGTGCAGGTTCTGGCACTTTGTCTGGTACTTATACGGGCAATTTGGCTAATGGTGCTTTGGATAGTTTGACTTTAGGCACGATTAATACTACTGCTGGTGGTACTTTTGTGTTTACTATCATCACCCAATTGTCAGCAGACGGCAATTTGAGCAACGATACCACTGTAGTTAGTTTCCCTATACGGGCTATCAACGCGCTTACTCCAGTAAATGCTAGCGTTTGTGCGGGTAATTCTGCTGCTATCTCTGCTACGCCAGCTATAGGTTTGGCTTGGTATGCTGCCGCTACAGGTGGTTCACCTTTATTCCAAGGTGCTGTTTATAATACCCCAACTATCAATAGCCCAACCACTTATTATGTGGAAGCTACTGGTTGTAGTGCCGCTCGTACTGCTGTAGATATTACCTTAACTTCTGCTCCTACTGTGGTAGCTGGTTTAGACCAAGATATTTGCCAAAACGGCTCTGCTACACTCAACTCTTCGCTTACAGGTATGTATATGTGGAGTACAGGTGCAACTACCCAACAGATTAGCGTTTCTAGCGCTGCAACTTATACCCTTACTTATACAGACCCAGCTACTCGTTGTGTGGCTACAGATGATGTGATTATCGGGCTATTCCCAACCCCTACAATTAGCAACACTATAACCCCTATATCTTGCGCTGGCAATACCAATGGGGCTATCAATTTAACTGTAGCTGCTGGTAGCCCTGCATTCTCTTTCTTATGGTCTAATAATGCGACTACGGAAGATTTAGCAGGTTTGGCTGATGGTACTTATACGGTTAGCGTTACTGATGCCAATAGTTGTGTGTATACTTATGGGGTTTCATTGAACGAACCTGATAGCTTGAGTTTGGATACGGTTATTGTTACCGATGTTATCTGTTTTGGCGATAGCAACGGCATTATCAACTTAGAACCAATCGGCGGCACATTGCCTTATAGTTTTATTTGGAATAACGGGGTTACAACCGAAGATTTTGCTGGCTGTGGCGTGGGTACATTCACCACCACTATCACCGATGCCAACGGTTGTACGGTATCTAATAGTTCTTTTGTCAATGGCGCTTCTCAATTGCTTATCGCTTTAGATTCTGTAATGGATGAAAGTCAAGATTTAGGGGGTGCTATTTATATCAATAACACTGGCGGAACTGCGCCTTATCTGTTCTTGTGGAGTACAGGAGCAACCACGCAAGATTTGACCGGTTTGGTGGCGGGTACTTACAGTGTTCGCGTATTTGATGCATCAGGTTGTAGTGATACCGCTTCTTTTGTGGTCGCTTATACCATACCTACCAATATCAATGTAGCCAATGCTGGAGATTTGGTTCAAAATTTATCCATTTTCCCCAATCCTACCGCCAACTTGGTCAATATACGTTTGAATTTAACCCAAACGGCTGAAGTGCAATTGACGGTGATTAACAGCATCGGGCAAAAATTAACCCAACAGAGTTTGACCGCTGCCAGTCAACATAGCCAAATTTTAGATTTTAGCGATTATCCCGCTGGAGTTTATACCATCCAATTGGCTGTTAATGATAAATTGATAACTACAAAAGTTGTGGTGGCTAAATAAGTTTGTAATACTGTAATTTTTGAACCAGTTTTTAAGCTAAAAAATCCCGCTTGGTTGATACCGAGTGGGATTTTTTTTATGATTATTGTATAAAAAAATAATATAGACAGCTTTTTATGGAAAAAAAACTTACTTTTGCGGCTGATTTTTCCCTTTTCTCTCACCCTTTTTATCCCTTTATTTACGCTATGGCTACGCTTTTAGACGATTTGAAAATTGGCGTTCAACGCTTTTTATACACTATAGATGATTGTTATGCCCAAAACTCGCTGCTCACGTGGGCAAATTTTATCCCCGAAATCAGCGACGAGCTTATCCCTATAGAAAAACAGGTGGGGAGGCAAGCCAATGCTTGGGAGTTGATACACAAATACTATTGCGATAAGGTGGATAATGCCGAAATGGTAAAAACTGCCCAAAAACAAGCCGCAGAGGTGGAAAAAAGGGTTAAAACCCAACTCCAACAGATAGCAGAGTTGAAAAAACAGGCACAAGATGGGGAAAAAGCTAGCCAAGATATTCATACTCAGCTGGCAAATTTTAAATCTCAACTGCATAATCTATCCCAACAACAAGCCCAACTGATAGAAGAAAAGGCAAAATTGGAAGCCTTAGCCGCCAACGGTACGCAGGAGAAAGATTATAAAAAAATTATCAAAAACCTTAGCGAGGAAATTGACCAAAAAGATACGGCAATAGCCCAAAATAAAGCTGAATCGGAAAATACCGAAACAGAATTGTGGAGACAGAAAGAGTTAATCAACCAAGCCAACCTACAGGCGCAACAAGCCGAACAACTTTGCAAAGAATTGCAGCAACAACAGCTACAAATTAGCGGCCGCCAGCACGCGCTGATGAATAATGACGATTTTTTGATAGAAAAAGCTGCTTTCGCTTATTTAGAAAAGTTGTTTAAAACCGCTTTGAGATACCGCCACGCCGACGAAGACTACAGCGAAGCCACAGGGGAGGAGTTTATCGTCAAAAATACTAAAGTTCCCAAACTTTGGAAGAATATCCTCACCAATTTACTCAACGAACCCATCCCCGCCGCTTCGGGCGCGCTGAAAAAGAAGAAAAAAGGGGCGATTGTTGCCCAATTAGAGCGAAACAAAGAGGTGAAAATAAGTGAAGATTTATTAGCGGTTACTTTCTTAGCGTTGAAAAAACATATCTTATCCAAAACCGAAAATTGGGCGGTACAAACCACCTCTGAATATCTTTATCTGCCCCTTTCGGCGGGAATTTATGCCAAAATTAGCTTCCGCGAAAAGGGACGGTTTATACAATCTTTTGCGCAGGGCGAAAATGGGCAAGATTTGGAAGTTTTTGTCAATTTGCACGAACAAGCCGCCACAGATAGCGCACAATCGCATAATGTTCACGCCCAATTGACCGTGCAAACGGTGCAAGATTTATACATTCTATACGACAAATACGTGATTGAGATTGATTTCAAACCCGCTGCTGTGTTGTTGTAGTTTTGTTTTTGGATGTTAGGACATTAGGACGTTAGGATGTTAAGACATTAGGACGTTAAGACATTAGGATGTTAAGACATTAGGATGTTAAGACATTAGGATGTTAAGACATTAGGATGTTAAGACATTAGGACGTTAAGACATTAGGACGTTAGGATGTTAAGATGTTAAGACATTAGGACGTTAAGATGTTAAGACATTAGGACGTTAAGATGTTAAGACATTAGGACGTTAAGATGTTAAGACATTAGGACGTTAAGATGTTAAGACATTAGGACGTTAAGACATTAGGACGTTAAGATGTTAAGATGTTAAGACATTAGGACGTTAAGATGTGCAATTCCTAGCATCCTAAAATCCTAGCATCCTAAAATCCTAGTATCCTAAAATTCTCAATTCCTAGCATCCTAAAATCTTAATATCCTAAAATCCTAGCATCTTTAACTCCTAAAATCCTAAAAAAATGAATATTCACATTATAGATACAGGCCTATTCAAGTTGGACGGGGGCGCAATGTTTGGGGTTGTACCCAAATCTATCTGGAATAAGGTAGAACCTGCCGACGACAACAATATGTGCACTTGGGCTATGCGCTGCCTCTTGGTAGAAGATGGCGCGCGCCGCATTTTGATAGACACAGGCATAGGCAATAAACAATCCGAAAAGTTTTTCTCCCACTATTATCTGCACGGGGACAATTCTCTAACTCTTTCGCTGGCAAAAATTGGATTTACGCCCGCTGATATTACTGATGTGTTGCTTACCCACTTGCATTTTGACCACGTGGGCGGGGCTGTGGCTCAAGACGGCGCGGAGTTAATCCCATTCTTTCCCAATGCGCGCTATTGGTCGAATAAAAAACATTTTGATTGGGCGGCTAATCCCAACGATAGGGAGAAAGCGAGCTTTTTGCGCGAGAATTTTATCCCGTTGCAAACGAATAACGCACTAAATTGGATAGATACAGCCCCCCACGATACGATTATCGACTGGTTGCCGAATATCTCCATACAAAACGTGTACGGACACACGGAAGCGATGATGTTGCCCCATATCCGCCACCAAGATAAGACTATAGTCTATTGCGCTGACCTTATTCCCTCGCCCAATCACGTGCCTTTAGCTTATGTTATGGGTTACGATATGCGCCCGTTGCAAACAATGGCGGAGAAAAATTGGCTGTTGGAAAAGGCGGTGGAACAAAACTTTATTCTTTTCTTTGAACACGATAAGGAAACTCAAGCCTGCACGCTGACCCGCAACGATAAAGGGCGGATTGTGGTAGCGGATAAGGGGGATTTGATTAAGTTTTTGTAGAATGTAGTAAGATTGTTTGTAAGAAGTAGTAAGATTGTTTGTAGAATGTAGCAAGGCGATTGCGTTTGTTGTTGAATAAATGACAAAAAAATTATCAAAGATTAAAAACTTGCTTTTATTCGCTTGTTGTCCCCGCTGTTAAACCCCGTTGGGGTTTCATTTTGCCAACCCCGAAGGGGTTGAACGGCAATTGCCCCGTGTGAAACACGGGGTTTATAAGAAAAATAAAAAATATCATTGTTAAAATGGTAATTTTTATACAAACATCTATATAATTTCTAACAATTTCCACGCGGTTTCTAACAATTTCCACGCGGTTTTTAGCAATTTCCAAATGGTTTTTAACAATTTCCAAATGGTTTTTAGCAATTTCCACGCGGTTTTTAGCAATTTCCACGCGGTTTTTGTACAAATTCGCAACGTTTCTACCCACATTCGCAACGTTTCTACCCACATTCGCAACGTTTCTACCCACATTCGCAACGTTTCTACCTAAATTCGCAACGTTTCTACCTAAATTCGCAACGTTTCTACCCACATTCGCAACGTTTCTACCCACATTCGCAAAGAATTTACGCACATTTCAATCGGATTTTACCAATTTTTATCAATTTTAAACCACAATTTATCAATTTTAACCAAAAAAATTTTAAATAACAACATCAAAAAATGGATATTCTAACATTATTAGCTGTAATTTTACCCTCTTTATTAGGCACAGGAGCTATGGTTTGGGTGGTTCGTAGCTTTGTTACTAAAGAAAGCGAGTCTGCCCGTATGCAGTTGAGCAAAGAGATAGAAACATTTAAGCACAAAATGACCCTAAAAAACAGAGAAATTACCCTACCAATACGCATACAAGCGTACGAAAGGATGACTTTGTTCTGTTCGCGGATAGAGTTGGGGGGATTGATACAAAGAATTGAGCATATACCCAGCAAAACCAAAGATTTGAAAGGGTTAATTATCGGCACTATAGAAGAAGAGTTTGCGCACAACGTAACCCAGCAAATGTATATGAGCGAAGAATTGTGGAATGCGATTTTATTAGCCAAATTTGAGGCAATTTCTATAGTGAAAATGGTAGCCAACGAGGTGGGCGAGGAGCAAGACAGTTTGGAATTGTTGAAAGGTTTGGGGTTGCAAACAGACAAACAGGCGCAAGTGGGTTATATCCAAGCACAATCCAGCATCAAAAGAGAGGTATCTATGCTATTTTAACCCATTTTAACCCCCAATTATGGAATTTCTAAAACAGTTGTACGCGCAAACTTTCGGCGTAAAGCCAGAAACGCTGCAAACCTTACCCGCTTCTGGCTCACAACGGCAGTATTTTCGCTTGTCCGCACCCAATCATAAAACAGCCATAGGCGTTTATAACCCCAATCCTGTAGAAAACGCTACTTTCGTGTCGTACTCGCGCCATTTTTTGTCCCACAAGGTCAAAGTTCCCCAAATTTACGCTGTAGATGAGGCGTCTGGGGGTTATTTGCAGCAGGATTTGGGTAATATCAGCCTGTTGGATTATGTATTAAGTCAGCCAAGCGATGAGAGTATAAAAGCGGCGTATCAACAAGCGTTGGAAAAGTTGGCATTTATGCAATTATACGCGGGAGTAGATTTGGATTTTACCGTATCGGGCAGTTATCACCACTTCGACAAAGAGGTTATGGGTTGGGATTTGAACTATTTTAAGTATTGGTTGCTGTTACCCTCCAAAATTGCTTTCGATGAGTATAAATTGGCGTTGGATTTCAACAAATTGCTCACGCAGTTGGAGGAAGCCAATAAGGCTTATTTCCTATTCCGCGATTTTCAGGCGAGGAATATAATGATTTATCAAAACGAACTGTATTTTATAGACTATCAGGGGGCGAAACAGGGCGCGTTGCAGTACGATGTGGCATCTTTGCTGTATCAAGCCAAGGCAAACCTATCGCCAACTATGCGCGGCGAGTTGTTGGACTATTATTTGCAGGTGGTTGGGGATTATATTAGTATAGATGAGTTGGAATTTCGCCAGCAATACGATAGATACGTGCTGTTGAGGCTTATACAGGTGTTGGGTTCGTACGGATATAGGGGATTTTACGAACAAAAACCACATTTCTTGAGCAGTTTGCCTTTTGCGTTGGAAAATTTGCGCCATTTGCAGTCGGAAAAAAATTATCTGTTCTCACAATTGCCCGAATTATCGCGGGTTATTGGCTTATTGGGGGCGAAATATGGGGGATAGGGCGAGCGGATTATATTTTTTTGTGATGAACTTGTTTAGTATGATTTTTTATCTTTTAATTTCTCTGTGTTGTGCGGGACTAAAGTCCCAGCACAATTGAGATTTAGGATTTTTTTCGCGCTTTTGGGGCTAAAGCCCCGCGCGTTTTATAGTTTTATCAATCAATACCAACGGGTTTTAACCCGTTGAAGGACAAAAACGATTGCAACAGACTTTAGTCTGTTGCTTAAAAGACATAAACAGTTGTTTTTCTTAATTGAAAATGTAAATTTTTTCTTATTATACATCTCTTATGAATAAAAAAAAGCAGTTACCAATCACGGCAACTGCTTTTTTGTGTTTGAAAAGGTAAGGTATGGTTACAATTTCACCTTCAAGAAGGGTTGAACCTGTGCCAACGGGATAAAAATCTGATGAATAGTTTTGTCTTGTTCGTCGTCAGCAAACAAGTCCTTGCTCCAAAAGGTAAAAGTTAGCTCTTTGAGAGAAAATTCTATAATATCAGGCAGAAAAATTGTCCCGTGTTCACCATAATTAGTAAGATAATCATTATCTTCAACCCCGTCTTCCTCCATTTTTTTTACCAATTCAGCGGTTACCAACTTTCGCATAGCTAAATTATCAGTAAAAAGTTCTTTTTTCTTTACAGTTTGTAGTGTATTCATATTGATATGATAAGTGTTCCAAGTATCTTCACTACTCATTCCGCTTTGCATTTCGGAAGTGGAAACAGATAAGCATATAAAATTATCACTTGAATAGGTTATTTTAGCAGCAGCGTCATAAGACCAGCTTAAATTTTCGGTTTCACTATCAAATGCGTCTTTTACAAAGGCTTGGACAAATTGTTGGTAATTATTTTTATCCATTTTACCATTAGCAGAACCATTCAAAAGCAAA
Organism: Chitinophagales bacterium; assembly: GCA_013297745.1. Classification (GTDB taxonomy): domain Bacteria; phylum Bacteroidota; class Bacteroidia; order Chitinophagales; family Saprospiraceae; genus JAAFIM01. The sequence goes on along the minus strand of JAAFIM010000041.1, from coordinate 18,096 downwards.
CTATATATAGTATTATTTATAAATTGAGCTTGAGGACTATCGCCTTGCGCAAAATCTACATAACAGTTGGCTGAATGAATACCTTTTTGGGCAGAAAAAGTATCAGATTTGAACGTGAGCCCTTTAGTTATTGGGCTTTCTGTAGAAGTACTGGGTGGATTTGGTAGATTTTTTACCGTTGAATTATTGTTTTGGCAAGCAGCCAATACAAAAAACAAGACGAAAGAAAAGAATAATTTTTTCACGAGGTTTTTTTTGCTGTTTTTGTATTAAATTATTTTACAATTTTACCTTCAAGAAGGGTTGAACTTGTGCTAAAGGTACTTTAACTGCGGTAGAGATAGCGTTATTTTCGCCCGCATCGAACAGTTCTTGGTGGCTAAAATCAAAAGTTACCTCATTTTGACCAAAATCAATGCTGGCGGGTAGGCGAATTATCCCGTTATCGGCAAAATAATCCAAATAAGCATCGTTGTACTCATCAGTACGCTTGAGTTCTTTCTCCAACAAGGGGCTAATCAACTTGCGCAAGCCCATTTCGTCAGTGAATAAATCCTTTTGTGTGAGGGTTTTGAGGTTGGCGAGGTCAAAATAGATAGAATTCATAAACGGATTGCCGTGTGCGCCGCCTGCATATTCCCAGCCCGAGACAGAAGCGGAGATAAACGTTGCGCTGTTGTAGTAGATATTCACGCCATTGTCTGAAGACCAGTCGCCTGTGGGGTCTTCCTCTTGGTATCCTACCGCCATAGTTACGAAATCGTCAGCCATTTCTTGGTAGTTGAAATTTCCCTTGTCGGCATTCTCTTGCGAACCGCCGAGTGCTAAGAAAATCGTTTTGTTTACAAACTTAGCTTGAGGGCTATCGCCTTGCGCCACTTCGACGCGGTAGGTAGCCGTTTGTTCTTTTTTAGCCGCTTTAAACTCTTGCGACTTAAACACCAAAACTGTAGCCGTTGCCGTGTTGGTTGTGCTGGGGTTGGTGGTGGATGTGCTGCCTGTATCCGTTGATTGTCCTTTGTTTTTGCAGGCTTGTAGCGCGAATAAAAGTGCGCAAGCCAATAGCAATTGTTTTGTGGTCATAGTTGTAAAAAAATTTAAGAAATTTATAAAAAAATAAACTGAAAAACTTACTTTTTAGCCCAAACGAGCATACCTATAGCTACCAAACTGAATAATATATTCGGTATCCATATAGCGATAAAGGGAGAAAAGCCCGCGTTGGTGGCGAAAGTGGTGGAAAATTTGCTCATAAATATAAACAATCCGCTAATTCCCCCCCCGATAACGAGATGCCAACCCATACCCCCGCGCGTTTTGCGGCTGGCTACGGCAAAACCTATCACAGTTAGCACCAAATTACTGAACGGGTCGGCTGTGCGCCTGTGCAATTCTACCTCGTGCATCACTGGAGATTTCATCCCTCGCGCGTTTTGTTCGTCGATATACTGCTGAAGTTCTGCGCTTTGCATCCCTTGCTGTTCGTTATCGCGATAAACGAGGTCGGAGGTGGCAAAATTGAGGTTGGTATCAATCTGTTTGCGCACAAAAACTTGTTCTTTCATCCCATTTACTTGCCGAATTTGGCAGTTATTGAGTTGCCAACGCTGGCCGCCCAAGCATTTGATGGATTTGGCTATAATGGTATTGGGTCTTTGTACCCCTGAAGTATCATAACGCATAATCCACACATCTTGTCCCATACTATCTTTGCGGTTGAAGCTGCGAATATACATTTCATTTTGTTTATCCAACATAAAATGTATGTTGTCGGTGGGACTTTTGTAATTATTGCGCCAAATATACGTATTTTCAAATTTTACCCTGATTTTGCTAGAGCTTGGAAATATAAAATGGTTGCCCATATAATGCAAACTGGCTATAATCAAACCGCCAATAAGATAGGGTTTCAATAATCTGTAGAAATTAATCCCACAGCCGAGCATACCCAAAATTTCTGAATTGCCAGCCAAGCGAGAGGTGAAGAATAACACCGTGATTAGGGTATAAAGTGGGAATAATAAACTGTTGATAAAAGGGATAAAGTTGAGGTAATAATCGGTTATCACCATACTAAACGGGGGAGCTTTAGCCCCCATAAAATCTTCCACCTTTTCGGCAAAATCTATCACCGCCGCCAGCATAGAAAACATTAGTATGATGAAAAAGAATGTGCCTAGATATTTTTTTAGGATATAACGGTCTAATATACTTAGCATTTTTTGGTTGAAATTTGCTGCAAAAGTAGTGTTTTTTTTATTTTTGGGGCAAAATATAGCTATTTTTGTACAAAAAGACTCATTTTTTTTAACGAAAATTTGCACAGGCTGTAAAAACGGTTTATCTTGTGCGAGGGTTTTGCTCGTAGCTTAAATTAGTTTTAACTGAATAACTTAGGGGGGGAACACCTTTGCAGCTGCTACCAAAAAGAAATAATCACAACCATTAACCTTAAATTTGTAAATTAGCAATGACCTATTACGATTGTATAAATATCAATAGCTGTGGGGTAGATGCGCCAGTGTTATTGCCCGTAGAAGCTGAAAATATAGAAATGGCGGGGTTGTGGTTGCGTTGTTTTAACGCAGAATATATCACTTGGAGCGGCGCTAATTCTGTAGTTTGCGAAATTAAAAACTTTGATGCAGCGCAAAAAATTTGCTGGTTGGTATTACCCGCCAATAATTTGGTGTTTGGTATGGTTGTCAATGCAGCGCGCTCTTGTTATAAAAAACTGCAGCAATTGTCTAGTAAATGGACTTTTAGCTGCTTGTCGGGTGAAAGTCGCCTGAAAACTATCCCACAAACTACTTATGAGCCAGTAGAACTACATTTCAGAGGTTGGGAAATTGACCAAGATATTGAAAGTTTTATTTTGGATGATTTCAATAGCGAATACGCGGATTATGAACAAGTTGGGGCTTGCTCATCTTTTATCCAAATAGGCCAATATGAAACAGAGGGCAGATTTGGAGAAGAGGTCAAAGTGGTAGCAGTTGCTAATTATAATTGCCCAACCAGCCCAAGTATCTTGTTTGAATTGGGGTTGAAAATAGCAGCCAAAATCAATGCCATCGCCACTATTAAGTAACTGAACAAAATGGAAGTAATTTTTACGCTTCAGTAAAAACTTGTGTTTTGGAAATTTTCTTAACGGCTTGCGCCTAAAAATTTCTTTTTCTTCGTACTTTTTGCAGGCGCAAAAAGTACCAAAAACGCCTTGTTTCTACAAACTTGTTCGCTCCGCTTGCTAAAGCTGCGCTCCGTCTCACTTCAAACAGTGTAGAAACTCAACGGATTAGTGTAGTTACGCGCTCCGCGCGATTATTCACTTTGTTTTTGTCTACTTACTTAAAAATAATCCCAAACAGGAATTAGCAGAACAACAGCGCAAGCAAATGTCGCGCATCGCGACGCTCCAAGCACAATCAGCTAATTTGAGCAATGAGGAAAAATTTGAGTTGAGGGTGTTGGAACTTTTACAAAAGTGTGATACAGCGCGTGAATTTGATTTAATTCGAGAAAAAACTGAGGCTGTCGCGCCCAATTCCGAACTCACAAAAAGTCTATTAGCATTGATACAAGCTAAAAGAAATCTGTACGGTTTTTAATGAACCCTCAATCTATAAAGTGGGAGCATTTGCGCAGTACTTGCCGCATTAATCTTAATCATTAAAGCAAAATATAGCTTTTATTAGCCCATTTTTAACGGAGATATGTCAAAATTTTGATATATTTTCGTTTTTTTTGCACATTTATTAAATAAAAAGCTTGTTTTTTGGAGAAAGTTTGCACAGAATATAAAAAATGCTTATCTTGCGCCCCGATTTTAACCGTTAAACTTATCCTTTTATAAAAAACTTAAACTGTATCCTTATATGAGTTTCAACCCCAAAGCTAAGACGTTGGCAGCTATAGAGCAAAAAGAGGTCAATAAAAAAGCTATAGATAAATTAGGCGCAAAATTCAACCCAACTACGGGTAAAAAAGCCCCATTTTTTATCAAAACAGACCATAAATATGCAGACGGCACAGAAGCGCCTTTGTTTATTTTCGGTAAAATTAAACAGTTCAAGGCCGCTATCAAAGACCTAAAAGGTAATACCGAATTGCACGGGTTGGCTTATGTGGAGTATGACGATAAGCAAGTTACGACCCTTTGCCTTGCGCCGACAAAAGGCAAGTTGGATGGGAAAGAAGTGTTGCTAAAAAAGGCGATGAAGGATACTTTTACCGCTGCTTATGCGCAATATAAATTATTGCCACCTTTGACCGAAGAGGAGGCCGCAGCGGCAGAAGCTGCTATGGAGGCAATGGCAGACGAGGAGGCAACCGCCGAAACTGCACCCAATCCTGTTGCGCAGCAACAGCCACAAATTGGCAATTTGGCAGGTTATAGCAAACGCATCCAAGACAATTTGGCTAAGTATAAAGCTGGCGACAAAGCCGTAGTGGGGGCGATGAAAGCGGATATTGCCAAATTCCAAGAGGCTTTTGCTAAGGCTTTGCCCAACGAAAAAACGCAATATCAAAAACAAGCGGAGCAAATGAGCAGTTTGGCGCAACAATTGGATAAAGCCACTTCTGGGGCAGCAGCAACTGCAGCTATTTCGCCCGAAAAACAAAAAGCTAAAACGGACAACAAAGCACTAAAAGGTAGATTAGACCAATTATTGGCTAATTTTGACCTCAATCAATTCAAATAGTACATTTTCTACCACAGCAAGATAGGGCTAAATCCCGTTCTTGCTGTTGTTTTTTGCCATAATTTTAAACTAAAACAAACCCTTTGCTTATGTTGGACGAATTAAAAGCCAAACTCCAGGCGATTATTGACGAGTACAAAACCGTTAGCCAAACCAAACAAGCCGAGTTTAAAACCGCAGCTAATCCCCCCGCTCCAATCCAAACTATCAGCGCAGCGGTGGGCAAAGGGGGCGCAAATATCCCCGCAGAGGTTGAGTTGGTGCAAAGATTATTAAACCAAAAACTTAATTTAACCCTATCTACTGACGGCAAAATAGGCGCAAAAACGCAAGCAGCTATTGAGCAGTTTCAAAAGGCTATTTTCAACGGCTGGGCTGATGGCAAAATTGACCCAGGGGGCAATACTTGGAAACAATTAAGCGGGAATAATCCCCTCCCCAATCCAAACAATAACCCAACCAATCCCCCAAAACCTACAGGCAACGGGCAAAATGGCAAAGTTGGGAATAAAATTTACCCTATAGGTGCGGCGTGGTTGTCTGTGCCGCCCAATGCTTCGGGGGCTATGCCTTTGGTGGTTTTATTCGCGGGCAAGGGGCAAGCTGCCAACGCGCTGATGAAAGACTGCCCAGATAGTTATTATCAAAAAGCGATATTGATTTTTGCGGCAAGCAATGGCAGTTACTCTGCTGCTGTGGCGGCGACTAATCCCATTTTAACCCAACATAGTTGTAGCATTGGCACAATTTCCATCTGCGGTTATTCGCTCGGGGGGCAAGCTGCGTACAGAAATTATAGCAACGCGACTAAAGCTGTAGGGCTTATAGACCCAACCACTTATTGGAGCAATTTGGCTGTATTGGACAACAAAGCGGTTTTATCCTGTCGTCCCGCAATTTGGACTTTTGGGGGAAATTATGGGGGAACTGACCCAAAGAAAAAAGCGAACTATACAGCAGGCGATGCCCAACGAGATGCGGTAGAAATTATAAAAAATAAGGGCGGTTTTGCCGAAACAACCCAAGTCAATCACGGGGCTTATCCCAAGTACTTTCTTAGCAACTTTGAATCTAAATTGATATAAACGGTATAAAAAAATACCGCAAAACCAACAGCTTATTTTTAAGTTGTTGGTTTTTTTTATGATAAAAATTATGATTGATTGGGATAAAATTCGTATCTTTGCCCCGCTTTGTTAAAAAATGCTTAAAAATTAGCTCAAATACTTACTTTTTGTCAAAAAAGAACGATATTTGTGATAGAAATCCCCATTAAAGTCTTTAGCCAACCGCCCAATATGAATTTAACCCCTTATACAATCCCAACAGAGCCAAATGCGCCAAGCCAGCCGCCCGAAAAGAAACGGTTTTGGTTGTGGCGATTGCTTGGGTTTTGTTATCGTTTTGCGAAAAAACTGCTCAAATGGACGCTGATTTTTTTAATCGCGTTTTGGTTTTTGTTCAAAATTCCCGCCGTGCAGAATTGGTTAGCGGATAAGGCTGCAGCGTTTTTGGCTTCACAGCTCAAAACAGAAGTGAGCATAGGCACAGTAGAGATTGAATTGTTTAATAAAGTGATTCTAAATGATTTATACATAGAAGATTTGTACGGAGATACACTTTTGTACGCGCGCGAGTTCAAAGCTGGGTTAAATTTAAGCTTTTCAGCCCTTTGGAATAAGCGCATTGATGTGGCTACAGCCGAGATAAACGGGGGCAGATTGCGTTATGTGCGCCCTGAAGGGACGAGAGATTTCAACCTGTTTTTTCTCCTCCGATATTTTGACGGGGGAAATAATAAACCCAAGACGGGCAACAAGCCCTTGCAGTTGAATTTGAGCCAAGCGATTATAAATAATGCCGATATTTACTACAAAGATGTGGCAGTTGGGGTAGAAATGAGTTTATACGCTGGGCATTTATTCGCCAATTCAAGCTCAGATTCTATGAATTTGATACGAAAATTTGTGCGTGCGGACTCTGTTTTTCTCAAAGATTGTCAAATTGCTATGCGCCAATTTCCGCTCATTCCATTACCACCCAAAACAGATAGCAGCAGCAACGCGAATAAAAACGTACCAGATTGGGATATAAAAGCCAATAGAATGCGTTCAGAAAATATACAATTTACGATGCGCAATGAGCGTTTTGAGCCAAATCCAGACCGAGAATTGGATTTCACCGACCTCAAAATGGATACAATGGCTATGTCAATAGATAATTTTTCTATGCACAAAGAGGTTTTACGCGGCAATGTACGCCAATTGAGGGCTGAAGAAAGGCGCGGTTTTGCGATTTTATCTATGTACGGGCAGGTTTTGGTTAGCCCGCAAAAAGTAGCCATTACAGATTTTAGATTGCGCACAAGACACAGCGTTATTGGCGATTCGTTATTTTTTGATTATAACCGATACGGCGACTTTTTTGATTTTGTGAATAAGGTTAAAATGCGCGCTCATCTCAAAAAAGCCAATATAAAACTAAGGGATATTATCGCTTTTGCGCCCGTATTGCGCAAGAATAAATTTTTTGATGCCAATTACGAAACCCCTGTGTTTTTGGAAGGTGATGCGGTGGGGATTATCAATAACTTGAAAATTAGAAATTTGAATCTAAAAATAGCAGACAGAACTTTAGCCAAAGGTTATATTAGCCTAACAGATATTACCATTCCTGAGGCTGGATTTATGGATTTGAGTTTTGAGGACTTGCAGTCAGATTATAGAGATTTATGCAGATTATTGCCTTTTGTGACCATTCCTAAACAATTAGACCGATTGGGGAATATGCAGTTTCGGGGCAATTATACAGGTTATTTTGACGATTTTGTAGCTTATGGGCGATTAAATACCGATATAGGCAGCGCAGAGAGCGATTTGAAAATGAATTTGCGCAAAGGGGCAGCACAAGCAACTTACAGCGGGCAACTCAAATTGATTGATTTTGATTTAGGGCAATTATTATCCAATAAAAATTTTGGTAAAATTGGCATACAAAGCCAATTGAATGGGCAGGGGCTAACCGCTCAAAATTTAGATTTATTGCTTACTGATGGCAGTGTGGATAGTTTCGAGTTCAAAAAATATCGCTACCAAAATATATTGGTAAATGGTAGAATACAACCCCGTCAGTTTAGCGGCGAAATTGTCTCCAACGACAGAAATTGCGATGTCCTGTTTAAAGGTAGTTTTGATATACGGGATACATTACCCAAATTAGATTTTAAAGGGCAGATAAAAAGACTTGATTTTCAACAACTTAATTTAAGCCAAGAACCATTTAGCTTGAGTTTAGACTCTTTTGATATAAAAGCTGTGGGGGATAATTTAAGCAATCTAAAAGGGGCAGCTTATTTGGACGAGTTGAATATAAGCCGTTTTGAACGAGATTTTTATCTGGATAGTCTTTTGCTGACTTCTACCGATACGCTCAAGCCAGCGCGGAAAAATTTTAGTAATGAATTTGACCCTAATAAAATGGAGCGGGTGAGTTATATCAAATTATATTCAGATATAGCTTATATGCGGATTGCGGGTATGTACGATATGGTCAATTTGCCCCGTTCGTTGTCGCGTTATGTCAAAGAGTGTTATCCCAATTTGTTTAAAAATTTACAAAAAGTAGAAAGTTTAAATATAGACGATTTGGCTAGGGTGGATAGTTTGCGCCCCAATGTAGAACAACGCTATCGTTTGCAGATAAAAATAGATTCTTCCAAAAATTTTACCCAGTTGTTGGATACCAATTTGCGTTATATTCACAAGTTGGATTTGCACGCTTATTTCAACAGCGAATACGACACCATACACACTTATGGCGATGTAGGTTCATTCAAATATGGAAACATAGGCATTTCGGGTATAGATATAGAAGGCGGGGGCAGGGGTAGAAATTTTTCGTTGCATAACAAATTTAACACCCTTACCTTAAATGACTCTAGCTTTTTGCCCGCTTTTTCTTTGGATTTGGATGCGCAGGGAGATACGCTCAAATTTTCTACCCGACTTAGCAAAATAGGCGATGGCAAAGTGGCTTCTAATATCGGTATTGAGGGCAAAATGTCTTTTACTTCTCGTATGTTGGAAATTAATTTGGACAGCGCACATTTGAAAGTTTTAGACCGACCTTGGTCTATTCGCGGAGACAATTATTTGCGTATAGGAGCTGGTAAGTTGGAAGCCCAAAATATACGCCTTACCAACGAAAACCAACTTTTAGAAGTGAGCAGCTTGGGTACACGGGGCTTGGCTCTTTGTGTCCAACAGATGGATTTGGGTTGGTTATATGATTTGGTCAAACTACCCCAAATAGATATGAAAGGTAATTTTTCTGCCGATATGAGGATAAAAGATGTTTTTCAACAAAAAAGCCTTTCAGCCAATATCTATGTGGATAGCTTATCTATGAATGGGGATAATTGGGGTAAATCGGTTATTTATGTCCAAGCTGATAGTTTCAAATCTCCTATCAATATCAATTTTCAACACCACAGTTTGATGGTCGATAGTATTAGCGCCAACGGGTATATTTTGCCCTCATTTGCTACCAAAAATAAAAAATTACAAAATACCTTAGATTTTGATATAAAAGTCAAACGTTTGCAAACTCGGATTATTAGATATTTTTTGCCTACAGTTTTATCCGATGTGGAGGGAACGATTGATATAAAAGATGGTAAAATTTTTGGTCAAGCTCCCAAAAGTATCAATACAAGCGGCACAGCAGAAATTAGAGATTTCGCCACTTCGGTTAGCTTTCTCAAAACTCGCTATACTATGCCCAAAGCTACCATGATTTTTTCCAATACAGGCTTTTTAATCCCAGAACCTACCATTGTATATGACCAGATTACCCAAAAAATTCCCTTGGATACCATAGGTGCGTCTATTATAGATGAGCGGGGCAACGAAGGCAAAGTTTGGGGGGGAATTGTGCACAAAAATTTGCAAAATTTTGGTATGGACTTGCATTTTTATCTCAACAATAATTTGGTTATGAACACCACCAAAAAAGACAACAGCACTTTTTATGGGCGTATGTTTGCCGACGGGCAGGTAGATTTTACGGGGGCATTCAATCAGCTAAAATTAACCATCAACGCCAAAAGTCGGGATAGCAGCGTATTGGTTTTGCCTTTGGACGACCCCTTGAAAGTGGATAAGGTTAATTATATCAGTTTTGTGAATAAAAAAGATACCGTAAGTAAAAAAGATACGATAAAAACCACAGGTACGGGTTTGACCATTGATATAAACGCCCAAATTCTCCCCAATGCTTTGATGCAGATGATTTTGGATGAGCAAACTCAAGAGATAATGCAAGGGCGGGGGCGGGGCAATATGCGCTTGACTTATAGCAGCACGGGCGAATTTGCTATGTTTGGTGGTTATGAGTTGGAAAGTGGTTTGTACTCGTTCAAATATCAAAATTTAACCGCTAAAGATTTTGTGGTCAAAAAAGGCGGAACTATAGTTTGGGCGGGCAATCCTTACGAAGCCCAGCTGAATATACAAGCTTTTTATGCCCCCAAAGTGGGAGTTTATAATCTGATTTCATCTTATTTGGAGACAGCAGATGCCAACACCCGCAACTTGGCCAATAATCCTGTAGTGGCTGAATTGATGATGAATATCCGCGGCAAACTGCTTTCGCCCGATATTACTTTTGATGTGGCTGTGCCTGATGTTGCGCCCCAATTGCGTTCTTTTGTAGATTTGGCTTTGAGGGCTGTGCGTGAAAATAAGAATGAACTTAATCGGCAAGTTTTTGGATTGGTCGCTTTACAACAATTTTTGAGCTTGGAAAATGGAGGGCGGCAATCAGTGGATTTGATTTCTACCTCTGTCAATACTTTCACCGAGTTGCTTTCTAGCCAAGTATCTAATTATCTCACCGATTTATTGCGTGGGGTGGTTGATGATGTGGGCTTTATCTCGAGTTTCGAATTTGATGTCGATTTGCGTATGCGCGACCAAAATACTAATAATTTAAACACTAGCAACAATCGCAACTCGCAGCTCAATTTAGGGCTTGACCAAAAACTACTCGACGACAAATTGCGTATCCGCGTGGGCGCAAATTTGGATTTGGGCAACAATAATTTGGGCAATGTAAGCGGAGGCTCACAAAATTATATAGCAGGCGATTTTATCGTAGAGTATAAATTAACTGACGATGGTAGGCTGAAAATACACGGCTATAACCGCACAGAGTCTGGTATTTGGGGGCGTACTTTTCGTTCGGGAGCTGGTATTTCTTATCGCAAAGAGTTTGATAGTTTTGGTGAATTGATAACAGATATGCGCAAAAATTGGCGGGAAAAAAGAGAACAAAAAAAGCTAAAACGTGCGGCAAAAAAAGCAGCCAAACAACAAGCCACAGGGCAGACTGCACCCACCACTACAGAAAATTTACCTCAAGACAATACATCAGAGCAACCTGTACAATAGTATTATACAGAATTGAAAAAGTAAGTGTGTAATAAGAGTTATTAAGCACTATGATTATAAAAATAAGCGAGAGCGTGGGGTTTCGCTTCGCGGTTCTACCGATTTATACCCAACGCAAGAATAAAGTTTTATAAAATATATTTTTGGTGTGTTGGGTGTAAAACCCAACACTAATAAGGTTTTTTTATTTACCGCACGGGGTATAAAACCCCGTGCTATTGTAAAAAATCTATACTCTCGTAACTCCAATATTTTAAATAATTTACACTGCTATTACACACTTACTTTTTAAATTTAGTATTACAGCAATCAACAAAAAAGACCATTCCACAATAACTGTGGAATGGTCTTTTTTGATTTGACTATTTTTGATGGTTATACAAGCCAACTTTTGAGCTGTTCTAAGTCGGTTGCTGATAATTTCCCAGCTTGCCAAAGTCTAATTTGTCTTCTTTTCATAGCTTCTTCATAACGCTTTTGCTCTTCGCTGTTGAGGGGTTGAACCAAAGGAATTTGGCAGGGTTTTTTGCTTTCTTCGCCCAAACCTACAAAAGTGAAATAAGCATCATTGCATTTTCGGGTATTTTTGCCCTTTATATCAGAAGAAAATACCTCTACAAATACTTCTACCGAACTACCAAAGGCGCGAGTGACCACACATTCTATAGTAATAACATCGCCTACAGGTATGGGCTGTGAAAAACTGATATAATCTGCCGAAACGGTGACTACATACTTTTCGCAGTGTTTGCCCGCGCATATACCAGCTGCTATATCCATCCAACGGAGTAAATTGCCGCCCATTAGGTTGTGTATAGGGTTGGTGTCGTTGGGCATAATCATTTCCGACATAATCGTACGCGATTCAATTACCTTTTTGCTAACTCTTTGTTCCATTTTATATTTAATTTGGCTGTTTTGTACCTTTTAGGTTTACAAATAAGGCGCAAAATTAGCTTTTTTTTCATCTCTACTTATATATTTTATCTTTTTTATCCTGTTTTATGATAAAATTAGCTACTTTTGCGGCACTTTTAACCTTTTATAAAAAATTATATTTAATAAATGATTGCTGTGGCTATTTTTATGGGGGGGAGTTCTCGCGAGCGGGAAATTTCTTTCGCGGGGGGGCGTACTGTTTATGACAATTTAGATAAAAATTTATTTTTACCCATACCCGTTTTTATAGACCACGAGGGCAGATTGATAGAGTTGCGTTGGGATTATGTTTATAAAGGCACAATTCGCGATTTTTATCCCCCTACTGCTTATGCAACTGAACAGTTTCAGTGCTATTCGGATAGTTTTAATTGGTCTGATAGCCAATGGCAAAAGCCTATAAATGAAATTGGGGTACAACTTAGCTGGGAGCAACTCAAGCAAAAAGTGGATTTGGTTTTTTTGGCTTTGCACGGTTTGGCGGGCGAAGATGGGCAAATTCAGGGGGTTTTGGATTGGTACAAAATCCCATATACAGGTTCTGGCTTGCGGGCGAGTGCTATTGGTATGGATAAGTCTTTCCAAAAAAAATTGATGAAAGCTGCTGGGTTTGAAACCGCCCGTTTTTTTGATATTAATAGAAATTTATTTTTATCTTATTTAAACCAACCCCAACTTGGGGCTGCTTTTTTTGCGCAAGAAGTTGCCACTCAAATTGGTGATTTTCCTGTAGTCGTACGCCCAGCCAATCAAGGTTCTTCTATAGGGGTGCAAATAGTCAAAAAGCGGGAGGATTTGTTTGCTGCTATCCAGCAAGCTTTTTTTATACAAACGATTACGTCCACTTTTTGGAATCAATTGCCAGCTATACAAAAAAGGATTTGGTTGCAAGAGTTTTGTGATATTCGCAGCCAGTTAGGTTTTCCTGTTCGTGTGTTGGCTACAGCTGAAGTGATTTATCAACCTGCCGATTTGCAAAGGTATTTAGATAATTATTTTTCGCAATCAGATGCTTTGCCCCAATTACATTTGGCTGCTCACAACAGCGAACAGACGGTGGTTGTTGAGTCGTTTATAGAGGGGAGAGAGTTTTCTTGTGTAGTTTTACAAAATTTAGACCTCAATCCTTTGGCTTTGCCCCCTACCGAAATTATAAAAGGTAAAGAAGTTTTTGATTATCGCGCCAAGTATCTGGCTGGCTTATCGCGCAAAATTACCCCCATTAATTTGGATACTGTATCAATTGAGCGCATTCGCGAGGAAGCATCGCGTTTATTTAGCTTTTTGGGGTTTGAGGTTTATGCTCGAATAGACGGCTTTTTTACCCCAGAAGGTAAAATTATACTCAACGACCCCAACACCACTTCGGGAATGTTGCCCTCTTCTTTCTTTTTTCATCAGGCGGCAGAAATAGGGTTAAATCCTAGCGAATTTTTAACCTTTATTATCCATCAGTCTATACAAGCTAGGCGCAATAGCCACAACCAATTGCAAGCCTCGTGGGAATTGCTGTCCCACAAATTATCCGACTTGCTTAGCCAATCCCAAAATTCAGCCCAGCAACGACAACCTGTAGCGGTTTTGATGGGGGGCTATTCTTCCGAAAGGCATATTTCGGTGGAAAGTGGCCGCAACGTGTACGAAAAATTGTCCTCTTCTCGCGAGTATTTGCCTATCCCGATATTTGTTTCCAAAAAACAGCCACTTGGCTTGGATAAAAAAGCTGAACATCTAGCCCACCGCTTGCATATATTGCCCATACGCTTTTTATTAAAAGATAATGCTGATGACATAGCGCAAAAAATTAGCGATTGCGAACAAGCTGATTATCAAGTACATCCCATTTTGACCTTAATTCGCCAACAATCTGAATCCATCCGCCAACTTTTTGCGCATAACAATCCCCATTTTGAGCCGAGGGAGTTGGATTATTGGGGGTTGAAACAGTTGACTGATTTAGCTTTTATCGCTTTGCACGGGCGGCCAGGCGAAGATGGGGAGATGCAAAGGTTGCTTTTGGCGCATCAAATTGGTTTTAATGGCTCTATGCCTGACTCAGCAGAAATTACCATTGATAAGTTCCAAACTTTAGAAATTTTGCGTCGGGCGGGCTTGCCCACAGCAGCGCAGTTGTTGGTAAAAAAAGCTGATTACGAACAAAATCCTAACCCGACTATAGCCCAAATAGAGGCAATTTTCGACTATCCGCTTATAGCCAAACCTATGGACGATGGCTGTAGCTCGGCGGTGAAATTGCTAAAAAATACGGCTCAAATGCGCGCTTATCTAAATCTTATATTTAGAGACAACGAAGATATTGATGCCACTCAAGCTGATATTCTTCACCTAAAACATAAAGAGGAGTTTCCCCAAAAATCTGTGGCTTTGATAGAAACGTTGATTGTCAAAGAAAAAGCTGCTCATTTTTTGGAAATCACTGGGGGATTGCTCACCCATTTCAATTCAAATGCTGAATGTGATTATTTGATGTTTGAACCTTCAGAAACATTGGCAGGCGGGGAAATTTTAAGCTTAGAAGAAAAATTTTTGGCAGGTGAGGGACAAAATATAACCCCAGCGCGATTTACTCCCGCAGACAAACATTTCCAATTTAATCACGCCCACATCTCCCAGCAGGTCAAAACCCAACTAAAACAGGCAGCGCTGGCTTTGAAAGTCACAGGCTATGCCCGTATTGATGCTTTTGTGCGTATTTTTGAAGATGGCAAAGCTGAGGTTATTGTTATTGAGGTTAATTCTTTGCCTGGTATGACCCCAGCCACTTGTATTTTTCACCAATGTGCTATAGCAGGATACAAACCTTATGATTTTATCGCCGCTATCTTAAATTTTGGTAAAATACGCCAACAACAACTTAGCCTTCAACCTTTTTAAGCCTTAAAAATAGCTATTATAACAAAATGGACAAAATTAACAACTTTTTTGTGCAAACTTATTATTATCTAACCAGTGGGATATTTTTGCGCAATTTTTTATATATGCTGGGGATTTCTGCCTTGTTGTTAGTTGGCGTATTTTGGTATTTGTCTTCTTACACCTTACACGGCAGTTATGTGCAGGTGCCTGACCTTACCAAAATTACCCTAAACGAGGCGCAAAGGTTGCTTTCTACCCGCAGTTTGAAAATACAGGTTATAGATTCGGTTTATGACCCAAGCAAAACCGCCAGCACAATTTTAGAGCAGTTTCCTGCCGCCGATAGCAAGGTGAAAGACAGCCGTACGATTTATGTGGTCGTCAATACCAACAGCCCCACATCGGTGGATTTGTATTATAAAAATCTTATAGGCAAACATTTTAGCGAGGTACAAAGGCGTTTGTTGGCGGCTAAATTACAAATTGCCGAAATTAAAGAAACCCCAGACCCAGACCAAAAAGCTGAAGGTACAGTCAAGGAGATTAGCTGTGGGGGCAAAATTATTTTCTTAGAAGCTGACCCTGCGCGGGGTATCAAACCCAATTTGGCGCCTGTGTCTGTGCCTCGTGGCTCAAAAATTACCATCACTATTTATAAAGGTAAAGATTCTGGGTTCAAACCTGTGCCCGATGTGCTTTGTCTCAATTATGCGGGTGCAGAATTAGCCCTAAAAAGTGCGGGTATGTTGATAGCCAAATTAGAGGTGGAAGCGGGGATTTTGGATACAGCCAATGCTATTGTTTCTTTTCAAGAGCCTTCTGGTAACAGTTTTGTTAACCTCGGTACTCCTGTCCGCTTAAAGTTGAGCAAAGAAAAGCCCTTGTCTTGCGACGAATTGCCTTTGGAATTGCCCGAAAACCAATGATAAATTAACAAAAAAACAATTTATGGAAAAAATAGAATACGATAAATTAACCTATCAAGTTGACCCTGGGCAGGATTTTATGCGCTTAGATTTGTTCTTGCTCGCTCGTATTGAGGGGATAAGCCGCAGTAAAGTCCAAAATAGGATAGAGGAACAGTTGATTTTGGTCAATGATAAGGTGGTGAAAAGCAATTATAAAATTAAACCCCACGATGTCATCACCGTTTTTCAACGCCGTTCTCCCCACGCTGACGGTATGCTTGCTGAAGATATAGGCGGTTTGGATATCAAATATGAAGACGAAGATTTATTGATTATCAACAAACCTACTGGGATGGTGGTGCATCCTGGTATTGGCAATCATAGTGGTACTTTGGCTAATGGTTTATTGCATCATCTCAAAAATTTAGATTTGCCCCAAAATGGACAAGAGCGGCCAGGCATTGTGCATAGAATAGACAAAAATACTTCAGGGTTGCTGGTCATCGCCAAAACAGAGTTGGCTATGCAAGAATTAGCCAAGCGTTTTTTCAACCACGATATTTTGAGACGCTATAGGGTATTGGTTTGGGGCAATGTGGAGGCTGAAGAAGGCACTATCAAAGCGGCTATAGGCAGAAATCCGCGTTTTCCGAAGTTGCGAGCTGTGGTAGAAAAAGAAGAAGATGGCAAACCTTCCACCACCCATTATAAAGTTTTGCGCCGTTATGGGTATGTAACCCTATTGGAGTGTAGATTGGAAACTGGACGTACGCATCAAATTAGGGTGCATTTTCAGCATATTGGACATCCTGTTTTTGGCGATTTTGAATATGGCGGGGACAAAATTATAAAAGGCACTATTTTTACCAAATACAAACAATTTGTGCAAAATTGCTTCAAATTGATGCCGCATCAATCTTTACACGCTTTTTCGTTGGGCTTTTTGCATCCTCGCTCTGGCGAACCGCTTTATTTTGAAGCTGAACTGCCAGCTAATTTTGCTGATTTGTTGAAAAAATGGGAAAATTATACTCAAGGGCGTATCAATATACCCCAAGTGGATACCCAATCTGAACAAGAAATAGACGAAGATTTATAACCTTTTTTAATACAAAAAACTTACTCTTTCATCGGAGTAAGTTTTTTTTTGTTAATTTTCCAACAGTTTTTTGAGTTCATTTTCTATAAACGAACAGGGGATAAGCATAGGTTTGCTGCGGATAAACACCCAAATTTGCTCCTGTTTACACTCATAATCACCTTTAATATGCCCAATAGGGGTGAAAATTTCAAAGTTGCCTGCATTTTCGTTGCCCGAAAAAACCCCTTTTTGACTGGGCAAAAGTTCGGATACGCGTATAAATTGGTTAAGCTGGGCGATGGGATATTTGAAAAGACATTTGTACATAGTTATATTTTTTTTATATTTTTTTTGCTTGACTATCAACGAATGAAAAAAATAATGTTAGTTTTGCGCCCACTGTTTTTCACTTTTAATAACCTTAAAACTTGATTAAGGGCGGACTTATCAGGTGTTTTTTTAAACCTAATTATATGCAAGAAATTTTGGAAAAAATTAGCGAAGATATCGCCGATTGTCTTAGTGGTAAGTTTAAATTTAATTTAGCAAGCCCCACAACCATACCTCAAGAACAAGACGAGGGATTTAGTTCTGTATATGGTGCGGATAAGCAGGGAGCCAATCTTATCTCCTGTGTGTTGGTGGTCAATATACGCAATATGGCTGATATTGTGCAACTCAACAGCTCGCGTGTGGGGGGAAAAGTTTACACCGCTTTTGTAAAAGCAATTTCACACATTAGTAAAATGTACCAAGCCGAACTTAGCACGGTACAATTGGATAAGTTTTTAATCCTTTTCCCTACCCATAATAGTTTTCGCAATGCTGTAGAAACAGCCGTGACTATCAACACTGTACTCAAAAAAATGTTTGCTAAATCTTTCAATCTGCAAGGGCTGAAATTAGATGTGGGGATGGGTATAGCGCGTGGGCAGTTGTTGGCGATTAAAGCCGATGTGAGTGATGATGAGGCTGACGAACCCCAAAAAGGTTATCAACGGCTTATATGGACTGGCGAACCTATCACTGTAGCCCAAAAGTTGAGTGAATTGGCTGCTTTTGTACAAAAAACGGAGCTGTTGAAAGTTTCTTATTCTTTGGCTAATCCTTATTATCCTGAATCTTTTTCTACGATG
>JAAFIM010000040.1:10133-33592 GCA_013297745.1 Chitinophagales bacterium | reverse complement strand
AAGGCGTTTTTGCTTATTTTGCTTCATTTCATTGCGCAAAAAGCGCAAAACCGTCGCTACAAGCCGACGTTTTTTGCGTTGCAAAAAAGCTACTGCCCTCGCTGCGCTCGGTTGGTCGTCTTTCCGCAACATACGCTGGTTTTGGCGTCGCACGGCGAAAAATTGGCTTTTGCACGTAACTTTAAAAAATCAAATATTAGAAGCGTAACTCCAGTAAATCAGTAGCACACAAAAAATAAGAATTTTCCAAATTAATAAAATTCTACCTTTTTTTCAAAAAATGCCCAAATTTGTAAAAAACCTATATCTTTGCGCCCGATTTTAATTTTTTGATTATAAAATTTATTCAACACTCACAAATGCCATATTATTTCACCTCTGAGTCCGTTTCAGAAGGACATCCCGACAAAGTAGCCGACCAAATATCAGACGCTATACTTGATGCCATTTTAGCCCAAGATACCCGTTCCAAAGTAGCTTGCGAAACTTTCGTAACTACAGGTCAGGTGGTTGTAGGGGGCGAAATCCGCACAGAAGCGGTTGTAGATGTGCAAAAAACTATCCGCGCCGTTATCAAAAAAATTGGTTATACCAAAGCTGAATATCAATTTGACTACAACTCTTGCGGGATTTTATCCGCTATTCACGAACAATCTGCTGACATCGCTCAAGGTGTCGATGTAGGCCGTTCAGAAGAAAATCAGGGCGCAGGCGACCAAGGGATGATGTTTGGTTATGCAACCAACGAAACCGATAACTTTATGCCTTTGGCTTTGGATTTATCTCACCGTATTTTGATAGAATTGGCAGCTATTCGCAGAGAAGCTAACAGTTCTATGCCTTATTTGCGCCCAGACGCTAAATCACAGGTTACTATCCAATACGACGACAACGACCGCCCGATAAAAGTTCACACTGTAGTACTTTCTACCCAGCACGATGATTTCGACACTGACGAGGTGGTTTTGGCGCGTATTCAAAACGATGTTAAAAATATCCTTATGCCCCGCCTTATCGCTCAATTGCCTGCGCGCGTGCAAGCACTTTTTGGCGATGATATTATCTACCACATCAACCCAACAGGTAAGTTTGTGATTGGTGGCCCTCACGGCGACACGGGTTTGACCGGGCGCAAAATTATCGTGGATACTTACGGGGGCAAAGGCGCGCACGGTGGTGGTGCTTTCTCTGGTAAAGACTCTTCCAAAGTTGACCGCTCTGCTGCTTATGCAACCCGCCATATTGCTAAAAACTTAGTCGCTGCTGGTGTAGCT
Organism: Chitinophagales bacterium; assembly: GCA_013297745.1. Taxonomy (GTDB): domain Bacteria; phylum Bacteroidota; class Bacteroidia; order Chitinophagales; family Saprospiraceae; genus JAAFIM01. The sequence continues at coordinate 32,318 of JAAFIM010000040.1, read as the reverse complement.
GACCAATGTTTGGTGCAAGTGGCTTATGCTATCGGTGTGGCTCGCCCTGTAGGTTTGTATGTCAACACTTACGGCACGAACAAAACCAAGTTTAAAGATAGCGAAATCGCCGAAAAATTGCAACAATTGTTCGATTTGCGCCCTGTGGCTATAGTTCGCTCTTTGGGCTTGCGCAATCCAATCTTTTTGGAAACTGCCGCTTACGGACACTTCGGCCGCCCTAGCCAAACCATTACCGTACAAGTGCGCGAAAATGGCCAAACGGTTAGCAAACAGGTGGAAACTTTCACTTGGGAAAAATTAGACCGCGTAGCCGATATTAAAGCTGCTTTCGGTTTATAATATATTCTTTTTATGCATAAAAAAAACCTTATATCAAAGCGATATAAGGTTTTTTTGTTTTTGGGCTTGACGGAAAATTAGAAGTATGAATCCTAAGAAAGATACTTAAATTTTTACCACTTCAATGTTGGTAGCGCATTTTTGCGGTAAATTTTGTAGCTACTCTAGTTTTAAGTTTATTTCGTATCGTAGCTCATTTAATAAAAAAATAATTTTGTCTGCATTGTGGCTAATGATTACTCTATCGCCAATATCAAACTCTTTATGGTGGTTTGGGCAAAGCAAAATTATGTTGTCAGGAGTTTCTTTTCCCTCTTGGTGTTTGGGTTTGATATGGGCTGCTTCAACGTAATTTCTTCCATCCTTTTTTTTGATTGCTGTTCCACAAATTTGACATTTAAAATCTCTGAGAAATTTTATTTTTGCAATGGTATTATTATCTCTCTTGTATGATTTACCGTTAATTTCAATTAGTTCAAGGTCTTTTTCTTTTAAGTTTTTTAACTCATTGATTATGGACTGCTTAGAACTATTGCTGTCGAGTATTAAGTTAATAATCTCATTTTGTTCGTTTTCGTCCTCATTTCCTACAGTTGGCTCAGGTAAAACTATTTCTGTGGTTGTAAAATTTTCAATACTCCATTCATAATTATCGCTATTCAAAATCCAATTTAAAATCTGTCTTGGTGCTGAAGTTTTTTCTGTTTTAATTTTATTACGTGTGGTATTTTCAATGTGTTGAATAATTGTATAGGGTTTTTCTTTGACACCATTTTGCTTGGCAATATTTGTATGTTTTATAGGGTCAACCGTTACGCTTATGCTATCTTTACCATTATTAATTTTTGTACTGAAAGTAAATATTGAAGTTTGGGGTATAACGAAATTTGGTTTATCATAATTGAAGTTTAAAAGCTGGTCATAGCCTTTTGTAGTTAATTTGTAAATACCCTTCCCTTTTTTTAACCAGTTTTGACTGTTTTGTAAAATTCTTTGTAGATTTTCTTCTGTTTTACTTGCTAAATGAGATTGGATAAATGAATACAAACTTAATCTATGAATATCGTCTCCTGCTTGAAGCCCGTATGCCCAGGCTGCGATTAATAGTTGCTTATCTGCATCAATATTATATATATCTGTATTTGTTGGTTTGTTTCCTTTTGTTTTAATTTCTATCATTTTATTTATGTTGTAAGGATTTAATCGTTTATCAAGCGCAATATTCGCGCCTTTATCCCCACAAAGATACGCCAAGTTTTCAAACCACCAAATTTATTTTTAAAAAGTTTCAAAAAAATAAAAAAAACCTTATATCGCTTTGACATAAGGTTTTTTTTGTTTTATAAGCCAAGCACATTTTGTAAAACATCATCAAAAAATGTTTCTACAATTTCGGGTAATTTGAGGTTTGTTTCTTCAATAGTCTTTTTGTGTGTCCTATTGTATCGGCTAACCATCAATTCATTAGATGAATTGAAGTGAAAAGAACGCAGTTTCACGTTATCAGCCCATTGAAATTTATCTATTGCTAAAAAGCTTTTGGTTTCAGGGTCAAAGCAATTTAATTCTAAAGGAATAATATCTTCGCCATAGGAAAATTTATTGTGGTCTCTAAAAAACTGAAATACAAACGTTTGGGCAATTCGTTTGGTCTCTCTATTGGCGAAACGAATAGAAAAAAAGAAAGTATTTTGAGAACTGCCTTTATCTTCTAACTCTTGAAAAGTATCAAAAGTAATCGCAGGATATTCATAGTGGCTTACGTTATAAGTTTCTAAATTATCATTGAGTAATTCCGTAAATTGCCTAAACTCCAACTTAATTAGGTTCATTCTATTCAACCAAAGTTCAAATCGGCTTTTTTCTTTACGCAATTTTCCTTCTATATCAAGATTACCCCATTTTTTCGCGAATTGTGTTTTGCGGTTGCTTTCTTCCCTTATTCTGACATACACAGCAAAAAGTTCTGAACAATTTTCAGCCACTAATTCAATGATTTGGTGATAATTACCTTTGTCTGCTTCTACCAATGCTTCGTAATATCTTGGCCGTTCTGTTCGTTTGATACTGCAAATTGGGTAGCCTTGCTTCATCAAAATTAAATTAAGTAAAAGCCTTGCTGTTCTGCCATTTCCGTCTGTAAAAGGGTGTATTTTCGCCATTTCGTGGTGGGCAACAGCTGCTAAAATAATAGGATTTTCCTGATTGAGATTTTCGTTTAACCAATTCATTAAATCTTGCATTTTAAAAGGGACTTCAAATGGTTCTGGTGGTGTGTGTTCAGACCCTGTAATGATAACACCTACATTTCTATAATTTCCCGCGTTTACATACACATCATTTCCTACCACTAATTGGTGCATCTGCTTGATATAATTTTCTGTAATGGGAGTATTTTGTAAGGCTAATTCGTAAAAAAAATCAAATGCAATCCCCAAGTTTTTAACTTCAACGGTATCTTGAATTGATTTTTCAGAAATTGTGATACCTTCTTTTAAAACAAGCATTGTCTCTTGCAGCGTCAAACGATTGCCTTCAATTCCTGCACTATGAAAAATATGCTGTGTCCGAAAATGTTCTTTTAGTTTTTCTGTTGAAAGTGGGTCTAATTCGCCTTCGCTACGAAATTTATTAATTTCAGATTTTAGATTTTCAATCCTTTGAAGCAAATCAGGGCTTAAAAGTGTCTTATCTATTGTTATCATTATTTTTGTTTTTTATCATAAAAAAAGCGCAAAATTCGCGCCTTTATCCCCACAAAGATACGCCAAGTTTTCAATACACCAAATTTATTTTTAAAAATCTTTTAAAAAATAAAAAAACCTTATATCGCTTTGACATAAGGTTTTTTTTAACTTACATTTCTACTTCGGTAACGCCCTCGCCGCCTTGATTATCGGGAGCGAAGCGCACATTTCTAAATTTAGGGTAGAGTTTGAGTTTGTCCCAAACGGCGCGGCGCAAAATTCCGCCCCCTTTGCCGTGTATAATCCGCAACAAATAAGCATCGGAAAGTAAAGCGTTGTCTATAAAATCTTGTACAGCGTCTATAGCTTCTTCGTATTTTAGCCCGCGAATATCTACTTGAGGGTTGAAATTTACCTTTTTGGTAACATCGTTTTTGGGGCGCAAATCTTCTGTTTTGATAATCGGATTGTCTATAGCTTGCAAGTCGCGGAGGGGCAAAGTCAGCAACATATTCCCAACTTGTACGGTGGCTTCTTTTTTGCGAATGTCAGTAACCATACCGAAAGTGTTGCCGTCGCGCAATTTTACGTAAGTTCCCGCTTTTATCTCAGCCAGCGTGGGCGCATAAACCTTGTAAATATCCTCTTTGAGCGTATTTAGGTTGGTTTGGGCGGTTTGTTTGGTCTGTTCGGATAGTTTCAATGCTTGCTTGGCCAATTCGGATTTTTTCTCTGCTTCTTTGGCGTTTTTAACCTCTAATAAGGCTTGTTCCAACGTTTTGAGCGCTTCTGTGTGTAACTTTTGCATCTCTTGCAACTCCTGTTCTTTGGTTTGTAGTTTTAACTTTTTTCTACCAAATTCCAACTCGCGGGCTGCATATTCGTAATTTTTAATCAACGCATCCAACTGTTTTTGCTGGGCGGCTAATTGGCTGTTGGCTTCGTTCAGTTTTTGTTTTTCTTGTTGCAATTCTACCAGCATAGCATCCATATCTACAGTTTCTTGCCCGATTTCGCGCTGTGCATATTGGATAACTTTGGCGGGCAAGCCGCTTTTTTCCGCAATTTCAAACGCATAAGAGCTACCAGCTATACCAATGCGCATTTCATAGGTTGGGGAAAGCGTTTTTTTGTCAAAAACCATAGCACCGTTCACAATTCCCTTGTTTTTATTCGCAAAAACTTTGAGATTGGAATAGTGGGTTGTTACAACCCCCCAAACTTTGGCTTGATTGAGTTGGGATAAAATGGCTTCTGCGATTGCGCCGCCCATTTGCGGGTCTGTGCCCGAACCAAATTCATCGATTAAAACCATCGTTTGCGGGTTGGCTTTTTCCAAAAACTCTCTCGCATTTTTAAGCCTTGAGGAGTACGTACTCAATTCGTCCTCCAGCGATTGTTGGTCGCCAATATCTGCCATAAACTGTTGAAAAACCCCCAATTCTGAACCTTCTTCGGCTGGGATTAGAAAACCTGCTTGTACCATCAGTTGGATTAAACCAATGGCTTTCATACAGATAGATTTTCCCCCTGCGTTGGGGCCTGATAACAACAAAATGCGCTGTTCTGGGCGAAAATTTAGGTCAAACGGGCGGGTTTTTTGCTTAGTTTTTAGATTTTTGAGGTATAAAAGCGGATGGCGGGCTTCTGTGAGTTTGAAATGGGGCTGGGTGAATAATTTGGGTTTTATCCCTTGATAATTGTAGGAAAGTTGGGCTTTGGCGGCTATTATATCATAACGCACGATTAAATCCTGATACAGTTGCATAGTGGCTGCATAAGGGCGCAATTCGCTGCTCAAGTCGCGCAATATGCGGTAAACTTCCCGCTTGTATTCCTGTTCCAAATCAAATAAATCATTATTCAAATCAATAACTTCTTCTGGTTCTATAAACGCGGTGCGCCCTGTAGCGGATTCGTCGTGCATAATCCCCCGAAGTTGGCGTTTGTATTCAGCCAATACAGCCAATACCCGCCGCCCGTTGCGCATAGATTCTACAATGTCAGCCAACCAGCCTTTGCTGTTATAAAATTGGGCAACTTGGCGAAAACGTTTGTCTAATTCTTGTCTTTTGCTATTTTGTAGCCTAACCAAACGCATCAAATCAGGGCTGGCATCGGGGCGCATATCCCCATTTTCGTCCAACACGCGGCTTATAGCGTCTGCTAATTTGGTTTGAAAATCAATTTTGGATAGAATCCCGTACAAGGTTGGGTATAATTGTAAAATATCGCGCTTTTTGCCATACCCAAAAAAGTTGAAAATGCCTTGAGTGATAAGCAATTGCTGCCGTATCATCTGCAACGTCTCCAAGGTTAGCGTATAGCCTTCTATAACCAATTTTTGATAATCCGCGCTCAAATCTACATAAGCTGAAAGGGGAAATTGATGATTTTCTGCATAAGTTTTCTGCATTTCTTCGCTTTCTAATAATAGCCTTTCTATAATATGCGGCTCTGTTTGTATTTGAATTTCAGCGATTTGGGTAGCAGCTAATTCACCCATACAATAATTTTGGGTGAGTTGTATAATTTTATCAAACTCTAAGGTTTCTAAAATATCTTTAGGGGTTAGCATAGTGCTTGTTGTTAGTGGTTTGTGTGTTTTGGTTATTTGTAACAAGATTTTTTGTAGCAAGTATCACGATTTTATCTAGCTGTGTGATATTTTAATCGTGATACAAAAAATCTTGTTACCTACTTATAATATAAAAAAAAACTGTACCTTTGCGCCGCGTTAAAGCCATTTTTAGCGAAAAAAGTTCAAAAAATACCAAAAAAAATGTCAAATAATCAAGAAAAAGTGAAAAGAGTGAGTAATATCACTTTAAGAGTAGGTTTGGACGAACAAAATGTGCCTATTTATATGGATTGGCAATCAGAAGACTCGCCCGATACACCCCAACCCGAAGAAGCGAAAGCGTTTTTGTTATCTATTTTCGACAAAGAGCATAAAGATACGTTCAAAATTGACCTTTGGACTGAAGAAATGCAGGTGGTAGAAATGGATAGATTTATGTTCCAAACGCTAAAATCTTTAGCAGATACATACTATAAAGCTACCAAAAACGATAAATTAGCCAATCAAATGCAGGGTTTTGCGCAGTATTTTGGGCAAGAAACGGGTTTTGTACCCAAAGAGGAGAAATAAAAGGGGTAAAAAAATGCGCTAAAAATGGTAACTTCCGCTGCGTGAAGCGTTAAGGGCTAAAAATAACCGTTTATGTATAAAATTATCCTTTTAGCAACATTTTTGCTCGGTTTTTTGGCTACAGCTCAGAGCCAAAACCATTTAATTAATGGAATAAATACCCAGATAGTTTGCCAACATATTTCTGTGGAACTAAAATTGGATTACCCTAAAGCTAAAAAGCTCAAAATTGAAGGTGCAGTTTCTATCTTATCGCGAAATAAAGGAATTTTTAGCCTGCGTTTTAACCGTTTGGGAACAGAATGTTTAAAAATTTCCGACGGCGACCAATTCTTAGATTCGTTATGTTTTGAGGTCAAAGATTTAAACTTCGAGCAATTCGTGCGCTGTGAAGGTTTGGGATTAATAAAAGAGGGCACACATTCTAAAGAAGTTCTGCAAAAAATGCAATCTGTAGAAATGATTTGGAATATGCCCTGGCTTAAAGGGGAAGTTTCATCCTTTAATTTGGAAATTTACAACGATAAAGGGGAGATTTTATACTCAAAGTTTGTGGGTGGGAACAATTTTAACGATGCAGAAATACAGTTCGCTTTAGCCCAGCTAACTAGAGGAAGCGTGATTTTAATCCAACGGGTGGGGGGTAAAACGCCCTATGACGATGGCCACCGCCCTCAAAATATGACTTTCTATTGCAAATAGTATCAACTTATCCACAAAACAAAAAGCCCAGCCATAAGGTTGGGCTTTTTTAGTCTGTTATTTAAAGTGTTGGACTTTAAGCGTGGGGAAATCTGCTGGGAGCTGTTTGTGATGCCATTTTTTGACAATAGTGCCTTTATGGAACAGAATCAAACCTGGGTCAGCGCGGATAATGGTTAAAACTAACTTTTCATCGCCAAAAGTAAAGTAAAAACCTAATTGATGGGCTTGTCTAAACGCTTCAATCTCGTCGTCTTTACTTTTGTTGTTGTTTTTATCCGCTACGTTATAATATAAGCAATAAGTGGGCACATTTGCTGTTTTTTCCGCATCGCGGCATAATTCGCCAATTTTTTTAATAGCCGTTAAATCCGTTTTGTCCAAGTCGGGGATAGTAACCAAAAAGGCATAACCGTTGCTTTTTTCCAACTCTGGAAATTGGGTATAATCGTCCAACTCTGCAAACTGGGTGAAATCTTTCACTTTGGAATTACAACCTTCTTTCAAAATTACATCTTTGCGGTGTTCTACGCTGGCAAAACTCCATTTAGTGCTATCTTTTATATCTTTGGGTAGATTGTTGGGTTCAAAAATTTCTTGGTCGCCTGTGGTTAAATTGTTGTATTTTAATTTGCCTTCGGGCTTCCATTTGCTGGTATCTGCATATTCTTTAAAGTTTTTCATATATTCTTCATAAGGAACTGCTTTTATGCTGTTATCGGACTTATTTTTGTAGTGGTAAGTCATCTGCACTTCAGGTTTGTTTTTGGCGCATTCTTCTTTGGCTTGTTTGATATTAACCCCTTCAGCAAAAGGTCTAAAATCCATAAAAGCGTCGTTCCAAACAAAATTATTCAAACAGAAAACTGTAGTAATTATCGTCAAGCTCCAACCAATACCGTTTCTAACCTTGGGCGTGCTGGGCAAAAATTCTTTTATTCTGAAACTATTGAGCATAAAATAGATAGAAATCCCGCTCAAAAATATGTCTTTGACAAAAGTTTGTAAGGGTTTCAATTTCAAAAAGTCGCCAAAACAACCGCAATCGGTAATTCTAATGTTGTTGTCATTGAAAGCAGTCCATTTGCTAAATTCAAAAATTCCCACCCCTTTGGGCGTATAACCAGTAAGATAATTAAATCCTGTAAGGAAGGTGAAAAATAACATCATCAACAGATTAATCCACAAGGTTTTGCGATTGCCTATGCCAAGTATCAAAAATAAGCCGACGATAACCTCCACTATAATCATCAAAACGGAAAAAGAGACTTTAAAATCTATCATGGTCTCCATCAAAGGCAAACCTTGTTGCTTAAATTCGGCAAAATAATCTTTCATTTTGTAAGCCGTTCCTAGCGGGTCTACAGCTTTGACAAATCCAGAAAATACCAACAAGCAGCCCACAAAATACTGCCAATACCAGCCCAAATAGTGGATAGTTTCGTATTTTTTGAGTTTGGCGTGTCCTACCCCCAATAAGCCCCAAAAGGGCAAAGCTGCCAAAGCAATGTACAATAAAAGGTCGTAAATAGTCATTTTTTTTATAATAAAATTTTGAAATTGGATAAAAACAGCTAATTTTGCAGCCTTATCAGCGCGAAAATTGCATAATTGATAATATCTTGGTAGTTGGCATCCACGCCCTCCGATACTTGCGTTTGCCCTTTCAAATCTTCTATTTGCTTGACGCGCAATAGTTTCATCAAAATCAAATCCGTGAGCGAACTAATCCGCATCTCTCGCCAAGCTTCGCCGTAATCGTGGTTTTTGTCCAACATTAGCTGTTGGGTGCGTTGGGCTGCTGCATCGTACAAATTTAGGGTTTTTTCCAAGCCCAGTTCTAAGTTGGTGTCTGCGTCCAATTGTAGTTGTATGAGCGCGATAAGCGAATAATTGACCAAGCCGATGTATTCATTTTCTATAGAATCTGAAATTTTTTGCTCGCCTTTTTCCTCTATGCTTCGGATTCTTTTGGCTTTTATAAACAGTTGGTCGGTGAGCGAACTAAGCCTTAAAATACGCCAAGCTGTGCCATAATCTTGGGTTTTTTTGGCAAACAACTCACGGCAACGCGCTTGTTGTTGTTGATATTGGGTTAGTGTATTCATTTTTTTATGCTGTTTTAGCCCTTTTGTTCAGCTTTTTTTAGCTGTTGCTCGCAAACTGTTAACAGATGGCTAATTTGAACATTTTTTATCTCCAAATCGGCTAATTTTATACTTGGTTGTTCGATTTCAGCCAATAATTGTTCGATTTCAGCCAAATTTTTATCAAAACAAGCCGCTTTTTCCCCCTCATAAACGTTTTTTTTCATATAAATGTTGATGTTTTGCCATTAAAAAAATTCTTAAAAAAAAGTTAAACTATGCGTTTTAATCTACTTATATTCGTGCTTATATTCGTGTTGCTGCCCGCCTTGCAAGCGCAGCAATGGAAACGGCTTAGTCAGTCGCCGCTGGGTCTGAGCTATGAAGTGCCTCGCAATTGGTTTGTTGGGGGCATTTTGGACGAAAAACAGTGTAATTGTGAAAGTGGCACACTTAATAGTTCTCTAAAAGACCAAACCAATATGGTAATTTTTGCCAGCAATACGTTGAGTTTGGCAGAGATGAAATTACAGGATTTGGAGGGTTATCATTTTGTAGAAACTGAGTTTAAAGAGCAAATAGAAACTGATTTTTTTATATTTGAGAAACAAATTTCGCGTTGGAAAGAGGACAAAACCTTACAAGTTATGCGTTTGGCTACCACTAGGGAAAATAGGAATTATTTAATCTATTTTTGGGGCGAACCTGCTGCTATGTTGGCACAAAAAGACAACTTAACGCGGATTATCCATTCTATTCGCCCCCCGCTTCCTGCTATGATTGCCCCTGAAATAGACCGTAAATAAAGCGCAAAAGTAGCGTTTTTTTGACAATATCTTATTATGAACGAATTTTTTTTTGAAAAAAAGCAACTTTGTACCGGTTTTAGCCCCGCTAACTTTTGCCAAATTGCTGATTTACGGTTGCAAAGGGGGCAGATGATTGGCTTGTTGGGTAGAAACGGAGCGGGCAAATCCACCTTTTTGCAGACTTTGGCGCGCCAGATTAATCCTCAACAGGGGCAAATTTTTATCCAAAATAAACCCATTCACAGCTTTGAACCTACCAAATGGGCGCAATTGTTGGCTTTAGTAAACACGGAAAAAGTGCAAGCTGATTTTTTGACCGGGCTGGAGTTGGTCAAATTGGGTTTGTACCCACGTTTGGGGTTTTGGGCAAAGCCTGAAGCGGCTGATTTGTATCAAATTGAGCTTATTTTTGACCATTTAGCTATTGATTTTTTGAAGGACAAAATGTTAAATCATTGCTCTGACGGCGAGAAACAGATGCTGCATTTGGCGAGAGCTTTGGCGCAGGATACCCAATTATTGGTTTTGGACGAAATTACCGCGCATTTGGATTTTGTCAATCGGCGTAAGGTGTTTGAATACCTACAATCGGCAGCCAAAGAAGCGCAAAAATTGGTTTTTATCGCCACACACGAATTGGATTTAGCCGCTGAATACAGTGATAAAATGCTTATTTTTGCCGAAAAAAGAGCTTTTTGGGGAGATTTAACCCATTTGCGGTAGCGATTAGGAATTATTTTAAGTAAGTAGACAAAAACAAAGTGAATAACTGGAGTTACGCTTGAAGCTTCATTTTAGTACAAAAAAACTAAAAATTAAATAGGTTAGAAATTTTTTTTGACGGCTTACGCCTAAAAAATTTATTTTTATTACTTTTTTGATGGCAAAAAAGTAACCAAAAAAGCCAACGCCAAAAAGGCGTTTTTGCTTATATTTTTTTCAAAAATAAGCGCAAAACCGTCGCTATAAGCCGACGTTTTTTGCGTTGCAAAAAAGCTACTGCCCTCGCTACGCTCAGTTGGTCGTCTTTCCGCGACATACGCTGGTTTTGGCGTCGCACGGCGAAAATTTAGCTTTTGTACTTAACTTTTAAAAAAAAAGTGACAGAAGCGTAACTTTAGTAAAGCATAAAAATTACTTCCATTTTGTTCAGTTACTTATAACACAAAAACCCTTTTAAATGAGAGAAAATTTACCTACGGATTTAACCCAATCGGATTTATACAATAAAGATTTAGCCCCACTAAGCCCTGAAGAACAGAATTGGTCTATGTGGGATTTGGCTGCTTTATGGGTTGGAGTAGCGGTTTGTATCCCTACTTATGTGCTGGCTTCTGATATAGTTAAGGCGGGTTTGAACTGGATAGAAGCGTTGATAATCATCATTTTAGGCAATATCATCATCACCGTGCCTATGGTTTTGAACGGCAAAGCTGGGGTGAAATATGGTATTCCTTTCCCCGTTATCGGGCGGGCGGCTTTTGGGGTGCAGGGCATACATTTGGCGGCAATTTTGCGCGCTTTGGTGGCTTGTGGCTGGTTTGGTATCCAAACTTGGCTTGGGGGCGAAGCTATTTACGTAATTGGTTGCAAATTGTTCGGATTGCCTATAGTTGAGAGGCTTTGTTTGGGTAGATTTGTGGGATTTGGTATTTTTTGGCTAATCAATATGTACTTTATCTGGCGCGGTACAGAAAGTATAAAATGGCTAGAGGAATGGTCTGCGCCTATTCTTATTCTGGTGGGTTTGTTGCTTATCGGCTGGGGTTGGTACGGCGCGGGTAGTTTTGGGCTGGTGTTGGAACAAAGTCAGCAACTTTCCACCCGTACAGCTTACGTGGAGAATAAAGGGGATAATTTTATCCTACATCTCAACCCGTTAAGGGATAAATCGGGCAATTTTCGCGCGGATAGTTTCCGCTTGGCTTTACCCTTGGCAAATAATCAACCCGACACGAGCGTTTTTTATTATATCAATTCTACCGTCGCGCCTGTTCTGAACTTGAAAGAAACCTTCCCTAATTTAGACCAAACCGCTTTGTCCAACAGCAGCAAAACCATCTCCGTGCAGTTCAAACAAAATGGCGAAAATGGGGCAAAAGAACAAGTTTCTAAATTTATACCCGCCGAAGTGAGCAGTTCCAACGAGTTGGAGGGTAGCGGCAGATGGGCTTTATACCTTAAATTTCTAACCATAATGGTAGGTTTTTGGGCGACGATGTCCATTTCTATCTCCGATATAAGCCGTTATACCAACAGTCAAAAAAAGCAAATGTTGGGGCAATTTTTGGGCTTGCCTACTACTATGGCTTTGTACTCTTTTGTGGGGATTTTCGTAACTTGTGCGTCTATAGTCAATTTTTCGGATATTTTGGTGAGCGAAGATGCCCCTTGGAATCCTGTAGCGTTATTGGCGCGTTTTGATTCGGCTTGGGTGGTGATAGTGGCGCAATTGACGATGTTGTTGGCTACTTTGAGCACGAATATAGCCGCTAACGTTATCGCTCCCGCTTATGCTTTTGCCAATTTGATTCCTCAAAAGTTAACTTTCAAAACGGGCGGGCTTATCGCTGGATTGGTGGGAATAGCCTGCTGTCCTTGGATTTTGTTGGGTTCTATAGCCAATATCTTGTTGTTTGTGAGCGGATTGCTGGGGCCTGTTTTGGGGGTGCTGATGGCGGATTATTTTGTATTGAAACGGCAAACGCTTTCCCTTTCCGATTTATACAACAGCAGGGGAGAGTACGCTGGGGTAAATTTTACCGCTTTTGTGGCTGTATTTTTAGGCGTGGGGGTGATTTTGTTGGGATTTTTTGTACCACAATTATCTATATTATATCAAATGTCTTGGTTTGTGGGTTTTGGGGTAGCGTTTGGATTTTTGGCTTTATTTGGAAAAAAAGGGTAAATAATTCTAATAAAAAATGTTTTTTTAAAAAAAAAGAGTATTTTTGCGTTCGGATTTTCTAAATCTGCATTTTTACAACTTTTATAAACTTAGCTAAATTTTTCAATAATGGAAAAAATGTTATTTGCGGTTATTTTAGCCTCCTCCCTATTTGCTGCAAGTTGTGGCAAGAAAGCCAGCCTAAGCGAACAATACGCGGACAAAGTTTGCACCTGCACAAATCCTAAACTCAAAGAGATAAAAGATTTTGCTTCGCAACCTCCAGCAGGCGGTGATACGCTCACAGCATCAAAAAAAGCGTTTAAAATGGGGGAGGAAATGATGGCTTGCACAGCCGAATTGGATAAACAAGTTGCTGCGCTCAAGCCCGAAGAAAAAAACAAATTTGAGCAAGAGGTAAAGGCGATTACGGATAAAAAATGCCCGATTTCAGCCAACTAACTATAAACAATATATTCATATTTTTACAAAACTTTAAAATTTTTCAACGATGAAAAAAGTATTATTTTTAGCCCTTTGTTGTGCGGGTTTGGCTATGTCAAGCTGTGGGAAAAAAACCTTAGCTGAAGAAGCGGCTGACAAAGTTTGCGGTTGCCCTGCTACTCAAGAAATGGTAAAACTTACAAAAGAAATGGACGGCAAATCTGATGCTGATAAAAGCGCTATTGCCCCTAAGTTTATGGAGTTACAAAAACAGTTAGAAACTTGTATGGGAGATGTTTTAACTAAAATCAAAGCATTACCCATGAACGAATTGACTGCATTCGATAAGGACTCTAAAGCTGCAATTCGCAAAAAATGTCCTGACATAGCTGAAGCTATGGAAAAAAAATAGTATTCTGCGCAATTAAAAAGCCCCCACTTCAGAGCGAAGTGGGGGCTTTTTAATTATTTGTTGCTAAAAGCAGCTTATTTTTTAGTTTTTGCAGGAGCGGGTTTTTTATCTGCGGGCTTTTCTATGGGAGCAGATTTTAGCACTAAAGTTTCCAAATTAACCACAAAAGCATCTTTATTTTTGCTTTTTTGCTCAAATTTTTTGCACTCGGCATCAGCGTATTCTTTGTTCACGTAAGGGCCGAGGATGATTTTGTAGAAATTTTTCCCGTTTAATTCATCCACAAACACCAAAATGGCTTTATGTCCTTGCGCTTCTAATTTTTCCATTTCGGAAAGCACAGTTTCGTACTCGCTAAAACCGCCAATTTGAACCCCAAAACCTTTCTTTTCTAACTCAGAGGCTTGTATTTTGTACAAACCGCCCTGTTTGATGCTGGTTGTTTCTTTCCCATTGGGGCGGGCGTTGCTGGTATTGGCTTTGTTATTGTTGGCTTTTTCTTTGCCTTCTGCTTTGCCTTTTTCCAAGTTAGCCATTTTAGTGGTTTTGGCGGGGTCGGGATTGCCGCTAGAATTTTTCTTTTTATCGTCTAGCACTTTTTTGTCGCCTGCTGCTTTTTTAGCATCATCAGCCGCTTTTTTGTCCGCTAACTTTTTGTCATCAGCCGCTTTTTTAGCATCATCAGCCGCTTTTTTGTCCGCTAATTTTTTAGCTTCTTCAGCAATTTTAGCATCCGCTAATTTTTTGGCTTCTTCAGCAATTTTAGCATCAGCTAATTTTTTAGCTTCTTCAGCCGCTTTTTTCTCGGCATCAGTTTTGGCTATAGCGTTGCTATCCGTTTTTTCTTTATCATTTTTATCCTTAGCTGGTTCTGGCGCGGTAACGATGCTAAGTTCTACTTTGGTTTGTCCTTCTTGCAACATACCCAATTGGCTGGCAGCCGCACCCGATAAGTCTATAATTCTCCCTTTAATAAAAGGGCCTCTATCGTTGATGCGAACAGTTACTTCTTTACCTGTTTTGAGGTGTTTTACTTTTACCAAAGTACCAAAAGGGAGGGTTAAATGTGCTGCCGTAAGGGCTGTTTTGTCGTAAATTTCCCCGTTAGCTGTTTTTTGCCCGTGAAATTTATCCGCATAAAAACTAGCCAAGCCTATTTCGGGGGGCATAGCAAAGGCTTTGACTTGGATAACAAACGCTAATATCAGCGTATAAATTAGTTTTTGAATGATTTTCATCGTAAAAATTGCTTGTGTTTGAAATAAATAATCAAGTTGTAATCAAAAATAGGTCGCAAAAATATACCTTTTTGCAAAATTATAGCTATTATTGACCAGTTTTTTTATCAAAATCAACTATTATTTTTTAATTATTAGCTGTTTTTGCTGATATTGCTGTTCGTTTCTAACCCTGATTAGATATATACCAGCAGCCCAATTATCGCTATTGATAGAGATTTGGCTTTGGTTGTTGCTGTTTTGTTGAAAAATTAACTGCCCAACAGGATTATAAATAAAAATTTGATTTTGACCCAAACCTAAGTTTTGAATTTCTATCCTTTCGTTGGCAGGATTGGGGGCTATATTAAACAAATTTTCGTTATTGCTGGCTGTATTGATGCTGTTGGGTAAATTAACGATAAAATTTTGATACCCAAAACAACCCCTGGAATCTGACACGCGCACAGGATAACTACCTCTTGCCAAATTGTTGATAGTTGCGGTAGTTTGCCCATTAGTCCATTCATAAGTGTAAGGTGCTAGCCCCCCTGTAGTTTGTATGCTAATCGCGCCGTCTGCTTGCCCATCCGCTGTTACATTATTAATTTGCCCCGTAAATTGCAAACCGTTGAGTAGGTCTTTATATTGGCTAAAAAAATTATTGCCGTCCAACATACAGAATTGCAAACAGCCGCCGTGGTCATAATTGCCATAGTTAAATTTACTCACATTTTGCGCGCCTCTTGCTGTCATTGTATCATAAGCTATTTCTGAATTTCTATAAAAAACCTGCTCGTCTCCTTGACAATATAACATCCGTAGCGGTGCTGTAGGCGACCATTGATACACATCGTTGTCTTTTAAATGCCTCCTAAGCGGATTATTGGGGTTGTTCAGATAATCTTGATACATAGCCGAATCAATCACTTGACTAACTATAGCGGGCAAACGTGCATCCACATAACCTGCGCTGCGGGTGCCGTCGTACCAAAGCGGGATTAAACTATCATAAGGCGCTCTAAACACATCGGATAAATTGGTGTAAATATCCCCATAAACTTCTTGATAACCTAAAATAATATAAGGTAAATAGGAGGGCGAGCTATAGGGCAACCCGTTGGTGATGGTTTGCGCTTGAACCCCTGACACATCATAGGGACCAGACATAGGCGCGGCAGCAGTAAGGGTAAATTCTCCGCTTAAATTCATTTCAATTTCCTTGGCTGTAGCCATAGCCGCGTGTCCACCTTGTGAGTATCCAAACAAAAATAGTTGCCCGTTTAAAACGTAATTTATACTATCTGATAATCTTCTAGCAGTTCGCAATAAATCTATTGAAGCAGAAGCTTGCGTTTTGGCGTGTACATAAGGGTGAAAACCCCGAGAATCCCCTAAACCTAAATAATCTGGCAAAGTTGCCACAAATCCATTGGCAGAGGCAAAAATTATCCCCAAAAATATCTCGTCCGAGCCGTAAGAAGGAACACCGTATCTTTGCAAAGTTGTACCGTGGTGGTAAGCTACCAGAGGCAAAGGACAACCATTGGTTACAGGCACAACTAAAGCCCCTGAAGCGGTGGTCGTGTCTGTATCTTGAGCGTTGCGGGTAATGTACAAAACCTTATATACATCTACGTCAAACTCTGGTTTTATAAATCCCGCAGGCACACCAAAATTATTCAAAATGGTTTGTACATCAGCTTTTGTATGGCTTCGGATGTATTCGTAAGATACTAGATTGCCTTGGGCTTGGCTTAAATTCCAATAGCTAAAAGCTAAAAATGTGGCTAATGTTAGCAATAACTTCATAGGATTATGGCTGATTTAAGGGGTTGAAAAATTAAGTTGAAAATCTTTTCTTTTGTTTATTTAGTTGCCTATAGCGGCTACTCCCACCAAATTGCCGTTTTCTATCAACTCCAACATAGCACCACCGCCTGTAGAGATAAAACTTACCTCATCTGCTTTGCCCATTTGCTGCAAAGCTGCCACAGAATCTCCTCCGCCCACCAAAGAAAATGCCCCGTTTTGGGTAGCGCGGACTACTGCTTCAGCTATAGCGGCTGTGCCTTGAGCAAAATTTTCAAATTCAAATACGCCCATAGGCCCGTTCCAAAAAATAGTCTTTGCGTCTTCTATAGCTGCAGCGAATAAATCTTGACTTTGCTGTCCTATATCTAAACCCATCCGTTCGTTGTTTATATTTGCGCTATCGCACAACTCAAATGGGCTGTCGTTGTCAAAACTATCAGCAGCAAGCGCATCTACAGGCAATAAAATGCGAACACCTAATGATTTGGCCTCGCTCAACAAGGACAAAGCTAATTCTATTTTATCGTCTTCTACCAAAGATTTGCCCACGTTTCCGCCTTGCGCTTTGATAAAAGTGAAAGCCATTGCGCCGCCTATCACAATAGTTTCCACCTTTTCTAACAAACTGCGCAATAATAATATCTTATCTGACACTTTTGCCCCGCCTATAATGGCTACAAATTGGTTTTTAGGCTGCTGTAGCAATTTTTTGCCACTTTCTACCTCTTTTTTCATCAAAAAACCAAAGGCTTTGTGCTGGTTATCAAAAAAATCGGCTACCGTGCAAGTGCTGGCGTGTTCGCGGTGGGCTGCACCAAAGGCATCGTTGATATAAATATCCGCTAATTGGGCTAATTTTTCCGCAAAAACTTTATCCCCCGCTTCTTCTTCGGGATAAAAACGCACATTTTCCAACAATAATATCTCCCCAGCTTGCAATTCGCTTATAATTTCTTCCACTTCTGCCCCCAAACAATCGTCCGCAAAAAGCACAGAACTAGCCACTAACTCGGAAAGATGCGCAGCTACTGCCCCTAAACTAAATTTTAGCTTGTCAAACTTGCCCATTTTGTCCTTTTTGGGACGGCCAAGATGAGAAACTAAAATAATTTTGGCTTGTTGTTCAATTAAATAGGTTATGGTGGGCAAAGCGGCTTGTATTCTGCTGTCATCGGTTATAAATCCGTCTTCGTCCATAGGCACGTTAAAATCTACTCTCAATAAAACGCGCTGATTGGCTAATGATAACTCGGTAATTTGCATAAATTTATCTGTTGTATGGATAAAAAATTAAAAAAATGTGGATAAAAAATGGATTATTTAGCGTTTGTGGCTAAAAACTGAACCGCAAAATTAACTTTTTTCCATATATTTTTATATCATTATGTTTTATTTGTGAGTATTTAACTATATTTGCCCGTGTTTTTGCCACTTAAGCGGATTATTCAGCCCATTTTTTTGCCAAAAATATAAAATTATCCCTAAACATATCTCCAAAAACGCCAAAAATATACCCAATGAGTTTAAAATTTTACCGCAATCAGTTTGTATTTGCGCTGCTTAGCCTCGCTTTTGTCCCTTGTGCTTGGGCGCAAGATGTGCATTTCTCCCAATTTGATAACGCGCCTTTATATACCAACACGGGGCAAACGGGTATGTTTGCGGGCGACTACCGTTTTGTGGGCAATTATCGTAGCCAATGGGCTGCTGTGCCTGTGCCTTATACCTCGTTTTCGGCTTCTGCTGATATGCGCTTGTTGCGGGATAAGTTGGACTCCGATGTTTTGGGCTTGGGTTTAACCCTTATTCAGGATAAAGCTGGTGATGCGCAATTAAGCACAAGTTCTATAGCTTTGTCTTTGGCTTTTACCAAAAAATTGGCTCAAAATTTGTTCATATTCGGGGGGGCAAACGTAGGTATCGGGCAAAGACGGTTCAAAACCGAAGCCTTGCGCTTTGATGACCAATATCAAGGCGACCAATTCAACTCTAATTCTACCTCTGCTGATTTGGCCAATCTCCAAAATACCGCTTTTCGCTATGCTGATGTAGGGGTTGGGTTTGGGTTGCGTTGGCAACGCTCTCGCCGCACTTGGTTGAATGTGGGAGTGTCTATGCAACACCTCAACAGCCCAGCTCAATCTTTTATGGGTACTGATGCTCAATTATCTGCAAGGGCGGTTTTATACGCTGCAGCTTCGTTTCGTTTGGCTTATCAATGGGATTTTTTGCCCAGCTTGCAGTCTCAAGCCCAATTTCCTCACCAATCGCTAACCTTTGGCAGCATTTTTCGCCATCATCTCAACCAACAATTAGGGCGCGAAACGGCCATTTTTATGGGTTGTTATTATAGAAATAAAGATGCGGTAATTCCTGTCATTGGGTTAAATTATCAAACTTGGCAATTTGGGTTGAGCTATGATATAAACGTGTCCAACTTTCAAGTGGCTACCAACAGAAACGGGGCGATTGAGTTATCGCTAATTTATATCCTGTCCAAAGTGCCTAAATTGCCCACCACCAAAATTTGTCCTATACTTTAACCGTCAATAGATTACTTTTTATAAGGTAGTTTTTATAAAACAAAAAAGAACACTCGCGCATATAGGCAGTGTTCTTTTTTTTGTGGCTTTGGTATAAATTTATCCCCAACTAAATATATGGGTTTATTATCTTTAATTAGGATTTGATTAGATTATTTTCCCCCCAATTTGGTTATTTTTTCTTTATACTCGTTAAATTTGGCTGAATCGCTTCTTAATCCATAGATTTTTTTCAACGCTTCCAACGCCAACAGGTTGTTAGGCTCGGTTTTTTCCGCATTTAGCAGATATTCAATCGCTTTGACCACAGATTCTTCTTGAGTTTTTTGCGTCGCGCTATATCCTGCATCTTTCGGGGACATAAAAGCTAATTTTTTGCCACAATAATTATAATAATTAACGTGCAAAACGCCCACCCCATAAAGGCTGTTGTAATGTTTAGCGTTCAATTTCAACGCTTTTTGATAGTTGTCTTCAGCTTTTTTGAAGTAATCCAAACCGCTTTTTTCGCTGTCTGCGGATATATTGGCTGCTTGGTCGCTTACTTTTAGCCGTTCGCGGAATAAACCGTCGTACATATTCGCCAAAATATACCATAACTCCGCATTGGTGGGTTCGGTTTCTATAGCTTGCTTAAGTTGCACCTCCAACTCCGACAAACGCCCTTCAGCTAAGGCTAAATTAATCTCTGTATATAACAAATCTTTATCAGCAGGGAATTTTTTGCGCGCTTCTGCCAGCACGTTTCTTGCTTTTTCGCTTTGTTTATTGCTAATATAGGCTTCGGCTATCATATTATACACGGCGGGCAATTGGTCGGCAGGGATTTCATTTTTAGCAATTTGTGCGTTCAGCATACTTTCGCCCTCGCTCAATTTACCCGCTTTAAGCGCGCAAAGTCCAGCCATACGTTCCGCGTCCCCATTCTTAAATTGGAAAATAAGCGGCTTGTCGCTAAATACGGTAGCGTTTTTTTTCTGGATATTAACAATAGCGGAAAAGAAAGGATAGCCTTTTTCATACCCGCCCGCGTTGATGGCATCAATTCCCCCGTTGTAAAGCGCGTTGCCTACGTTTTGCAACCCTTCTTTATACTCCGATTTCGCGGGTAATTTGGTTAAAGGTTTGGATTTAGCTGCCAATTTGCTTTCTTCCATTTCTACCCCTTTTATCCACGCCTCATAGCTGGCTAAAGCCGCGTTGGGATAATCTTTTTTTAGCCTTTCTTCAAAAGCTATCAAAGTATAAATCTCCCCTTGATATCTAAACGTTTTGGGTTCTGTGTTGCTGGGCGTGTTGCTGGCGGCATAATCTATATTTTCTTGCGCTTTTTTCAACTCTTTATATAGCGCGCGGTCAGTTTTGTACGCGTCCATACTCATTACGGCGTTGGTGCGCATTGCTTTAGGGTTTTGTTGGGCTGAAATCCAGCCGCTGCCTATTATCCCCAAAGACAAAAATAGGGCTAAAATTGTTTTACGGTTAATCACTTGCATTTTTTTGTTGATTATGTTAGCAATGTGGGTTGAAATATGTTAAAATAACGGTTGTTTTTATACGGAAATTGACACCACGTCGGACTGTTGGCCTATGTTTTTCCCTTTGCGGAAATAAACCAAATAGTATTCTCTTTTTTCTGCGGCTGCGTTGTTGAGATTGGGGCGTGCGTCCACAAAAACGTTGAGGTCTTGCATCGTTACAAAACTAAATTCGCTCTCATTACCCCGTCTGCAATAAATTTTTGCCCCTGTGGCTACCCCTTTTTTGTAGGATATTTTTACCCCGTCCGCTATTTTGCTAATTTTAGGCTCTGGTTTTAGCGTATCAAAATCTATTTCTCCCGTTTTTTGGGCTATGATATTCAATTTTTTGCCTATGCCCACGTTGTAATTGCGGCGGGATTTAAGATTGTTGAAAAACATTCTCAATTCGGGCAAAGCGTCCAATTGGGCTTTATCTTTGTTGGCTACAGATTGCTGCCAAAGATTTTGTTTAGCTTGGGCTTCATCGTAAGTGTTTACTATGTTGGTGAGGTGCTGACTGGCTATAGCCAAATCGTTGGGGTCTAAACCCATATCTTGCGCTATTTGGGGCAAATTGTTTAACGCTTGCGCCGCCCAATCGCGAAGTTCTGCTTCAGAACGGGGAAAATAATCCATATTCAAAAAAATTTAAGAATAAAAAAATAATTAAAAAACTTCAACCAATAACGCAAATAATAAATAATTGGTTGGTAAAAATTAGAATTTTATAAAAAATATAATTTATCAACAATACAAAACCTCAAAACATACCTTTATGTTTTAATTATTGCCTTTTGTGCTGTCGGGTTTTACGTTAGGAACTATTTTTTTTGCGCTGCTGTCTTTGGGTTCTGTGCTGTTGTTCTTGGATTCTGCGCTGTTGTTCTTTGTATCTGTGCTATTGTTCTTGGGTTCTGTGCTGTTGTTCTTTGTATCTGCGCTATTGTTCTTTGTATCTGTGCTGTTGTTTTTGGGTTCTGTGCTGTTGTTCTTTATATCTGTAGGTTGATTATTAGATTTTGTACTATCAGTTTTAGCTATTACAGGATTATTTTTAACCTTTAAGCTATCGGTTTTAGGTTGGTTTAAACTGTTATCGACTAAAATAGTATTATCGTTAAAGTTTTGTTGGTTATCTTTCAAAATTATTAGGTTTAATTTTGATTTACGCGCGGCAAGTACGGTGTCTAAAGCCTGTATTTTATAAGTTTTTTGGCTTTTATCGGCTAAATTAAGGTTAAAATTAGCGAACAAAGCTTTATAATAACTTTTCATCTTCAAAAAAGCAACTATAGCATCAGCCCAAACTTGTGCCCCGTCTCGGGTAGGGTGAGCCCCGTCCGATTTTCTAGCCATTTTTAACCCTCGGCTATCAAAATGTCGTTCTGTATCCACGTTCTTTTTTATCAATTCGCTAATCCCTGTATCTTCTTTCCAAGCGGGAGGATTTATCCACACAAACGGGGTTTTGGTTCTATCCGCTTCATAAATAATATCTTGGATATAAGCTTCTCTATCCGTTATATCTTTTCTAAACAATTCGTTACTGCCCAAAGTAAATAAAAC
>JAAFIM010000040.1:0-10108 GCA_013297745.1 Chitinophagales bacterium | reverse complement strand
GTTAGTTTCTGACCAAATTTGAGTATTAGAACTGTACCAAGTGCAAGTCATCAGTTTGAACCCGTTTTTATCGCAGTATTTTGCCAACCCGTGTCTTAATTCCTCAGTCATAGAATCGCCCGCCAAAAGAATGTACAAGCTGCTACTATCTACTACAGGGCGTAAATCATAACTTTTAAACGCATCTTTGGGAAAATCTACCACAGCTATCGGTTCAGCTTCTACCGCCAAAGCGTTGGTAAGGGTTGCTAATTTAGCATCGGGGTTGTTTATAGTATCATTTTTTTGCAAACTGCTATCATTAGACAGGTTAAAATTATCAACTGTGGTGTTTTTCGCCGTTAAGGGGTTAGGATTGAAAATTGTTTTGGTAGGGCTTTGTTTTATCTCAAAATTCCATTTAAACGGCTTGGAAAAACTGCTGTAACCGATAAAAAAAAGCAGTACAGTAGCAAATAAAGCCCAGATTTGTAGTATAGATTTCGGCATTTTGTATATAATATATGGTATAAAAGGCTAAAAAATGAGCCACAAAGGTAAGTTTTTTTATTTAATAAACCCGTTATTGAGAAAAAAAGGTAAAAAAAAACCGCCCGAGTTTGTGCAAACAAGGAGCGGAGAGCAAATAGCGTATGTATTTATTTAACTTTTTAACCGAATTGATTAAAATTTCGCAGCTAATTCAGCCAAGCGGGCAGAATAACCCGCTTCGTTGTCGTACCAAGCGGTAACTTTCAACAAACCATCGTGAAATTGGGTTAGATTAGCATCAAAAATAGACGAGTGCGGGTTGCCTATGATGTCGGTAGAAACCAATTCATCTGTGCTATATTCCAAAATACCTTGCAAATGTCCCTCTGCGGCGGCTTTGAAATAGGAATTAACCAACTCCACAGTGGCGGGTTTTTGGAGCAAACAGATAAGTTCTACTACCGAACCAGCCGCTACAGGCACGCGGAGGGAAGAAGCGGAGATTTTATTCCCAATTTCTGGGATAACAGTTTTTAACGCTTTGGCTGCACCCGTGCTGGTGGGGATAATGTTGTTGGCGGCTGTGCGCGCTCTGCGCCAATCTTTGTGGGGCGCGTCTTGTATTCTTTGGTCAGAGGTATAAGCGTGTATGGTACTCATAAACCCTTTTTCAATCCCAAAGTTATCGTTGATGATTTTGACCAACGGAGCCAAGCAATTGGTGGTGCAAGAAGCGTTGGAGATGATTTGTTCGCTGGTATTTTCCAAAATATGTTCGTTCGTACCCAATACTACAGTGGGAATATCGTTTTCTTTGGGCGGAGCGGACAAAATAACCCGTTTTGCGCCAGCTTGTAGATGAAGTCCAGCTTTGGGTTTATCCAAAAATATGCCCGTACATTCCAAAACTGTATCTATATTCAGCGCAGCCCAAGGCAATTCGTTGGGGTTTTTGATAGCATAACAGAGGATTTTTTTCCCGTTGATAACAATCGCCTCGTCTGTGGCTGAAACCGTGCCTTGAAATTTGCCTTGCGACGAATCAAACTTAAATAATTGGGCTAAAGTGGCGTTATCGGTCAAGTCGTTGATGGCTACAACCTCTACGTTGGGGTTGTTTAGCAGATTGCGCAAAGTAAGTCGTCCTATGCGCCCAAAGCCGTTGATGGCAATTCTTTTCATTATAAATATAGTTTTTTGAAATAATGGATTAAATTTTTACTACAGTCAGAACAAACAAAAAATCAAAAGGTTGAATTGGAGCGCAAAAGTAGTAATTTTTGATAAAAAAGCTAAAATTTTGGGAAAAAAATGGGTATTTTTTTGGTTTATACGCTAATTTATTGGCAATTAAAAATAAAAACAATATCTTTGCGCTGCGATTAAAAGTTATAAGCTTCTATTTTTAAATATAATTTTTTGTTATGCTGATACAAATTTCTAAAAAAACTGCTTATTTATTGTTGCTATTTTTGATAGCCAATGGGTTGATGTGGCAAAGTTGTGCTTCTGAAACTCCAACAGTTGTAGACAGCAGCAACCTTATTTCCAACAATATACTCAACCCTACAGATACAGTACCTTACGAAGTGCCTATTCCCGACCCCGACCCACCCAAGCGCGAGCGCAAAAAACGCAATAGCAGCGGCGGCGGCTCATCCGACAATAGCCAAGAAACTATGTCCGACAACTATGTACGGGCGGACGATAGCCCCGAATCTTTAATCCGTTCGGCACAACACAAGATTATACAGATGCTTTATCCCGACGCTTACCAAAAAGCAAGCACAAAGTTGTTGTCTAGCAAAGAAAACGGCAAAGGTGAATGGGTTTTGGAGGTAGAAATTGAGTGGAAAGACCGTTGGTCAAAAAAACCATATCAAATAAAAGCTACCATAACTGTAGGCAAAGGGGGAGAAAATGCTGTAGTGGCTATACTTTCTAAAAATTCGGAAGCAGAGGCGTTAGAATTTACCTACAAATCGTTTAAAGACCAAGGTAACATAGGCAATATCTAAAACATTAGCTTTAAAAATAAATTATGGCTGTATTGTATTTGATAGCGGGAATGGGTTTAGATGAGCGTTGTTTTTCGCGTTTGCTTCCTTTATTAAATTGGCAGGGTACGGTGGAGTTTTTGCCCCATCTTATCCCAGAACACAGCCGCGAACCTTTAAAAAATTATGTACAAAGACTTCGTGCGCAATTACCTGCCGAGTGGGACGAACCGCCTACGCTTATGGGGATGTCTTTGGGGGGGATTATTGCGGCAGAATTGGCTAAACTTATCCCTCATCAACAACTGTTTCTAATCTCTACCCTTAAGCAAGCGAGTGAAGTGCCTTTGTATTTCAAAATTTTGGATAAAATACCCGCACACAGGATTTTGCCCGCTACTTTTTCGCAAAAATATGGGCGGAAATTGGCTAAATTTTTAGGAAATTTTGAACCAACGTATCTTAATACCGTTTTTGATATGATAGAACAAAGCGACCCGCGCCATTTTGCTTGGGGTAGAAACACGGCTATCAATTGGATAGCTCCTTTGACCAAACCCCAAAACTGTTTTCATATACACGGGGACAAAGACCATATTTTCCCCGCGCGAAAAATACAAGCCGATTATTGGGTAAAAGGCGGTACGCATAATTTGATATTAGAGCGCGCCGAAGAGATAGCGCAGGTGATAAATGAGCGGATATATTGAATTGAATAGGCAATTTAGCTATTCGTAATTTTTCCCATAATACTCCCTATTCTTAGGATTAGACTTGACTAAATTTAAACAAAAATAAAATTAGCGGGGATAATATCTTATTTTTTTAAAAACCTTTTTATGATGAAAGCGTTAATAGTTGTAGATATTCAAAACGATTTTTGTAAGGGGGGAGCGTTAGAAGTGGCCAATGCCAACGAAATTATCCCCACAACCAACCAACTCATACATTCGGGCTTTTTTGATACCATAATAGCCACTCAAGATTTTCACCCAGCCGACCACAAAAGTTTTGCAGCCAATCATCTTTGGCGCAAAGTGGGGCAAATTATTGATTTAAACGGACTTCAGCAAGTGCTTTGGCCAATTCATTGCGTACAGGGCAGTTGGGGGACAGAATTTACTCAAGGTTTGGAAAGTGACAAATTTGATAAAATTTTCCCCAAAGGCACAGACCCCGAAATAGATAGTTATAGCGGGTTTTTTGATAATGGCAAGTTGAAATCCACAGGATTAAGCGAGCATTTGAAATCTATAGGGGTAGAAACTGTATATGTTTTGGGTTTGGCTACAGATTTTTGTGTAAAAGCCACCGCTTTGGATGCCAAAACTGAAGGTTTTGAAACGGTATTAATAGCTGACGCTTGCCGCGCGGTCAATTTGTCCCCTGACGATGGACAAAACGCGTTGAAAGCGATGAAAATTAGAGGGGTCAAAATTATCCAATCCGCAGAAATACTTAATTTTCAGTAGATAATTAGGTTCAATAATATAAAATCGTTACCCAGTGGCGATTTTGCGTCAAACATTGTGTTTATTTGTTTGGGTTTTTAGGACGCTCCCTTTCGTGAGAAAGCGGGCGTTTTTTCTTTTATGACAAGCAAAAAAAATAAAACTTTAAACCAAAAATAGATATGAATAAAAAAGAACTTTGCAAAACTTGGACTTGCAATCTTGCACAAGCTTTTTTAGCACTCATGGGAGAAGCTATATTGCGATACAGCAACAATTATAGCGAGTTGGAAGATGCTTACGAGTTTGAAAAAAGAGATTTATTGGTTGCTTATTATCTAGCCGCTCAACAAAATAAGCAAATTTCAAAATATGAACAAGCTGCTTTTGAGCGTGATTTTCAACAAAATTATCAAAATTCGCCTCAAGCTGTACTTTCATTTGAGCAAGAGGGTTTTTTGGAATTTGATATGCCTTTGGCTACTTATAGAGGCGATTGGAAATTGGAAGCATTAGACAACGAACAGGGGAAAACGGAGTATTTTATCCAAGCTTTTTTGGGGATGCGAACGCTCAAAAAAGAATATACGGAAATACCCACAGGTTGGGAGTTGGAAGAGTCGGGGGATAATTTGAAACTAAAAAAACAATTATTAAATGCTTTGTCTTTATCTGTGCCTTTGCGTCTTTTGCCCGATTTGCCCTTGCATATACGCGCCAAAGTGGTAAAAAACAACCCAGAAACATTGGTTTTAGACTACCAATCCCCGCGCGGGGCTATGAGTGTAACCCTAAAAGCTAAATAAATACCCTAAAGTTAAAAATAGTATGAGCTTTTTATTAAAATTGCTAAAACCTTATCTTAATTGGAAGATAAATAAAGCTAATGAGCGAAATTTACCCGATTACAACCAAAATTTTATACTAACAGGGCTTAGCGATAAGGTAGAAATTATCCGCGACCGTTGGGCTGTGCCGCATATTTACGCCAAAAATGAAACCGATTTATACTTTGCGCAGGGATTTTGCCACGCTCAAGAGCGACTTTGGCAGATGGAACTCTGGCGCAGGATAGCTTCGGGCAGATTAAGCGAGGTTTTTGGCAAAGTTTCTTTGGATGCGGACAGATTGTTGCGCACTTTGGGCTTTCGCCGCCAAGCAATTATAGAATTTCAAGGGTATAAATCCAACCTAAAACCCGATTATCAAGAAATTACCGCCGCTGCTACCGCTTACGCGCAAGGGGTGAATGCTTATATCGCCCAATGCAAGCAATTCCCCGCCGAATTTGGGTTGCTTTCGCACAAAATGGAGGCTTGGACAGAAGCGGATTCTTTCGCTATAGCGCGCTTTTTATCCTTTCAAATGGCTTGGGGTTGGCATCATCAGATAGAAAGGTTACAAATGGTGCAATCTGTGGGCTGGGAAAAAGCAAAAGAACTGTTTGAGAAGTTGCCCAACGACCTTCCCCCCGTGCTAAAAATGGGTATTGAGCGCAATTATTGGGATTTTGACACCCAAATGCTCAAACCTTTGGATGGTTTGTTTATAAAACCTGCAGGCGGTAGCAACAACTGGGCTATTTCCGCCCAAAAAATGGAAACGGGTTCGGCCGCGCTCTGCAATGACCCACATTTGTTACTGAATAATCCCAATATCTGGATAGAAAATCACCTAATTTGTCCCCAACACGAGAATACGGGCGTGTCGGTGGCTGGTATGCCGTTCGTGGTCATTGGTCATAATCGCAAAATCGCTTGGGGGGTTACGCTCGCCTTTGTGGATATGCAGGATGTGTTTATAGAAAAATTCACCAGCCCAGAATGTAAGCAGTACGAAATGGGGAACGAAATCCGCCGCGCTACCCACTTTGAGGAGAAAATTTATATCAAAAAACAACGCCAACCGCATATAGAAACGGTTATTTACACCCACCACGGCGCAGTAATTTCTGATGTTATCCCTTTACAAAAGACAAAAAATAGCACAGACAATCATTTTCACGCGGATGAAAATCAACGCCCCCACGCCCCCGCTTCTCATTATAAACTTTCTTTAGCATCGCCCGTTTTACAACAAAACGAGATGATTTTGGGCTTTTATCTGATGAATAAAGCCAACGGTTGGAATGATTTTGTAACCGCTTGTTCCCATATCAATGCACCCGCGCTAAACATAGCTTACGCTGACACAGCCGATAATATAGGTTATTATTGCACGGGAAAAGTGCCCATTCGCAAACAGCATAAACACGGTTTGCCCGTTTTGGGTTATACGGGCGAGCACGAATGGGTGGGTTTTATCCCCTTTGAGGAAATGCCCCACGCTTTGAACCCCGCGCAAGGGTATATTTTCAGCTGTAATAATAAAATTGTGGATGAAAAATATCCCTACGAACTGGGCGATTTGTTTATGAGCGGCTACAGGGCGGCTCGCTTGCAAAGATTGTTTTCTGCTCAAAATGGTTATAATTTGGACGATTGCAAACGCTGGCAGATGGATATGTACAGCGTAGCGGCAGAAAAATGGCAAAAATTGTTCGTACAAACTTTAGAAAATAAGCTAATGAGCCGCAAAGCAGACTTACCAAAGAATATATTCGCAGGGTTTGAGTTGCTAAAAGGTTGGGATTGTGAAATGTCCGCCACCAGCGGCGCGGCTGCTTTGTACCAAGTGCTTGTTCAACAGCTAATTGACGATGTTATCGCGCCCGAATTGGGGCAAAAACTGACCGCTGCTTTTCGCGGGGAGGGAAATCCCGCCGCATTGTTCCGCAATAACGAGTTTTGGTCGCACGATGCGGATATTATTTATAAAATTCTCACCGCTAAAACCTCCCTTTGGCGCAAAAAGCCCAGCGAGGAGATTATTTGGGATGCTTATTGCCGCGCTATAGAGTTTCTAAACAAAAAAATAAGCCTTAATAGCAAAGAATGGGCTTGGTCTAAATTGCATTTTATCGATTTTAACCACGCTTTGGGGCAAGACCCAACCTTGTCGGATATTTTTAGCCTTAAAAATGTGCCTATAGGCGGGGATAAGGACACACTAAACCAGCTTTCTTTTATGCCCAATCAACATTATGGGGGGCTGATTTGTGGGGCTTCTTATCGGCAGGTTATCAATATGGGCAATTTTGCTGATAGCTATTGCAGCAGCCCTTTGGGGCAAAGTGGGAATAAAAATAGTCAGCATCATCACGACCAATTACCGCTTTGGTTGAATGGAGAATACAAGCCTATGATTTGGACGCGCGAACAGATGCAAGAGTTCGCTCAATATAAACAAATTTTTTCCCCTGCCTAAATATAAAAAAGGGCTTAAAAATAAAAAAGTAGAGATGTGGCTTGGTTGCATCTCTACTTTTTATATATTATCAATTATCAGTTTTTAAACGTTTGCAAACAAACCACATACCCATAACCCAAACACAACAAACAATGAAATGGTATCATTTCGTACGCGCCCCAAACAATATCCAATCCCACAGCAACGAAAAAATATAGCAGCAATAATAATTCGCCCCAAAATATCCATTCTCTTTTGCGGTTTAAATATGTGTTTTTATCCCTAAAATCTACAGTATTAAATTTGGGCGTGCGTACAAACTCTGTTTTTATCCCCAAATATCCCTGCAAAGCCGCCCAACTGTTGTGTAAACTTAAGCCATAAGTAGCCGACAAAAATAAAGGAAAGCGGATTAAAAAATATCCTACACTCTTAAAGCTGAGTTGGTGGCGGTAATAAAACGATACGCTAAAAAATAATAAAACCACATAAAAAACCCCGCCCATTAATGTTCTCGCCAAAGCGTAATGGTCGCCTATCGCGCCAATATAAATGCCATAATTGAACCAAACACTCAATATAGAGCTGATAATTATGGCAAAAAATACACTACTATTCAATAAATGCGCAGTAGCTTGATATTTTAACCCCCAACTTTGCCCCGAACGCCATACAGTTTGCAAATGTTTGACCGCTACTTCCGCCGCGCCTTTTGTCCATCTAAACTGCTGACTTTTAGCCGCTTCTATCGCTGCTGGTATCTCGGCTGGGCAGGTAATAGTGTCGTCGTAATGTAATTTCCAACCTCTCAATTGTACTCTATAGCTTAAATCTAAATCTTCTGTTATCGTATCCGATTGCCAACCACCACCATCTGCAATAGCTGCCGCTCGCCACACTCCAGCTGTACCGTTGAAATTGAAAAAATAACCGCTATTGCAGCGCGAAAATTGTTCTATAGAAAAATGCGCGTCCAACATAAACGATTGGATTTGAGTCAATAAACTTTCTTCTCCGTTGATATGCGTCCAGCGGGTTTGTACGGCTGCCAAATTGTCTTTTAAATAAAAAAAAGCTAAAGTTTTTAACAGAAAATCCGCTTCTGGGGCAAAATCTGCGTCAAAAATGGCTATAAATTCTCCCCGCGCTTCAGCCGCCGCCATAGCACCAGCTTTAAACCCCGTTCTGTCTGTTCTGTGTATGTATTGATAATTTATATTGGGATATAATTGGGCTAAAACTGATAATTTGTTTTGTATAATCTCCTGTGTTTTGTCGGTAGAATCGTCCAATATCTGTATTTCTAACCTGTCGTGGGGATAATCCAAAGCAAAAACTTTGTCCAACAAACGTTCTACCACATACATTTCGTTATAAATGGGTAATTGTACCGTTACTACAGGATAATTATCAATTGTAAATACTTTATCAATCGGCAATAATTGTTGTTGCTTATTTTTTAGTTTGTATTTGACAAAATAAAATAATAATTGTAGCTGACTCAAGCTATATAAACAGATAAATCCCATAGCCAAAAGATACAGCCACGCAATAATTAACATATTAGTTAGTGATTAGTTGTTAGTGATTAGTTATTAGTGGTTAGTGGTTAATGGTTAGTTATTAGTGGTTAGTTGTTAATGGTTAGTTGTTAAATATGTGAAATAAATTATTGGTGGTTATACAATATTCAAAAAAATAATGGCGTTGGCGTAGAGACAAGGCATGCCTTGTCTCTACAAGATATTATTACGTAAATTTTTATCACCAATAATTATTTCCACACCTTTATAAATTATATATTGTGTATCAATAGCGTATAATTTATAATTACAATTAATTTATTCACATCACTTAACAACTAACAACTAATAATTAACCACTAATTATTTTATCTATATTTAAAAATGGTGGTTATAATTTTATACCCTGCGCCCAAAACGCCCTTTATAGTGCCTGATATTTTAGAAATGCCTATCCGTCGGCGATAATCTACTGCAATTTCTGTGCATTTCAACCCTTGTTTTACCCCTTTTATCTGCATTTCTACCGTCCAACCGTAGGTTTTGTCTTGCATATCCAACGACAACAACGCTTTATAACCTATAGCTCTAAAAGGGCCTAAATCAGTAAAGCGTTTTTTGTAAAAAAAATAAATTAATCGAGTAGCCAACCAATTCCCAAACCGTTGTGGAATGGTCATAGCGCCTGTTTCTTGCCGTCCCAAAGCTCGCGAACCAATCACCAAATCGGCTTGATGGTCAATAATTGGCTGGATTAAATCAATCATTTTTGCTGGATAATCAGAATAATCGCCGTCCAAAAATACCACTATATCAATTTTCAGATTAGCTTGTTTTTGCAAATAATCTATGCCCTTAAGACAAGCATAACCATAGCCTTGTTTTGGTTCTGTCAATACAATCGCGCCATTTTGTGCAGCAACTTGAGCGGTTTGGTCGTTAGAATTGTTATCAACTACTATAACTATAGGATTTAATACTTGAGGAATTTCTGCCAATACTTTTACTATAGCTTTTTCTTCGTTGTGTGCAGGGATAATAACCGCTATTTGATATTTATTTTGCATAAATTTTTTTCAGGGCGCAAAATTATATTTTTTTATCCATATTTTTTATTTTTTATCCTTTTTTTGTATCTTTGCAGCGTTTATTTTTTTGAATAGCTTTTTTGCAACAAAAAATTTTTATCTCAAAAAATATAAAAATACGCTCAACACAATATATATTATACCAAAAAACGAAACATTGCACCAAAACGGTGTAACAACGCACCAAAACGGTGTAACAACGCACCAAAACGGTGTAACAACGCACCAAAACGGTGTAACAACGCACCAAAACGGTGTAACAATGCACCAAAACGGTGTAACAACGCACC
>JAAFIM010000004.1 GCA_013297745.1 Chitinophagales bacterium | reverse complement strand
TACTTTTTGCGCCTGCAAAAAGTACGAAGAAAAAGAAATTTTTAGGCGCAAGCCGTTAAGAAAATTTCCAAAACACAAGTTTTTACTGAAGCGTAAAAATTACTTCCATTTTGTTCAGTTACTTACTAAACATCTGTAAATAAAAAATTTGCTGTAAAAAATCTACAGCTATAAACAAAAAAACCTTCCTCCGTTACAAGAGAAAGGTTTTTTTGTTGGAAAATATCAGTTTTAAACTTATTCTACAGTTACCGATTTAGCCAAATTGCGGGGTTGGTCTATATTGCAACCGCGAAAAACGGCGATATGATAAGCCAATAACTGCAACGGAACAACCGACAAAAGGGGCGAAAGTGGTTCGGCTGTGTCGGGAATTTCTATAAAATGGTCAGCAAGCGCCGCTATATCGTGGTCATTTTCTTTGATAATAGCCAAAATTTTCCCTTTGCGGGCTTTTACCTCTTGGATATTAGAAATTACTTTGTCGCGGGTGCTGTCGTTGGTGGCGATAATCACCACAGGCATATTTTCATCTATCAAAGCTATAGGCCCGTGTTTCATCTCGGCAGCTGGATAACCTTCGGCGTGTATGTAAGAAATCTCTTTCAACTTGAGCGCGCCTTCCAACGCTACAGGATAATTATATCCGCGCCCCAAGTATAAGGCGTTGGGACAATCTTTCCACAGTTCGGCAATTTGTTTGATTTTAGCTTCAGCGGCCAAAACCTGTTTAATTTTCTCTGGGATTTGCTCCAATTCGCGCAAGAGTTGGAAATAGTAAGTGTTGGAAATCGTACCCCGTTTGTTGGCCAACTGCAAAGCCATCAGCGTAAGTAGAGTAACTTGCCCCGTAAAAGCTTTGGTGGAAGCGACCCCAATCTCTGGCCCTGCGTGTATGTACGAACCCGCGTGGGTAGCGCGTGCTATGGAAGAACCCACCACGTTGCAGATGCCATAAGTCAGCGCGTCTTTTTCTTTGGAAAGTTCCAACGCAGCGAGCGTATCGGCAGTTTCACCCGATTGAGAGATGGCGATAATTACATCCTGATTGTTGATAATTGGGTTTCTGTACCTGAACTCTGAAGCATATTCTACCTCTGTAGGAATACGCGCCAAATCTTCAAACAAATACTCGCCGATAAGCCCAGCTATCCAAGACGTACCACAAGCTATAATGGTGAGACGAGTGGCGTTTTTGAACCGATTTTCATACTCCACAACCCCGCCCAAAGTGATAATCCCCTGTTGTACGTTCAAACGCCCCCGCATAGCATCGGCTATAGTCGTAGGTTGTTGATGAATTTCTTTGAGCATATAGTGGGGGAAACCGCCCTTTTCTATGGAATCAATTTCCATATCCAAATACTGGATAAAAGGGGTTTGTTCTTCGTTATCAATAGACTTGATAGCAAACTCACCGTTGGGGTGCAAAATTACTATCTCTTCATCGTTGATATAAACCACATTTTTGGTATATTCAATGATTGGGGAAGCGTCAGAGGCTAAAAACAGCTCATTTTTACCTATGCCCAACACCAACGGGCTACCTTTGCGCGCTGCGACTACGGTATTGGGTTCTTTTTTGTCCAAAACTACTATAGCATAAGCACCTACCACCCGCGACAAGGCCAAACGCACTGCTTCAGCGATAGAAACGGCTTCTTTATTTTGGATTTCTTCTATCAAATGGATTAAAATTTCCGTATCCGTTTCCGACTCAAAACTATGCCCTTCGCGGATAAGTGCCGTGCGCAAAGGTTGATAATTTTCTATAATCCCATTGTGAATAATCACCAACTCCCCATTGCCGGAAGTATGCGGGTGAGCATTTACGTCGTTGGGTTCGCCGTGAGTAGCCCAACGGGTATGTCCTATCCCGATAAAAGATTTAGTAGGTTGGTTTTTTACCGCTTCCTGCAAGTCTCTTACCTTTCCTTTTTGTTTATAAACCAAAATATCCGTCTGTGGGGTCAATAAAGCCACCCCCGCGCTGTCGTAACCGCGATATTCTAACCGTTGAAGCCCTTTAATAAGGACTGGATAGGCCTGCTGATGGCCAATATAAGCGACAATTCCGCACATAAATAGCGTATTTTTTTAAGAATAAAATAATTTTTGTTTGCTAACCAGGTTTTAAAACGGAGCAATGGGACAAAAAGTATAAAAAAATGGGCAAAAAAATGGTTAAAAGTATCTATTTGGGTAAATTTTGGCAAGCTTTATTGATACCCAAGACATAATTTTTGATAATATCAATATCTACAGCCGTTTCCGAACCCACAAAACCTTTTATATCCTCATTTTTAACCAGAACGGGATAAGCCTTTGTACATTCTTGCGCTATGGGCATATAAGACCAATGCCATTTTTCCACCTGATAGCCCGTTTGGCGGCTTTCGCCAAATTCGGAATAAGTTTGGCAAAACCCATACTCAGCCGCGTGCGCTACCAACCATTCGTACTCTTTCAACCCTTTGCCTGTAGCAAAATAAGCGGGGCTAACACTGTTCATATCAATATCAGTTCCCCAATGGTGGCGGCTGGTGCTGGGCATAGAATTCCATAATAAAATTTTGAGCGCGCGTTCTTTGCCCGACAACTGCGACAAAGGGGGAAGAATTTTACCATCCACAGGCTTTTTGCTGTTCCATTTGCCCTCCCAAATCGCTTTTTGCATATCATAGGTGCGAGTAGCAGAGACTATAGTAAGGCTAATTTTATCCTTTTTGGCGGCAGCCTGCATCAGTTTGAACGACTCAAACATTTCTTTGCGCCCGTACATATCCGCGCTAGAGTAAGGCGGGCTTATCTTCACGAAACGGTTGTCTTTGCTGGGGTCAAATTTACCCATAAGATATTCAGGGGTCAAACTGCTATCTATTTCCATAACTACATTTTTGTTTATATTCGTATCAGCGGCTACACTTAGGCTGGTATCGCTGTTATTGTGAGCATTTTGCCGCAACAAGTCGTCTTGTTTGGGGTTGGATTGGGCGTTGTTGTTGGCGCAAGCATAAAAGCCAAGCGCAACAAAAAGCATAGGAAGAAATTTGAGCATAAAAATAACCATTCAAACGGTAAAAAAAATAAAATTTGGCTGCAAAGATAAAATTTTTAAACCTATTATTAAGCCATATAAACCAGCATTTCGCGGCAAAAAAATAAATAACCGCAAAAAATGGCAAAAAACACGCTATTTTTGAAAAAAAATGATAAAATTAAAATCAAAATGCTGTTTTTATTGTTTAACAAATCGCTATTTTGCCCCAAAAAATTCCCAATTCTCTTTCTGAAGGTATGGAATTTGAACTTTTTGCCCCAAGTGCTACCCTCAACGGGGATATTCTACTCAATGGCTCCAAATCAATCAGCAACCGTTTGTTGATAATTTACGCTTTGTGCGAGCAGCATTTTGAAATTCACAACTTATCCAATGCAGCCGATACACTCACCTTATTGAGATTATTATCCAACGAAGACGATTGTATGTTGGATGCTGGCGATGCGGGAACAACATTCCGATTTATGACCGCTTACTTGGCTTTTCGCAGCAAAAAGCAAGTACTTACGGGTTCTGCTCGTATGCTTGAACGCCCGATTGCTGCTTTGGTGGATGCACTGCGTCAAGTTGGAGCCAAAATAAATTATTTGCGGCAAGAGGGTTTTCCCCCTTTACAAATCGCCGAACCTTTCGACAATACCAATAATATCGTCACTATAGCCGCTGATGTCAGCAGCCAATTTATTAGCGCGTTATTGCTTATTGCGCCCACATTGCCTCAAGGTTTGATAATACAAATGAAAGGAAAAGCAGTTTCTGCGCCTTATATTCAGATGACCTTAGAGTTGATGAGCGAATTTGGCATTGATTATCGTTGGGATATAGAGAAACAAAGCATCAGCATAAGCCCCCAAAAATATATAGCCAAATACTATTCTGTAGAAAGTGATTGGTCGGCTGCTTCTTACTACTACGCTATGGCGGCTCTGTCGGATGAAGTTAACCTAAATTTGCGCGGATTGCATAAAAACTCCAG
This sequence comes from Chitinophagales bacterium, assembly GCA_013297745.1. Lineage (GTDB taxonomy): Bacteria > Bacteroidota > Bacteroidia > Chitinophagales > Saprospiraceae > JAAFIM01. The sequence continues at coordinate 99,619 of JAAFIM010000004.1, read as the reverse complement.
CCAAGCTGATGCTTGTGTGCTCAAATTAATGCGTTCATTTGGTATAGAAACCGTATGGAAAGACGATGGCAGCGCGCAGTTGTTGCGCTCTAATTGCTGTGTGGAAAAGTTTGATTATAATTTTATTAACTGCCCTGACATAGCCCAAACCTTTGCGGTTTTATGCGCTGGGCTAAATATACCCGCACATTTTACTGGCTTACAAACGCTAAAAATCAAAGAAACTGACCGTATAGAAGCGTTAAAAACAGAATTAGAAAAATTGGGCGCAGTCATCAGCAGCACAGCAGACACTTTGACCATACACAAAGGCATCAACCCCGACAGCCGCGACGTACTCATTCACACCTATAAAGACCATCGTATGGCTATGGCTTTTGCCCCGCTCGCGCTCAAATTGCCCAATTTGCGCTTGGAGGATAAAAACGTGGTTAGAAAATCTTATCCCAACTTCTGGCGCGATTTGCAAACGCTGGGATTCTCCCTCAAGAGCGAAAAACAGCCCAATTTATAAAATTAGAACCGCTTTTTATAAAAAAAAACCACAAAAGTATCGCGCTTTTGTGGTTTTTTTATGCTATTTTTGTGCTGGGAAGGGTTAAATTGCATCTGCTTATTGACAAATTGTATACTTTCTTTGACTCAAATTGGTGGGACAATTGGGCAAGCAACGAATTTTATCCGTATCGTATTCAAACAACTGTAACTTATTTGGCAATGAGGGCAAACTAGTCATTAAATTATTTCTACAATCCAATTCTAGCATACAAGATGGCAAATATGGCAAACTACCTAACTGGTTATTAGCACAATATAAAAATTCCAAATCGGGATAAAAATAATCCTTTAATTGGGTTAATTGGTTGTTGTTACATTTCAGTAGTCTCAAGTAGTGCGCAAAAATATCAGGCAGGGCGGTTAGTTGGTTATAACTACAATCTAATTCGGTTAAATTTTCTGGGAATACGATTTCTTTTAGCTGATTGCTATCACATTTTAGCACTACTATGCTATCGGATAAATTGTCTCCTAAACTGCTAATCCTATTTTTACCACAATCCAAAAAAACCAACTTAGCGGGCAAATGTGATAAGTCCGTTAGTTTATTATCGCGACAGTTTAAGGATTTTAAACCGTTAGGCCAATAATACTCAACTATTTTGGTCAGTTGATTGCGGCTACAATCCAAAGACGTTAATGTAGTAGGTAAATGGTCTAGTATAGTTAAATTATTGTCGGTACAGTTGAGCGTTTCCAACTCGGGTGGCAAGTTTTTGGGTAATTGTTTAAGCCCTAGACCGCTACAATCCAAATATTTTAACGTTATGGGATAATCCAAAGGTAAATTTAACAACGGGTTGTGGCTATAATCTAGACATTTTAAATTAGCTGGTAGTTTGGGATAAGGTATAGAATTGATTTGATTGCGTCTAAAACTTAGTTCGGTTAAAGTAGCTGGTAGTTTTTGGGGCAAACTGCTGATTTGATTATTATCGCAATTCAGAATTTCCAATTGGCTGGGTAATTCTTTGGGCAAACTGATGATTTGATTATCCGAACAGCGAAATTCAGTCAAACTTTCGGGCAGTTTATCGGGTAAAATGCTGATTTGGTTACTGTAGCAATGAAATAATTGTAGTTTGTCTGGCAAGTGTTCGGGTAAAGAGGTGATTTGGTTGTAACTGCAATGTAAAATTTTCAAATTAGTTGGCAATTTTACGGGCAAACTGCTCAATTTATTCCCGTCCAGATAAATGTCTTCTAAACTATCGGGTAAAGATGCAGGCAAAAACTTAAGACCTGAATAGCCACAACTCACTTCTTTCAGCGTATTGGGCAAATCACTAGGCAAACAATCGAGCCAATTAAAACCACAATATAGAATTTCTAAATTTTGGGGGAGTTGTTTGGGCAATTTTTGAATATGATTAGCAGAACAATCAAGTTTTTTCAAAGTGTTAGGCAATATATTATCCAAAGTGGTTAAATAATTAAAATCACAATCTAGAACTTCTAAATTACTTGGCAAAGGATAAGGCAATTGGACTATGTCATTATCAGAACAGTCAAGATGTTTTAAGTGTGGGGGCAAAGGAGAAGGCAATTTTTTTATATTATTACCAGCACATTTTAAAACGATTAAACTTGCTGGCAACTGATTTGGTAATTTGGTAAACAAAGAAGCACTATTTGTAGTAGAACAATCCAACTGCTCCAATCCTTCGGGCAAGCTGGGTAATTGGCTAATTTTATTATTTCCACAATCTAGTTGTCTTAAATTGTTGGGGAGAATTTGGGGCAAGGATGTTATAACGTTATCCGAACAATCTAATTTTGCCAGCGTATTGGGCAAGGTATCGGGCAACTTTTGCATCTGATTATTAGCGCAGTTTAATTCCACCAAAGTGTTGGGGAGTGAATTGCCTAAATTTATAATGCGATTATGCGAACAATCCAATTTCATCAATTTATTTGGAAAAGGCAAACCTATAGAAACGATTTGGTTGTAGCTGCAAGTCAATTCGGTTAAAGACTCAGGGAATTGTTGGAGAAAAATACTGCTAATTTCGTTGCTATCACAATGTAACCGCTCCAAACTTTGGGGCAAATAATAAGGAAAAATATTTATCTTATTGCTGCTAAAATCTAGTATTTTCAACCCATTGGGGAGTATTTCTTCGCGCAAATAACTGATTTGATTATTGGCACAGTTGAATAGTTCCAAATTAGAGGGCAATATATTGGTTAGGCGATAAATTTGGTTATAACTACAATCCAATTTTACCAAATGTTCAGGCAAATTATCCCCTAATCGAACCAAATTGTTATTCTTGCAATTTAGGTCTTTTAAATTTAGGGGGAAATAATCTAGCAAGCTATCCAACTGGTTTCCACTACAATCTAATTTTCTTAAATTGGAAAAACTAAACCCTAATAAATTCCGTATGCCCGAATTAGATACATCCAACGAGGTCAAAGTATCGGCACTTAAGGTTAAATAATTATTCTTATCTATGCACGCAGGACAAGATTTTCTTATAGCTTGCGCGAAATTATCATCAATAATTTTATTCTTTTTAGCATTGCAGCCTACAATAAAAACTATAGATAAAAAGGTCAAAATTTTAAATAACATAACGCGTTATTTTTTTTATAAACTGGAATTACGCTCCAGCCAATAAGTTTAAAAAAATTAAGTAAAAACACCAATTTTCGCCGTGCGACGCCAAAACCAGCGTATGTCGCGGAAAGCCGACCAACCGAGCGCAGCGAGGGCAGTAGCTTTTTTGCATAGCAAAAAACGTCGGCTTGTAGCGACGGTTTTGCGCTTTTTGCGCAATGAAATGAAGCAAAATAAGCAAAAACGCCTTTTTGGCGTTGGCTTTTTTGGTTACTTTTTTGCCACCAAAAAAGTAATAAAAATAAATTTTTTAGGCGTAAGCCGTTAAAAAAAATTTCTACCCAATTTAATATTATAGCTATTTTGTACTAAAATTAAACCTCAAGCGTAACTCCAGTTATAAATATATGATTACAAACACATTAAAAATAATAAACCTGCTCATTTTCTTGAGTTTATCCACAAGTATTTTCGCCCAAAACAAAGGCGTTTGCATTTCAGGCGATTGCGTCAATGGTTTTGGCTATTATCGCTGGAATACAGGCGACTATTATATGGGTAATTTTGTCAATTATCAACCCCAAGGTTATGGAGCGTTATATTATCAAAGCGGCAAAAAATATATGGGGCATTTTGAGCAAAGTAAATTTAATGGCGAAGGGATTATTTTTTACCCTAATGGCGAATCGCGCAAAGGTTTTTGGAAAAACAACGAGCTATTAACCTTAGAAAGAAACCCCTATTATGAGCTAAAAAACAATTTGACCGCCGCAGAATTTATTTATAAACAAATACTAAGCACACGCCCAGCTATGCAAATGCTAGCCCCAAGCCCCGATGAAGAAATTTATCAATTTGTGATAAATAAACTAGCAGGCGAAGATATATTGAATTTAATTTATTGGCAAAACGAAAGCGATGAGCATTTTCCCGTACCCAATGGGGTCACAGCAGCGCATAGATTTCCCTCGCCTACCCAAACAGCAGCTATATGGATAAAAAAAGATATAACTAGCGAACAAATGTGGTCAGGCTTAATTTTTGAGCTGTTTAATATACAAAATTATTTGGATTTCCAACTCATCAACAACGATGCCCAACTGAACAAATGCGATAAAAGCGAGTTTGTTTTTCGATATGCGAGATTAGAACACAAAGCTATTTTAAAATTACAAAAATTTTATACCCAAAAATGGCTGCCTTATTGCCAAAAAAGAGGGTTTAAATCGGACAAAAATTATTGGTATGCCAGCGTCAGCACAGATTTTGACTCGTGGATTGGTTTATATACAGACAAAAAAGGCTATCCTTACTATCCTTACGAGGATTTTTACGACAATATCGTCAAACACAACCTGCAACGCTATTAACCCTTACCATTTATTCGATTAGCGTCGTGGCGCACAGCCACCCAATATAGCCAATTCAAACAATGCGGGAAAACAAATAACCATAAACCCCAAAATATATCCCAAATCTCCCAAACAACGCCCTCATTTCCCATCTGATAATTCCAAATCAATGCGCCCGCTACACCCAAGCCAATTAGCCAAAGTAGTAATTTTTTGTATAAATTGCGCCAAGGATTGTGCTGAATCTGCCAACAAGCAAGACAAGACAAAAATTGCCATATTCCTATCACAAAATGTAATAGCAAAGCAAATATAATCCCAAACATACTCAAAATAAGCAGATAGGTTAATATATTAAGTATAGGAAACAACTTAACTTCCAACAACACTATAGAAGGCAAGGTTTCGACTTTATCATTTTCCTCCTCATTATTATCCAACAATTCAGGCATTTCTGACATTTTACTTATTTTTTAAAAGTTAATAATCCGCAAATATAAATAGTTTTGCTAATTTTGCGCCTAATTTATCTTTATTCAACACTCAATTTTTTATTTTTTATGCTTAATTTTTTGGAAATAGAGAATTTTCGCTGCTTTGAAAATTTTAAAATAGAAGGCTTAGCCCAAGTCAATCTCTTCGGTGGATTAAATAATTCGGGCAAAACGGCTTTGCTGGAGGCTTTTGCATTGGCGACGAATTATGGTGATTTTTTCTATAAATCTGCTTTTGTTAATATCAGAAATCTAAAAGAAAGTTCTCAAGATAGCCAAGAGAATTTATTTTATAAATTTGATACAAAAAGAAATATAAAATTCACTAGTAATTTTTTCCCAGATTCATTGAACATTTATATTGCACATATCCAATCCTATATAAACACAAACAGCTATTCTCACACAACATCTAAATTTATCTACATCACAGCCAAAGGACAAAGTGTCCCTACCGCGCTAAAATTGCCTATAGCTTTTGACGAAGCGGAACGCAAAGAGCGCAAAGCAGAAATGTTAGCTTTTTTGCAATGTATAGACCCCAAAATTATTGACGCGCGCACTTTTGCCACCAAAGCCCAAAGCATTTACTTGCGCCGAAGTGTAGAAGAACGCTGGTTTCCTATGGAAAATTTAGGCGACGCAGCCCAAAAAGCACTTAATTATGTACTAAATATCTATGCTTTGGCAGATAATAATCAAGCCGCTGAAAAAGTATTAATTATAGACGAGATAGAAAACGGGCTGCATTATACGGTGCAGGAAAGTTTTTGGGAGCAGTTATTTAACCTCGCCAAACAGTTTAATATACAAATTTTTGCCGCTACGCACAGTTTGGAGATGATAAAAGCCTATCTCAATACGATAAAAAAATTGGGCGAAAATGCAGTTTCCAACAAGTATTGGGAACTGTTTAGAAGTGCTAAAACTGACGAAATTACTGTAACTGACTATAAAAACAGAGAGTTGGAATATTCTATTTTATCATCTGATAATTTTCGGGGCGAATAATAATGAACACGAAAAACACACTACCCAAACGCATCTTAGTAGAGGGAGTTGATGATGCAAAATTTATTTATGCTTTTTGTCAACATTTAAACATACCTAATGTAGATGTGGAACATATTGAAGTAATACCTATAAACGGCTTGTTTAATTTAAACGACAAATTGAATACAGCGCGTAAAGCAGCTAAAAAAAATCTAACCCATCTCGGGATTTTGATTGATTATGATAAATATAACCAATCCAGCCGTTTGAATTACATAAATGAAGAACTTAAAGAAGCAAATTTTATTGGGAATTTAAGCACTACGCAAATTTTTGCCGATTTCACCTCTTTTGATTTCGTGGGTAAGCTAAAAATTGCTTGTGATTTTATAGGATTGAATGGAAAGGGCTGTTTGGAAGACTTACTTTGGAATATAAAAACGCAAAGTTCCCCTTTTGCCGATAATTTGCAATGCTGGCGCGATTGCGCTGAAAAACAGCAGAAAAAAATCAGCGACAGCATATTCAAAAAAGAACAAGTTGATTTCTATGTAAAATATGACGGCGCGGCAGATAAAAATTTGTCTAATTACACAGAAAAATACCGCCCTTTATCAAATATGTACGAAAAGCCCGAATTATTTGATTTTGATTCTTCAGCACTTAGCGGATTACGGCGTTTTCTAAATTTATTCAAATAAAAAACATAAGAAAAATTCTATCTTTATGCCTTACAAATTCTTTGGTTTTATCTTTTTAGCTTTCCTATACGCCTGCGGGCAAAATGCAGAACCAACTTGTGATAAAAATGAAATAATCCCCCTTTTGGATACGATTATACAAAGCCGTATGGGGTTGGACGAATTTCAAGCGCGGTATAGTTATATGAACGTTACCCAAATAAAAAATCAAGACCTACCAGCAAAAAACAACTGCGAAGGCTACTCTTTTAGCACAGTCAAGGCAACATACACCCATCACGAGATGAAAGGAGAGTTGGTTATCAATTTTTATAACAACCGCTTGTGCAATGTAGCTTTTGTGCCTCAAGATTCTGCCCAATATCTAAAAGTGCTTTGCGAAAAAAGCCAAATTTGTTTAGAAAATCAATCCGAAATGTTTAAAAATAAAGCCCTTATCCGCAAAGGAAATTTAGAAGAGAAAGGTTTCGCCGTGATATGGGAAGACAACTGTTTGATGAAAGAATTAAACGATTACATCACCCGCTGTTCCTAAAAATTGGGCTATGAAAGATTATTTATTGCTAAAAACTGTAGCGCTATTGGGCGCGTCTGGGGTTATTTTGGGAGCTATGGGCGCACATATGCGCAGCATTTTACAAACTGATAGCTGGGCGACTGCCGTTCAATACCAATTTATGCACAGCTTGGCTTTATTGGCTATAGCAGTTTGGGGCAAACAAGGGTTAAATTTATCCGCCAAAATCAGCGCGGGGTTGTTTATAGCTGGAATTTTACTATTTTCGGGTTCTATCTATTTTATGGGTTTAAGACAAATTTATAGCATAGAAACGGGCGCATTTGTGGGCAAATTTACCCCTGTAGGCGGGCTTTGTTTTGTGGCGGCTTGGTTGAGTTTATTATTTTGGAAAAAGTCTGAATAGTTTTTTTCATAAAAAAAGTACGACATAATAAAAAAACTCGTATCTTTGCGCCCAAATTTTATTCATAACAAAAAACATTCATAACAACAAATGGATACGGTAAAAAACCAACTTTCCTACAAGGTAAAAGACATTAGCCTTGCAGCTTGGGGTAGAAAAGAAATACAATTGGCAGAGGCAGAGATGCCAGGGCTAATGGCTTTGCGCGAACAATACGGACAAACTAAGCCTTTGGCTGGTGCGCGCGTAGCAGGTTGCTTACATATGACGATACAAACCGCTGTTTTGATAGAAACATTAGTGGAATTGGGCGCAGAAGTTAGCTGGTCATCTTGCAATATATTCTCTACTCAAGACCAAGCAGCAGCAGCTATAGCTGAAGCAGGTATTCCTGTATTTGCGTGGAAAGGTATGAACGAAGAAGAATTTGACTGGTGTATTGAACAAACTCTATTCGCTTTTGAAGGGGGCAAACCTTTGAATATGATTTTGGACGACGGTGGCGACTTGACCAATATGGTTTTAGACCGTTATCCCGAATTGGTGGCTGGTATCGGCGGTATCTCCGAAGAAACCACCACAGGCGTACACCGTTTGTACGAGCGCGCTATCAAAGGCACTTTGGCTCTTCCCGCTATCAACATCAACGACTCTGTAACCAAATCTAAATTTGATAACAAATACGGTTGCAAAGAGTCTTTAGTTGATGCTATCCGCCGCGCTACCGATATTATGTTGGCTGGCAAAGTGGCTGTTGTAGCTGGTTATGGCGACGTGGGCAAAGGTTCTGCTGCTTCTTTGCGTGGTGCTGGTGCGCGCGTCATCGTGTGCGAAATCGACCCAATTTGCGCTCTACAAGCGAGTATGGACGGTTTTGCTGTATTGCCTATGAACAAAGCTATCCCTATGGCAAGCATTATCGTTACTGCTACAGGCAACTGCGATATTGTACGCGGCCAACACTTTGAGCTAATGAACGATAAAACCATCGTTTGTAACATTGGACACTTTGACAACGAAATCGATGTGGCTTGGTTGAAACAAAATCACGGCAATACGCACATCAACGTAAAACCACAAGTGGATATTTACAACGTAAACGGCAAAGATATTATCTTATTGGCTGAAGGTCGCTTGGTGAATTTGGGTTGTGCTACTGGCCACCCCTCTTTCGTGATGTCAATGTCTTTCACCAACCAAGTTTTAGCCCAGTTGGAATTGTGGAATAACCGCGACAACAACAAATACGAGAACAAAGTGTATGTGTTGCCCAAACACTTGGACGAGCAAGTAGCGCGTTTGCACCTTGCCAAAATCGGGGTAGAGTTGGAAGAACTTAGCAAAAAACAAGCTGATTATATCGGCGTACCTGTTGAAGGTCCTTACAAAGCTGATTTCTACCGCTACTAATCCACAAAAAGCTCTTGCTACCTCAGCAAGGGCTTTTTTTCTAACTATCATTTTTCGGTTATGTACGTACAAATAGAAACAGAAAGGCTAAAAATAAGACCTATCAGTATAAACGATGGCGAATTTATGCTAAAATTGATGAATACTGAAGGTTGGCTACAATTTATCGGGGATAGAAACGTCCAAAACGCCCACGACGCGCAATTATACGTTCAAAAGATATTGGCAAATCCCCGCTTTTTTTACAGCGTATTTGAGCTAAAAACCAACCAACAAGCTATAGGAATTGTCAGCTTTTTGGAGCGCGAACAGCAGAAACACCCCGATATTGGATTTGCGATATTGCCCGAATTTGCCGCCAAAGGTTATACTTTTGAAGCCTGTAGAAGCTATTTAGATTTTATAATCAGTTTGGATAAATACGAGAATATCATCGGCATCACTTCGGCAGCTAATCAGCCCTCTATGGCTTTATTAACCAAACTCGGCTTGCGTTATAGCCAATCACAACCCGAAAAGGATATAATTTTATCAACATATAGCTTAAAATAGCAGCTTAAAACGATGAAATACTTTATTATAATCGCCGCCATATTCAGTTTAGCACAAAATTTAATCGGGCAAGTCAACACCACAAAAACGGTGATTTACTCGCAAAAGGTAAAAGATAGCTTTGAACTGTTTGTATCAACCCCCAAAAATTGGACTGCGGACAAAATCTACAATGTGGTCTATTATTGCGATGCTAATTTGAAATCTGGGAATAAATTGCGCCAAATGCTCGCTGCTGAAAAATATCAAAATAAGGTTGAACACACCATTTTTGTGGGTTTTGGGCATATTGGTAAAACCCGCGTGTTGAGAAGAAGGGATTTTATCCCGCCCCTAATTAAAAATGGCAACACTTTGCCCCGTTCCAAAAACTACGGACAAACTGAAGCTTTTTATCAATTCCTGAAAACAGAGCTAATTCCCACCATAAACGCCAAATACAAAACCAACCCCGAAAATAATAGCATCGTGGGGCATTCCTTAGGCGGACTTTTTGCTTTTTATTGCTTGTTCAAAAACGAACAATTGTTCAAAAATCATTTCGCGTTAAGCCCCGCGCTTTGGATTGAACATTATATAATTTATAAATTTAATCAAATAACTATTGATAACCCCAATTATAGGTATTTATATTTTTCTACAGGAGGTTGGGAACAAATCAACCGAATTAAAAAAGGAACAAACAAAATGCAAAGTTTTTTAGCCCACAAACAATATAAAAATTTAGATTTTGTTTATCAAATACAAAAAGGCAAAACCCACAACTCGCAGGTTGAACCCTGCTTATATTTTATACTTCAATTGCCCTAAATAAAAAACCCTCGCATAGACTATGCAAGGGTTTTCGCGTTTAATTACTCTACAGCTATAAATTCCATAGAGATAAAAATATCTATTATCTCTCCAATCAATACATCCCCGTTGTCCATAGGCGCGTTAAAATTCACCCCAAACTCTTTGCGGTTAATACTTGTCTGCCCAGAAAAACCAATGCGTTTTTCACCCTGCAAACCTGTAACCAGTTTGCCAGCCTTCACTTGTATAGTTACAGGCTTGGTTACCCCTTTGAGGGTAAGTGTGCCTGTCAGTTCGTAGCTATTGCCTTTTTTCTTTTTAAAGGATTTGGAAGCAAAAATCAACTGTGGAAACTTTTCCGCATCCAAAAAATCCGCTGATTTGAGATGTTTATCCCTGTCTGGCATTTCCGTATCCACAGAATTAACATCTGCCTCAAGTGTAAAATTGCTAGCGGTCAAATCATTGCCAACCGTTTTTTGGGTAAAATTTGTTTCATATTTAGCAAATCTACCCCAAACTTCCACCAAACCCATATGGGTGGTTTTGAAGCGAAGGCTAGAATGTGCAGGGTCGCATTTCCAAGCAGTTTGAGCATTAAGCCCAGCAATTAGAGAAATAGCCAAAAACAACGAAAAGATAAATTTAAACATATAAAAAAATTATAAAGGGTTAAATAAAAAAACTGCCGCAAAAGTACAATTTATTTATAAAACGCTAATTTATTTTCAAAAAAAGTATAATTTTGCGGCAGTTTTTTAGAAAAACAATATGATTAGATTATGATTTTCAACAATTTAAGTGTAAAAATACGCAACTTGAGCCTGTGGTGTGGTTGTTTTATGGCTTGGTCTTTGGCAGCACAAAATAGCGATTACGATGCAGGCAATACCTATTTTCAATCCTCTTTATACAAAGAAGCTATTTTATCATACGAAAAAGCCTTAGAGCGCGAGCCAGATTTGATGCAAGCCAAGTCTAAATTAGCTGACTGTTATCGCTTAGTCAATAATCCACAAAAAGCCAGCGTATTGTATGCGGATTTGGTTCAATCCTTAGACGGTAAAAAATATCTTTGGGATTATGCCCAAAGTTTGCGCAATATGGGCAAATACACAGAAGCAAAAGAGTTTTTTTTGCGCTATGCCCAACAATTAGACAATAAAAAAGGGCAACAATTAGCCCGAAGTTGTGAATGGGCTGCTGCCAACCTCAACAATTTATCCCCTATGTTTGCGGTGGAAAATATGGAAGCTCTCAACAGCAAAAACGCAGATTTCGCCCCCACTTTTTACAAAGACCAGCTTTTGTTTGCTTCTTCTCGCTCTGTAGCCAAAGAAACCAACGGCTTAGTCAATTGGACCAATGATGCTTTCAACCAATACTACCAAGCTGTAGGCGATGCCAAAACGGGTATATTCAGCACAGCCAAACCCTTGCGCAATTTTATCGGCAAAGATATTAATGACGCGCCTATGTCTTTTAGCGCAGATGGTTCTTTGGTGGCTATCACCTCCAACAACTTTATGGATGGTATCAGACAAATCGATGGCAGTGGTATGTTGATGGATATTTATATATATGAAGCCCTTTCCAAAAATGAATGGAAGCAAGGCAGCCAACAGTTTTTTGCCCACAACGCCAGCGCAGACGCAGAAATACCCTTTTCTACAGGCAGCCCTTTTATCACAGAAAATGGCGATGCTATTTATTTTGCTTCCAACCGCCCCGGTGGATTTGGGGGTTATGATATTTATGTATGTTATCGGCTAGCCAAAGGCTGGTCTTTGCCCAAAAATTTAGGTTATCCTATCAACACAGCAGGCAATGAACTCTACCCTTTTATAGACCAATTCAATAGAATTTATTTTGCTTCTGATTACCATTATGGATATGGCGGTTTGGATATATTCAGTGCAGAACAACGCCCTTATGGTTGGGCTAATTTACAAAATTTAGGCACTGGGGTAAATAGCTCTTATGATGAAATGTATTTTGTTATCAATGCAAATAGCAAAATAGGTTATTTTTCTTCCAATCGCCCCAATGGCAAAGGAAATGAAGATATTTACAAAGCCCAACAACTACGCGGTTTCGCTATAGCAGAGAAAAAAACGCTTAATTTAGGCGAACAATATGTGTTTAGAAATATACAGTTTGGCGACCAAAACGAACTGACTTTCAATACCGACGAACAAGACCAGATGATGAATTTGGTGATTGGACTAAACGATAATCCCGATATAGTCGCTCAAGTGTTTGCTTACACAGATGCACGAGGCAGTACCAACAGCAACCAAAACACTTCAGTAAAACGCGCCTCCGCCATAGCCAATTTCTTAACGAATAATGGGATAAATGCTAACCGTATTGTCCATAATGGTTATGGCGAATCTTATCCTATCAATAATTGCCGCGAAGGGGTAAGTTGTTCTGAATCCGAACACGCTGTCAATCGCCGAGTAGAAATTAGCTTGGTAGGGCGCAGAACAGAAACCAATAGCGTGGTTTATTCTTATGATGCTAGCCCTGATACGCGCAAATCTACCAAGAAAAATCCCATTACTTTCCGCACCCGCCCTAGACCCATAGCATTAGGAACTGATTTGGTTGTCATCAACGAAACCAACCCGCCTGCAATTGTAGAAAATACAAAAACGGATACAAAAACTAATGAAATTGATAAAAATATAGCCAGCAAAACCGAACCAAAAACCAGCAAAACTGACCCTAAAACCAACAAAACTGAACCTACTCGCCGCCCTGTGCGCAAAACACATTATGCTATCAACGATAAGATAGATATAGCCAATATATATTATGAAAATCAACGCTCTTCAGTAGATGAAAAAAAATCCCCTGGGCTAAAAGAAATCATAGATTTGATGATAGACCAGCCTTATATCGTGGTAGAAATTGGTTCGCATACTGATGCCAACGGCGAGGAGGGTTTCAACTTAGACCTTTCTCGCAAACGCGCCGAATCGGTCAAAAGCTATCTGGTCAAAAAAGGCATACCTGCTGACCGATTAACTACCAAAGGTTATGGCGAAAGCCAACCTATAAACCGATGCAAAGAAGGGGTTAAATGCTCAGATGAAGAATTAGCCGTCAATCGCCGCACAGAGTTTAAAGTCGTAGGACAAAAAGGTTTCCGCGTCGGGGATATTATCCAAGTGGATAAAATAGAATACGAGCGCAACGATGTCAAAATTGATATGAAACGCTCCAAAGGCTTGCAAGAAATTTTGCAAATACTGAAAGAAACTAATCTAATGGTAGAAATTCGCTCGCATACAGACGCCAACGGCACGAGCAAATATAATTTGGAAATCTCCGAAAAACGCGCTCGCGCTATCTACGATTATCTGGTTAAAAACGGTATTAGCAAATCCCGCCTCAAATACAAAGGCTATGGCGAACAACTTGTCCGCAACCGTTGTAAAGAGGGGGTAAAATGTTCAGACGAAGAACACGACGTCAACCGCCGCACAGATTTTAAAATTATTGGTGGCAACTGATAAAAAAAACCTATTCCTTAGACGGGAATAGGTTTTTTCTTTTCAAGCGATTAATGTTTTCTTTTTGTAGGCTTTTCTTCATCCAAATAACGCTCAAGCTCTTCATCAAAGTAACGCGCAGGCATAACCGCTTTATTTTCGGTCTCAATCTCTTCTTCTGTTTTATCCACAATTTGGGTCAAATGTGGGGGAAATGTTGGCACTGTGTTTATTTTATTCCCACCATAATCCAAATAAAACAGGTTTGGGGGAATTGGAGGCAATTCGCTAAGTTGATTGCTGCCGCAGTTTAATTGGGTTAGCGATTGTGGCAGCTTATCCAGCTGATTAAGGGCGTTATTGGCACAGTTTAGAACGCTTAACTGCTTACATTCGCTAATCGGCAAGTCTTTGATTTGATTATTGCTACAGTCCAAAAGGTTGAGTTGGGGAGTTTTTAATATCAATTCAACAACTTGGTTGTTATTAATATACAATTCTTTCAGATTAGGCAATGTTTCGTTAAAAACAGTTAGTTGGTTGTCGCTACAGTTTAGAATTTCCATACTTGGGGGCAAAACTAATCGGCTAAGTTCATTAACGCTTATATTCAATTCTTTTAGGCAAATAAGGGTGGAAAAATCCGCTTCTTTTATCATCTGACGGCTCAAGTTCAACTTCTCCAAACTTGGGGGCAAATTGTTGGGTAATTTTTTCAGATGATTTCTAAACAAATACAACTCTTTTAACCCTTTGGGAAAACTATCGGGAAAAGTATCTATAGAATTAAAATCTAAATCCAACACTCGCAAATTAGGGGGCAAATTGGGCAATTTGCGCAGATAATTGTCCTCCAAATGCAAATACTGCAAACTATCGGGCAACCGCGCAGGCAATTGGCTAATTTTAGAATCTTCTATCCGCAAAACTTTCAACGTGTTGGGCAAAATATCCAATAGTTGATAAGAATTTTTATTAGATTTGCTAACCAATACTTTTAATTTGGGCGGTAGCGATTTTAACCCAGATAGATTAATATCAAACTCCATTATCAACGCTTCTAGACTTGCGGGTAATTGAATATAATCAAAAAAATATCGGTTTTGCCCGTCGCTATAATCTCTAAAGTCTTTACCTAAGTTCAAATATAACAGCGTATCAGGTAATTGAGGAAAGTTGTGGCTATAATCACAATTGGATAAGTCTAAAGCCTTTATTTTTTTAGCCCAGCTGGTAATCTTGCTAGCCATATACCCCTTAATAGTTAATTGTTCTAAGTTGGTGAATAGGCTAAAATCTATCCCGTCCGATACGTATTTGGCGTCTTCTGTGATTACTTCCAATCTATTACCAACTCTACCGTACTCAATCTGTTTGATGGTTAAAACTAATTGTTTAATTGTTTGGCAGTGCGCAGTTAGTCGGTTGTGTTTGTCTATACATTTAGGGCAATCTAAACGCAAAGCTCGGATAAATTCGGTGTTGCGCAGTTTTGTTCTTTGTGCTTGCAGATAGCCAAAACTTAAAAGGTAGAATAGGATAAAAATAGTAATTCTCATAGTTATTAGAAAAGATGTTTAGCAAATAATGATAAACGCTGTGTAGAAAAAAATTTATTGCTTCAGCTTTTATCTTGAAATATAGCTCTTTGCCGTCTATATTTACGCTTGAGATGTTGTTCTTGGTAAGCTAATTTTTCTAACTGTATCTTGGCGGTTGCATCTTGTGGATTGTCTTGCAAAAGGGTTTCATATTGCCATTGTTGGGTTTTAATTATCGTTAATTTTTGTTTATATTTATGATAATGCCGCCGTGCAGTGATTGAAATTCTTCCCTTTCCAAATAGCCAAACCTTATCCTCTTCTTTAATTTCTTCTTCTGTTTGACTAACTACCTGCTGAACGTTGGGCGGAATTTGCACATTGCGTCTTATCTTATTCCCGCTGTAGTCTATATAGTGCAATGCTGTTCCCAACAAAGGCAATTTTATCAACAAATTATGGCTACAGTTAAGCATCTGCAAGCTATCGGACAAAGGCGGTAATGCTGTGAGTTGGTTATATTGGCAGTATAATTCTTGCAAAGGGGCATTTTTATCTATTGACAAAAGCCTTAAACGGTTGTTGGTACAGGTTAGATATTTTAACTTTGATGAATAAATTTTTAAACTATCCAACTGATTACTATCAACTTTGACCTCTGACAAATTGGGAGCGTAAAGTTGCAAATACTGTATTTTGTTGTGATTAACATCTAACTTTTGCAACTTTGGAAAATGCACGCTGTCTATTTGAGTTAATAAATTGTGATTAACAACTAAGGTCTGTAAAGTTGGCGGTAATGAAGGTAATGTTTTTAAACTGTTAAATTGCGCGTATAAATGGGTTAAACTATCGGGCAATTTGTCGGGTAAATTACTCAATTGGCAGCTGTCCAAACGCAACACTTTTAACGTATTGGGTAAGTTGGCGAATAAATTTTTGGTAATATAAACATTATTTTTTATTGTTAACACTTTCAACCTATTCGGTAAATAATTGAGTTGATTAAGTTTGGTTCTTTGTTCTATTATCAGCACTTCCAAGCTATTGGGTAGGTTTTGATAATCAAAAAAATGCAATTGTTTATCCTCTTGTGAATGACTGAAATCTTTACCCAGTTGTAAATATCTTAATTTTTGGGGCAATTCGGGAAAAACTTTCGTATAAACAAAATTATCGGGCAAATGCAATGCTTGTAAGTTGCTTGGCCAAGCGGTAATTTTGGTAAATAAATCCCCTTCTATGCACAGATATTCTAATTTTGGGAATATGCTAAAATCTATATCGGCTTGCGTGCGATAATTATCTTGTAATGTTTGATAATTATTGTCTTTAATTGCGTTTTTTTCGGTTTTGATAGTTGGCAAAATAAGATGCAAGGTAGTTAATGTTTGGCTGTAAGAGGTTAGCACGTTGCTGCTGTCTAAACATTCTTGACAAGCTATTTTTAACGATTTTATAAAAATGCTGTCTTTTAACCAAATTTGTGCCTGTAGATGGTTAGCTATGAGTAAAATTAAAACGAGTATAGTTTTCATAAAAGGTAATTTGTTTGCAGTTAATACGTAATAAGTATTAAAAACAATTTATTTGAAAATATAATTTACGTTGCAAACTGTATCAATAGCGTGGGGTTTTACACCCCACGCACATAATTATATAAAAAAACAGATATTTTTTGTTATTTTGATTAAAATTTATTGTCGCGTGGGGTGTAAAACCCCACGCTATTGATACGTAGCGTATAATTTGTAATTGTAATTAATTTATTTTTATTATTTAGATGCAAAAATACAGTTTTTGGTTGAATTATTAAGCAAAAAAATAAATTTTATGCCAACTTTTACGCTATATTTTTACGTTTTGTTTTAATCAACGGTTTAATTAGATTAAAATTTATGCTCTAACTCTTTTACAACGGGGTAAAATGGAAAAAATAACAGTTATTTTTTTTGTGCAAATGGGTATAAAATAAAAAATCTCTCAAGTGAAAATTCTTGAGAGATTTACTTTACAGTTACGATTAGGCTAATGCTCGTGAGCAGCAGCAGATTTTTGACTTTGTGCCATAATGTAAAACGCGCCCTGTGTTACAATTTTGGCGGTAGGGGGCAAGTTAATAGCAGTGATAACCTCTACCCATTGCCCTTGTTTGTTGCCTAATAAAACGGGGACTTGTTGATACTCAAACCCTTCTTTGTGCGTGTTTTCTACGAAAATATAATTTAATCCGTTAAGTTTGGCTATAGCATCATTGGGCAAACAATCCGTATTTTGTTGCGCCAACTCTATGCGCCCTTCTATGTACGCGCCTGCGATTAAGTCTTGTTGGCTACCCACTATTTCGGCGTGTACGCGCAAAGTGCGGTCTTTAGTCTCTAACTCCTGATTAATGGCTACAATCTGTGCTGTGTAAGTTTTTTGCTGATAATCAAAATAAACTTTTTGACCAATTTTCACCTGCGAGGCGTTAGACTCAAACACCAACAAATCCGCTTCTAAATGTTTATTGTTAATAATCGTTATCAACGGCAAATGGCTTTGTACTTGTTGTCCTATGTTGTTGGTAACTTCTTGCACCTGTCCAGATATAGGCGACACCACATTATAAGCCGTTTGTAGATTGCCCGATGCGATTTGGTTAGCATTTATCCCGTAAATGGCTAATTCTGCTGTTTGCAAGGTCAAACTTCTGGTTAAATTATCGTGTTCTAACTGTGCCATTTCATAATTTTTGAACGAAGTAGCGGAGTCTTGCATTAACAACTTTTGTCTTTTTAGCTCATTTTGGGCTATTTGCAACGCATTATAAGTCTGTAGATAGTTTTTTTGCAAATCTATTAACGCAGACGATTGTATTTTGAACAAAATTTGCCCTTTGCTAACCATTTGCCCGTGCTTAACCAATATCTGTTGGATGATGCCTGAAGTAATACTGCTTGCTGTGGCTTTATCGGAGGGGTTAGCGATAAGATTACCCGCTACTTTTACCGTCGCTTGCATATTTTGGGGGGTAAAGCCGCCCGTAGTGATGCCTACTTTCTGCCTTTGCACACTATCTAAAACCACGTTATGGGTTTCTTCTTTTGCTGTGTCGGGGCTAATTTGGTTATGATTATGCTCGTCGTGGTTATGTTCTTGACAAGCAAATAGGGTTATTATCAACCCGTATATTAAAGTTTTATTCAACATAGATAATAATGGATAAAGGATTAAATTGTTTGCGCGTTAGAGTGTAAAACTCTGCGCGCGTTGATTGTTTTGTTTGCACGTGGAGTGTAAACCCCTACGTTATTGAGAAGCATTGTACGTACTTAATAGCGTGGGGTTTTATACCCCACGCACGGAATAAAGTTTAGTTGATTGTAAACCCTACGCAAGTTGATTGTTTTGTTTGTACGTGGGGTATAAAACCCCACGTTATTGAGCAGCATTGTACGCACTTAATAGCGTGGGATTTTATACTCCGCGCGCTTTTGTTTGTACGTGGGGTGCAAAACTCTACGTTATTGAGCAGCATTGTACGCGCTTAATTACACTTATTTTTTGTAAATCTGTACAATGTTAGTTTTAAACTTGCTATTATTTACGCACACTTTTAACAGTGTATAAACTAACACCGCTATTATTTACAAGCACTTTGAACAGTGTATAAACTAACACTACTATTATTTACGAGCATTTTAAACAGTGTATAAACTAACACCGCTATTATTTACAAGCATTTTGAACAGTGTATAAACTAACACCGCTATTATTCGCTAAAAATGGGCTATTTTTTAAAACAAAAAATTGTTTAGGGTTAAAATTTATTGTTGTGAAAAACAAAAATTCTATAATGATATAATTTTTTAGCGTTAGGCAACAAACTAAAATTTGTATATTTTTGCTAAAAAAACCATTTTTTTTTGTAACAAAGAAACTTTTTTGCCGTTATTAACGTTAAGAGGGTTCAAACAAACTATTTACAACCAAAATTTTGTCCGCAATAACAATATAAAACGTTTCAATTTGATAGTTTTGTTGCGCGATAAAACATAAACAACAATTTTAAACAAACCTTTTTATTCCTTTCATAACAACAAAACAGTTATAAATATGAAAAAAACACGTTTAGAAACACTGCAAAATGCGGTAAAATTGGCTGAAGCGCGTTTGGAAAAAAGCCAACAGGTAATCATCCAAAACGAAAAAGCGCTTATTGAAGCCCAACAAAAATTAGATGCGGAAATTGCTAAAGCGTCGGCAAAAGAAGCAAAGACTACCCAAAACGCAAACAGCCCAAAAAAGAAAAAGTCAAGACCTGTAGGGCAAGTTGCTTTGGGAACGTTAGCTAATCGCTTGGCAACAAGTTTGCAAAACACAAGCGGTACTTTTAACGTGCCAGATGTAAATTTGCGCAATTTGCAGCAAAAAGCAAACAGTTTGCTACAACTCAACAACCAATCTGAGCTGTTGGTAAATCAAAAAAAGACTAATACAAACAGTTTGGAGCAAGTGAATACCGAAATTAACGCTGCCGTAAGCCGATTGAAAACGGATTTGCGCGCATTGCACGGTAAAACTAACATAGATACTATTTATTCTAACTATGGGCTAACGGCTGAATACAACAACAATTACGCGATGGTGCGCGACAATACCCTCCGCGTGGATAAATTGAACGTGTTAATTAGCAAACTGCAAGAAAACGGCAACCCTATTCAAAACTGGCCAAACTACAACCTTAACGCGTGGGTAGATTTGCAACAACGCCACAATCAACTATGGCAAGAAAGTGAAAATTTGCGCGCTTTGCGCAGTGGTAACGTTAGCCAACTTGCGCCCGTTTATGAAGAGGTAGAAGCTACCGTCAAAAGAATTTATCAGTATGTAAACTATGCATTACCCAAAACTCAAGCTAAAAGCAAGTTGAGAGAGTTGGGATTTTTGCGCGAAAGTTTCTAACATTTATTCGTTAAGCGACATTATAACATATAACGCAGTTGTTGGTAAAAAACGACTGCGTTTTTTTATTATAAAACTATTCATTTTTCATCAGATAATAGTCCCAAAGAATACGCTGTTGCACATATTCGCGCTGCAACTGCCAATAATTGGACTGTTGGGTGAATAACTGCTGGGTAGATTGGAGAAAGTATAAATAATCCGTTTCCCCGTTTTGGTACGATTTTAAGGCTAATAAAAGCTGCTGTTCTGCCAAAGGGATTAAAGTTTGGCTGTAAGTATCCAAAGCCATTTGCAAACGCTGCAATTCTTGCGCGGTGGTGATAAGTTGATTGGCTATAGTTTGCAAATTCCATTCTAAATTAAGTTTCAACCCTTCAGACTGTTGTTGAATTTGAGCCACTTGCGCTTTTACATTTTGGGTAAAAATGGGCATAGTAACCCCTATTGCAGCCCCGTAATACATAGCTTGTTTATCCAAAACCTGCAATTGCACTTGAGTATAAATCTGCGGCAATAGCTGACTTTCTACATTTTTTTGTCGGGCGGTATTGGTAGCGATTTGTTGAAAAGCATATTTTGCCAACAAGTGGTTCTGCAATAATTCGTTGTCTATAGTATCGCGAAAAGTGCTGTCTAAACTTGCGCATACGTTCAATAGAATAGAATCCGTTATGCTAATTTTTTCCTGTCGGGAAACATACTCTAAATGGCTGATAGCTATAGCCGCTTTTTGTTGATACTGTTGAGATTGCAATTTAAGCAACTCGCGCTGGGATTGGGCTTGTAGCAACGGCAATTTAGTGGTTAAGCCCGCGTTATATTGAGCTTGAGCAATTTTCTCCCATTGTGCATAAACCAAATCCCAACCTTTAAGCTGCTGCATCCACATATTCGCCTCTACACAGTCCGCGTAATAAGTAGCAAGGGATAACTTTAGCTCATTCTGAACCACTAAAGCGGACAATTCAGCCGTTTGCGCCATATTGTTTTGCCAAGCGCGGTAAGAATTAGCCACTTGAGGCAGGTTAAAGTTTTGTTGAGCGTATAGATTGTACATACCGTTGTTGAAGTCGTTGAATTTAAACGCTTCGTGGTTGAGGTAGAACGTTGCGGTGGGGTGTTGTTGCGCCCCATTGGCTAAAGTGCGATGTTGAGCGGCTACATTGCGGGCTTGTTGTGGTAATAAATTATCCGTTTTAGCCTTTTGCCAAAGTACAGGAAGCGATTGCGCGCTGCCAGATTGAGCGATAAACAACCCAAACATTATCAACACGGGCGCGGCTGTGGGTATAGTCCATTTTGCGGTCATTTTTTCGTATAAATAGTATAATACAGGTAATAAAAACAGGGTTAGAAACGTAGCCGACAATAGCCCGCCAATCACTACAGTAGCCAAAGGACGTTGCACTTCAGCCCCAGCCGTGCTTGATATAGCCATAGGCAAAAACCCAAACCCCGCTACAGAAGCCGTCATTACTACAGCCCGCAACCGCAAACAGGTAGCTGTATATATGCGCTCCAATAAAGGCAGATTAGTTTCTTTCTTGAGGGTATTGAACGCGCCTATTAGTACAATCCCATTTAGCACCGCCACCCCGAACAAAGCGATAAATCCCACCCCAGCCGATACACTAAAAGGCAAACCCCGCGCCCATAGCGCAAGTATCCCCCCAATGGCAGACATAGGCACGGCAGCAAAAATAAGCACAGCCTGCCCCACAGAACCAAACGTAAGGTATAACAGCAGCAGAATAAGCACTAAAGCAATCGGCACGGCTATAAATAAGCGCGCTTTAGCCTGTTGTAGGTTTTCAAACTGCCCCCCATAAGTGAGATAATAACCTGTGGGTAATTTGAGGGATTGATTAAGTTGGGTTTGAATATCTTTGACCAAACTTTCCACATCTCTATTGCGGGCGTTGATACCCAAAACTATCCTGCGCTGGGCATTATCGCGGCTGATTTGCATAGGCGCATCCTCGTAACGCACTTCGGCAAGCTCTTGTAGGGGAATTTGCACCCCGTTGGCGTTAGTTACGTATAATTGTTGTACATTGCTAATATCTTGGCGCAGTTCGGGCGCAAGCCTTACCGCTAATTCAAACCGTTTCTCGCCCTCAAAGATAGCCCCAACTACAGTTCCCGCGAAAGCAGTTTGCACAGTGAAGTTAATATCTTCTATAGTTAAGTTATACTGGCGCAATTTTTCTGGATAGGGACGCACCACAATCTGCTGCAATCCCGCAGTTCGTTCCAATTGCATCTCTCCCACCCCCGTTATAGGGTTTATAATCGCTTGCGCTTGTTCGCCCAACTGTAAAAGAATGGACAAATCCTCCCCGTATATCTTCACCGCTATATCCTGACGTACCCCAGTCATCAACTCGTTAAAGCGCATTTGTATCGGCTGCGAAAACTCGTAAAACACTCCAGGGAATTGGTTTAACTTCTCTTCCATTTTGGCGAATAATTCTTCCCTGTTAGCAGCTGAAGTCCATTCACTTTGGTCTTTGAGCGATACGAAAATGTCCGCGCCCTCCCAAGGCATTATATCAGTGGGTATTTCCGCAGTGCCGATTTTGGTAACAATCTTTTCCACTTCGGGGAAGTTTTTGGTCAAAATATCCTGCAACTCGTGGCTTACTTCCACACTTTTGCTCAACGAACTGCCCACGGGCAAAATTTGGTGTATAGCAAAGTCCCCCTCTTCTAACGTGGGGATAAATTCGCCCCCCATACGAGAAAATATCCATAGGGAAAAACCCAACAAGGACAAAGCAGCCACCAACAAAACATATTTGAACTGAAGCACCAACTTGAGCAAGGGCAGATACAAACGTTCTATAAAAGCCACCAATTTGTCGGAGAAAGTAGCCTTGTCCGTATTAAATTTATTCAAAAACAAAGCCGTAACCATAGGCACGTAAGTAAGCGAGAGGATAAGCGCACCCAAGATAGCAAAACCCACAGTTTGCGCCATCGGTTTGAACATTTTACCCTCTATACCCACCAAAGCCAAAATGGGCAGATAAACGATTAAGATAATAATCTCGCCAAAGGCAGCAGTTTCTCTAATTTTGACTGAAGTATCCGCTACCAACTCGTCCATCTGTTTTTGATTGAGGCGTTGGTTGGCGTGTTGATGATGCAAGCGGTGCAAGATACTTTCCACGATAATCACCGCCCCATCCACAACCAGCCCGAAATCTATAGCCCCTAAGCTCATCAAGTTGGCAGAAATGCCGAAAACGTACATCATTGATATAGCGAACAGCATAGCCAAAGGGATGACAGAAGCCACAATCAGCCCAGCGCGCCAATTACCCAAGAAGAGCATCAGCATAAAGATAACAATCAGCCCCCCCTCTATCAGGTTGGTTTGTACAGTAGAGAACGTTTTTTGCACCAACTTAGAGCGGTCTAAGTAACTCTCCAACTTTACCCCTTTGGGCAATTGTGTTTTAATAATCTCTATTTGTGCTTTTACCCGCGCTATCACCTCCGCGCTGCTGCTGCCTTTGAGCATCAACACTTGACCAGCTACGACCTCATTTTTCAGCCCGCTCATCGTTACCGCACCCATACGCGGGCTTGCACCTATGCGCACTTTTGCCACATCTTTTATCAAAATGGGGGCAGTTTCTACCGTTTTTATCGCTATATTTTCAATAGCGGGGATAGTTTGCAATAAACCCTCTGTGCGGATAAAGTAAGAATAATTACCCTTTTCTATGTAAGAACCACCCGAATTGGCGTTATTTTTGGATAAAGCGGTTATAATCTCCTCTATAGAAACCCCCAACGATTTCATCTTATCAGGATAAATACTAATTTCGTACTGTTTTAAAAAACCACCTATACTATTGACCTCTATCACCCCTTTGACGTTAGCTAATTGGCGTTTGACCAACCATTCTTGCAGCGTGCGCAACTCTGTGGGGGTATAAATGCTATCATAAGCGGGTTCGGCGTATAAAACGTACTGATAAATTTCCCCCAAGCCCGTAGTAACGGGGGCAAGTTCGGGGCGGCCGTATTGAGCGGGGATAATCTCGGCATCTATAACCGTTTTCAACCGCTCCTCTACCCAACGGCGGGCTAAATCTATATCCACATCCTCTTCAAAAACTACAGTGATTGAAGATAACCCGAAGCGGGAAATGGAGCGAATTTCTTCTTTTTTGGGCAAAGTAGCCAAAGCCTTTTCCAAAGGGGCGGTTATAAACTGCTCTACCTCTTGGCAGGCTAAATTACTGCTATTGGTTACGATTTGCACCTGATTGTTGGTAATATCGGGCACAGCATCTACTGATAAGCGGCTGAAGGCGAACAAGCCACAGCCCACTAACGCGCATACGAATATCCAGACCAACAGCTTGTGCTGTACGGACGCGCGGATTATGTTGTCTAACATCGGGAAAAAATAAATAAGTATTGGAATAATTTTTTTATCAAAAAAACTAAACCAACGCTGGCGGCGCACGCAGGGAGCGTACCGCTAAAGCTAATAATTCATACCTACCGCAAGAGCTTGAGGGAAGATATGAATAGCCCCGCAACAACGGTGTAGTTGTGCGCGGGTTGAGGTTGTAAGATGCAAAAGATGGAGCCAACCAAAGCCGATTGAGGAATAAGCCCGTTTGTTGATTGGTTATATTATCGCCGTCGTCGGGTGAATTTTGTACGACGGTTTGTTCCTGTTGCTCTTCGCTGGAGGTTGGGCGTATATTTTCTAAGTGTGCTTCGCCCAAGTTGGTAGAGATGAGATTTTCCAACAAACTCCACCAAGCCGTATTTTGTCCTGCTTGTGTTGATTGATGGCTATGGGGAATCCACTCGTGCAAACACAGAAGCGTTTGCGCCGCCAACAAAAGAGCATAAACAAAAGGTCTTAGTCTCATAATACCAAAGATTATATTGCAAAGGTAGTATAAAAAATATAGCCTGTAGGTTTTTGGGCTGTTTTTAACAAAATTTTAGCAAAAAAGAGTTTTTTTAAAAGATTATGGATAAAAAAGCTACAACATTATCAAAAAAAAGTTATATCTTTGCGCCCGTTTTAGTTATCTAATTTACAAGCATGCTAAAAAATCTATAATTTTACCCAATTTTTAAGCTAACAAAATGACAGAAAAAAAGAGAGTGTTATTGGTGGTGCAAGAGGTTAAGCCTTTCACCGAATACAGCGAAATGTCGGATATTGTATTTGACACTGTAAAAAGTTTGCAGGAAAAAGGCGCTGATGTGCGCGTATTGATGCCCCGTATTGGATTGGTAAATGAACGTCGCCACCGTTTGCACGAAGTTGTGCGCTTATCGGGTATGAATATCGTGGTTGATGATGACGATTATCCGCTAATTATCAAAGTAGCCTCCCTTACGGGTACAAAGTCGCAAGTATACTTTTTGGATAATGAGGAGTTTTTTAAGCGCAAGGAATATGCTACCGACCCAGAAGGCAATTTTTATCCAGACAATAGCGACCGCGCGCTGTTTTTTGCCAAAAGTGTGGTAGAAACGGTGAAAAAATTTGGTTGGTCGCCTGACATAGTACATATACACGGTTGGATAGGTAGTTTTTTGCCAGCTTATTTGCACACACAAGCCAAACACGAACCCGTTTTTCAAAATGCTAAATTGGTTTATTCGCTATATGAAACAGGCGAGCTTGGGCATTTTGTGGGCAATCAATTTGGTGATAAAGCTAAAGCCAACGATATGGCTGATGCTTTGATTAATTATCAAACTTCGGAAACCGACCCAACTTTGAACTCTGAAATTGGTGCCATTCGTTACTGTGACGGGGTGATACAAGTAAGCGGCGACGAAAATTTGCTACAATATGGCGCTGAAGTTTTGCCAAGAGCAGAAATGTTTGACAATCTAATGAATTTCTACCAAAAACTAACCACAGAAGAAGTTGGGGTAAAAAGTTAGTTAGTCAAAAAAAATCAAACCAACCTTTTTAGCTTTGTGGGCGTTATTAGAGGTAATTTTGACCATTAAAAACAAACCTCACAAAAAAAATACAATATGCAATTTTTATCCAAATCCCTTCTACTGGCTACAGTGGTAGGGTTCTTTATTTTCCAATCTTGTAGCAAAACTACCGATTTGGGGCTTTCGTTGGTAGAATTGGAGCGTTCTGATATTATTTATACAGATACACTATCCCTACAAATGGAAGTTGTAGAAAGCAAAGCTATATCGAGTAGCAATCCTTCACGTTGGCTGGTTGGTTATCACCAAGACCCCGTATTTGGAGAAAGTGAAGCGGCTATGTATTTCAATTTTCGCATATCTACGAGCAATTTGGATTTTCCCAACTCAACCTTTGACTCTTTGGTTTTATGCTTACAATATGACACCACAGGGCATTTGGGGGATGTGTTAAGCAATAACCCCAGCACACAAGAATGGGAAGTTTACAGAATGGAAGAAAGTATAGACCCAGACGGTTTGTACAAAAACGACACCAGTTTCACTACAGGCGCGCTATTGGCCAGCACCCAATTTAGCCCAAGATATAGAGATTCGGTGATGATAGACACCATAAAATTAGCGCCACACTTGCGCATCCGCTTAGACGATAATTTGGGAGAATCATTACTCAACCCGACAGATTCGACGATTTATGCCAATAACAATAAATTTAAAGAATTTCTGAAAGGTTTGCATATAAAATCAACCTCAAACAGCAGCAGCATTATACGATTTTTGCCCGCTGGTGCGCAAACAAGGATGATTTTGTACTATACTCAAGAGGTGGATGGCGTACCGACGCGCAAAAGTTTCAGTTTTTTGGTGAACGAAGATATAGAATCTGTGCTAACGACCAAACATAATTACAGTTCGGGTACAGTTTTGGCCAATTCAGCAACAGATTCGCTGGTTTATGCTCAAGGCTTGAATGGGGTTTTGGTAAAAACGCGCTTTCCTACTATAGCTAATTTGGGTAGAATTGTGGTCAATAAAGCCGAATTGGTGTTTAGTAGCCCCACAGGCGGCAGCACAGAAGCTACGTTGCCCAAGCAAATGATAGCCGCTTACTTTAGCCCATCTACAGAAAAATACGAATTGGTTGATGATTTGCAAACCTCCTTGCGCCGCTTGAGCAGTTATGCCCTTTTTGGGGGCGGTTTGGAAGCAGACAATAACAATCCTTACAGTTATAAAATGAATTTATCTCAATTTTTTCAAAAAATAGTAGATAATGAAATCGCGGATAGTTCGGTATATTTACAAACACTGACTATTCTAGAACCTCATCAATTGAGTATAGGCAGTCCCCAATCGCAAGGGTTCAAACCCCAACTAAGACTTACTTATACCAAAGTAGATTAAATGATAAAACAGCCCTAAAAAGCTGTTTTTTTGTTTTTATATGAAACTTTTTATCCACTCTTACGTTTTAACGGGGATATTTTTACAATTAACAACAGTAATTTCAATAGTATGTATTTTAAGTCTATATTTTTGCTACTCTGCCTAATCGCCAGCACTGCAAGTTTTGCCCAACGCAACAAAGACAAAAAGCCTAAGGTCAAAAAGGAGAAATTTCACTATCTTAGCCACTGCAAGACCGCTGAAGAGATAAGAAAAACCGATAATAAGTTAGAAAAACTATATTATTCATTTTTAGGTGAATTTAACAACAGCAGCCAAGCCGCCAGCACAGAAAATCCTACCCTCAAAACCCCTCAAAGTCTGATAGCAGTGCCTATTTGGAGAGAGCGGACGGGAGAATACTGGTTTTATATGGGTTGGTTTATACAAGGAAAGCCAGAAAAAGCACTTTCACAAGCTGTATATAAACTAACCAAAGAAAATCGGGATACATTTAAGCTGGTTTCTTACTTTATACCTAATGAAACCGAAAATAACTTCTACGCTTATGAATGGCAAAAAGAAAAACCGTTTAGTAATCTAAGCCCCAAACAGGTCATAGCTAGCCAAAACGATATTATCTGCCCACATTATATAGTGCCACGTAATGAACAAGAATTTGACCTTTTATTAGACCAAGAATTTTGCCAACGCAATATATCAGAAGCTATACAATCTTTCAAACATTGCGCTACACTAAGCCCAGAAGTCAATCGCACCTATACAGAATTTTTTGATAAAAATCAGAAATTGATATTTTCTTATCCTCGCCCTGACGGATTTGAGTTGGTGCGTGTGGATAAAAATCAACGCAGTTTCCAAATGGTACAAAAGAAACCCGCTAAAAACTGATTATTTTTATACAGCTTCGCTTTAAAGCGAGGCTTTTTTTTATTAAAATGTTAAGCTAAGTTTATATTTTTACCGAATAGCGAATTTTGGGAAAAAAAATTTAAACCTTTTGTATAAAATCGGCTTATCTTTGTGGTAAAATCGGGTGAAACGCTATATT
Source organism: Chitinophagales bacterium (assembly GCA_013297745.1). Classification (GTDB taxonomy): domain Bacteria; phylum Bacteroidota; class Bacteroidia; order Chitinophagales; family Saprospiraceae; genus JAAFIM01. The sequence continues at coordinate 70,889 of JAAFIM010000004.1, read as the reverse complement.
CCAATCACTTTTTAATCCATCAATAGATGAAAAATTTTATTTTATTTTGCCTTTATTTTTGCCCGTTGATAGCCAGCGCGCAAAAAAAACTAAACTACCTCTCCCATACCAAAACAGCTCAAGAAATTGAAGCCATAGACAACAAAATGGATAAGATATTTTATACCATCTGTGGCGAGTTCAATAATAAAACCCAAGCCGATACCTCCCAAAATCCGCTACTCAATGTAAGCCAAGATATATTAGCTGTGCCCATTTGGCTGTCCAGAACGGGCGAACGTTGGTTGTATATGGCTTGGTTTAAACACGCCGCGCCTGAAAAAGCGCTAACTCACGCTATATTCAAATTGAGCAAAGAAAATCGGGATACTTTTCGCCTCACCGCTTATGTAATCCCCAATGAAGAAGAAAACAATTTTTATGCTTATGAATGGCTAAAAGAGAAACCGTTTGAAGAGCTAAAACCCAAAGATTTGCAACATTTCGACAACTGTTATAATTTAATCGTTGCCAACACACAAGGAGGATTTGATATATTGCCCAACCCCGATTTGTGCAGTCTAAAACCTTCAGGCAATCTACATTTTATCAGCTTTGCCGCTACCCTCAATACCAATGTTATTTATCATTATACCCACTATTTTGATAAAAACAAGAAAAAAGTATTTGGCTATGATTATAATCAAGGGTTTAGATTAGAACGCTTGGATAAAAACAAACCTATGTACGAAAAGATAAAAAAGCAAAAAGTTAGCTATTAAGCTAAAAAAAAGCCCGACTGTTGTAGTTGGGCTTTTTTTTTGGTATAAAATTTGTTTGTTCAAAAATATGCTAAAAACTTGCAACAAAATATAATCCGATGCGTATAAACTGCTGATTAACAAACAAAATTTTAGCTATATGAATACCAGTTTAAGCCCAACTCAATTTTGGATTTTAGCAGCCCAAGCCCAATTGGAGAAAATAAACAACCCTTTTGAGCTTAATTTAATCGCCTTGCGCGAAGTAGTTGGTCAAATTCGCCCCTACACCATCAATGAAGATGCAGGTTTTTATCAAATCGTTAATTATTTATACCAAAACGGTTTGACGGTAATCATACAAGCACAAAAAAATATACATTCAGCCATTTTATTTATCAATAATAAACCGTGTATTGTGTTGGCCAATCCCAATCAAAAATATAGTGAATTATGGCTTAGTTTATTACACGAGTTATACCATATCCTGTTTGAATACGAAAATTTGCAAATACAGCGTTATCATTTAAGTTATGATGGCGAATTGTTATTATCTGACAATTTAGCTGATTTTTTTGCTGAAATTATGCTTTTTGACCCCAAAAAACTCAACCTTTTTTATCGGTATGCGTATAAAGAAACCGAATTTAACCAGCAAGCAGTAGATAATTATATCCATCCCGCTATTTTGCTGGAATTATTGATAAAAAACAACCCGCCCATAAAAATAAAAACAGCGTTTAAACAATTCAATAATTATAAATTATCTTCTAGCCAAAGCCTAAAAGCATTTTTTTTCCCTTATTGGGAACGATTTAGACCCTAAAATAGTTAATAGCGCAAATTCCTAACAATCAAAAAATTGGTATAAGATTATGAAAAAACCGCGTAAACCTGTCCAAACTAAAATTGCAGTTGGACAACAAGCTCCACAATTTGAGCCCGTTGCTATTTATGTGCCTATGTTCTGCTTAGAAGTAATGGCTAACCCAGCCCCCCAATACGCTCCCGTAGCTTTGGTAGCTGTAGCAATCCGCTAATTTATCCAAACATTTTTTTCAAATCTTAAACATTTTTTTGCCTATGAACAGAATTTTTAGCCCCCAAGAACAAACCCATGCTGCGCAAATACAACTTTTTGCCCAACAAAGCTATGCTTTTGTAGCCCAAAATAACCCTCAGCAAAATTTACAAATGGCTTTGTTTGATATTTATGAACCTACTAGCCAGCCCAAAGAGTTTAAAGCTTATAATGCTGATAATCAATACGAAACTTACGAACATTGCCAAAGGCTGCTGATGGATAATCTGCCTGAAGCACGCCGCCCGTTCAAATTGGATAATCAAAATTTATCCGAGCAAGAACTCAACCGCTACAACCAAGCAATGCGCGTTTATCGCCAACACAAAAAAATCCGCGAGGATATTTTGGAAGCCAAAAACGTATTCCTTACGGGCAAAGAAAAGAATAAAAACGGCCGTCGCGGTGCTTGCGGAAGAAGCGCAGCCCTACCCAAAATGTTAGCCTTAGTGACTATCTTAGAAAATTGGATACGCAAAGGCGCCAACGCTCAGATATTACTTAATGAGCTAAATTCTTACCGCAGCAATTAAGTTGTCCATTTTAATAAAATTTTGATTGTTATATAAACGTTTTACGTTGTGAAGCCACAAGTTGAGAAACTTATGGCTTTTTTTATTTTTATAAATATATTTACAAAATCATAGCCGCCGCTACAGTTTCGTTCGTCGCTTCATTGACTAGGATAAAACTACCCGTTACCCGATTTTTGCGATAACTATCAATCAATAAAGGTTGGGTGCTTCTCAATACGACTTTTGCGATGTCGTTCATAGCCACATTTTTATCGTCCAAAATACGGTGCAAGTTGTTGATATCCATTTTATAACGGATTTCTTTAACTATACATTTAGCTTCTTTGTGGCAATGCATAATCAGATATTTGCCGTTTAATTGCAAAGGCTGCGCGCTAAACCAACAGAGCATAACCTCTATATTTTGCTCCATTTGGGGTAAATTATGCTCTCTCACTATCATATCCCCGCGAGATACATCCAAATCATCAACCAACGAGATACTAACCGATTGATTGGGGTAAGTTTCTTCCAGTTCGGTTTCGGCTTGGTGGATGTTTTTAATCGTGGTTTCATACCCAGAGGGCAAAATTTTAACCTTATCCCCCACCCTAAACACGCCCGAAGCCACCCGACCCGCATAAGCTCTATAATCGTGAAATTCTTGACTATAAGGGCGTATAACCAACTGCACGGGAAAACGCGCATCTATCAGATTATTATCGCTGTAAGTGTGCAAATTTTCCAACCAATACAATAAAGTGCTGCCTTTATACCAATCCATTTGAGCGGAGGGATTGACTATATTATCGCCCAACAGCGCAGAAATGGGGATAAAATTGATGTCTTGAATATCCAATTTCGCCGCAAATGATACAAATTCCGCTTTGATATTGGCAAAAACCGCCTCGCTATATTCCACCAAATCCATTTTATTCACACAAACCACCAAATGCTTAATTTGGAGCAAAGAGGCGATAAAAGCGTGCCTTTTGGTCTGTTCTACTATCCCTTGGCGCGCATCTATCAATATAATAGCCGCTTGAGCATTGCTCGCGCCCGTAACCATATTGCGCGTATATTGGAGATGGCCTGGAGTGTCGGCGATTATAAACTTGCGTTTTGGGGTGGCAAAATAGCGATAAGCTACATCTATAGTAATACCTTGCTCGCGCTCCGCTTTCAACCCGTCCGTGAGTAGGGACAGATTAACCTGTTGTTCGCCCCGATTGAGGGAAGTTTTTTCCAAAGCGCGCAATTGGTCTTCAAAAATGGCTTTGCTGTCGTATAATAAGCGACCGATTAGGGTAGATTTGCCATCATCGACGCTGCCAGCTGTAGTAAATTTTAATAGGTTGGATGTGTGCATATAATTATAGCAATTGATGAAATAGTATATAATGTTTTAAGCTTAAAAAATAGCGTTTAATTTTTAATTTTAACAGATAGGGCAATTTTAATATCAATCCAAATTTCTATTTTATAGTATTTTATGGCTATTTTATAACGTTAAAGGTCTAATTTTCGGACATTACAGAATTATAATATATACTTATGTTTGTATTTTATAGCGTTGGGGTTCTATTTGATAGAAAAAAGGGTTATCTTTGCACACGTTTAAGTTCTGTAATTTACCGCGCTGTTTTTATTTTTATAAAACTATTCAAAAATTTGATAACACTATGCGTTTTAATTTTTTAATTTTTTACACATTTTTTTTAGCTGTGGGTTGCGGATATAAAGGCAACAAGATAGTGGACAAAGAACTATCCGACGAGATACGCCGCAATTGCCCCGTTTGTATAGACGATGACGACCATTTGACGAGTAGTGCGGATACGTTGACCAAATTGCATTTATTTCACGCACAGGTTACAAACTGGAAAGGGTTTAATTTTCCCCGATTGAAGATATTTAGATGTAATTTTTCGGAATTAACGAGCCTGCCCGATGAGTTGCCCAATACATTGGAAGAGTTAGAATGTCAATTTAATTTATTAACCAAGTTGCCAAGTGAGCTGCCCAATAGTTTGAAAATTCTCCGCTGCAATAAGAACGAATTAACCAATTTGCCCGAAAAATTACCAAACGGGTTAGAAATTTTGGAGTGTTACCATAATCAGCTAACTAATTTACCCAACTCGTTGCCGAACAATTTAAAAGAACTTTGTGCGTATGACAACCAACTAAAAAGCCTGCCTTATGCCTTGCCCAACAGTTTGGAAAAAATTTGGATAGGCAGAAATAAAATTACAAGCCTGCCTGAAAAATTGCCCAAAAATTTGAAAGAATTGATGTGCGGGGATAATCAACTAACCAGCCTACCCGCTCAATTGCCAAATAGTTTAAAAACGTTATCTTGTATTAATAATCAACTAAGCAGCCTGCCCGCACATCTGCCTGATAGTTTGCAATCCTTAAATTGTAGTTCTAACCAACTAAGCAGCTTACCCGCTCAATTGCCAAATGGTTTGCAATCCTTAGATTGTAGTTCTAACCAACTAACCAGCCTGCCAGCTCAATTGCCAAATGGTTTGCAATCCTTAGATTGCGGTTTAAACCAACTAACCAGCCTGCCAGCTCAATTGCCAAATGGTTTGAAAGAGTTACAATGCGGCAGTAACAAAATCTCCACTTTACCGCAAGAACTTCCGCCTACGCTGCAAAAACTATTTTGTTTTAATAATCAACTCAGCCAATTGCCCCAAATGCTGCCTGCTACGCTAACGGAAATTTATTGCAGCCATAATAAACTTAGCAGTTGGCCAACCGTTATTTACGATAATTTGGAAAAGATTGACTGTAGCCACAACCTATTCAGCAGTTTACCCCAAATACTCCCCGCCAATTTGGAAGAGATAAACTGCAGCAGGAACAAACTAACCGCTTTACCTGATTTGTTACCCACCAAATTAATCGTTTTGAAATGCAATAATAACCAAATCAAAGCTTTGCCGAATACCCTCCCCAATAAGCTAAATGTATTGGGCTGCGCCAATAATCAACTACTTACTTTGCCTTATGTGTTGCCAGACAGCTTGCGAGACCTTTACTGCAACAACAACCAACTCACACAATTACCCAGCCTGTTACCTGAATTTTTAATCCATTTAAATTGCGATTTCAACCAACTCCAGAGCCTCCCAAAACAACTACCCCCAAGTTTAAAATCATTGTTGGCACAGAATAACCAACTCCGTAATTTGCCCCCTTTGCCCGATAATTTAAAATATCTGAGCGTAAAAAATAACCCTATCAAATGCTTGCCCAACTGGCCGCTTTCGTTGCCAGATGAACCAGAATTGCCTATTTGTAACAAATAGAAATTTATACTATCTTTGCGCTGCTTTGAGTTTTTGGCTTGAAGCGGCGTTTTTTTATCCGTTAATTTACCCTGTTCAAAATAAGATGCAAAAGTATCCCTTTTTTATAATCCTATTTCTATTTTTGGCAAAAATTGCCTATTCGCAACAAAAAATATCCAGCAACGGGGGCGTTTTTACCCCAAAAGGGGATATTAAAGCCTTGGTCGTTTTTGTCCTGTTTAAAGATAATCCCAAAACCAACCCCAATTTTAAAAACAGCGACCACTATTATCAAGGTTGGGAAGTGAGCGAAAACAAACGGCTGCCTGACGGGGTTAATCCAGAAACGGGCAGAATGGATGGGATTTTATACCACAATTTGTCCCAATTTGAGCGCGAAACGAACAGTTCAGTTTATAATTTTTCTAAAGATTTATACCAAATATCGCTTGGCAAGTTCAGATTTTGGGGCGAAGTGTTCAAAGACAGCACGGGAACAGCCCGCGCTATAGAGGTAGAAGCCGACGGTTGCGTGAGTTTTGGACACAGCAACAAAGCCGCTTGGGCGGAAATGAAGCGGTTGAACCCCAAAATGGATTTTAGCAGCTTTGACCAAAGAACAAACTTTCCCAACTACGCCTTTGACAACAGCGACACGAGCAAATACAAAGCGGATAAAAAGTTGGATTATGTGATTTTTATCTACAGATACAGACGCGCTTGGGGAGAACAGCCTATGGTGGGGATGCCTTTATGGGCGGGCGCAGATGGGGGATTTGCGGGTACAAATTTGGGTTTGGAGGATAAATTCAACGGTTTTGCCTGCTCCGAAGGGTTTACGATGTGTCATAATAGCGGCGTATTTATACACGAGTTGGCGCATACTTTATACAATTGCCCGCATCTCTTCGGCGCGAACAAAGTCGTGGGCGAATACCTGCACAGACCAGCTTTGGGTTGGGGCGCGACCAGCCAATTATCCATATTTAAGGGCGGATTGACGGCTTGGGAAAGGTGGTATTTGGGTTATATTGAACCAAAATTAGATTTGGACAAAAACACCGCACAAGATAAAACTTATGAGGTAGAAATTGTCGATTTTGTAACTACAGGCGACGCTGTGCGGATAAATTTACCCTTTGCGGGCAAACAAAATTTGTGGATAGAATACCATTCGGGCGAAACCATTTTTGACCAACACCCTTGGCAGGGGCAAGTTATCAACAACGATACGATTAGAGCCACTCCAGCGGGCATTTATGTATATGTGGAAGATGTATCCAACGACCGAAACGAGATTATATTCCCACTTTCCAACCGCGCCAACAGCCTCAAATTGCTCAACGCAGGGGGGAATTACGATTATGAATTACTGAATTTTCAACCGCAAAAAAACGCGTGGGGGAATGATTTGTACGAATGGGAACGCGGCGAACCCAATCCAATAAGCGGCACAAACGCCTTTTTTCATCAAGCTGTAGATTTGAACCAAGACGGGAAGATTGATTTTAACAAAAATTACAATCAAGGCAGCGGCGAGTACATTTTTTTGGCAAAAGAAAAAATTAGGGATAGTTTAGTCAACCTATACGGCTGTTTTGGGTTTTATGATGAAGAAAAAAACCGCGATTATGCCCGCATACCAACCTTTCAGCCAGGGGATAGTTTGACCCTCAACAGCAACCCTATGCCGCTGAACTACCCCAAATACCAACTACAAGCCAAAAGCACAGAACCCTATATTTTGAACGGTTTATCCATTTATTTTGAAGCGGGCAGCAAACATATTAGCAAAAAAATAGTTGTAAAATACAAGCAAACCCTATTAAGCGACCACGCAGACTGGGCAGGGCAAATTATTTTGCCCAATATCAGCCAAGACGAAAAGCCCGACTTGATTATTCATCGCAAAGTTAGATTAAATGTGTTGAGAAGCCAAACAGCAGACCGCCACAGCCGCACAGAGGACGGTTTGTTTAGCAATCCAAGCAGCCTAACCATCAACGAAGATGCTATTTTGCAAATCAAAAAAGGGGGAATTTTGAGCATAAGCGAAAATAGCATTTTACAAATCAAAGGGACGTTGATATTAGAACAAGGCGCAAAACTGATTATAGAAAAAAATGCCCAACTTATTGTAGACAAACCAGAAAAGCTAATCAAAGCTAAAAAGGCTAAAATAATTGATAAAAACCTAGCAAAATCAAATAATTAGCGTTTTTTATTTAGAATTATTCTAAATTGAACAATAAAAACAAATAAAATTAAACAAATTTTAACAAATTTGTTGTCATTATCAAAGTAGTTTGTACTTTTGCGCCGCTAATGTAAAATTTTAGTCAAAAAAAATATTATCATAAACAAACTAACCGACCAGTAGAATATGTTTAGTTGGGGAATTATCATCGCGCTAGTTATAGTAGTGCTGTTGGTGCTCTTGTTTCTTACCCAAGAAAACAGCGCACTCAAATCAACAGCTACCGCTATGGGCGCAAATCCAGACGATTATTCGGTATTACCTGATAATCAAACAGCTTTGTTGGGTAGCAGCCGCAACAGACCCAATTATGTGCCTCAAAATGAGCATTTTGTAAGCCTTAGCAGAGGGTTTAACATCAGCTTGTTGGGTGAAGCCAATGAGAATGTAGCGATACACAAAATGCGTGGTACCACTTATGCCATCAAAACGGGAGACTTCCTAGCGATGAGCCCAATCCCAAAAGTAGTGGTAGAGGTAGAAACCCATGTCAAAGCAGGCGACGTCTTATTTTATGACAAAGTCAACCCAGCGGTGCAGTATGTTGCCCCTATAAGTGGTGAGATTATTGAAATCATAAGAGGCGAAAAGCGCGCTATTTTGGGCATAACCATTTTGGCAGACCGCGAAGAAGTGCAATACAAGCAATTTAATGCACCCAACGTTACCACAGCTAGCCGCCAAGAGCTTATAGACTTTCTATTAGAAAGTGGCGCTTGGGCTTCTATCCGCCAACGTCCTTATGACACGGTAGCAGACTTCACAGCCCAACCCAAAGGAATTTTTATATCCACTTTTGACACAGCTCCTTTGGCACCCAATCTAGAAATTGCACTAAAAGGCAAAGAAGCCGCGTTCAAAACAGGTTTGGAAGTTTTGGCTAAATTAGCAACTGTTCATTTAGGGCTCAATGCCAACAGCGAAGAAAAAACAGGTTTTGCGCAATTCAATGTAGCCAATGTGCAAAAACACTGGTTCAAAGGACAACACCCAGCAGGCAACGTGGGCGTACACATTCACCACATCAGCCCTATCAATATGGGCGACGCGGTTTGGTATTTGGATGTGCAAACTGTTATCCTTATTGGTAATCTATTCAATAAAGGAATTTACGATACAGAAAAATTAGTGGCTATAGTTGGCACTGAAACTGAAGCTAAATATATTTATGCTCACCAAGGTATAAGTTTAGAATCATTAGGTCTGCACGAAAACGGGGGCAAAACCCGCTTGGTATCAGGCGACCCATTATCGGGCAAAAAAGTTGGCGAAAAAGATTATCTAGGATTTTTTGACGACCAAATCACCACTATACAAGAGGGAAATTACTATGAATTATTTGGTTGGTTATTGCCTCAAAAAGGACACCCTACCATTTCACGCACTTTCCCTGGTGGATTTTTTCCTGATGCCAAATATACAGCTGACACCAATACCAACGGCGAACATAGAGCTTTTGTAATGTCTGGGCAATATGAAAGCGTGCTACCTATGGATATACTCCCCCAACACCTTTTCCGCGCTATACAATGCAACGACTTAGAGCAAATGGAAGGTTTGGGTATATTAGAATTGAGCGAAGAAGACGTAGCTTTGTGCGAATACGTTTGCACCTCAAAACAATCACTACAAGCGTTATTACGTGCAGGTTTGGACGAAATGCGCAAACAAAATGCTTAATAAAACGGTTTTTATAAAAATCACAAAAATAACATTTATAAAAAATGGCATTCATAGACACTTTCCAAAAATTGGAGCCAGATAAGAAAAAATCACCTTTCTTACACACGGCTTATGACGCTTTTTTTACCTTCTTTTTCAAACCCAACGCCACCACTGTAGGCAAAGGCACTCACATACGCGATGCTATGGATTTGAAACGCACCATGGTACACGTAGTTTTGGCGATGCAATTGTGTTTTGTGTTTGGGGCTTATAATATCGGGCAACAGCACTTCACCGCATTGGGCATACACACAGGCTTGGTAGAAGCCTTGCATCTCAAGCTGATATTTGGTATTATGCAGATACTACCCATTTTTATCGTTTCCAACGTTGTTGGTTTGGGGATTGAGTTCTACTTCGCAGCCAAAAAAGGTCATGCTGTAGAAGAAGGCTATCTGGTGACAGGCGCACTAATACCTGCCATTATGCCTCCCGATGTGCCACTTTGGATGTTAGCCCTCTCTATCATTTTCGCGGTAGTTTTGGGGAAAGAATGTTTTGGCGGTACAGGTATGAATATCCTCAATGTAGCTTTATTGGCTCGCGCTTTTATATTTTTTGCTTATCCTACAGAAATTTCAGGCGATTTGCCTTGGGTAGCTGGTTTGGATTTGGAAAAAGGAGTAGCTGCTTATAGCTGGACACATACATTATTCAACCCGATATTCAGCTCATTTGGCTGGTCTACTTTTGCAGAAGGCGCACCTATAGTACAAGGCTGGAGTGGTGCTACCCCGCTTGGTATTGCCCCCTTGGAAGGTTGGGCTAAATATAATGTAAACGGGGAATTGATAGGTGGCGTTACCAACACTTATTCGCCTGTACAAATGTTTGTAGGTGGTATTCCTGGATGTATAGCTGAAACTTGCAAACCTGCAATTATACTTGGTGGTATATTTTTGATGATTACTGGAGTAGCAAGTTGGCGGATTATGATAAGTATGGCTTTGGGTGTAGCCTTGACGGGTATGCTATTCAACGCTTGGGGTTTCAATCCTTATATGGAAGTGCCTTGGTATCAACACTTTAATATGGGTGGTTTGCTATTTGCGTTGGTATTTATGGCTACAGACCCTGTGACAGCCTCTGGTACTAACGTAGGCAAATGGATTTATGGCTTCTCTATTGGCTTTTTAGGGCTAGTCATTCGGGTGATGAACCCTGCTTACGCAGAAGGCTGGATGTTGGCTATTCTATTTATGAATGTATTTGCGCCCCTAGTTGATTATTATGTAATTCAAAACAACATTTCTAAACGTCTAAAACGCAAACAAAATGTCGCAACCGTCTAATGCAAAACTGTATTTATATGTGTTAGTTCTCACCGTTATATCTGGCGCAGGTTTATCGCTATTCTACAACTCGCTCAAAGATATACACGCAGACAACAAAAAAAAGGCTAAAAAAGCAGATATTCTAAGCTCTATCCCTGAATTGGGTAAGGTAGAAAATGCAAATGAAGTTTTCAAAGATAGAATTACCGTTTTGGCGGTAAAAGCTGATGGTACAATTTTGGACAAATTAGAATCTATCAATACAGCAGACCGCTTACCAGTCGTATATAAAGAAATGGCGGATATTGATTTGGCTTTGGAGGACAAAGTAGCTTTGGAAAAACGCATCTATCCCGTTTATCAGTATAAAGGCAACACAGGGCAAAACTTCTACGTGGTGGCTGTGCGCGGTAATGGACTTTGGGACAAAATTTGGGGTTATATCGCGTTAGAAAATGATTTGAATACTATAGCTGGTATTTACTTTGGACACAAGGGCGAAACTCCAGGCTTGGGTGCCGAGATTAAAGATAGCAAAACCTTCAAAGATAAATTTATAAAAAAGCAAATTTATAAAGAAGGCAAATATGTATCGGTGCTTGTCAAAAAGAAAATTAAAGACAAAAGCCACGAAATAGCTACCATATCTGGCGCAACTGTAACTTCCGATGGTGTGTCAGAAATGATGGACAGAGGAATTAAAAATTATTTGGCTTATTTTGACAAAGTAAAATCTAGCAAATAAACCAAATATAACATCAAATCATTATTTCATAATCAAACAATATATTTGTTATGGCTGAAACACAAATTGCTCCTCAAACAGAAAGTACTTCTTTATTTGGAGCCAAGGAGCGAAAACTGCTTGTAGACCCACTTAACGATGACAATCCCGTAACCGTACAAATATTGGGCGTTTGCTCAGCGTTGGCTGTTACTTCACAGGTCAAACCTGCTTTAATTATGGCGTTAGGCCTTACTATAGTTACTGCTATGTCAAACTTAGTAATTTCTATGATGCGCAACTCCATCCCTTCAGCTATTCGTATGATAGTTCAACTATTAGTGGTGGCTGCTTTGGTACAAATGGTTTCTGATGTATTGCAAGCCTTCATATATGACGTCTACGCAGAACTTTCGGTATTCATTGGTTTAATTATCACCAACTGTATAGTAATGGGTCGCTTAGAAGCCTTTGCTATGGCAAACCGCCCTTGGCAATCTTTTATAGATGGTATAGGCAACGGGCTTGGATATGGGGTTATTCTACTACTCATGGCTACTATACGCGAGATTTTAGGCAAAGGGACTTGGTTTGGCATCACCATTTTATCCACAGAATCTTGGTATGTACCCAACAACCTAATGTTATTGCCCTGCGCTTCACTATTCTTAATGGGTGTTATCATCTGGATACAAAGAGGATTCAACACCAAATTAATTGGTAAATCCTAACTTCACCACTTCAAAAACTTATTTATTCCTACAATGGACGCTTTAAATATATTTATAAAAGCTGCTTTCATAGATAATATGATTTTGGCTTACTTTTTGGGAATGTGTTCTTACCTTGCCGTTTCCAAAAGTGTAAAAACAGCCTTAGGTTTAGGTGTAGCTGTGGTGTTTGTGTTAGCTTTTACCGCTCCTGTCAATTGGATTGTAACTAATAAGATATTAGCTGAAGGGGCTATAATTGAGGGGATTAGCTTTGATTTCTTGGGCTTGATTATTTATATTTCTGTTATTGCTGGTTTAGTGCAATTTTTGGAAATGTTTATAGAAAAAGTATCTCCTTCTTTATATAGTGCCTTAGGTATATTTTTACCCCTTATCACGGTAAATTGTGCAATTTTGGGCGCAACGCTATTTATTGTAGCGCGTGAGTACAACTTTGTAGAAGCTACTGCTTTTGGTATCGGTTCTGGTGTGGGTTGGATGTTGGCTATTGTAGCTTTAGCTGCTATCCGCGAAAAATTGCGCACTGCCAACGTACCAGCACCTTTGCAAGGCTTAGGTATAGCTTTCATCATTACAGGGCTTATGGGTATAGCATTTATGAGCCTATTGGGACTTAACCCTGGCACTTATTTTGGTTAATACCAACCAAAATTTATCTTAAACCATTTTAACTTTAGCAAAAATATGGATTTCATATTATCTATCGGCTTGGCTATGGCTGTACTTACCCTTGCTGTATTAGCCATTTCGTATGGCCTACTCAAAGCTAGGGAACAATTAGTACCACAAGGCGATATTCAACTCAAAATCAACGGAGGCGACGAAGCAGGTGGAAAAACCATCAATCTCAAACCTGGTGGCACACTGTTGGGCGCGCTAAGCAACGAAGGTATATTTTTGCCTTCTGCTTGTGGTGGTGGTGGTACCTGTGCTATGTGCAAATGCCAAGTACCCGCAGGTGGCGGCGATATATTACCAACCGAACTCAATCACATATCCCGTAAAGCAGCAGCTGACAATTGGCGTTTATCTTGCCAAGTAAAAGTACGCACTAGTATGGACGTTAGCATTCCTGCTGAAATTTTCGGGATTAAAAAATGGAAATGTGAGGTTATATCCAACTATAACGTGGCATCTTTCATCAAAGAATTTGTGGTAAAATTGCCTGCTGGCGAGTCTTTGCACTTCGAACCGGGTGGATACATACAAATTGATGTTCCAGAAATCACAACCCCATTCAAAGATATGGATATTACGGCGCATCCTAGTTATCACGATGACCCCAAAAAATTCCAGTCAGAATGGGATAACTTCAAAATGTGGGGATTGACTATGGTGAATAAAGAGCCTGTGTTTAGAGCTTACTCTATGGCTAACCACCCCGCTGAAGGCGATATTATTAAATTGAATATCCGTATAGCAACCCCACCGCCCAAGTTTCAAGAAGAAAAAGGAGCTGATGGAAAAACTAAACGTTTATTTGTTGGTTATCAAGACATCAACCCTGGTATTTGCTCTTCTTATATATTCTCTTTAAAACCTGGTACAGAAGCGGCTAAAAATGTGTATATATCAGGCCCTTATGGCGAATTCCACATCAAACCTACCAAAAAAGAGATGGTTTATATTGGTGGTGGTGCAGGTATGGCACCTTTGCGCTCACACCTTTTCCATATATTCCAAACCTTGAAGAACAAAGACCGCAAAGTATCTTTCTGGTATGGTGGACGTACCAAACGCGAGTTATTCTATGTAGAAGAATTTAGAGAAATAGAGCGCGAATACCCCAACTTCCGTTTTTATGTAGCTTTGGACAATCCTCTGCCAGAAGACAATTGGAAAGAAAAAGCTAGTATTGATGCTGAAGGTGATGGTTTTAAAGGCTTTATTATGCCTGTGTTGTTCAATCAATATCTGAAAACTCACCCCGAACCTGAAGATGTAGAATACTATTTCTGCGGACCTCCTATGATGAATAAGTCTGTAATTGATACCTTAGACTCATTGGGCGTTCCCGCTGAAAATATAGCATTTGACGATTTTGGTGGATAATCCTAAATTAAAAAAGCAGCTTCTCACGAGGCTGCTTTTATTTTTTGATAAGTCTTAGAAAGGCATTGTTTAAATCCTAATAAAATTAATATGATAATATCCGCAATAGCCGCTGTAGATAGCCAAATGGCTATAGGCAAAGCAAACACAATACCTTGGCATAGTCCAGCAGATTTGGCTTTTTTTAAACAAAAAACTTTAAATCAGCATATTTTAATGGGTTATCAAACCTTTTTATCTTTACCCAAACGATTGGCAAAGCGGCATTATTTAATACTTACCCGCAAAAAATTATCTACTTTACCTTTAGCTACTACAGATTTATGTTTTCTAAACAATTGGACAGATGTTTTAACCCACTGCGAAGCCAACAAAATTAAAGAATTATGGATTATAGGCGGTGCGCAGATATACGAACAGCTACTAGATTTTTGCCATTATTTGCACCTATCAAGAATCAATACTACGGTAGAAAATGCAGATGTTTTTTTCCCCGCTATTCCCAAGCATTTTGAGCTGCAAGCGCAGCAACACAGAACAGCGGATGAGCATAATTTATACGATATAGATTTTCAACTGTACAAAAATTTGCTCCTTACCCAATAGCTGCTGCAAACAATTTGTCGACTTGCTCCCATTTGATTAGGTTAAAAATGGCCTCCAAATAATCTTTGCGTTTATTTTGATAATTGAGATAATAAGCATGTTCCCAAACATCTATACCCAAAATTGGCGTTCCCTGTTTATCAGCTGCTATTATATTTTTCATCAGCGGATTATCTTGATTGGCTGTAGCACTTACAAATAATTTTTTGTTTTTATCCACAGACAACCAAGCCCAACCAGAACCAAATTGGGATAAAGCAGCATCTTTTAGCAGTTTTTGTAGATTTTCAACCGATGAAAAAGCTTCGTTGATAGCTGACAATAATTTGCCAGTTGGTATCTTTTGCTCAATGGTATTGGGATTAGCCAAAATGGTCCAAAAAAGGCTGTGGTTATAATGTCCTCCCCCATTATTCCTAATTGCGGATTGGTCTGCCCCCGCGCCCACAGCAGCACACAAATCGGTCAAATTTTTACCCAGCAACCCCGCATTAGCTTCCAAAGCCTTGTTGAGATTGGCCACATAAGCCGCGTGATGCTTTCCGTGGTGAATTTCCATAGTTTGCTTGTCGATATAAGGCACTAAAGCATCCACAGGGTACTCCAACGCAGGCAATACAAAAGCTGGTTTAGGTTTATCTTCAACTTTTGATACATTAGCGTTTAAATTATCTTTTTTTACCGCCTGTTGGCTTGGGCGGCAACCTGTAGCACCAGCCCCGACAACTATAGAACCAGCCAATAAGGCTGTATTTTTGATAAAATCTTTCCTTTTCATAATTTTTTGTTAAAAATTGGTTGAAACTCGTAAATCATATAAACAGATTTATCATTTTTTTGTTTTGCATTAAGACTAAAATTAAGTTTTATACCACAAAAAATCCCCCTCTTAGCAAAATGAGTTTTAAAACTAAAATGTTGGCTGTATTCAGCTTTGTGTGCGGTTTATTGGCCTGCCAACCCCGCAACTCGTACTCAAATGCTCAAAATGTTGTTAATAATCCTGAAATTATAAAAAATATGGACAAAATGGAGATGGCCACGCTCGGTGCGGGCTGCTTTTGGTGTGTGGAAGCTGTGTTCCAAGATTTGGAAGGGGTAGAAAAAGTAGAATCTGGATATGCGGGCGGAGATACAAAAAATCCAACCTACAAACAAATTTGCGAGGGTACAACAGGCCACGCTGAAGTAGCTCGGGTTATATTTGACCCCAATAAAATCAGCTTTGCGCAGTTATTGGAAGTTTTTTTCCAAACTCACGACCCAACCACGCTCAATAGACAAGGTGGCGATGTGGGCACTCAATACCGTTCGGTAATTTTTTATCACAACGAAGCCCAACGCGAAGCAGCAGAAACAGCCAAAAAGAATGCGGCGCAATTGTGGGAAAATACTATAGTTACCGAAATTAGCCCTTTGCCTGATTACTATCCAGCTGAAGATTATCACCAAAATTATTTTAATCTAAACGCGGATAAAAACCCATACTGCTCGGCGGTAATTGTGCCCAAAGTGCAAAAATTTAGAAAACAGTTCAAACCTTTGTTAAAAGACGAACTCAAAAAATAGCGCATCCCCGCTATTAGACGATTAAAAACTATACTTTTTGAATACAAAGCGGCTTACCTTTTGGCAAAGCTGCTTTTTTTTTGCAAAAAATTAAAAAATGATATAATTTTGTGCCAATTATTTAGCCAATTTTTATGTTGTAGTATAGATTTTATTATTTTTGCTTATGGATATTTTATTTTTGCAAACGCCTCCAGCTGCGACTATGGTAGAAGCCCCCAGTTGGGGCAAGGCACTTTTAGGGCTATTGTCAGGCGTTGGGGTGGTTTGGTTGGTGGTAATGTTGGTTATGGTGCTAATTTTATCCCGCTGGAGTAACAAGTTAGAGGTTAGCGGTACAAAAAGGGCGGAAAGCATAGCCCGAAGTGGGGTTAGTGTGTTTATGTGGTTTTTTGTACTGCCCTTAGCACTTTTTATACTCATCAACATATTCGCCATAGTCAATGGTTTGGGTGCTATCAACATTATATTTTTTGGCAAATGGATTGGGCTAACCTTTTCTTCTTATTGGTGGCTCATCCAATGCGCTATAGGTGCTGATGCCGTGCAGGGCGAAATAGCCAACTATTCGCCTGACGCTGTGGTGCGTTTAATCTGGGTATTTTTGCCCCTAAGTTTTGTTTGGCTGCGTTCTATCAAAGTGGGCTGGTTGCGTTGGATGCTGCTTCCGCTTATCATAGGTTCGTTGGTGGTCACCCGCCACAAAAAAGCTGGAGAAACATTTGTTACCGCTGAAGTTGGCATAGAAAACTTGCGCAAAATTCCCGTCATCGGCAGTTTATTTGAGCCACCACCAACAGCCAACAACGGTCAATTAGCCCCCAACAAAGGATTTAGCCCCAATGTGAGAAAAATAGTGGCTAGTATATCAGCTATAGTAATGTGTATAGGTATAGTGGTAGCCTTATATTTTGTCAAAAGAGCTATCGGATTGGTGATAATTTTAGTCGGTTTAGGCGGTTTTTTATTTATAGCCCCCTCTTCGGTCAATAAAGAGCTAAAAAAATTGACTAAAGATAAAGACCACGCCATTAATACAAATATAGATAGCTTGCTGCAAAAAATGAAAGAGTTTAAAACCGCCAACAATGAACTAGAATTATACCACACTGCCCAAAAATTGAAAGAAGCCTACAAAGCACAGGTTGAGTTTATAAAATTCCCAGATAGTTTGTGTATAGAATATAGAAATTATTTTTATGACCGTTGCCAATAAAAAAAAGGAACTTCCGCGCTTGGAAAGTTCCTTTTTTGACCTAGACAACTATTTGTCTTGTTTAGCAAATACTTTTTTCATCAATTCTGTACCCCGTTGCAAAGGATTAACGCGGATATTTGCCTCTTCTTTTTCTACCATAGAGAAAATCCCGTCTGTAGCTTTGTTCGTAACGTGGTCATCCAAACTTGGATTTTGTTTTTGAACCAAAGGAATTTTATTGTATTGGGTAACCACTTCAGTCCAAGCCCGAGCCGCCCCCACTTTATCCAAAGAAGTTTTAATCACAGGTTGCATTTTTTGGTACAAAGCTGCCGAACAGGTATTTTTGAGATATTGAGTACAGGCATTTTTTTCGCCCATCAAAATACTCATAGCGTCATTGACGGTCATACCAGTGATAGCGGTGATAAAAATATCTTTTGCCCCCCCAGCAGCATCTTCGGCAGCGCGGTTCATCTTGAGCACAGCGTCATCTGCAAATCTACCCAAACCCACATCGCGCAAAGTTTTTTCCACTTTTTGTGCTTGGGGTGGGAATAAAATTTTGAGCGCAGCATTGCCAAAAAAGCCATCAGTAACATTGAGCGCGCTCACCCCTTTGGTAACCCCTTGGTTTAAAGCTTCTTTAAGCCCTTGTATAATTTGTGTGTTGGAAAGTGCGCTAGAAGAAGTAGCAGCCGAACTTAAAGCAGATTGTAGTACATCGCAGCCAGCCAATAAAGTGGCAGAAGCAGCCACGGAAAGAAGCATTTTTTTATACATTTCGATAGTTTTTATACTGTTGTGAAATTTAAAAAGAGATGGAATAACAGAGATTTTGCAAATTTTATGCCAATGGGCAAAACCAAAGGCAAAAAAAAGCTATTTATTAGAATTTTTGGCAAAAAAACGATTAAAAACATTTATAAAGCCAAGTTTTTTTAAAAAAACTAACATTTAAAATCAAAAAAGGCTAATTTTGCGCTAATTTTAAACAAAATAAATTAAAAACAAAATAATTTTATGAAATTATGCCTTGTAATGCCTGTGTACAACGAAGAGGAGTGCATAGGGCAAGTGGTCAAAGACTGGGCGGCAGAATTTAGCAAATATTTTCAACCTGACGAATTTCGGCTCTTGGTGGTCAATGATGGCTCAAAAGACAAAACGGGTCAGATTTTGGATGACTTGGCTAAAGAATTGCCTTGCTTGCTGCCTTTCCACCAGCCCAATGGAGGACACGGAAATGCGGTTTATAACGGCTACAAACGCGCCTTAGAGCTAAATTGCGAGTATGTATTTCAGACCGATAGCGATGACCAGTTTGTAGCTGCAGATTTTGAATTGTTGTGGCAACAAAGAGATAAATCCGATTTTATTTTGGGACAGCGCAAAGTGCGTAATGATGCTTTTGTGAGACTTATCATCACCCGCTTGGTCATTTTGTTAAATTTATGCTTGTTTGGCAAATACATAGCGGACGCCAACATACCTTATAGATTGATGAAAGCTAGTTTTTTGGATAAATTGCTGCAAAAAATGCGCTTTATTCCTTTTATCCCCAATATATTTTTGTCTATACTGGCGAGCAAAAATGGCGCAAATTTATTATCTATTCCTGTTCAACACAAAGAACGCGCAACAGGCACAGTATCTATTTTGAGATGGAAGCTGGTAAAAGTATGTTTTTTGTGTGCGCGGCAATTGGTTCAGTTTCGTTGGGCTTTATGGTTTGGATAGATATTGGACTTTGCACTATTGGGTTGCTATCGTTCAGTTTTTATTAGCTTTTCAATCTTATCCTTATTATGTCTTCTCATATCAAATATCTAATTCTTGGCGCAGGCCCTACTGGGTTGGGGGCTGCTTATAGGCTCAAAGAACTTGGGCAAAATGATTTTTTAATTATAGAACAACAGGCTTATGCTGGTGGATTGGCCAATACTTTCACGGACGAAAAAGGATTTCTCTGGGATATAGGCGGCCACGTGCAGTTTTCGCACTACGCTTATTTTGACCAATTGATGATTAAAGCCTTAGGCACAGAAGGTTGGCTATTCCATCAACGGGAAAGTTGGGTTTGGTTATTGAATAGATTTGTACCTTATCCATTCCAAAACAATTTGCGTTATTTGCCCAAACCTCAACAATTGGCTTGTTTGCAAGGGCTTATCACTTTATTACAAAATCCTAGCCACAAAAAAGCGCAAAATTTTGCCGAATGGGCGAGCCAATCTTTTGGTGAAGGGCTTTGCGATATATTTATGCGCCCTTACAATTTCAAGGTTTGGGCTTTTCCTTTGGAAGAAATGGCTTATAATTGGATTGGAGAGCGGGTGGCCACAGTTGATGTCAACCGTTTGCTCAAAAATATATATTTAGAACAGGACGATTTGTCTTGGGGGCCAAACAACACCTTCCAATTTCCCAAAAATGGGGGCACAGGTGCTATATGGAATGCCGTCGCTGATATGATAGGCCGCCAACATATCCAACTCAATAGCAAAGTAGTTCGTATTTCCGCAGCGCAAAAAACGGTTGAATTGGCTAATGGGGATGTTTTGACTTATGAACACCTGCTTTCTACCCTACCTTTAGATATTTTTACCCAAATACTATCGGATTGTGACGAAAACATACGCCAAACCGCTCAAAACTTAAAACATTCTTCTACCAATATAGTAGGAATTGGCTTAAAAGGCAAACCCAAACCCGATTTGGCTAGCAAATGTTGGTTGTATTTTCCCGAATCAGATTGCCCTTTTTACCGCACTACAGTTTTTTCCAACTATAGCCCCAATAATGTACCCGACATCAATAGATATTGGTCGTTGATGACAGAAACCAGCGAATCCCCACACAAACCTGTTGATACCCAAGATATAGTAGAAAATACCATTCAGGGGCTTCTCAATACTCAACTGATAACCGACCGCAACGATATTGTTAGCACTTGGTCTTTTAGGGCTGAATATGGTTATCCCACCCCTTCTGTAGAACGCGATACGATATTGCAAAAAGTAATACCCTATCTGCAAAGCAAAGATATTTATTCAAGAGGACGTTTTGGCGGTTGGAAATATGAAGTTTCTAATCAAGACCACAGCCTTATGCAAGGGGTAGAATGGGCAAATAAGCTGGTTTTGCAAATACCCGAAACTACTTATTTTTTCCCTAATACTGCCAATGCTAATTGGGGAAAATAAATTTTGGGGTCAATTAAAGTTAAATGAATTTTGTATGAAAATGCAATGTGGTTGCATAAGATAACTTTTTTCTAAAAAAAATTTGCATTTATCAAAACCATCTCCTATTTTTGTACTACGAAAATTTATTCGCAATCTTGGTTTCATAATAAAGTAGGTTTTAAAGATAAAAATTTAGTTAAAGAGCAGTTTAGATGCCCATTTAAGCTGCTTCAATTTTTATGTTTTTATTCTAAACTGCACTTTATCCGTATATATTTAATTAAGTTTTAAAAATAAAAGCTGAAAGGACATAAGTCGTTTCAGCTTTTATTGTTTTACGGAAGTTATACAGAATTGCCTGTTTTTACCTCTAAAAATTAAATGTTAAGCGCAACTCCAGCTACTCAATACCTCTTAGATTAAAAAGATATTTTAATTTTTTGTACCCAAAATACGCTGCAAAACAGTTTCTTGCCAAGCCTCTACCGAATACATCTGTTCAACGGTTTGTCTAGCCGCTTGCGCCAAACGGGTGCGGATTTGGGGATTTTCTACCAAAATAGAAATTTTTTCCACCCATTCTTCCTTTGTCGTTGCCCAAAATCCATTTTCATTATCTTGCACGATGCGAGCATTTACCCCTACAGGCGACACCACAGTCGGGATAAAAGACGACATATAAACCAAAGACTTCAATCCACATTTTCCCCGTGTCCATTCATCATCAGGCAAAGGCATAATGCCTATATCAATGCCAGCTAATTCCTCAATTTCGGTATTTTTTTGCCAAGCTATACCCTGCAATGATAATTCAGTTTGTCTATAATTGGCATCCCCAATCAATTTAAAACAAATTCTGTCCCCGTATTTTTGTTTTAAAGCGAGCAAAGCGGGCAAAATATGCTCAAAATGGGCTACCGTAGAAAAACTTCCACTCCAGCCTATGCAAATTTGTGCTTTTTCATAACTTTTAGCTACCGCTTTATAAAAATTTGTATCCACTACAGTGGGTATAATCTGCGTATTGGGGTTAAATTGACGGGCATAATCAGCCAGATATTCGTTGCCAGCCCAAATTTCACCCGAAGCGCGGATAATTTCTTCAGTTTTTTTCCCATTTTTGAGAAAAGAAAGGGCTTTATTCCCTTCAGAAACTACAGTTTGCCAAATCGCATCGTCAAAATCAAAAATAGTGCGCGTATTTCTACCCATAGCCCGCTCAAAAATGCTTGTGCCCAACATAAAACTCTCCCTTTGTATCAAACAAACATCATAGTTTTTCGCCCTGCGCCATTCATTCAATCGGGTGAGCATACTTTTAGCCAATAAACCCATTTTTTTGAGATAAAACCCTGATGAATAGAAGTATTTATCCGCTTGTTCGCTGATTAGATAACTATATTCTACCCCCACTCCAGCAGCATTGAGATAGGGTAAAAACTGGTCAAAACGATACCTTTGCGAGGGGGAACGGTCAGGGCGGTGTAAGGCTTGAAATAATAATTTGGTCATCGTGAAAAAAACGGGGAAAATTTTGTATATTTTTGATAGAAGTTAGCCATTTTTGTCCAATTCTGTAAGCAATAAGTCCAAAAACTGTTGGGAAATAATCACATCAGAAAAATTTTGAATTACAAAATTACGCCCCTCCAATCCCATAGCCAATAATTGTTCAGTATTTTGGTAATATAATTCCCTACAAGCGGTTATTAAAGCGGCTGTATCCTGTACAGGGATTAAAATTCCATTTTTTTGTTCAAAAATCATATCTTTGCAGCCTGCTGTATCTGTAGTAATGATAGGTTTGGCGGCAGCGGCAGCCTCCAACAGCACTCTAGGCAGACCTTCGCGATAAGAAGGCAATACAACAACGTGGGCAGTTTGTATATAAGGCAACACATCGTCGGTTTTGCCAATATAAGACACCTCCGCATTATGGGTATAAATTTGCAACTCCGAGCCCGATATAGCGGCTGGGTTTTCATTATCCAAAGCCCCTAAAATACGAAATTCAACCATTTTGCCCAATTCAGCCCGCAGAACACGCGCAGCTTTCAGAAATTCGCGAATACCTTTGTCATACAACAAACGCCCCACAAATAAAAAAACAAAAGGACGATGAGCAAAGTCAAAGTTTGGTTTGGGTACAAAATATCGGCAATTGACCCCCGACCCGCGTATCAACGCTGTTTGTGTGGATTGAACCAAATTTTCACCTATAAATAAATTTCTATCCTCTTCATTCTGAAAAACTACCCGATTGAGATTTTTAAAAGCCCATTTATATAAAAAACGGGCTACTTTGGCGGTAAAATTTTGGTGTAAAAATGTATATCCCAACCCAGTCACCGTAGCTATAACAGGAATTTTCACCCATTTGGCAGCCATAGCCCCATAGATATTGGGTTTTATGGTGAATAAAAAAGCTGCTGCAATCTGTTCGCGGACAAAAATACCCCGCAACTCCCAAAATAGCTGCAAATCTGCCCAAGGGTTTGTACCTTTGCGCTGCAAATGTAAAAGTGGCACAAAACGACAACCCAAAGCTCGCAAACGGTCGGCATATTCATCCTCTTGAGCGACCAAAACGACCTTATAACCTGACTTTAATAATATATCAATCAATGGCAGGCGAAAATTGTAGATATTCCAACCTATATTGGCCACTATAGCCACACGAATGGGATGATTTTGCACAAAAAATATATTTTTTATAAAAAATTACAGAGATTGCTAAAAATGGTTCCGAACAAATGATTTTATACCTTACAGATTGGCTTTTAATGCCAATTTTCGCCTTATTATTATATTTTATATTCAAGCGAATACGCGATAAGAAATATAAAGGGCAAATAATAGCCAAATATTTTATCCCAGCGCTAATGTTTAGGATATTGGGCGCATTTTTGACCGCCCTAATGTATCAATTTTATTACGGATTTGGGGACACTTTTTACTATTATTATGGCGTAACAGATATATTTGATATGTGGGGGCAAGATTGGGCTACAGCTATAGAAATGTGTTTTGTGCCTTATGAAGATTTGTCCCCAGAAGCCTTAAGAGCCATAGGCATACACCGTTTGTATAGTGAGCCAAGCACTGGTTTGGTGATGCGTATTGGCGGATTTTTTAGCCCTTTGGCTTTGGGTACTTTTATAGGGATTTCATTTTATATGACCGCTTTCGCTTTTGTGGGCTGTTGGTTATTGTATAGGGTTTTTTATGACTTATATCCCCAACTGCATCGTCCTTTGGCTTGGGCGATTTTATTCCTACCCTCTAGTTGTTTTTGGGGAACAGGATTAATGAAAGATTCGCTCACTTTGGGCGGTTTAGGTTTTATGGTATATGGAGCTTATTATTTATTCATAAAAAGGCAAAAATTATTCCGTGCTGGTCTATATTTAATCGTGGGTGCTTATCTAATGGCATTTATAAAAGTATATATCATTTTAGCATTAGCCCCAGCTATGGTAGTTTGGGTATTTTTGATGTACAAAGAGCGGATAAAAATTGCATTTTTGAGAAAAATAGCCACTCCTGTATTTTTATTGTTGGGCGTAGTGGGAGGCTTATTGGCTTTGCAACGCATTGGCGCTGCATTTTCGGCTTATTCTTTTGATAATATAATGGTGCAAGCCAAAAAAACCCAATGGTGGCTAACCGTCAGCAGCGAGCGAGACGGGGGAATGGGTTATACTTTGGGCGATTTTAGCCCCACGCCTATAGGATTATTGCGGGTATTTCCTGCCGCAGTCAATGTTAGTTTATTCCGTCCTTATCTTTGGGAAGCGCGCAAACCTATAGTTTTGCCTTCGGCAGCCGAATCTTTTTTCACCCTTTTGCTAACATTATTTGTGTTTAGAAAAGTAGGATTTTGGAAAACGATAAAAACGATATTTTCAGACCCTGTGGTATTATTTTGTTTAATTTTTGCGGTGATATTCGCTTTTGCGGTTGGTTTTAGCACCCTCAATTTTGGCTCATTAGCCCGTTACAAAATACCTTGTTTGCCTTTCTATTTTGCTGCTATGCTAATTTTATTGTATCAATATTCAGATTTTGACAAAAATTTCAAAACTTTCAGTAAGAAATGAAAACAAAACAAAGTGTTTTGCGTTTATATTGGTACACTTTTACAAAGCGCGATTATTATGAAAGACATTAAAAATATATTTGAATGGAATATGGGATTTCAGGCTTCCATTCGCCCCTTTTTGATAGCAGGCAATTGTGCTGCCGAGACTCCAACACAACTGCAAACAACCGCTTTGGGGGTAAAAAAAGCTGGCGCTCAACTATTCCGAGCAGGTATTTGGAAACCCCGCACCCGCCCCAATTCATTTGAAGGATTGGGAGAATCCGCTTTGCCTTGGCTCATAGAAGCAGGACAATTAGCCCAACTGCCCACTTGCACAGAAATAGCCACCCCCCAACACGCAGAAGCCGCATTGAAAGCGGGTGTAGATGTGCTTTGGATAGGCGCGCGCACTTCAGTTAATCCTTTTGCGGTGCAGGATATAGCCGATTGTTTGGCAGGAACAGATACGCCCGTTTTGGTCAAAAACCCAGTTAATCCCGATTTAGAATTATGGTTGGGGGCTATAGAAAGGCTGTACAATGCTGGTTTGCGCCGTATTGGGGCTATACACAGGGGATTTTCTATTTATAATAAAACCAAATATAGAAACGAACCTTTATGGGAAATCGCTATAGAACTGCGTCGTCGCTTGCCCCAAATGACCATTATCAACGACCCTAGCCATATAGCTGGGCATAGTGATTACTTGCAAGAAATAGCCCAAATTGCTTTGGATATGGGCTTTGATGGTTTAATGTTGGAATCTCACCCCAACCCAAGCCAAGCTTGGAGTGATGCCAAACAACAAATCCGCCCTGACGAGCTACAGTTGCTTATCAATAGTTTGCACAACCGCGAATCCATTAGCCAAAATCACGATTTCACCCTAAATCTGGAACAATTGCGGGCTGAGATTGATGAGTTTGATTTTCAAATTTTAGCTTTATTAGCCAAAAGGATGGAAATTGCTCGCCAAATAGGTGAGTTCAAACAAGCGCATAATGTAGCCATTTTGCAGATGGAACGCTGGAACTCAATTTATAAAAGTCGCCGCCGAGAAGCTGCATCTTTGCGCGTATCCGGCGAATTTGTGGCTGAAGTTTGGAATGCTATTCATAAAGAATCCATACAACAACAAAGCGCCATTTTAGCCCAAAATAAAGATTTATCGGGAATTTTGACCCCTAAATAATTTTTTTCTACTTATTAAGGCAATTTTGTCACAAAGATATACGTTTTAAAGCAATTATTTGTACTTTTGTGCAGATAATTGCTTTTTTTGTGTTCGGTAGTTTATACAACCCCAATTTTTTACACTCAAAATCTTGCTATTTGCTACAATAAAAAATCTTATTCCAAAAAATCTTATACAGAATTTAAAAAGTGAGTGTGTAATAAAATGTGTAGCGCGAAGCGCGTAACTACACTAATCCGTTGAGTTTCTACACTGTTTGAAGTGAGACGGAGCGCAGCTTTAGCAAGCGGAGCGAACAAGTTTGTAGAACGGCGAAGCCCTCCCTGAAACAAGGCGTTTTTGGTACTTTTTGCGCCTGCAAAAAGTACGAATAAAAAATTTTTTAGGCGTAAGCCGTTAGAAAAAATTTCAAAACACAAGTTTTTATAACTAATCTCTTTAATAATTTACGCTATTATTGCACACTTACTTTTTCAAATTAGTATTACTACTTGCTACTAAAAGATTGTGCTACCACAACCCACTCTTCTCTCAACTCAAATAAAAAAAATATGTTAAAAAAACTAAATGTTATCGCTGGTTTAGCCCTTATGTTTCTATCAGTAAATGCACAAGCCCAATGTATTTCTGGCAATTGCGACAATGGTTGGGGCAAACATCGCGACGATAAAGGGCGCGTATATGAAGGACACTTCCTCAACAACCAAAAACACGGCAAAGGCACTTTGCGATTTACCAACGGGGACAAATACGAGGGAAATTGGCGAAATGGGCTACAAAATGGTTATGGTATTCGCTTTTTCGCCAACGGGAAAGCTGAAGGCGGCACTTGGGAAAATGGCAAACTGACCAAACCCGACACAGGCATTCGCACGGTAATGGAGTGTTTGTCAGGCGATTGTAAAAACGGAGAAGGTAGCTCTCGCGATGCCAAAGGGCGCGTATACAGAGGCCAGTTCAAAAATAACGCCTACGAGGGTTACGGAATTTTGACCTATCCCAACGGCGATATTTTCAAAGGTATGTTTGTTAGAGGTTTGCCCAACGGAGGCGGCTCTTATTTCTACCAAAACGGGCACACAGACACAGGCGAGTGGGAACAGGGCAAACTCAAAGGGGGAAAAATTCGCGTTTGGGCTTTAGTGGTGGGTGTGGCTGAGTATCCCAAATTTTCGCCGCTTACTTATACCACAGAAGACGCCAAAAAAATTTATGCTTTTTTCCGCTCGCCTGACGGCGGGGCTGTGCCTGACAATCAGATTAAACTGCTACTCAACAAAGAAGCGACGGCTGACAATATAGTGTTGGAAATGGGTAATTTATTTGAACAGGCAGATAGCAACGATTTGATAATTTTTTATTATGCAGGGCACGGGGTTGAGGGTGCGTTTGTACCTTATGACTCTGACGGCAAAAAAGAGAATTTATTATCACACGCAGTCGTCAACAGTTTATTGTCTGATAGCCCTGCCAAGTTTAAATTTTGTATAGCTGACGCTTGCCATTCTGGAAGTTATTCAATTTCTTATAACGACTATAAAAGTAATGGTTATAAAATGGGCGAGGCTGCCAGCAGGTCAGGTGTAGATTCTAGAAACCGAATCAAAGAATTTTATAGCAGTTTTGCCAACGTAAAAGGCGGCTTGGCGGTGATGATGTCTTCAGCGGCGGAAGAAGTTTCGTTGGAAGCGACCAAACTCAAACAGGGCGTTTTTAGCTACTTTTTCATACAAGGGATGCGTGGTAATGCGGACGAAAACGAAAATGGTATCGTAACGGTCAGCGAATTGCACAATTACATCAGCTCGCAGGTGCAAAATTTCACCTTCAAATATCAAAATCCTAACATTTTTGGCGATTATGATAAAAATATGCCTGTAGGCTTGGTTCAAAAGAAAAAGTAAACGGGTTAAAAACCCCACGCTATTGAGCGCGCACATAATTTTTTTCTAGGCAATTTTAATTACTAAACAACTTCATTCTCTATTCATATCAAAACCCCAACTCGGCTTAATTGCTAAGTTGGGGTTTTTTAACTAATTTTTTTTATTTTTACAGCTATATTTTTTCCATAACTATATTTATTGTCTAATCTCCATCGTCGCTATCTTGCGCCATACGCACCAAACGGGGTTGGAAAGCGGCCAAAATATCCACCAATTCGCTTTGGGCTTGCATAACCGCGTTAATATCTTTATAAACAAAAGGCGCTTCGTCCAAACCACCGCCCAACAATTCCACATTTTTGAGTTTTAGCTCATCGCGCATCATTTTTCCCGTGAAGGTTTCCAACGCTTTGCGGCGAGACATTAATCGCCCCGCGCCGTGAGAAGCCGATTGTAGCGAAAGCGGATTACCTTTACCCTTGATGATATAAGCGGGCGTGGTCATAGAACCTGGGATTATACCCAATTCGCCCAAACCAGCTGGAGTCGCTCCCTTGCGGTGGACGATAAGTTCTTTACCAAAGTGGGTTTCTTTCCAAGCAAAATTATGGTGATTTTCTATCATAGCTGCGGGTTGAATTTTCAACGCTTTGGCTATACGGCGGTGTATGTGGTGATGATTGGCTGAAGCGTACTCGCCCGCCAGTTCCATAGCCGCCCAATACTCTTGCCCTTCAGCTTCGTCCAAACCCAACCAAGCCAAATGCGCCACCTCTTTGGGCAATTGCCGCTTTTGCATAGCAATTTTGGTATAATGTTGGGCAATAGCCGCGCCCGTGCCTCGAGAACCAGAATGGGATAAAACCGCCACATATTTACCCACAGGCAGGTTAAACTCGTTGGGAAAATGTTGAATATCAACCACCCCAATATCCACAAAATGGTTGCCGCCGCCTGAAGAACCGATTTGGTCAGCTGCCTTTTGGTGCAAAGAGCGCAATAAAGGAATTTCTCTAAAAATGGGCTTTTCCAACAACTCATCCTCGCGCTCTTGGTCGGTGAAAATCTCCAAACCGAAGCGGGTATTTTGTTGCATAATTTTCTTCAGTTGCTCTTTTTCTTTGGGATTATCCAAAACAGTAGCGGGCATATCAAAGACGGATAAACACATTCTACAAGCGATATCCATCCCCACCCCGTAAGGAATAACCGCCCCTTCAGTAGCCAAAACGCCCCCAATCGGCAAACCGTAGCCATAATGCGCATCTGGCATCAACGCGCCCGCCACCGTAATGGGCAAAGACATAGCGTTTTGCATCTGCTCTATAGTGTTTTGGTCTATACCGTCAGCGCCGTAAATAGCAAAATTTTTCTTTCTAAATTCATATTCTGGGATAGCGCTAACTTGGTCGTTTATCAATTTATTAGCTATAGGGCTTAAAATCGTATCGGTAACATACTGTTGGGGGTTGTCAATCAACTGGCGCAAAATCAACAATTGTTGCTCAACGCTGCTGTGTTTATAACCTTTTCCCACGATTTGCATAGCCAAGCTGATGATTTCGTGGTTGTTGTAACCCATATCGGAAAGGTCTTTACCGCGTAGTTTGTCTTTTTTTGACATTTTTTTTAGTTTGGTTGTGAAGAAGGTAGTAAGATTTTTTGTAGTAAGTAGTAAGATTTTTTGTAGTAAGATTTTTTGTAGCAAGATATTTCGTAGCAAGTAACAAGATAAATAATCGTAATACTTGATACAAACAATCTTACTACAAAACATCTTGTTACTTGCTACGAAATATCTTGCTACCTACCACAAAAAAATTTAACGAAGCAGCTTTTTATTCAAAATCGGATAAATCTCTTCATAGGGAATTTCCAACTCAATACTGCCCAGCGAAAACGCGCCTAACTCATAAGGGTCATAAGATAAAATTAACCCTTTTTGTCCTATGGCTATATTTTGAGTAACAGGGAACGTACCCGCGTCAAACTGAAATTCGTCTATAGAAAGTTCCTTTTCGAGCAATAATTTTTTAAATTTTGCTTCAGCTATAGGTGAAATTTTTTGCTCAAAACTCAAATTTTCAACAAAAATCTGTTTAATTTCTATCTTTTGCCCAGTTTTCATATCAAAATTGACATAACGCGTGCACATATTGGCGTGCGCCCCTCCAGTAAAATTAGCCTCAAAAAAGCGCAACGAGAGCAAATTGGGCGTATTCAACAACACCTCTATTTTGACCTCGCAAAACCATTTCATATCAAAATCCCCCCCAAAAGCTGCCATATCGGCTTTGTTGGTTTCGTACTCTTCTATAAAATTGGCTTGGCGTTCAGCCAAAGAACTGTAGGCGATTTCCCCAAACTCATTTAACAGCATCATTTGTAAAATAGCTGTATTTAAACTATCTTTTATATTTTTTTTATAAAAATTCTTTATTTGAGGAAAAGAAAACTCAATTTTAGTAACTTGTGCTGTATCTTTTTTATTCTTTGTTTTTTCAGATAGCGCAATTATCGTATCTTGAAAAGCAGCTGTATCGCCTTGCATAGAAAATTGGATAGCGGGGCGGCTCAAAAATTCGGATTGGTTTTCATCTGTATTTTCATCAGCACAAGCAGACAAAAAACAAACAAAATAAGCAACAAATAATACACGAAATGGTAAAGAAAAGGTAAAAAACTGATTCATTAGTCAAAAATTTAGAGAAGGATTGTAAAGATAAAACGCAAAAATGATAAAAAAAGTTAGTATGTAGTTAAAAATAATATAAAAATAGCTAATTTTGCCCCCAATTTTCATATTATAAAATTTATGCGCACGAAAAAATTACAACGCGACAAGGTACAAGTCATCACCTTGGGCTGTTCCAAAAATATGGTAGATAGTGAAGTATTGATGCATCAGCTACACGCCAACCAATTTGATGTAGTTGGCGACCAAGCTACTGCTCAAGATGCCAATATCATCATCGTCAATACCTGCGGGTTTATAGACCGCGCCAAAGCCGAATCCATTAATACCATTTTGGATTATGCCAAAGCCAAAGAACAGGGACAAATAGAAAAATTGTACGTAACTGGCTGTTTATCACAACGTTACAAAGACAATTTGGAAACAGAAATTCCCGAAGTTGATGCTTATTTTGGCACGCTCGAACTACCCGCTTTATTAGAAAAATTGGGGGCAGACTACAAACACGAGCTTATCGGCGAGCGGATTTTATTAACCCCTGAGCATTACGCCTATCTCAAAATTAGCGAAGGTTGCAACCGCACCTGCTCGTTTTGCGCCATTCCTTTGATGCGCGGCGGCCACGTCTCCAAAAGTATAGAAGACATTGTACAAGAAGCCAAAAATTTGGCTAGAAATGGGGTAAAAGAGATTATGCTCATCGCCCAAGAACTGACTTATTACGGTTTGGATATTTACAAAAAGCGCGCTTTGTCTGAACTATTGCACAAACTCCAAGCTGTAGAAGGGATAGAATGGATACGTTTGCATTACGCTTACCCCAGCAAGTTCCCTTTGGATATATTGGAAACGATGCGCGACCTGCCCAAAGTCTGCAAATACTTGGATATGCCCTTGCAGCACGTCAATGATAGAATTTTGACCCAAATGCGCCGCCAAATCAGCCGCCAAGAAACTCAAGAGTTGATACACGCCGCCCGCGAAATTGTGCCGAATATAGCCCTGCGTACTACTTTTTTGGTGGGTTTTCCTTCCGAAACAGAAGAAGAGTTTCAAGAATTGGTGGATTTTGTCAATTTGAACAAATTTGAGCGGGTGGGCGTGTTCCAATACTCGCACGAAGAAAACACCCGCGCTTATGATTTGGTAGATAATGTTTCCGCTAAAACCAAACAACGCCGCGCCAATATATTGATGGAAACCCAACAGGAAATATCTTTCCAACTCAACCAGCAAAAAATTGGCAAAACGGTGAAAGCTATTTTTGATAGAAAAGAAGGCGGTTACTTTATAGGGCGCAGCCAATACGATTCGCCAGAAGTAGATAACGAAATTTTGGTAAAAGCAGACCGCAATTTTGCCCGCATCGGCGATTTTGCCCACGTGTTGATAACCGACGCTACCGATTACGATTTATTTGGGGATATTGTAACGCAGTAACAAGATTATTTGTAGTAAGTATGACGATTATTGGTCTTGATACAAATAATCCTGCTACAATCCTGCTACAAAACCATTACAACATTCACTAACCACTAACCACTAATAACTAATATGGCTTGGTACGAACGCAATAAACAAAATATCACCACCACCAACAACGAAAAAAGAGAAATACCTGAAGGTATTTGGCATCAATGCGAAAGTTGTAGAACGGTAACTTTGGTCAAAGATTTTATCCAAGACAAATACACCTGCCACAGCTGCGGACACCACGAGCGCATAGGTTCAAAAGAGTATTTTGAGTTGCTTTTTGACAACAAAGAATATACGCCCTTAATCACCAACCTAAAATCGCGCGATTTTCTAAACTTTGTGGACACCAAACCCTATATAGAAAGGTTGGAAAACACCCGCAAAAAAACGGGTTTGGACGAAGCCACCGCCGTAGCACACGGCAAAATAGAAGGGATGGATTTGGTTATATCTGCTATGGATTTTGACTTTATCGGCGGTTCTATGGGTTCGGTTATGGGCGAAAAAATGGCTAAAGCTATAGATTATGCTATCCAACACCGTTGCGCTTTTATGATAATTTCCCAATCTGGTGGCGCGCGTATGATGGAATCTTCCCTTTCTTTGATGCAAATGGCCAAAGTATCAGCCAAACTCACCCAATTGGCAGCAGCCAAATTGCCCTATTTTTCTCTATTGACCAATCCCACTACAGGGGGCGTTTCCGCTTCTTTTGCGATGTTGGGCGATATTAATATGGCTGAACCCAAAGCCTTAGTTGGTTTTGCTGGTGCGCGGGTGATAAAAGAAACGATTCGGGTTAAAGAATTGCCCGAAAATTTCCAATCGGCAGAATCTAACCTCGAAAATGGCTTCGTGGATATGATAGTGGATAGAAAAAAATTACGTTGTCAGCTTGCCGAACTTTTGCGCTATTGGCAACATCTCTAATTCTGTATATTGAAAATATACTCAACTCGAAATCTTATTCGTCAACACGGATAAGATTTTTTTTATTTTAAACTTTTTCTAAACAAAAGCAACTTATTTTATCTTTTTAGCGTAACTTTGCGCTTGAAGTTCATTATTTAAAATTAACAATCAAAAAATTTATTATTATGTTGGTCAAAACCTACGGAAGTGCTGTATATGGAGTGGATGCGCTAACCATTACTTTAGAAGTGGATGCTGGCGGGGCTGTAACTCAAGGCAAACCAGGTTATAATCTGGTGGGCTTACCCGATAATGCGGTAAAAGAGGGTTATTTTAGGATAGAATCCGCGCTCAAGGCTGTAGGTTATAAAATTCCCCGCATACGCATCGTGATAAATTTAGCCCCTGCCGATGTGCGCAAAGAGGGTTCTTATTACGATTTGCCTTTAGCTATAGGTATTTTGGCTGCCACGCACAGCATACCCGCCACAGAAGTAGCAAATTATATCATTATGGGCGAATTATCTTTGGACGGCACTTTGCGCCCGATAAAAGGCGCGTTGCCCATAGCCATACAAGCGCGCAAAGAGGGGTTTAAAGGGTTTATTTTGCCAAAAGAAAACGCCCGCGAAGCGGCTATAGTCAACAATTTGCCCGTTTATGGAGTGGAAAATATAGACGAAGTGATACAGTTTTTTGAGGGTAAAAAAGAGTTAGAACCTACAGTAGTCAACACCCGCGAAGAGTTTGCCGATAATCAGCAGTTTTTTAGCATAGATTTTGCCGATGTGCGCGGGCAAGAGAACGTAAAACGCGCCCTGACCATAGCGGCGGCGGGCGGTCATAACATCATCTTGATAGGCGCGCCTGGTAGTGGCAAAACGATGCTGGCCAAGCGTTTGCCTACCATTTTGCCCCCGTTGAGTTTACTTGAGGCGTTGGAAACTACCAAAATTCACTCGGTAGCTGGCGTTTTGGCCAAAAACTCGGCGTTGATAGCCCAAAGACCGTTTAGAAACCCCCACCATACGATTAGTGATGTGGCTTTGGTCGGCGGGGGAAATATCCCCAAGCCTGGCGAAATTTCGTTGGCACATAACGGGGTTTTATTTTTGGACGAATTGCCCGAATTTCAACGCTCTGTGTTGGAGGTTTTGCGCCAACCGCTAGAATCTCGCCAAATGAATATATCCCGCAGCCGCTTTTCGGTAGAATATCCAGCCAGTTTTATGCTCGTGGCGGCTATGAACCCCTGCCCTTGCGGTTATCACGGCCACCCAGAAAAAAGCTGCTCTTGCGCGCCCGTCGCTGTGCAGAAATATATGAATAAAATTTCGGGTCCTTTGTTAGATAGGATAGATTTGCATATAGAAGTTGCCCCCGTGAGTTATGAAAAATTGTCTGAAAATGAACAATCGGACGAAAATAGCGAAAAAATACTCGCCGAGGTGATAAAAGCGCGCGAAATCCAAGCCCAACGCTTCGCGGGACAAAACGGAATACACTGCAACGCACAAATGGAAAGCGGACAAATTCGCGAAGTTTGCCAATTGGACACAGCAGGGCAAATTTTGCTGAAACGGGCTATGGAAAGATTGCAATTATCCGCCCGCGCCTACGATAGAATTTTGAAAGTAGCGCGCACTATAGCCGATTTGGCGGCAAGCCCACAGATTTTGAACGAGCATATAGCAGAGGCTATACATTTTAGAAGTTTGGATAGGGAAAATTGGGCAGGTTAGAAAAAAAAACTAATTTTATACACATTCCAATCAGAAAAAACACTACCTTTGCGCCCTATTTTATAGACACAATCCTTTAAAGATAAATTAAAAGCGGTGAAACGTTCAATTTTAGTATTTTTGATAATTTTTTTGGTTTTATTCCTCGACCAATGGCTAAAAATTTGGGTGAAACTCAATATGGCACTTGGCGAACACTTCAACCTTTTGGGTCAATCTTGGGCGCAGATTTATTTTACCGAGAATAAAGGTATGGCCTTTGGTATGGAATTGGGCGGTAGCTATGGCAAAATCATTTTGAGCCTTTTTCGCATCGTAGCGGTCTTTTTTATCGGCTATTATCTGTACGGTTTGGTCAAAAAAGAAGCCAACAAAGGGCTTATCGCCAGCATCGCGCTAATTTTGGCTGGTGCTGTGGGCAATATCATCGACAGTATGTTTTACGGGTTAATTTTTTCCGAAAGTGGTTTTCACAACCCCGCTACTTTTGTGCCAATGGGGGAAGGTTATGAATCTTTCCTGCACGGGCGGGTGGTAGATATGCTCCATTTTCCGATGGTAGATACCAAATATCCCAGTTGGATGCCTTTTGTGGGTGGTGAGCAATTACAATTTTTTAGATTTATTTTCAATATAGCCGATGCAGCGATTAGCGTGGGCGTGGCTTTGTTGATTATTTTTTATAAAAGCTTCTTCCCCCAAACCGAAGAAGAGAATAAAACACCACAAAGCACAGAAACACAAACCAACCCAAACGTGGAGAATCTAAATTAGGGTTACGAAAGTAGTTTTTTTCTAAAAACTATTAAAAAAATATATTTTTCGCTGAATATTTATCGATAACATATAGCGAAACACATTTTATGCTTTCGTATCCCTATTAGAGTAAATTAAATTTGAAATGGGAAGTAAAACCACAATAATACTATTTGCCTGTATTTTTATCATCAGTTGCCAAAATCAAACAGTTGAGCAAAAACGGCAAGATAAAAAAACACGAGATAGCCTTTTGGAGATAGAAATACATATGGAAAAGTGGTGGTTTCGCGATAAAAACCAATGGATATTCAGTCGTAAAAATAAAAATTTCATAGCACGCGAATATTGTAATTTTGAGACTCAAACAGCAAAAGATACTTTGGCTGATTATTGTGAAATTGCGGTAGGAATTAAACCGTTCGGTTGGGATAGCTATTCTTATTCCGAAACTTTTCTATTGGTACGCGCCAACAACAAACAACAATGGCAGTTATTTCATCAGACAGCATACGACAGCGTTAAATTTTTTGATAAAAAATTCGACGCCCCTAACGATTATCGTATGGATGGTTTTGATATGGGGGACAAAGTTTCCAAAAAAATGCAAGCCAAACTCAATAAAAGTTGGGGCGACAGTGTTTATTTTATACCTTCGCCTTGTTTGCAATTAAATCTGAATAAAACATACATAGATAGTTTTTACAATTTTATCAATGACAGCATATTTTTACCTCATAGGATTAGTCTGTCCGACCAAAGTAAAAAGCAAGATAATTATTCTTTTTGGTCTATTCACGCTTGGGTAAATAAAGAATACTACGTCTGTTACAGCGCAAACGATACAATTTTAGAGAAAAAACTTTTTCCTTATTTGTATTATCTTGGCAAAACTGCTACCGTCAAAGATACGGCTTTAATGCGTATTTTATCGCAATATGATTAAGTTATTCAGCATCGTAATATATTCTTACTACAGCTATATTTATAATATTTTTTATAAAAAAAACGCCACCGCCCAACTTTTTCGCAAAAAAAAGCATTTAAATGTATAGAAAACTCAATTCTTGCCTAGAGTTGGGTTTTTTTATAAAAAATTAGCACAGTTTTTGCTATAGTCTCCCAGCACAATATCTCAAATCAAACAAAAAAACTAAACATGAAACAACTCACATTTCTATTCGCATTTTTATTCTTTTACGCTTCAGCTTGGGCGCAAAAAGATGCTGTCATTAATAAGGAATTTACTGACCACAAGCCCCAATATCGCCCTTGGCAGAATAGTTATATTTTGGATAAGATTGAATACACCAAAACCCGCACGATTATGTATTTTCGCTTCGTGTGTGAGGCTGACCCTGTAGCTGCTGCTTTTGGAGGCGGCACAGAAGCTGTTTTTTATCCTCCAGGACACAATTTGGCTTGGTATTTGAAAGGTAAAAATGTGCGCAAAGATTTCAATCTGGTAGAAATTCGCAACGTGCGCCGCAATGGCAAAATGGAGAAAAAAGTAGTTGATGCTGAATTTCGCTCGCCCGCTTTTATGGACATCAACACCGTTTTTACCTGCGAAGTGCATTTTGAACGCTTACCCAATGATTTACAATTTGCGGATTTGGTAGAAGGTAGAGGCAAAGAAAATGACGAACGCCACTTCAACTGCTTTAATGTCAAACTCAAAACTTGGGATAGCAAAGAACTTGGGGATGAAAAAGATAGCGATGAAAATATCAAACGTTTCAACGACCGCTATGGGGTGAAAGAACCTAAAAAGGAAAAACCTAAAAAAGAGGAACCCAAAAAGGAAGAACCTAAAAAAGAGGAACCCAAAAAGGAAGAACCTAAAAAAGAGGAGCCTAAAAAAGAAGAACCCAAAAAAGAGGAGCCCAAAAAAGAAGAACCTAAAAAAGTTCCCCCCACAGTACGCGAGAAAAAAGACATCCGTTGTGGCGAATTAATGGTAGCCGACGAGTTGAAATTCCAAGACAATTCCACCGAATTTTTGGGTACTGCCAACATCCAACGCACATTGATAGCCTTGTTGGAATACCTACACGACAACCCCACTGCTACCCTTACCGTTTATGGACACACGGATATATTTGGGGATAAAGCCAAAAATATGGAACTGTCTCGCAAACGCGCCCTTAAAATTCAACGCTGGTTCGCCGAAAAAGGCATACCCCAACGCCGCGTAGCAGCTGAATGGTTTGGCACAACTAAACCACTCTTTCCCGAAGGCAGCCCTCAAAACCGCCGAGTAGAAATTTTAATCAATTGCAATAAATAATGTAAAAAACCAGATTAGCAACGACTAATTTGGTTTTTTTTATTTTTTTTGAAAAAAAACACCTTTTAATTTTAAAAAAAAGTTGTTATTACAAAAAATAGTTATACCTTTGCACCCGATTTCAAACCATACTACACTGTTATGCACTTTTTAGACTTTGAGCAACCTTTGGAAGAGTTGCAAAAACTTATCTCCGATATTCAAAAAAATGAATCCATAGACGATATATCCAAAGCCGAAAGTTTGCAACTGTTAGGCCAACAATATAAAACCAAACAGGAAAAAATTTATCAAAATTTAAGCCCTTGGCAAAAAGTACAAGTTGCACGCCACCCAGAACGTC
The DNA here is from genome assembly GCA_013297745.1 of Chitinophagales bacterium. Taxonomy (GTDB): domain Bacteria; phylum Bacteroidota; class Bacteroidia; order Chitinophagales; family Saprospiraceae; genus JAAFIM01. The sequence goes on along the minus strand of JAAFIM010000004.1, from coordinate 32,542 downwards.
CCTATAGTTTGTATTACATCAGCCAAATTTGCGAACAGTTTACCGAATTACACGGCGACCGCAATTTCCGCGATGACAAAGCAATTATTGGAGGCTTGGGAATTATAGACGGGCAAACGGTAATGGTAATTGGACACCAAAAAGGAGAAAATATCAAAGCGCGTCAATTCCGCAATTTTGGTATGCCCAATCCTGAAGGTTATCGCAAAGCACTCCGTTTGATGAAAATGGCAGAGCGTTTCAATATGCCTATAGTTTGCTTGATAGACACCCCTGGTGCATACCCAGGCATAGAAGCTGAAGAGCGCGGGCAGTCGCAAGCTATAGCCCAAAACCTGTTTGAAATGGCCAAACTGCAAGTTCCTATCATCTCCGTAATTATCGGCGAGGGCGCATCTGGTGGGGCATTGGGTATAGGCGTAGGCAATCGCGTATTGATGTTAGAAAATACTTGGTACACAGTCATCAGCCCTGAAGCTTGCGCGGCTATACTTTGGCGCAGCTCAGAACACAAGGTCAAAGCTGCCGAAGCGTTAAAACTCACCGCCAACGATGCCTTAAATTTGGGTATTATTGATAAAATCATCCCCGAACCACTCGGCGGCGCACACAGCGACCCAAGCACAGCCGCAACTTTACTAAAAACAGAAATTTTGGCACAACTCGCCCAACTAAAACCGCTTTCTACCACCGAACTAGTTAGTCAACGCATAGCCAAATACGAAGCTATGGGACAATTTGATTATAAAGAAGCCTAAAAATGGGGGAAGATAAAAAAGCGGAGTGGCTAAAAAATGCAGCAGTAAAAAACGATAGCAACAGGTTGGATAAAGTAATTCTCGCTGCCCAAAATAATTCTACTAAAATAGATAAGTTTTTAGCAAAAATAAACGGAGATTTCAACAATTTTACAAATATTGTAGATAATATCTTACCTTTATTTAGCCCACAACCCCCTTTAAACGTGGATACAAGTTTAACTGTGGATTTATCGGCTTATGGTTTTGATGCTATCAACATCGAACATATTTTGGGAAAACATTCACTAGCACATTTCAATTTTGACAAAACCTACTTGGCGTATCAAACACATGACATAGATTTTTTTCCAGTAGGCACAACCCAGCAACAAGTTTTAGATTGGATAAGACAAGCTATTGAACAACTTAACCAAAATAAAAATATAAACTTTATTCCCAAAACAGATAAATCAGAAATCGTAACAATTGAACAATATAGTTTTATTGTTGGTTCTAAAATTGAAACTAACCAAACATTGTTAGGACAATTTTATCCACGCAAAAGTGAATATATACCACGAGTTTCTTACAATAAATTGCTCGCTTTACGCGAATTATTCACCCAAAACTAAAAAAAAATATGAACTTAAATTGTTTGATGTTTTTAGGAGATTTTGTCCCTGAACTTGGAGAAGAGTTTCGTTTGGAAGTTTTGCTAAAAGACGATTTTTTTCAAAAATTTCCTAAAAAAGCTTTCTTATACAGCAATGATACAGGAACATTCCAAGTAGATTTTGAAGGACAAACTTTTAAAATTTATGAAGAATTATGGACATTTTTTTCTAAATTATTGAGGGGTTTAATTGTGATTTCTGAATCCATACCATACGTTTTTAGTTTAGAAATCAACACTTATCAAACTATAACATTAAATTCTCGTTTCAAAAACAAAGAACAGTTTTTACAAATAAACCTGACCCAAGACGTTGAAGATTGGGATTATCAGCAAGGGAAAGCTCCACAGGAACCCGTTCAATCCATAGAATTACCTGTAAAATTGTTTGTGATAGAATTAGCTAAACTTCTAAACACGTTTATAAAATATCAAATCAGAATCAACCATTTGATAAATAAATCTTTATCCGTAGCTGCTATCCAAAAGATAGAAAAACAACTTGAAAACGTTTTGGCGATATTTGAGGTAACCACTACAATCAAAGTGTTTTTTAGCAATGAAAGAAAAAAAGTTAGAGGCCGTTTTTATGATTTTATAAAAACGCTTTTAGTTTCTACACAAGAATTAGCGAAAGAAATTTGGGAAATTTTATTAAACACTTCTATTGAAAATATGCCGAGTACAATTCCAACTATTTCTGAAAAATTAGAAGTCATCAAACTAGAACTTGACAATAATAAGGTAATCAAATTTGGTAATTTTATCAATGATTTACCACAACCTAATTTATTTAAGCGAATAGCTTAAACCCTCACTTGTTTTTTTTATATTTTAATTATATTATTATTTTGACAACACAACTAACATTCTCCCAGTTGGGCTTGGCGCAGCCACTTCTACAAGCTATAGAAGAACTGGGATTTGAAGCGCCCACTCCTGTACAAGAGCAAACCATTCCGTTCTTCTTAGCCAAACAGAATGATATTCTCGCTCTCGCTCAAACAGGCACAGGCAAAACAGCCGCTTTTGGTCTTCCACTTATCCAACACGTAAACCCCAAAAACCAGCTTCCACAAGCTTTGGTACTTAGCCCTACTCGCGAGTTGTGCGTGCAGATTGCCAATGACCTCAAAAATTTTGCTAAATTTATCCCCAATTTAAGCATTGCTACAGTTTATGGGGGCGCAAATATAGTAACTCAAATCCGCGAAATCCGCGATGGTGCACAAATTATCGTTGCTACTCCCGGCCGCTTGATGGATATGATTGAACGCAAAGCCGTCAATTTATCCGAAATTCAATACCTAATTTTGGACGAAGCAGACGAAATGCTTAATATGGGTTTTGAAGAAGATGTAAAACACATACTTAGCTTTTGTCCAAAAGAAAAATTTGTTGGGCTTTTCTCCGCTACTATGCCCGCAGAAATACGCCACATAGCCAATGCTTACCTCCACAACCCTACCGAAATATCAGTTGGACGCAAAAATTCTGCTCAAAGTAATATAGAGCATAAATTTTCCGTAGTACACTTGGAAAAAAAATATGATGCCCTCAAAAGATTATTGGACTATTATACCGATTTTTATGGGATTATATTCTGTGCCACAAAAATTCAAACTCAAGAAATCTCTGACCTTTTGGTTCGCGATGGTTATCCAGCAGATTGTTTGCACGGCGATTTGAGCCAACCCCAAAGGGATAAAGTAATGAACCATTTCCGCCATAAAGCGATAAAAATTCTTCTCGCTACTGACGTAGCAGCTCGCGGTATTGATGTCAATAATCTTACCCACGTCTTGCATTATCAGTTGCCGATGGATACAGAAAGTTATACCCACAGAAGCGGCCGTACAGCCCGCGCTGGCAAACAAGGTATCTCTTTAGCTATTATTTTACCTCGCGACCACCAAAAAATTCAACGCTTGGAAAAACAACTTCAAGCAAAATTTGAATACTTGGCTATACCTCTAGCACACGAAGTACAAGAACGCAAACTCGCTCACTTCGCCAATACTATAGCTTTGGCTGAAATTGACGAACACGCCGCTCAAGATAAAATCGTTCTCAATGGGGTCGAAGAGTTGGAAAAATTGGACAAAAGAGAACTTATTCTCAAAATACTTTCTCTTGAATTGCGCCGCTTTTCCAAAGACTATCTACAAAGCCCAGACCTCAACGCGTTCAGAAATGGCATACCCACTGATGACCGCCGCAGCAAAACACGCGGCTCTGAAAGAGAATCTTACAGCGCTACTACTTATTCTCGCTCGTCAGAAGGTAGCCGTGAAAATAACCGCGAAGGTAGCCGCGAAAACTCTCGTGAAAGCAGCAGCTACAGCCGCCGCAGTGAAGGTGAATCTCGCCGTATGTTTGTCAATATAGGTTCGGTGGATAAAATTCGCTATGACGAAATGCGCGAGTTTTTCTACAAAAACACTGGCGTGAATGGCAAAAAAATTCGCGAAATAGAAATGAAAGATACTTATGCTTTCTTTGAAACTGACCCTCAAAGCGCAGAGCAAATTTATCAATCTTTCAAACAAAATGGCGTAGAACTCAAAGGGCGCGGACTTCGCGTTGATTTTGCAGCAGCACTCAACCGCAAATCTAACGACAACAGGTCTGGTGGTTCTGACTTCAAAAAAGATTATTCTTCTGACCGCCGCTCTAGTGGTTCTGATTTCAAAAAAGATTATTCTGAACGCAAATCAGGAGGCGACAAATATAGCAAGTTTGATAAAAAACCCAGCTTTGCAGCCCCCAAATTTAGCGAGTATGAAGACGATGCAGATTTAGGCGATTTCAAAATGGATAAATCATTCAATAAAAAATCTCGCTAACTGTTAGCCCGCTTATATCAAATGTGTAGAACTCAACCTTCTACACATTTTTTTTTGGCTATTTTTGGTTATTTTAACCCTTTCACCCCTCTCTTCACATAAATATATCCCCACCTATGCAATGGCTCGATAAGATAAAAAATTCCTTTTTCAACCGACAACAAAACCGCCAAAGCCAACAATTGGCAGGGCGACGCTCCCCTATCTGTTGGGAAAATTGTAAAACAATAGCAATTTTATTCAATGCTAGCGATGCCGCCAATTTACCTGCCGTGTTTCAACATATCCGTTTGTTGATAAGCGAGGGCAAAAATGTACAAGCCTTGGGTTATTGGGATGCGGCTGACTTGAATAATGCGCCTACTCAATATCCTATTTTTAACCGCAAAAACTTATCTTTTACGAATGTGCCGCAAGGGGAATTGATACAAAACTTTATGCAACAACAACCCGATATTTTGCTCGCTTTATATAATGGGAAAATACCCGCCCTTGATTATTTATTGGCTACTTCAGCCGCGCAACTTAGGGCTGGGTTTTACGATGCGGAAAAATTAAACAGTTTGGATTTTATCGTGCAAACTTCTACCGATAATTTAGATATGGCTATTAAAGAACTGTTGTCTCAACTGATACGGGTTAAATTTAACTCATAAAAAAACCTTTCTACTTGTGGTGAAGTAGAAAGGTTTTTTTATTTTTTGATTATACCGATTCTTTTAGAAAACCAAAAGAGCGCAAAGCAGCTTTAAAATCTTGACGACGATAAAATAATTTTATATAATCGTGTAAGTCTTGCAGATAATTTTTTAACAATTGATACTGTTTGGATGCTTCGCTAACACTATTGGCGCGAGAAGCACGCAAATCATCGCTTTTGTTCCATAATTGATTATGATTTTGTTTTAATTGCGCCCAATGTGCTAAACCAAACTCACGGTTAGCAAATGTGTTATTAGGTTCGCTAAAACGAGAAACTATAACTTCTAAAGCGTTGGAACGTTGGTCATTATCTTTTGAAAAGATATAAGTTCCTTTTTCATTTACGGTAAAACCATAATACTGGTATTGTTGCGCAAAGTCTTTTAGGGTAGGATATTCTGCCTTGAGATAACGGCGAAAAACACTTACGGCTTCGTTAATCTGCTTATTTACGGTTGTAAGGCTGTTAGTATTGCCTCTTTTATCCGAATTTTGGTCAGTACGGGTTCTTAATAATGTTTCAAATTTAGCAGCTTCGTCCTGCAAAGTATTGTAAGATACTAACGGACAATCAAATTGTGGATTATTGTTTATCCATTGACGCAATATAGTTTTAGTTTGCGACAACACATTTTGATAAGTGGTAGAGATATTGGATGTTTTTTTCATTTTTTTGTTTTTTTACTTTTAAAAAAAAGATAATTTAAGGTGAAAAAATTATTTGTTTAGTGGTATAACGTTATAAATTGTAAAAATGTTACATTCAAAGTTGAAAAAAAGGATTAAAATTATAATATTTTTTTATTTTTTGGCAAAAATATGCGTTTTAAAATTATTGACACTTAAAACGGGGGAAATTTTTTAAATAATTTATTTTTTACAGATATTTAATAAAAATAAAAATCTTTACATTTTCTTTGTTTTTTGTGTGTTGGGAATTTGCAAACCTATATATTTCCTTGTTTTTTGTGTGTTTGGAATTTGCAAACCTATATATTTCTTTGTTTTTTGTATGTTTGGAATTTGCAAACCTATATATTTCCTTGTTTTTTGTATGTTTGGAATTTGCAAACCTATATATTTCCTTGTTTTTTGTATACTTGGAATTTTCAAACCTATATATTTCCTTGTTTTTTGTATGTTTGGAATTTGCAAACCTATATATTTCTTTGTTTTTTGTATGTTTGGAATTTGCAAACCTATATATTTCCTTGTTTTTTGTATACTTGGAATTTTCAAACCTATATATTTTCTTGTTTTTTGTAATATAATGGAAAATTAATAAAATAAAAAAACCCTTTATACTGTTCAGCGTAAAGAGTTTAGAAATTTAAAGCTATGTAAAACTTGTGTTTTATTGGTGAGCAAAGACGCTCATTTTTATCTTTGCTAATTTTTGATTGACATAATTGGCATCTACTATAAATTTGCCGTCTTGGGGTTTTTGGGTGGGCATTTCAAACATAGCATCGGTCATAATCGCCTCGCAAAGAGAGCGGAGACCTCGCGCACCGAGTTTATAATCTAAAGCTTTGGACACGATAAAATCTAAAGCATCGTCTTGCACTATCAATTCTATGTTTTCCAACTGAAACAACCTTTGATATTGGCGGATTAAAGCGTTTTTGGGTTCGGTAAGTATGCGTTTGAGCGCGATAGCATCCAAATGTTCTAAGTAAGTCAGCACAGGCAAGCGTCCCAACAGTTCGGGAATAATACCGAACAGTTTAAGGTCTTGGTGGGTAACGTATTGTATCAGGTTATCCCGTTCTACCAACTGCTGGTCGGAGGTTTGATAACCTATGGAGCCTGTATTTACCCGTTTGGCGATAAAGCGTTCGATGCCGTCAAAAGCCCCGCTACAGATAAATAAGATATTGCGCGTATTAACCCTTATCATTGGCTGGTCGGGGTGTTTGCGTCCGCCTTGAGGAGGTACTAAAACGTCCGTGCCTTCCAACATTTTCAACAAACTTTGTTGTACCCCTTCGCCAGACACATCGCGGGTAATAGAGGCGTTTTCACCCTTGCGGGCTATTTTATCAATTTCATCAATATAGACAATCCCCATTTCGGCGGCAGGGGTATCGTAATCGCAGGCCTGTAATAAACGGGTGAGCATACTTTCCACATCTTCGCCCACATATCCAGCTTGAGTGAATACGGTAGCATCAACTATAGTGAAAGGCACATTAAGCAGCTTGGCGACGGAGCGGGCGAGTAGCGTTTTGCCCGTACCAGTGGGGCCAACCATAACGATATTAGATTTTTCTATCTCTATTTCGTCTGTAGCAGGGGGTTGATTGATGCGTTTGTAATGATTATAAACGGCAACGGCTAAGGTTTTTTTGGTAGCATCTTGACCTATGACGTACTGGTCTAAATGATTTTTAATCGCTTGTGGCAATAAGACCTTGAGTTGAGGTTTGGACTTAGCAGACTTTTTGTTTTTGGGTTCTTCGTAATTTTGGGATAGTCCAAAATCTTCATTTAATATAGTATGTGCTTGAAATATGCAAGAGTCGCAAATATGCCCATCTAAGCCAGCGATTAAAGCGAGGGTTTCACTTTTGGGGCGGCCGCAAAAAGAGCATTTGGGTTCTGTTTTTTTTGCCATTATGAATTAATAATAAATATAAAAAAGCAGAATTTTGGTTAAATTCTGCTTTGGAGAATAAGAGTTAGACAGTTTTTTTGCGGGTTAAGACTTCATCTATAAGTCCGTATTGTTTGGCTTTATCGGCTTTGAACCAATTATCGCGGTCGCAATCTGCGTGAATGGTATCATAAGATTGTCCTGTGGTATTGGCCAAGATAGTATATAATTGCTCTTGCATTTGTTTGACCAAATTATATTCAATATCCATATCAGAAACTTGCCCACGCATACCAGCCATAGGTTGGTGTATCATCACGCGGCTGTGAGGGAGGGCAGAACGCTTGCCTTTTTGTCCAGCGGCGAGCAAAACAGCCCCCATAGAGGCAGCCATACCCGTACAAATCGTAGCCACATCGGGATTGATATATTGCATCGTGTCGTAAATACCCAAGCCATCAATGATAGAACCACCGGGCGAGTTGATAAAAATCTGCACATCGCGTTTGGGGTCAGCACTCTCTAAGAATAAGAGTTGAGCTTGGATAATGTTGGAAACTTCCTCGTCTATAGCTGTACCCAAAAAGATAATTCTATCCATCATCAAGCGATTGAATACGTTGATGCCGCGCACGTTGAGTTGCCGCTCTTCTATCACCATAGGATTGACCCCTCCTGCTGCTGTGGGCGCGGCAAAAGCTGTAGAGCGGCGCGCATAATCTTCTAGCGTAATGGGGTTTAGTCCTAAATGGCGGGTGGCGTAATTAAAAAATTCGTTATGCATAAGCTAATGATTATTTTTTGCGGGTTAGAATTTCATCCACTAAACCATAGTCTTTGGCTTGTTGAGCTACCAACCAATTGTCGCGGTCGCAATCTTGAGCGATTTTGTCGTACTCTTGTCCAGTATGAACGACATAAATATCATATAATTCTTTTTGCAATTCTTTAATCAATTTATAAGATATTTCCATATCAGAAAATTGTCCTTGCATACCACCAGAAGGTTGGTGTATCATCACCCGACTGTGAGGGAGGATAGAGCGTTTACCTTTTTTGCCCGCAGTCAATAGTATAGAACCCATAGAAGCAGCCAAACCTGTACAAACTGTGGCTACATCGGGGTTGATATATTGCATAGTATCATAAATCCCCAATCCTGCGATAACAGAACCACCAGGGGAGTTGATAAAAATTTGCACATCGCGTTTGGGGTCAGCACTTTCTAAGAATAACAATTGCGCTTGGATGATATTGGCTACATAATCGTTGATACCCACCCCCAAAAATATAATTCTATCCATCATCAAGCGAGAAAACACATCTATTTCTATGATATTGAGTTGTCTTTCCTCAATAACTGCTGGAGTTAGCCCTGTGATATTGGGGCTTTGGTGTTTGGCCGCGTATTTGGCGTAGTCGTGTAAGGTTTGGGAAGGAATACCCAAGTGTTTGGTCGCGTATTTGCGAAACTCATTTTTTTCAAAACTCATAATTATAAAGATGGATTGAGAGATATAGGCTTGCGCCTGATAATGGTTGTGGTAATATATGGGCAGATATGGTTAAAAAAGTATGCCAAAAAGAATAAGGTGACAAAATGGCAGATTTATAGTGATTAGTTGTTAGTTACTGGAGTTACGCTTGAGGTTTAATTTTCGTACAAGGTAGCTATCACATTAAATCGAGTAGAAATTTTTTTTAACGGCTTACGCCTAAAAAATTTATTTTCCGTACTTTTTTGGTGGCAAAAAAGTACCAAAAAAGCCAACGCCAAAAAGGCGTTTTTGCTTATTTTGCTTCATTTTATTACGCAAAAAGCGCAAAACCATCGCTACAAGCCGACGTTTTTTGCGTTGCAAAAAAGCTACTGCCCTCGCTACGCTCGGTTGGTCGTCTTTCCGCGACATACGCTGGTTTTGGCGTCGCACGGCGAAAATTTAGCTTTTCAATTTGACTTTTATCACAAAATAGCTCAAGTTAGTTATTAGTGGTGAAGTAGGGAGTGAGGGCGTGTTGGGGGTTTTGTTAATTCATATTTACGATATATTGGCGGTCGTAAGCGTGGATAAACAATTGGCTACCTTTGGGGATGATAAAGTCAATAAATTTTTTCTTATCATTTTTGGCTTGTAATTCCAACTGACCAGCTATTTTTCCGTTGGGTTTGTGAAGTGCGTAAAGCATAGCATTTTCTAAAGTAAAAGCATAAGCAGTAATCAAATAATTGCCTACAATAGCAAAGTTGCCTGCATTGGCTACCAAAGGTTGGCTACGCCAAAGGATTTCGCCCCGTTTGGAATCTATAGCGGTGATATAAGCATTCATATTTTTGCTAGATTCAGCATAAGTCCAATGCGCGTGTTGTATATATAAAATTCCGTCTTCGTGTTGCGCCCAAAGTATATCCTGAAATACAAAATTTTTGTCCCGATGTATATAATCTGGCGCCATACCAAAAGCGGTCATATCAAAAGCAAACTTTTCTGCACCTGACTTTTTGTCTCGTCCTACTATAGCCCAAGTATCTGTAATTACGTGCATTTCGTTGGGTGGATTGCCATAGATTAGAAAAACGAGGTCTTCTTGTTCTATCACTTGCGCCAAATAAGCTGTTTTTTTATTGACTGTAGCTGTACGATATTTATCATAATTAGCCACTTTCATTTTTTTGAGTGGATTGAGGGCTGCACCATCGTGGTAAGGAAAACTAGGCAAGCGCAATTCATTATCTTTAAACCAAGCATCAATTTCAGCAGAAGAGCTGGTTTTTTCGCTGGTGGTTTTGAAAGTGATGCGATTGTTGGGTTCGCCCAATTTTTCTACCAATTCCATATTGCGGCGGGATTGATAAGCTTCAGCAAAACTGGGTTTCTCTAATGTAGAAGCACTAAAACTAACGGTTGTTTTTTGTGTAGGCTTGCAAGCCGCAAGAGCTATAATTAGCCCCCAAAAGCCCAAAAAATGCTTTTTCATACCTAAAAAAGGGTTCAAATATATAAAAAAAATAATTTTCGGGGCAAAACTATATCAAAATAACTATATTTGCGCCGATTTAATAAAAAATATATTCAGAAACTAAAAAAAAAATAACTGTGCAACCTTTTTATCATTTTGGGCGATATCTTATGCTAATGAGAAGTATGTTTGCGCGCCCCGAAAAATTCTCTATGTATTGGAAAGAAACAGCCCGTCAAATGAATGACATTGGGGTAGGTTCTTTGGTTATTGTGGGCTTAGTATCTGTGTTTATCGGCGCGGTTACTGCTGTGCAATTTGCTTATCAATTGGGGGAAACCACCATCCCCAAATACTATATTGGATATATTGTGCGTGATATTATGATTATAGAATTAGCCCCAACTTTTACCTGTTTGGCTTTGGCGGGAAAAGTAGGCTCTAATATCGCTGCTGAAATTGGCGGTATGCGACAAAAAGAACAAATTGACGCATTGGAGGTTATGGGGGTGGATACGCCCGCTTATTTGATTTTCCCCAAGATATTGGCGGCTATGGTGGTAATTCCTATGCTGGTTATTTTTTCTGCTTTTTTGGGTATGGGAGGTGGTTATTTTGCCTGTTCTCTTGGCGGGTTGGTTTCGGATTCTGAATTTATGCAAGGCTTACGCTCATTTTTTATCCCTTACAATGTGGTGATGATGATGATAAAATCAGTCGTTTTTGCCTATTTGCTTACTTCTATCTCTGCTTATCAAGGATTTTTCGTAACGGGTGGAAGTATAGAATTGGGCAAAGCCAGCACAGCAGCGGTGGTGATGAGCAACATTATGATTTTGTTAGCCGATTATGTAATCGCTCTACTATTAACATAAAAAACAATATTTGTTTCAAAAAAAAACCAACTTCCAGCGCGGGAGTTGGTTTTTTTTTGGTTTAGTTCTCATTTCTTTGCATTGGTTGCTATTGTGCGCAGAATAGATAAATTTAGTTAGTCTTTTGCAGGGGCATAACTTTCATTAGTATTGGCTTCTTCCACATTTTGCGCTTGCCCATTTTCATCCCAACTTATCAATTTATCACTATAGCAAGGCGGACAAAAAGCACTAATCTTTCTTACTGAATCTCGCCAATAACGCCAAGAAACGGGTAATCTTATACCCAACGTATCTATCGCTTCTAAACGTACGTTAGGCTCTCCCAATATGTTTTTAACCGTTTGACTATCCATTCCTATCCTAATAGAATGCCAACGTTCACGAGAGTACTTGGCGGGGCAAACACAGTCCACACAACCGCTCGAGAATAAAAGAATGGAATAAAAAAGATATTTCATAGTGTATTAAGTAAGTAGACAAAAACAAAGTGAATAATCGCGCGAAGCGCGTAACTGCACTAATCCGTTGAGTTTTTATACTGCCTGAACGGCGAAGCCCTCCCGTAGGAAGTGAGACGGAGCGCAGCGGAGCGAACAAGTTTATAAAAACAAGGCGTTTTTGGTACTTTTTGCGCCTGCAAAAAGTACGAAGAACGGCGAAGCCCTCCCCGAAAAAAATTTTTTAGGCGTAAGTCGTTAAGAAAATTTCCAAAACCCAAGTTTTTACTGAAGTGTAAAAATTACTTCCATTTTGTTCAGTTACTTATTCAAAATTTCTTGGTGTACGAGCAGCACTATTCGCTTAATAGCGTGGGGTTTCGCTTCGCGGGGATAAATCCGCAGAGGAAAACATATTTTTTTCGTAGTTTTTACAAAAACCCATACTTTCGCAACCTTATTTGATAGCCAGCAACTTCCAGCGCGGGAGTTGGTTTTTTTTATTACAATAGAAATATTTACTTATCCCACACAGTATCTAAATTATCAGCATAAAAGTCAATAGCCGCTGTATATTCATTAATTTTTAACTTAATTTTTTCTAAGGTTTAGGCTTATTCCAACGCTCCAAAATGCTAATATCGCCCATTTTAGCTTTCAGATTGGGGTCTAAAGACAATTCAACTGGATGGCGAGAAATGTATTTATTCACCCAAGCGTCTAGAGCTTTATTCTTTTTCTCTTCCAATGCAGCCGAATAAATCCGATAATAATCATCTCTAAGATTGGCTACGTGGGGCAAAGTGCGATTGCGCAAGCGAATAATTCTATAATAACGCTCTCCTGTGGGGCTAGCTGCTTCCAGCACTTGGCTCATTTCGCCCACTTTCAATTTTTCTATAGCAAAAAACACGTTGGGTTCTAAGTCGCCTGTTTCGAAAAAAGGCTGTCCCGTGTTGGGGTTGATAATATCCCCATTGCGAGTGCGAGAGGTTTTGTCCTCACTAAACCGCTGTATAGCTTGGTCGAAAGTAAAGGTATCGCGAAGGATAAGATTGCGGATACTATCCAAGTATTTGGCGGCTAAGGCTTCATCTTCTGTATTGATAAGAGGACGAATAAGCACATGACGGGTGTTGATATTATTGCCTAGACGAGCCAATAATTGTATCACGTGATAACCATATTCAGATTTTACCACTTCAGAAATTTCCCCTTTGGACAAAGCATAAGCAGTAGCTTCGTATTCGGGCACAAGATTGCCACGCGGGGTAAAACCAATCATACCGCCCTGTTCGGCTGAACCCCTATCGTTGGAATACTCGTAAGCGATTTCGGCAAAACGGCTGGTATCTTCCAACAACATCGTGCGCACAGTTTCGGCAGTTTTGCGCGCTTTTTCATCTTCAGCGGCAGAAATTTTGGGTTTGACGATAATTTCGCCCAATTCTACCTCACTACCAAAATAAGGCAGGCTATCTTTGGGTATCCGCGCCAAAAACTCGCTCACTTCTCTTGGGGTTATGGTAGCCTTTTCTGTTATTTTGCCCTGCATTTTTTGCACAATGATTTGTTTGCGCATATCTTCGTACATTTTCAGCTTCATATCAGCAGGGGTCATACTGTAATAGTTGTAAAACTGCTCTTGATTATTGCCCATATAAGCCAAAATTTCGTCTATGCGGCTATCCAATTGCTGCTCTACATCATCTTCCGAAGCAATTACAGAATCGCGTTCGGCTTGTGCCAATATCAGCGCATTGGAGAGTAATTTATCCAAAATAGCAGCGCGCGCATTGGGGGGCATATCAGAAGGCATTTTTTCAGCCATCATCATATACTGAGATTCTATATCAGAAAGTAAAATAATTTCATTGCCTACTGTAGCTATGACTTGGTCAGCGGACAAAAATTGAGCTTTTAAAGGTATACAGAAGGTTAAAAAAGCAATCCAAAGATAATTTCGGAACATAAAAAAAGAGAGTTTGAGTAGTTTAGTATAATTCAAAACGTTGTTCATTTTCTGCATTGATATAAATTTGTGTTCTTTTTTGGTCTAACAGTTCTTTTTGGCGTTGGAATAATAAAATTGTTTTAATTTCTTCCTTGACCGTAACCAAAGGACGATAGCCACCAGCGGGTTCGTATTCAAAAATTCTAAATAAATAATAAAAATTAGCATCTGCCTCCGACAAAGATAATCCTTTTTCTGGACTATCAGGTTGTAGTTTGTTGGGTATATGCTGTAATATATTATTGAGTGGCAACCAAGTATTTTCGCTCAAAGCTATAGCTGTTGCTTTATCCACACAAGCGGTTTGTATTTGTTTGAAATACAACTTACTATCTTCTTCAAACCAACCTTTGACCTTGTCAGCCTCTGGGCTATTGATGGCAATTTTGATAAAATGGCAGCGCACTAAGGCTTCTGCATTGGCATAATCGCTTTTATTTTGTTGATAATAATCCGCTATTTGTTGGTTGCTAAAAGTAGTATCCAGCTCATCTTTGATTAAATTTTCGTTATATGCCTGCAAAATCAACGTGCGGCGGTATCGTTCTACCTGTGCGCGCATCAATTCAGTTTCAGATACAGCAGATTGAGCCACTTGCCAAAGCAATTCGTCTTCGACCCAGCGTTGGATAAAAAACTGCGTTCTAGCCAAGCTATCTTCACGCGAAAAACCTTTGTCTATGCCCTGCAAATCTTCAGCGTACAAATAAGCAAAACCTACTTTGGCTATTATCTTTTTTTGCGTATCTGCACCGCCTCCGCAAGCTCCTAAAACGAGTATAAAAAATAAAAAGAAAGTATTTTTGATGAAATTTATCATAATAAAAAATATATTGAGGGCGCAAAAGTACAAAATTTATACCTTTGCAGCATTTTAATACAAAAAAATAATAAAAACACGCAAAACTATTTAAAACAAAATAATCAAATGAGCGGAAATAATGAATCTTTCCTTGTAGAAGGGGGCGCACGCTTGTCAGGCGAAATTAGCCCTCAAGGCGCAAAAAACGAAGCCTTACAGGTGGTTTGTGCGGTGCTACTCACTTCCGAAAAGGTCACTTTATCCAATGTCCCCAATATAAAAGATGTGCAACTTTTGATAGAACTGTTGCAGGGCTTGGGGGTGATAGTGGAAAAAACAGGAGAAAATATCTACACTTTTCAATCCGATAATATAGATATAGATTATTTATACACAGACGCTTATATCAGCAAAGCAGCCAAAATACGCGGTTCGGTGATGTTGTTGGGGGTTTTGTTGGCAAGATTTGGTAAGGCAGTTTTGCCCAAACCTGGCGGGGACAAAATTGGCAGAAGAAGATTGGATACGCACTTATTGGGCTTGGAAAAATTGGGGGCAATTTTTGACTACGATGCCGAAAAAAGTATGTACAGCATACATAGCAAAGAGCTGAAAGGGGCTTATATTCTGATGGACGAAATATCCGTAACGGCTACCGCCAACACCCTAATGGCTGCTACTATGGCGAACGGAATGACCACCATTTACAACGCTGCTTGCGAGCCTTATGTACAACAACTGTGCAAAATGCTCAACAGTATGGGCGCGCGGATTACAGGCATAGGCACCAACAAATTGGTGGTTGAGGGTGTAAGCCAATTATTTGGCACTGCGCACAGATTACTGCCCGATATGATAGAAATAGGCAGCTTTATCGGCTTGGCAGCTATGACCCAATCGGCGATTACGATTAAAAACGCGCGGGTGGATGCTTTGGGGAACATATTGCCCACTTTTGCCCGCTTTGGGATACAAATGGAGATACAAAACGATGATATTATCGTACCCGCGCAAGAACGTTATGAAATCCAAAATTTTATAGATGGTTCGATTATGACCGTTTATGATTCGCCGTGGCCAGGATTTACCCCCGATTTGATGTCTATACTGCTGGTAATAGCCACACAGGCGCGCGGGAGTGTATTAATCCACCAAAAAATGTTTGAAAGTCGCCTATTTTTTGTGGATAAATTGATAGATATGGGCGCGCAGATTATTTTATGCGACCCACACAGAGCTACAGTTATTGGTTTGGATAGAAATTATCCTTTGCGGGGGATTGAGATGACCTCACCTGACATTCGCGCTGGAGTTTCGCTATTAATAGCGGCTTTATCAGCAAAAGGAAGAAGCGTTATACACCAAATCAACCAAATTGATAGAGGTTATGAGCGTATAGATGAACGATTGAACGCTTTGGGAGCAAATATCAAACGGATAAAACAGTAGGACTAAAGTAGGACTTTTGCAAAAAAAATAAAAAAAAAGCACTTTTTTTTGAAAAAAAGTTTGCAGATATAAAAAACCGTCGTATTTTGCGCGCTGAAACAATAATCAATACTATATTGATTTCACCACCACCCCAATTTATCCCATCATTTATCCAAATCTTAAAAACAAAAGTATGCTGGTATGATAAAAGAAGCTATAGACATTCTCAAAGAAGACATACAACCCTACCCTGGGCTGCGGTCTTTTGAAACCCATGAACGCAATTTTTTCTTTGGACGCGAGCGTCAATTAGACGAACTTTTGCGCAAGTTGCGTTCCAATCGCTTTTTAGCTATATCAGGTTCAGGCAAATCATCACTAGCTAAAGCTAGCCTTGTACCGCGTCTGCGGGACGGATTTGCTGGGCAGGCAGGCTCCCAATGGCGGGTAGCAGTTTGCACAATTGGCGATACCCCAATTAAAAATCTAACCAAGCAATTGGCTCAAAAAGGTGTATTGTGTAGCGACGCTACTATGGAACCCAACTATCCCGCTACAGTAGAGGCTTTGCTTCGTCGCGGCAATATGGGTATAGTAGAAGCGTTCAAACAAGCCAATATTAAAAAGGAAAATTTAATGATTGTCGTTGACCAGTTCGACGATATATTCTCCTATGCCAAAAAAGGCGAAGAACAAGCGCAAGAAGCAGCCCAACTGGTAAGTTTGTTGCTCACAGCCAGCCGCCAAAAAGAACAAGCTATTTATGTGGTATTCACTATGCGCTCCAGTTCATTTGGTCGCGCTACTGATTTCCGCACACTTCCAGAAGCTATCAACGACGGGCAATTTTTGATACCTCGTATGAAAATGGAAGAGTTGAAAAAAGCTATATTTGCGCCTGTTGCTGCTGCTGCTAGTATATGCGATATGGATATTTCAATGGCGCCTGAGCTAGTAAATAAAATTTTAGACGAAACAGGCGAAGATTTTGATGATTTGGCTGTGTTGCAGCACGCACTTATGCGCACTTGGAATTATTGGCTCGATGGAGTATCTCTTGATGCCAACGAAGCTAAAACACCAATTGGCATTAGACACTATGACGAAGTTGGGGGGATAAAAAGCGCATTAGAGAAACACGCAGAACAAGCCTATTCCGATTTAGATGGCAACACGGAAAGATTAGAATTGGCTGAACGTATGTTTAAGCTACTTTCGGAAAAAGGCGCAGATGGACGTCCTATGCGTCGCGCTTCTACCGTACGCGAGATTATGCGCGCTACCCAATCCTCTCTCAAAGAAGTAAGTTTTGTTATCAATATATTCAGTCAAAAAGGTTGCGAATTTATCAGCGCGCCCCCTATGTCGGATATAGATGAAGACTCCACCATAAATATATCCCATGAATGTTTATTGGAAAAATGGACACGCTTACGCAACTGGGTAGAAGATGAACACGCTTCAGCAGAAACATACGACCGCTTATCAGAAGCAGCCTCGCGTTACTACAGCGGTAAAGGCAGTTTGTGGCAAGACCCTGAGCTTACAGTAGGGCTAAAATGGGCTAAACCGTTGGAATATGATACAGAAAATCCCAATAGATTGCCGCCCACAGAACCTTGGTCTATTCGGTATAATACTATGTTTGTGGAAACTATCAAATTTTTGGAAGATAGTGAAGCCAAACACAAAGCTAACTTAGCGGCTATAGCCCACGACCAAGACACCCGTATGCGCAGGGCAACTTTAATCGCTGCTTTTTCTGCTTTATTTGCGTTGATTTGTATCCTATTATTGGGGGTAGCTGTAGTAGCTGGCGAAAAAGCCCGAAGAGCTGCTAAAGAGGCTTATATGTCATCTAAAAAATCAGAGCGCGACTTACAAATTGCTGAGCGATCCAAAGAAATTGCAAAATATTCTGAAGCTCAAGCCAAAATTAGCGAAGCCTTAGCTGCTGCAGAGAGCGCAAAAGCTAATAATGCCACCCGTACAGCTTTGGATGCAGCTATAGCTGCTGAAAAAAGTCGCCAAGAAGCTTTATCATCAGAAGCCAGAGCCAAACTAAAAGAGAAAGAAGCATTGGAAGCGCAAAGATTGGCTCAAATAAGAACAGCACAAGCGATAGAATCTGAAAGAAAGGCTCTTGATGCTCAACAAAAAGCTGAAGCTGCTACCCGCGAAGCTTTGCGGATAAAAGCTTGGTCATTGGCTCAGTCTCTTGCCGTAAAATCTATGAGTGTAGAGGATGAAAAAGTGGAGGCTTTGTTGGCAAAAGAAGCTTATGATTTGAATACGGTCAGCGAAGGTAGCCCCCATGATGCTTATGTCTATGAGGCACTTTATGCAGCTTTGGACAAATTAAATCCTAGCTTCAACAGCCTTGAAGATGCACCAGAAGGGGTAAAAAGAATTGGTACAGTGCGTTCTATCGTTCCTAGCAAAGATGGCGAACACTTATTCAGCACAGGTAGCGAGGGCTATTTACTAAAATGGGTAAATCGTCCATTTGAAAAAGCCTCCGAACACCGCCAAAAAGACCGCTTGCCTGCTGTATTGGCTCACAAAGCTGAAGTTTATCGTACTATGGTGGTGACCAATGATTATAAAAACATCATTCGCGCCAACGACAAGGGCGAAATCGAAATTTTCAACGCGCTCAAGGACAAAGAAGCTCCCCGCGTAATCCGCAGTCACAGCGGCGCAGCCATCACTTCTATGGTATTGTTGGGGGACAAAGGGGTTATTACTTCAGGCAAAGATGACAATTTATTCTACACCACTATCAAAGACGGGCGTACATCTCAATTGGCTAGCTTGGATTTAGATGGTGACGAAAGAGGATTCGTGGATATGGCTATTTCACCTGACGGCAAATATCTTTTTGGTATACCTCAAAATGGTTCAAAAATGATAGTACTTAATCTTGAAGAAAATGCCCAACCAGAAGAAGCCTTAATCGAAGCTTTCTCTACCGTGCCTCTCGATGGCGAAAGTGAGATTAAAGTTAGTAGTGTAGCGCAAAGCCCTGATGGGCGTTATTTGGCATTAGGATATTCTGACGGTGTGGTGCGTATTTGGGATTTGACTGCTCCAGACGCATTAATCCTCAAACCAGAACCTATGCACTACCACAGCCAAAAAATTACAGACTTGGCCTTTAGTAACGATAGCCGCCAACTAGTAGCCGCTAGTATGGACAATTCTGCCACTCTTTGGCAAATCAAACTAAAATCGCCGCGCGAAAACGCTAGTATGTATCCGTACAAAGAAGCTAATTTCGTACCTATCAAACTAAAAGACCACAATGATTGGGTTATGTCAGTAGCCTTCTCGCGGGACAACAGCCGCGTATTTACAGGTACTCAAAACGGACAAATCAAAATGTGGGAAACAGATATGATGGTTTATGCAGAAGAAATTTGCCCCAAAGTGGATAAAAATCTTAGCGATAAAGCTTGGCGTAAATATGTGGGTACTGACGACCCTGAAACAGATGAAATTAAACAAAAATTATACATCTTGACCCCTGACCTCAAACGCCGCGCGCCGTTCTCAACCTGCGGTGGCGATAAAGACCAACTCATAGATGCTGAATAACTTTTTTATTAATATCATATAATTACTAAGGGAGAGCGAAAGTTCTCCCTTTTTTTATATCTTTTATCCATTTGATATGTCGTACAAATTTGAACTGATAACAACAACCGCATATTTACAGTTGCTGGCTTTAGAAAATCCTGAAGACAATAAAGCTATTTTAAAAGTTATAGATTTGG
Source organism: Chitinophagales bacterium (assembly GCA_013297745.1). Classification (GTDB taxonomy): domain Bacteria; phylum Bacteroidota; class Bacteroidia; order Chitinophagales; family Saprospiraceae; genus JAAFIM01. Next base: position 12,689 of record JAAFIM010000004.1, on the reverse strand, counting down.
AATTGCAAAAAGATAATAAACTATGGATTATAGATTTAGCCGCATTAAGTTACATCAATAGCACAGGTTTAAATTTGCTTATTGCTGCACTTGCCAAAGTGCGCGCCAAATCGGGTGAGATTATCCTCGTGGGCATTTCTCCCAATATACAACAGGTTTTGGTACTCACACGCCTACAAACTTTTTTTGTTATCAAAGACACTACAGAAGCCGCGCTGGCTATTTTCAAAAAAAATGAGGAAAATATAGTTTAAATATAAACTAAGCAATTTTAAAATTGTTATGGGGTATTAAATTATATCAAAATCAGCCCAAATAATATGGAGCATAATCCAATAGACAAAACAAAAATAGCCGAAAATCCACATTTATTGCCTTATGCCCACACCGTAGGCAGCGCAGTAATCAAACCAATAGATAAAGGACGCACCAAAGGCTTGGCTGTAGAAGCTATGCGCGAGCAAACCACTATGCAACTCAACCAAATTCGCCGCCAGATGGAATTATTGGCTGAACAAGCCCAACAGTTGCAGCGTCGGGTAGAAATTTCAGAGCGAATTTATACCGCAGATATGAGCTTTAAACCGCTAATATCACAAATCTATCACCTTTATCGGCGAGAAACGGGGCAAAACGTACTCTCAATGATAGCCCCCAGCGAATGGGGAAGAAAAGGGATGCCCTTTGAAGCGTTTGAAGCCACAGTCAAACTACTCGCTGACCATACTTGGGAGATTATCGAGTACGGCAAACCCTAAATTTTATCAAATAATATATTAAATAGCCAACAAACTGCTATCTTTGCGCCACTTTTGCCCGAAAGTGGCTTTTTTTATTTATTTTAATCTCTTTACTTGCCAAACATATATTAAAATGACAAAAACAATACTTGCTTCTATCTTTTTTTATCTCTTTTTTATATCCAACCACACAGCCCAAGAAGCCAACAACAGCTATCAATATCAGGTCAATTTGACCGCTATCAAAAATGATATACTCGCTGTAGAGTTGATATGCCCTACAAGCGTGCAAGCAGAAGAGGTATTTTATCATTTCCCAGCTTCTATCCCCAACACCTATCAACTTTTTGACTTTGGGCGATTTGTGCAAAATTTAAAAGCTTTTGATAGAAAAGGCAAAGAACTAGCGGCTGAAAGGTTGGACCAAAACACTTGGCGCATAAAAGCGGAAAAACGATTGTACAAAATTAGTTATGACATAGAAGATACTTGGGATAGTCGCCAACCCAATCCTGTGTTTGAAGCCGCAGGCACAGGGTTTGAAAGCAATAAATTTTTCTTATTGAATCATGGCGCTTGCTTTGGTTTTTTCAAAGATAAAGAAAATCTCCCTTTTGTCATCAGCATCGACCACCACTCTACCCTATACGCAAACAGCAGCTTAAATAAAACATATAGCGATTATGATACAGATGTATATAGCGCTGAATCTTATCGCGAGTTGGTGGATGCTCCCGTTATGTATTGCCCAGCAGATACAGCAAGTTTTCCAGCAGGTTATTCGACTATAGAAGTCGTGGTTTATTCGCCCAATCAAAAAGTAACCGCTAAAGAAATCAGCAAAAAAATCCGCCCGCTAATAGAAGCGCAAACCCAATACTTGGGAGGTATTTTGCCCACCAACAGGTATATTTTTATGCTTCATCTATCCCCTACAGGTTATTTGACCGAACAAGTGGGTGCATTAGAACATGCCCAATGTGCGGTATTTTGTCTATTGGAAGATAGCGCCGAAAAAATAGCCAAACAGGTAATTAATCAAGCCGCCCACGAGTTTTTTCATATTATAGTGCCTATGTACATACATTCAGAAGAAATACACAATTTTGATTTTATAAAACCCAAAATGTCCCAACACCTTTGGCTTTATGAAGGGGTGGTAGAATATATGTCGCAACACGTACAAGCCAAATATGGGCTCATCACCCACGACAAACTACTCACTGTATTTAATGACAAAGCCAAACTTGCGCTGGGCAAATATAATGACACCTTTCCTTTGACCAAAATGAGCGAAAATTGCTTGATAGAACCTTACCGACAATCCTACAATGCAGTATTTAGCCGCGGTTTTATGGCTGTGACTTGCATGGACTTATTGCTATTGCGCCAATCACAAGGCAAATATAGTTTGCCTAACCTCATCGTCGATTTGTCAGGTTATTATGGGCAAGACAAAGCATTTAAAGACAAAGAATTATTTGATAAAATATATGATATTGTGCTGCAAAATGGAAATATCAAAGATATAGACCCGCTAAAAAAATTTGTGGAGAAGCATATCGCAGGGATAGAAAAAATAAACTTTAACGATTATTTTGAACCTTTTGGGATAAAATTTTTTAGCGAACTTACCGTTGAAGAAATTTCTCCTTTGGGGGGCTTGGATAATGGCGTGCTCAAGTCTGATAGTTTGGGACGTTATTATATAGCCAAACCCGAAAAATTGGATGATTTCGGACGCTTATTAGGCTTTATCCAAGATGATATTATTTTAAACTGGAATGAGGCAGTTTTTAACACCAAAACAGTTTATAGCTTCCTAATCTCTTATAAAGAATCCACCAAAGAAAATGATTTAGTGAATGTAAAAATTTTGCGCAAAAATGCCCAAGGTGACTTTGAACCTCAAACCCTTTCCAATACCATCAAAAAAATATCTTCCAAACGCCGCAATCAGTTCAAGTTTGTAGAACAGCCTAGCCCTGAACAAAAAGAAATGCTGAAAATTTGGCTGGGTAAATAATTTTTCTAACCCTTAAACTATCGTTTGTTATGTTTCTAAAATTTGTAGTCAATTCTATCCTATTTTTTGCTTGCTATAACTCTATTTTTGCTCAATACAGACCACACAATCGTCTACAGAAAGCAAGATACGACAGTTTGCAGCGAATTGAATCGGAGAAAGAAAATGCTATTATTGGGCTGATATCTTTCTCTCAAACTATAGCGCACAAATCCCACGGGGTAGAAAACGCAGAAGTACGCGCGTTATTGGCAAAAGAAGCATACGATTTGAACCAAGCTGCGGAGGGAAATTTTTACGATAGTTATATTGGTGAAGCTCTCTATGCGGCTGTAGCTGGACTAAAACCCAACTTCAATCTGATAACAAATCCTACAGAAGCACAAAATATGAACCCTTTGGAAGTGTTGAAAAATCTGAGAGCATTAGCCAAATCACCCACAAATGCGCTATTAAGCACACCAAACAATAAGTATCTTTACAGTTGCAACGGGCGGAATATACTCTGCTGGGAGAATAAATACCCCCCACAAACTCCCCAAATAGCTTACCAAAGCTCAAAAGAATCCATTTCTAATATGCTCATTATCAAAGATAACACGCTTGCCCGCGCAACTGTAAATGGTGAGATTGAAATTTTTAGCCTACGCGCCAACCAACTGAGCTTAGATACTATAATCAAAACCCATAATGGAACGACTATTACAAATATGGTTGTTAGGGAAAAATTCATAATTAGTATAGGAACCGATGGCAAATTATTCTCTACTTCTATCTATGACTATACAAGTAGCTTTTTAGCAGAATTAAGGTTTAAAAATGGCTTATTGGATATGGGTATAACCTCCGACGGGAAATATCTGCTCTGTGTGTCCGCCCACACCAACCAGCTACATTTGATAAACCTAGAAGATAATGCAACAGAAGTAGAAAGTTTAAACGATGCTTTTTCCACTTCAGCGATTGATGGTGATAGTATAAAAATAACCGCATTGGCACATAGTCCAAACGATGTGTACCTTGCTATTGGCTACTCTAACGGCGCTATACGCATTTGGAACTTGCTAGACTATAATATCTTTGAAAACAAACCCGAACTGTTATTATTCCAACAGCAGAAAATAAACGATTTAGTTTTTAGCAATAATAGCCAACAGTTGGCTGCTGCTAGTGGGGATAGCTTGATAAGCCTTTGGCAAATTGACACCAGTGTAAGAGCCAAAGTATTTCGCGGATATGGTGATAGCTTCGAATCCAACCCGTATAAAGATTACCGCTACGCTCCCATTCGGTTTAAGAATTTACTGAGTGTAAGTAGTTCATTGGCGTTTAGCCACGACAACAAGCGTTTGTTTGCGGGTAATCAAAACGGAGAAGTGCAAATTTTTGAAACGAATATGGCAATCTATGCCACCCAAATTTGCGATTTAGTGGGTAAAAATTTGAGCGATAAGGTTTGGGGAAAATATATAGGTGCTAACATAGAGGAGGTATCAAAGAAGTACGATATTTTTTCCCGCGTGCTAAAACAGGAAAAACGCAACCCTTTCAACACTTGCGGAGAGGGAAAACCTACTATTGATTGATAGTCATCGAAGGCTGAATTAGCAAAATCTTTATCTTTTTTATCCAAAATCCGCATATTTTCAAAAAAAAGGCTTATTTTTGCCCCGCACAAGAAAAATACTGAACAAATTAATCCCCAGTTGGTATTATTTTTGTTAGGTTTCGCAATCTATGAATAAAATTTAAAATTTTTTATAAACACTCCAATTTTTTTACTCCCATGCGTCAATGGTTATATAGTTTTATTTGCGTTGCTTTGTATAGTGGCGCCCTGTTTGCTCAAGAAGAAACAGAAGCCTATCAATATTATATCAATTTGGGTAAAGTTGATAACGATATGCTGGAGGTAGAAATGATAGCGCCCCTAAGCGTTACCGGGTTAGACCTAATTTATCATTTTCCCGCTACCGTACCTGGTACTTATGAAATTTTAGATTTTGGGCGATTTGTACAAGATTTGAAAGCCTTTGACAAAAAAGGCAAAGAGCTCAAAGTAGAGCGCACAGACCAAAACACTTGGAAAATCAAAGCAGAACGAAAACTGCATAAAATCACCTACAGAATAGAAGATACTTGGGATGCCAAACTCAAAAATCCAGTATTCGAACCAGCAGGCACTAGCTTTGAAGTGGGTAAAGCTTTTGTACTCAATCACAGCGGTTGCTTTGGTTTTTTCAAAAATAAAGAAAATTTGCCCTTTGTCTTAAAATTTGACCGCCCTTCCACTTTCTATGGCGCAACTTCGCTGGAGCGTCTTGATATTGGAGATTTTGATACCGACGTGTTTCAAGCAGAATCCTATGGAGAACTTATAGACCAACCTATTATGTATTGTGTTGCCGACACTATGAAGTTTAAAATGGGTTATTCTGAAATAGAAGTGGTTGTATTCTCTCCCAACAAAAAAGTAACCGCCAAAGAATTAGGCAAGAAAATCCGCCCTGTAGTAGAAGCCCAAAATCAATATCTAGGCAGTATATTACCCGTCGACCGATATTTATTTATACTTTATCTTTCATCTGAAGGTTATGGTACAGGACAAATTGGCGCACTCGAACATTCGCGCTCGTCTATGTTTTGTTTGGTAGAAGAAGCCGCCGAAAAAATAGCCAAACAAGTGTCAGATATAGCAGCTCACGAGTTTTTTCATATCGTAACCCCTTTATTTATACATTCCGAAGAAATCCAGAATTTCAATTTTATGAACCCCAAAATGTCCCAACATCTTTGGCTTTATGAGGGGGTCGTAGAATATATGTCGCAGCACGTGCAGGCTAAATTCGACCTAATTTCTAATGATAAATTTTTAGAGATATTGGGGGACAAAGTTCGCACCTCTTACAAATTCAAAGATGGTTTTTCTCTCACAGAAATGAGCGCCAACTGCTTGGTAGAACCTTATAGCAAAGCCTACAACAATATCTATTACAAAGGGGCTATGACCGCAGCTTGTTTGGAGGTACAATTATTATCGCTCTCCAACGGCAAATATGGGCTTCAAGATATGATGAAAGACCTTTCAGGCTTTTATGGCAAAGACAATCCGTTCAAAGATGATGAACTTTTTGATAAAATTTACCAATTAATCTCAGAAAGTGGCTTTTTTGCTGATGTTAGCCCTATCAAAAATTTTATACAAAAATATATTAAAGGTTCAGAACGCTTGCCCTATGACGAATTTATGCGCCCCTTTGGTATCACTTATGCAGAACAAGCCAAAATTGAGGAAATTTCACCCCTTGGCGGGATAGAAAATGGCGTGCTCAAAAATGATAGCTTAAGCCGTTTTTATATAGCCAAAGCCGAAAAAATGGATGATTTTGGAAAAAATGGTATAGGATTCAAACAAGATGATATTATCACCGATTGGAACGGTAAAGCTTTCACCGTCAAAGCAGTTTCGGGCTTATTGCTGACTTTTTTGGATAATGCCAAAGAAGGGGATAAATTGGAAATTAAAGTTTTGCGCAAAAATGCCAAAGGCGAATTAGAACCCAAAACGCTAAATGCCACCCTTACCAAAGTGCCCGTAGATAAAAAACACGTGTTTCAATTTATAGACAAACCCACCGAATCACAACTTAACCTGCGCAAAATTTGGCTTGACGGAGGCAACTAATCTAACCGTGTCCGTTTTACCCATCAATGTCAGCTTCATAAAAGAACTTTAGTACCTACTAAAGTTCTTTTTTTTTATTCAAAAATCAACCGAATATCCTTATATTTATAAAATAAAACCTACCTTTGCGCGCTTTTTCAAATATATTTATTTTTTTTCTAATTTTTTAAGATGAATAACAACCCGCCCAACAGCCCCGAATTGGATTTTTCGCTGCTGCATATCATCGGCACTTTAGTCCGTTGGCGAAAAGCCTTATCTATTCTCGTAGTGGCTGCTACTTTGCTCACAGCCGTACTAAGCCTTTTTATCCCCAATTATTATACCGCTTCTGCCACTTTTATCCCTGCCAATGAAGATAAACAACTTTTTGATACAGAAAATGGAGAAAATAATAGCCTTTATGGGGACGAAGATGAGGTCGATAGAGCTTTGATATTTGCTCAATCTCCTATTTTGATAGATTTTATGATTAAAAAATTTAACCTTGCCGAACGGTACGAAATCGATAACAGCAGCCCCAAAGGTGAAGATAAAGTAAATAAGCGTTTCCGAAAATTATATCACGTCAAAAAAAATGAATATAGCGGGGTAGAAATTTCTATAGAAGATGTAGAACCTCTGTTTGCGGCTCAAATGTTGGATACTTTGATACAAAAATTGGATATGTTGTATAAAAATGCTACCGCAGACAACAAAAAAATGATTATCAATACTTATGAAAATACCCTAAATGATAAAAAACAAGAATTGCGCCAAATTATGGATACTTTAATGATTTTGCGCCAACAATATGGGATTTATAATGTAGAACAACAGAGTTTGTTGTTGGCTTCGCTTATCGTTCAAACCGAATCTTCCTTAGCCGAGTCGCAAGCCAAATTGCAAATTTATACCCAAAAAGGGGGCGAACGCGATTCTATCATCAACTTGGAAGCGCGGATTAGCGGCTATTCCAAAAAATTGGCACTTTTGCAGGCGGAAAATACAGATTTGCAAACGGCTATAAACCTCAACAAATTCAATAAAGGGCGGGATATTATCTTGTTTTATGAAGCGCAAGTGGAAAGTATAAGCGAAGAATTGGCCGAAATAGCCAACAAATTTGCACAATTCCGTTCTACCGCCAATAGCCCAACCTCATCTTTAATCGTCGTAGAAGGGGTGCAAATCCCTAAAATAAAATCGTATCCTACCCGCTCGCTACTCGTAGTTGGTGCTGCTTTTTTAGCTTTTGTGTTGGGAGCGGCTGGGCTGATTTTATTAGAAACTTATCGCCGCGTCGATTGGCAAAAGTACGTAAATCCTTCTTAACTAATATGCGCGCACTGCCATTTTTAGCCCCCGATGCCAATTTAACCCTCAAACTATTCTACCTTTTTGCCCTTTTTATATTAGCCTCTTTGTCGGCTGCGCTGTGGTGGGAACAATGGTTTTTGGCTTTTTTGCCGATTATACCCTTAGGTATTTTTATAACAATAGTAGATTTTCAAAAAATATACCTTTTTCTTTGGGCAGCTGTACCTATTTCCACCGAAATTACCTTACCCAACGGATTAGGTACTGATTTGCCCGTAGAACCGCTTATTATAGGGCTTATGGGCATTTATTTTTTAATCATTATTAGCCGCCCTGATACTATCCCAGCCCATTTTTTTGGCAATATAATCACCGTCTTATTATTAACCCATCTCGCTTGGCATATATTTAGCACCATTTTTGCCGTTGATTTGACGATTTCTACCAAGTTTTTATTGGCCAAAATATGGTATATTGCTACTTTTTACTTTGTTACCGCATATATTTTACGCCACAGCCGCCATTTTGAGCAAGTACTGCATTGGTTTTTTATCCCTTTTATATTCGCGGTGCTTAAAGTGGTCGCGCATCACGCTTTATTAGGTTTTGGTTTCAAAGAAATTAACGCGGCTACCGCTCCCTTTTTTCGCAACCACGTCAATTATGCCGCTATTATAGCTTTGACCATACCGCTTATTTTTTTTATTAGGAATTGGTACGCCCGCTTTTCTGCCCGTTGGTTTTTGGTCAGGGCTGCCATTTTCATCCTTTTTATCGCTTTAATTTTTGCTTATACAAGGGCTGCTTATGTCGCTTTATTTTTGGCAATTGGGGCTTATTTTGTGATAAAAATACGGATGGTCAAATGGGTGTTAATGTTGGCTACCGTGTTGCTAATCGCTGTTTTTGGGTATTTATACCAAAGCAATAAATTTATGGATTATGCCCCCACCGAAAGAACCATTGCGCATACGGATTTGAACGATATAGTAGCCGCTACTTACAAGTTGGAAGATGTTTCCACTATGGAGCGTTATTATAGATGGATAGCGAGCGTCCGAATGGCTGACCAAGATATTTATACAGGTTTTGGCGGCGGTAGTTTTTATCACAATTATAAATTTTATACCCTCAATCGGTTTCAAACTTATGTTTCTGATAATCCCGAACAATCGGGTGTGCATAATTATTATTTAATGCTGCTGTCCGAACAGGGGTTTTTGGGTATGTTTATTTTTGTATTATTAAACTTCTTCACGTTGATATGGGGGGAAAAAGTTTATCATAGCCTTTCTACCGCTCGGCTCAAAGATATAGCGATGGCTTGCACCCTTTCTACTGTGGTGATTTTAGCCTTTTTATTGATGAACGATATGATAGAAACGGATAAAGTGGGTTCTTTTTTCTTTTTTAATATGGCTGTTTTGGCGGTTATTAACCGTTGGGAAAAATAATCTTTTTATAAAAATATAAAGTGCAAACGTTTGGCTGATTAAATACGCTTTCGTTTGCACTTTTTTTATTTTGCAAATTTTACCTTTTCCAAACGCAAGGATAATTTTTTATTTCTAAAACTAATTCTGCAAACCGATAAGCTGTTTTTTTATTTTTAAAACTAACTTTGCAAACCGATAAGCTGTTTTTTTATTTCAAAAACTAACTTTGCAAACCGCGAGGACAGTTTTACAACTTTATTTTTAATAAAGCTATCTAAAAAGCTGTTTTTTTACAAAATTGGCACGATATTTGCTATAGAATTTACTTTTTGCATAAAAATTTATAAAAATGTAAAAAAAATGATTTTTTTTGATAAATAAATTTGCAGATTAAAAAATAAACCGTATCTTTGCGTATTGATAATATAAACTTATCATTTTTTGGCTTATTTTTTTAACCGTTTCACACAAAAAATTTTTTTAAAAATGGAAAATCCCGAAGAAAACAAAAAAATACAATCTGAATTGGTTGTACCTACTGCTAATTTTTTGCCCAACGAGAATAAAAAAGGGGAAAATTTAGAGAAAAAAACCAAACGTGCGCCCAACGTGCCAAAAAGCAATGTAGAATTGGCAGAACTTTGTGTGCGGGTAGCCGAATCTTGGCGCGATAAGCACCCCAATTTTTCGGTTGATTATATTGATTATAATCAAATGTTGTCTTTGGGCAATCAACTTTTGCAAGCGGCAGAAGAAAATTTGGCGGTTACGGACGACAAAAAAACAAACACAATTTCTTTGGAAACTATCAACAAAGAGATTAACAATTCGGCAAAATTCTTGCGCAAATACATACAGGATGAATACTCCGAATTAAGCGACCTTTCTGATTATTATCAAAAATATGGGTTGATAAAAATGAGCAACGGTTCTTATCAATTTTCGGGCAAAAATGTATTGCGTTTGCAAGGTTTAAACAAACTGGTTGACAAGTTGAGTGAGCCTAATAATCCTTTTGCGGGCAGAAAACGGGGTTTAGCATATTGGCAAAATTTGCGGGACGCGCACGCTATAGCTTGGGACGACAGTCAAGATTTAAAACAAAATAAATCAGAATTAAGCCAAACAGCGGGCGATTTGAACGTAGAAATTGATTTTTTATTAAGACGTTTTTTAACCTCGGTCAAAGGGGCGTTTTATGGCAAAAATTTTGTAAAAGCGAGACGTTCTTTTGGCTTTTTGCGAGAAAATTTTTAATTTTTTTTTAATTTTTTTTGATGGAAAAACTTTTTTTAGCTTTTATCGCCCTTATTTTTATAAATTTAACCTTTTTTAGCTGCACAAATACCGCTTCTAATCTGCAAGTTAATTCTGCTGAAAAAATAGACAGCAACGATGCAAAAAATAGACAATTGTTTGAACACGTGCAGAATTTGGGCGGAGCCAAAACGTTTAGAAAAGCTGCGATTGCCTCTATAAACGAAACGGAAATTGCCCAATTACAACACGGGGATATTTTATTGAGGCGCGGATATGGGGCGGTAAGCGATTTTATTGCAGATTTTTTGGAAGAAACTTACCCTGTAACGCATTGCGGGTTTGTGTTGCGTTATCCTAATGATGAAATTTATATTTTGCACATTATTAGCGATTTAGATAGCAACGGGGTCAGAACAGAAAGTTTGAAAACTTACGTTGGCCACTCCCAAGAGCATAGTTTAGCCGCTGTTCGGTTGAAAACTAGTCAGGCGAATAGAGAGGCGGTTTTGAATGAAATTTATAAGTTGAAAGCGGCAGATATGCGTTTTGATATGGGATTTAACGACCACGAAAGCACGGAAATGTATTGCGCGGAAATGTCGCGGCACGTAATCCAAAACATATTAAAAAAAGATGTATTGCCAGACCGAGCGCAAAAAATGGGCATAGATGTTACCCGTATGAGCAATTTTTTTGCGCCGCAACATTTTGAGATTATTTTTAACCAACTGCCTAAATAATACCCACAAAAAAAGCCCCTGTTTGTATCAACAGGAGCTTTTTTTTATTATATGGGATAATTTTTGAACTGTTAGCAAATTTTTTTACAAAAAAAGATAAATTTAAAACCAATACTATTTATTTAGTCCAGTTGTTCCACGGAATAATAAAAGGTAAAATTATTACCCAAATTAAAAAAAATAAAGCCATTCCGGTTGGATACGGTTGGTTGTTTTTTATCGCTGGATATGCAACAATTAAAAGCCAAGCGCTTTTGTAAATAAGTTGAACTAACAATATAGGTGAAAATGAAATCGGCCGCCAAAGTCCTAATACGGATAAAAAAGCAATAGCAAACCATAAACAACCTACTAATTTCATCAGTTCGGTGCTTTGATAAACGTTTTGAAAAACAGTATTTGCGGCTTTAGAGGGTGATGACATAGATGTAATACTAATCCAGCCAGCTACAATGATGTTGGCTATATAAATAATTTTTAATGCGGTCATTTTTAGATTTTAAAAAGTTTTTCCTATGCCTGTTTTAATAACTGGCAAAATTATATTATTGTCCGCATTGGCAGTACATCCAATTCCTATTCTGCTATCAAAAATCCAAGCCTTTGTTCTGCCAAATCGGTGTGCGTAGCCATAACCTACATAAGGTAAAAAAGTTATTTTGCGGTCTTGTCTCAAATAATCACTTTTAATAAATGCATTGCCTAAAAATAGATAATGTTTATTCATTCGTTCGTTGACAAAGTATTTTAAATTAACCCCGTGAGTATTTTTAAAATTGGTTTCTAATTGAACGGTTAGGTTTTGAAATGTTTTTGTTTCTAAGGTTAATAAAGGACTAAACGAGGGAAAAATTAGAAAACTTAATCTGATGTTTAGTGTAGGTTCATTCACTTGAGCTTTAATTTGCAAAGCTATTAATAAAAAAAATAATTGAATTATTTTCATTTGCTTTCTGCAAGTAATTTAAAATTATGCAAAACTTCAGGCAATACTTTTCTAAACTGTCTACCTAATATAAACCCAAGAATTGTTTTTAGCAATCCTGTAAATTGTATATCATCGGTAAATTCAACAGTTTCACCTACAATTTTTAAGTTTCTTTTGATGACAAGCTCCCCTATTGGAAGTATGGTGTTGATAGTATAAGATTGGTTGGGTGTCATTTCTGAAATATAAAACTTGAGTTTTGGCCCTTTTTTAGGAATCATCGTACCTTTTGCCCCAGCTTGAAACTTATTTTCAAGTTGAGCTTCGATAAGTTCTGTATCCCACAAATGCCAAGTGGATACATTAATAAGCGTTTCCCAAATCTTTTCAATGTTATTATTGATAGAAATAGTAAAACTAAAATGCGAATTGCTTTGCTTTATCATATAATACTGAATTTAAAAAGTGAGTGTGTAATAAGAGCTATTAAGCACTATAATTATAAAAATAATGTGTTTTTCGTTATAAAAATAAGCGAGAGCGTGGGGTTTTATACCCCACGCGGTGAAACATCT